>JBQTIB010000204.1:0-6864 GCA_052389435.1 Sporichthyaceae bacterium | reverse complement strand
TTCAACGTTTTCAAGCAGTGGCGAGGATTGGCCACCCGCTACGACAAGCTCGCACTCACCTACCGCGGTGGCGTCGTCCTGCGAGCCATCACCATCTGGCTACTCGAATAAGGAGACACGCCCTAGCACCCGCACAGCCGACGAAGCGGCGCCGGACGCGATTGCGTCCGGCGCCGCTGCGCGTCGCTACGGGAGCGTCAGAATTTCGGCGCCGTCGTCGGTGACCAGGATCGTGTGCTCGAACTGGGCCGAGCGCCTCCGGTCCCTGGTGACCACGGTCCAGCCGTCTTCCCACATGTCCCAGGCCGCGGAGCCCAGGGTCAGCATCGGCTCGATCGTGAAGGTCATCCCGGGCTCGATCGTCACCGCGTACTCGTCGGTGTCGTAGTGCGGGACGACCAGGCCGGAGTGGAAGGCCTCGCCGATGCCGTGCCCGGTGAACTCGCGGACCACGCCGTAGCCGAAGCGCTGTGCGTAGGCCTCGATGACCCGGCCGATCACGTTGATCGGGCGGCCGGGCTTGACCGCGCGGATGCCGCGGTGCATCGCCTCGTGCGTGCGCTCGATCAGCAGGCGGGACTCCTCGTCGATGTCGCCGACCGGGTAGGTCGCGTCGGTGTCGCCGTGGACGCCGTCGAGGAAGGCGGTGATGTCGACGTTGACGATGTCCCCGTCGAGAAGGGCCCGGGAGTCGGGGATGCCGTGGCAGACGACCTCGTAGACCGAGGTGCACAGCGACTTGGGGCAGTGCCGGTACCCGAGCGTGGAGGGGTAGGCGCCGTGGTCGAGGAGGAACTCGTGGCCGATCCGGTCCAGCTCGTCCGTCGTGACGCCCGGCGCGATGTGCTTGGAGACCTCCAGCAGCGCCCGTCCGGCCAACTGCCCGGCGGCGCGCATGCGTTCGATCGTCTCGGCGTCCTTGACCTCGGTCCCCGTCCACGGCGTCGGAGCCGAACGGCCGACGTACTCCGGCCGTTCGATCGAGGCGGGAACGGAACGCAGGGGGGAGACGGTTCCCGCGACCAGAGGCATGCCTGGCAGTCTAGGCAACGATGAGCACCTCGCCCCAAAGCGACCGTTCCGTCGGCGCCGACCGGCCCGCCGCCGTCGTCGACTCCGGCGGTACCTCGCGCGGCGGCGACCGTGTGGCGGGCCCGCTCCTCGACGGTCTCGGCCCCGGCGGCCGCTCGTACGGCGGGCAGGACGGCGTCGAGGCTGTGGACGACCTCGGCGTGCGGCACTCGCCGGCCGCGTCGGTGCGGCGGATCGTTTCGCTGGTCCCGTCGCTGACCGAGGCGATCGGCGAAACCGCGCCGGAGCTGCTGGTCGGCGTCACGGACTGGTGCACGCATCCGCCGTCGTTGGACGTGCCGCGGATCGGCGGAACCAAGAACCCGGACGTGGCCGCGGTCGCCGCGCTGAAGCCGGACGTGGTGCTCGTGGCCGTCGAGGAGAACCGCGAACCGGACCTCGACGCGCTGCGTTCGGCGGGGTTGGCGGTCTGGACGACCGACATCCGCGACGTCGGCTCCGCGCTGTCGTCGCTGGAGCGGATGCTCGCGGCCCTCGGGCTGGGGCTGCCGCCGTGGCTGGCCGCCGCCCAGGCCGCGTGGGCCGAGCCGCCGCCGGCGGTGCGCCGCCGGGTGGCGGTGCCGATCTGGCGCAGGCCGTGGATGGTCGCCGGCGCGGACACCTTCACCACCGACGTGCTCGCGCGTATGGGCCTGGACAACGTCTTCGACGATCCGCCCGCCGACCTCGCGGGCCGGTACCCGAAGGCCACGCCGGAAGACGTGTTCGCCCGCGGCGCGGAGTTGGTGATCCTGCCCGACGAGCCGTACGTGTTCACCGCGAGCGACGGGCCGGAGGCGTTCGCCGGCCTGGACGTCGCGTTGGTGAGTGGGCGTCAGCTCACCTGGTACGGCCCGTCGATGGCCACGGCGCGGGCCTGCCTCGTCGCCGCAATCGACAACGCCCGCCCAGGACAGGCCTGGGCGGGCGTCTGACGATCTGTTGTCAGGTCAGATCTTGCGTCCCCTGCCGGCCGGGTGGGCTGCACGGGACTTCTCTTCCTCCGCAGACCGGATGCGCTGCGTAGGAACCGCCTCGACAGAGGCCGGGACCAGCGAGATCACGTCGCCGGACTCGAGCACCCATTCGCGGGCGATCAGGTGGTTCGGGTAGACGGCGGCGATGTCGGCCAGGGCCGACTCGAGCACGAGCTCGTCCGTGGAGTCGACAACCAGCTCGAGACCACCCTCGACCGGGAATACGAACCACTGCACCGCGACCATCCGCCCTTCGTCCGTCCCGGTGTCTCCGGGGCGTTGTGCAGGCTTAGATGCGTCAGGGTTGGAATCGGTTCCATTGCGACGAAACGGACTTTTGTGAGCGGCCGCCCGCCGCGTCCGAACCGGAATGCGGTGCGATGCGGGGTGGCAGGCGGCTGGTCGGCTCCGCCCTCCGACGCCTAGTAGGCGTGCTCGTGGCTGGGGAACTCGCCGGCGACGACGTCGGCCGCGAACGCCTTGGCCGCGTCGGTCATGACGCCGCGCAGGTCCGCGTAGCGCTTCACGAACCGCGGGATCTGGCCCTCGCGCAGACCCATCATGTCCTGCCAGACGAGCACCTGGGCGTCGACGTCCGGGCCCGCGCCGATGCCGATCGTCGGAATGCGGAGTTCGGCGGTGACCTGCTTGGCGGTGTCGGCGGGGACCATCTCCAGCACGACCGCGAACGCGCCCGCAGCCTCGACCGCGCGGGCGTCGGCCAGGACCTGCTCGGCGGCGGCGCCGCGGCCCTGCACGCGGTAGCCGCCGAGGCCGTGCTCGCTCTGCGGGGTGAACCCGACGTGGGCCATGACCGGAACGCCGGCGTCGACGATCGCCTTGATCTGCGGTGCGACGCGAACCCCGCCCTCGAGCTTGACGGCGTGAACGGCGCCCTCCTTCATGAACCGGATCGCGGTCTCGAGCGCCTGCTCGGGCGAGACCTGGTAGGAGCCGAAGGGCAGGTCTCCGACGATCAGGGCCTTCTTGCTCGCGGCCGCGACGGCCCGGCACAGCGGCAGCAGTTCGTCGACGGTGACCGGGACCGTGGTCTCGTAGCCGTAGACGTTGTTGGCCGCGCTGTCCCCGACGAGGAGCACCGGAATCCCGGCGGCGTCGAAGATCTCCGCCGTGTACATGTCGTAGGCGGTGAGCATCGGCCAGCGTTCGCCGCGCTCCTTCATCGCCTGCAGCGCGGGGACCCGAACACGACGGGCCGGCGGCAGGTTTCCGTAGACCGGGGTGGTTTCGGTCATGGCTGGCTCCCTAGGAGGCTGGTCTCGAGGCCTCCCCAACGAGGTCCCCGGACTCCACCGAGAGTAGCGCCGCCCGCCCCTACCCCTATTCCCGGCAGGTGCGCAAGAACCATCTGCGCACGTCATCCTCAATGGCTGCCGGCGTGCCCGGAATGTCCGGTTTGTGGAGCCGTTTGGGCTGACATTCGCCCCGGAGATGCTCAGATGGCCAGGCGCTGCGCCCGGGCGAAGGCGGCGAGGACTCGGTTGACCACCTCGCGCGGGTTCTTCTTCAGCTGCTCCCAGCTCACGCGTACGACCTCCCAGCCCGCTTCGCGCAGGCGCTCCTCCCGGAGTTTCTCCTCGAGGAGGACCTCTCGCGGGTCGCCCCAGGGGTCGGTGTACTTGATCCTTCCGTCGACTTCTACGACGGTCCGCTGCTCGCGGAAGAGCAGATCTACGCGCCCGATCTTCCCGGCGCCGTCGGACATCTCGACCTGAAGCTCCGGCGTCGGCAGACGATGCTCGACGAACACGCACCGGGCCAGCGTCTCGGCGGGGGATTCCGCACGGCCGTCCGCCAAGGCGACGACCGCGGTCGCTCTCGTGCCGCCGCGCCACGTCGCGCACATGGCGGCCACCTCGCCGAGTCGGTCGACGGAGGCTCCCCGGCGCAGCGCGTGGTCGGCCAGCATGACCCCGTCGTGCTTCGGAAGCCGCCGTGCGAGGTCGACGACGGTTCGCTCCATGCTCGTAACGGGCAGGCAGCCGAGCACCGCGACGTCGACGTCGGGCAGCGTCGACGGTTTCACGTTTACCCCCCAACGGAAGGTGCGGCGGCACCGATCCGCGCTGACCATCTCGACCAGTCGGCGGACGGGCGCCGCGGCGCCGGCCAGTTGGATCGGCCGCGCGTCCTCGCCCTTCGGCGGCTTCTGAACGATCGGCAGCGGAGCGCGGAGTTGCCACAGGAGCGCGGCGCTGTGGTGGCCAACCGCCAATCGCTGTTCGGGCGGCAGCCGTCGGCCCGGATCCGGCGGAAATGCCCGGAGGACCAGCGCGCCCGCCGCGTCGAGCGCGTGCATCGCACGGTCGTCCGCATGGGCGACGAGTTCGGCGTCGACGAACACTCCCTGGCGAAGCCGAACGATCCGGCCAACTTCGAAGGCGTGTCGGATCCAGCCGCGGGTCACGCCGCACTGGATGGCCTGGGCGGTGGTGAACGGGCCGCCTTGGGACGAGGAAAGCGCTGACAACTCGGGGGTCATGGCGAGAGATCTTGGACCGAAGATCGCTACTCGCGAGTAGAAATCGCGCAGATCGTGACGCGTGGGACGAAATGCATCATCGCCGAGGAGAGTGTCAGCCGGAACGGCTCCACAAACCTTGACAAAGCGGGCGCGGGAGCACCCATGGCGGATGACGTGCGCAATGGCTCTTGACTACGGGGTGGATTCGCGCCATGCGTTGGTGATCGGCAGGCGTCGGTCGCGGCCGAACGCGCGACGCGAGATCTTCGGGCCCGGCGGGTACTGGCGGCGCTTGTACTCCGCCACGTCGACCAGCTTGAGAATCCGGCGCACCAGGTCGGGGTCGAAGCCTGCCTCGACCAGGTCGGCGGCGGAGTGGTCGTTCTCCACGTAGGCGTCCAGGAGCGAGTCCAGGAGTTGGTAGTCCGGCAGGGAGTCGGTGTCGAGCTGGCCCGGGCGCAGCTCCGCGGACGGGGGCTTGACGATGGAGTTCGGCGGGATCGGGGGAGTCTCGCCGCGGCGCACGGCCTCGGCGTTGCGCCATTCCGAGATTCGCCACACGACGGTCTTGAGCACGTCCTTCAGCGGCGCGAAGCCGCCGACGGCGTCGCCGTAGATCGTGGAGTACCCGGCCGCCAACTCGCTCTTGTTCCCGGTCGCGAGCACCAGGTGGCCCTCGGCGTTGGACAGGCCCATCAAGGTCGTGCCGCGCACCCGCGCCTGCAGGTTCTCCTCGGCCAGACCGGACAGCTTCAGCGAGTCCAGGTAGGCCTCCACCATCGGCGCGATCGGCACCGACCGATAGTTCAGGCCCGTCCGAAGGGCGAGATCGTCGGCGTCGGAGCGGGAGTGATCCGAGGAGTACACCGACGGCATCGAAACCCCGTACACGTTCTCCGGGCCGATCGCGTCGCAGGCGATCGCCGCCGTCAGCGCCGAGTCGATGCCGCCGGACAGGCCCAGGACGACCGAGCGGAAGCCGTTCTTGCCGACGTAGTCCCGCAGGGCCAGCACCAGCGCGCCGTAGATCTCCGCGTCCGCGTCGCGCCGCGGCCCGACCGAAGGGGGAACCGGAGCCGACGCCGCGTCAGAAATCGACTCCGTCGACGATTCCGAGGAGATTTCGGTCCGCGCGACCGTCACCTCCAGGCCCTCGACCGACGTTCCCGCCCGGGGCGCCGGCAGGTCGAGATCGACGACCAGCGTCGACTCGACGAACTGCGGCGCACGGGCCAGGACCTCGCCCGACGGCGCCACGACCAGAGAGTCTCCGTCGAAGACGAGCTCGTCCTGACCCCCCACCAGATTCACGTAGGCCAGGGCCGCCCCGGCCTGCGCCGCCCGACGTTGGCAGAGCTCCAACCGGACGTCGTCCTTGTTCGCCTCAAAGGGAGAGCCGTTCAGGACCACCAGCAGTCCGGCGCCGGCGGCGGAGGTCGCGGCCACCGGCCCGCCCTCCTGCCACAGGTCCTCGCAGATCGCGAACGCGACGTCGACCCCGCGCAGCCGCACCACCGGCAGGACGTTGCCGGGCACGAAGTACCGGAACTCGTCGAAGACGCCGTAGTTCGGCAGGTGGTGCTTCGCCGAGCGTGCCACCACCGACCCGCCGTAGAGGACGGCAAGTGCGTTCTTCGGCGACCCGGCCGGCTTGCCCAGACGCGGCCGATCGTGCTCGGTCGCGTCGAGATAGCCGACCACCACGGCCACCGAACCCAGCCCGGCGGCGGCCAGACGCGGCGCCAGGGCGTCCAGGGTGCTGCGCGAGGCGTCTTGGAAGGAGCGCCGCAACGCCAGGTCCTCCACGGGATACCCGGTGAGCGCCATCTCCGGGAACACGACCAGGTGCGCACCGGCCGCGGCGGCCTCCGCGGCCCGGGCCAGGATCAGGTCGGCGTTGGCCTCGACGGCTCCGACGACGACGTTGGTCTGACACAGGGCGACCCTCAGCTGCGGCATCCCCGAAGCGTAGGCACCCAGAACTCCACCGGGCAGCAGTGGTTGGGCCCACCCGCGAAGCGGTATGCCAGTCACGCCACACCACTACGGGAAGGGAACCCACATGGGCGACATCGCAGACAAGGTCGACAAGGCCTACGAGGGCAAGAGCGTGTTCGACCTCGCCAATGCTCCGGTCGACGCCCTTCAGGGCATCTCGCCGGCCAAGGCCGCGGCGCTGAAGGAGGCCCTCGGGGTCAGCACGATCAGAGACCTCGGGACGAACAAGTACGTCCTGTGGGCGCAGGCGATCGCCAAGCTCGCGGAATAGGCACGACGGCCGCCGGCCCCCGCGCGGGGGGCGCCGGCCGCGGCGGCCGCGATGGGCGGCCC
>JBQTIB010000203.1:0-4142 GCA_052389435.1 Sporichthyaceae bacterium | reverse complement strand
GCTGCTGGCGTTCACCAACCCGACGATGAACTCCTACCACCGCCTGGTCCCGGGCTTCGAGGCTCCGGTCAACCTGGTCTACTCCGCGCGCAACCGCTCGGCCTGCGTCCGCATCCCGGTCACCGGCTCGAACCCGAAGGCCAAGCGCATCGAGTTCCGCGTCCCGGACCCCTCGTCCAACCCGTACCTGGCGTTCTCCGCGATGCTCATGGCGGGCCTGGACGGCATCAAGAACAAGATCGAGCCGCCGCTGCCCGTCGACAAGGACCTCTACGAGCTCCCGCCGGACGAGCTCGCCGAGATCGCCCAGGTCCCGGACTCGCTCCCGAAGGTGCTCGACGCCCTCGAGGCCGACCACGCCTACCTCTCCGAGGGCGGCGTGTTCACCGAGGACCTCATCGAGACCTGGGTCTCCTGGAAGCGTGCCAACGAGGTCGACCCGATCCGCCTCCGCCCGCACCCGCACGAGTTCGAGCTCTACTACGACATCTAGCAGCCAACGCCTCTGACCTGCGGAAACGCAGGTCAGAGGTCGTTTTGGGCCGTCACTGGGCCGTCAGAGATTTCACGGACGTTCGAACCGACGGCCTCCGGCCGCGATTCCGAGGCGGTGGGACCGGGCCCAGAACGGCGCAGTCGACCCGCGCCGGCGGCGGCGTAGAACAGTCACTCGCCGAGCAGGATCTCCAGAGCGCCCACGCCCCTGGCCCCGAGTTCCGGACCGAGTTGCCGCCACGACGGAGCCTCGCGATCTGCCAGCAACGACGCCGCCGACCGAACCCGAGCGAGGTCCTTCCGCGTCATCTCTTCACGCATCGCGAATGGGTCCTCGACCAGCGCGCAGAGGAACGCCAGGTCTCGCAGGTGCCGCGCCGGGTCTCCGGGAAGGCGGCACGCGGCGGCCTTTCCAACCACCGCCGCCAGCAGCGATGGCCGGGGCACGAAGCCGATCCGCTCGCCGTGCCGCACCCGGACGATCTCGGTGCGGTCCAGGGCTTGCGTTCCGGCCGGCACCTCGACGGTCCGCCCCGGCGGTGTAGTCGTCAGGTCGGCTCGCTCGCCGACGCCCTCCGGCGCCAGCACGTCCACGACCACCTGCCGCGGTCGCTGTCCGCGCACATATCGATGCGCTCGCCCGTCGGTCGAGATGCCCTCGAGGTCGAATCCGCGACTCTCCAACTCGAGAACCAGGTCGCGCAGTGCCGAGGGATGGGCTCTGACATCGCCGAGAACGTCGCCGTCCTGGCTGACCTGTGGCGGCGCCTGCCCGCGCTCGAGTCCATGAAGCAGGACCATCTGACCACCGATCAGACACCACGGGACGTCGAGCTCCCCCAAGTCGAGCAGCACGTCCCACAGCTCGCTGATTGGCGAGGCCAGCGGCGGAAGATCGATCACCGCGAGCGGGGCCCGTCGCCGGCCGCGCGGTACTGCTTCAACAGATCACGCAGCATGACGAGCCCCGCCTCCACCGACCGCGGCTCGGCGGATTCCACCAGGTCGGCCGCGATAGGAGCAGGCGGAGCCTCGGCTCTCGAGCCGAAGATCCAGACATCACGCGGAAGATGTACACGCAAGTTTGCGTTGGACGCCACCTCATGCATGTGCCACCGCCGCGCGACCTCGGGCCATCGCTCACTGCGCACGTAGAGCTCGGGAAGCGGGTCCAAGTCGACGATGTCCGCGCCCAACTCGATGGCGCGCGCGGAGCCACCGATTGCCACGTCGCCGCCTAGCGACTTAACGACGCGATTGATCGCGCTCGGGTGGACTCGCACCTGCACTACTCGAGCCCGCGCTCGAAGCAGCGCTCGCCACTGCGACGCGTCTGCGGCGCCCAACCCCGAGAGCTTGGCCCGCACCTGGCTTCGTGCCACCGGCGCGAGCCAAGGGGCCGATCCGCCGTCCAGGAGGTCCAACAGAGCCCACCCGCGACTTGGTGCCATCGGACGTCCCGACGCGGATGGATGCACGCGCGCATCTGCGACGGACTCGTCGTCCACGAACCAGAGTCGACCGGACTTGCGCCCGGACAGTTGTCCAGCCCAGAGCATCTGCTCGACTCGCGAGCGATGAACGCCTAGGCGTTCGGCCGCTTCGGCTACGGACAGGCTCATGGCTACACCTACATCATTACTCTGCTCAAACAGATGGTTCCTGTAACCATAGGTCGTTCGCTGGAGTTACACAAACACTCTGATTAAACAGAGCTTAGTTGTAATCCGACTCGGAGCTCGTCTCCACCGCCAACGATGGCCCGGGCTGCATGGCGTTGGAGGCGCATCGAGCGCTGGCCCGCCCTTGCCGTTCACTACGCTGCGTCGCGGGAGAGGCGGTGCGCCGCAGCGTAGTGAACGGGCCCGACAGAATCGGGACAGACGAAACCCCGGTCGTATGTCTCACGACAGTGACGGGTCCGGGGCCTTCGCAAACCAGCATACGGCGGCTTCGCCTGCCGCCGGACGCTCGACGCCGCTCCACCTGCTGCCGTCGCCGCTCAACCCCCACGATTAGTCAGCGCTCCCGGCCGCTTCGAGTCCGTCGGGCATTCCGCCGAAGGCTCGATCGACCGCCTCGCGAGCCTTCGCCTCGCTGCTCGGCATGAGGTGCGTGTAGGTGCGGAGCGTGAAGCCTGGATCGGCGTGGCCGAGGTAGTCCGAGAGCGCCTTGATACTGACGCCGGCCTCCAAGAGCACCGAGGCGTACCAGTGTCGAAGTGCGTGCATCCCGTTGCCACGCTCGCGCCTCATCCCCGCTTGGACAACCGCGGGGCCCCACAGGTACGTGTTCACGTAGTTCCGGTTCAGCGCCTTGCGTTCACGGCTGACGAGGATGAGAGATTCCGTCGCCGGGCGGCCGTCGATGACCTGCCAGGGCAGCGTCACCTCGTACGCAGGGTGCGCGGCCAGATGCGCGGCGAGCTCAAGTGCGACGGCCTTCGGCATCGGGACATCGCGGGTCTTGCCGCCCTTCGGCGGAGCGAGAGCCTGTCGGTTGCCGCCAAAGATCTTCACCTGACGGCGCACGTGGACCACGCCGCGGAGGAAGTCGACGTCGCGGACGGCGAGGCCGAAGATCTCGCCCTGGCGCAGCCCGAGGCCGGCGCCGAGGGTGGCCATCATTCGGTACCGCTCCGGCAGGGCTGCGTGGACGGCCTCGACCTGCTCGGCGGTCCACGGCTCGATCTTGCGAAGGTCCGCCCGAGGCGCGCTGACAGTGCCAGCCCGGCACGGGTTCTTGACGATCCGCTCGTCGTCGACCGCCGCGGCGAAGATCGACGAGAGGTTCGCGAAAATGACCCGGACGTAGCGCGGAGCCAACGTCTGCTGGAGGCCGCGCATCCACGCCTGAATGTGGGAGGGCTTGATCGTGGCGAGTTCACGCCCGCCGAGGTGGGGATAGACGTGGACCCGAAGCCGGGAGGTCACCGCCTCTCGGGTGGACTCGTCGAAGGTGCGCGCGGCAAGCCACTCGTCACCGTACTCGCGGAGGGTGACTCGGCCGGCGTTCGGATCGATGTAGGCACCGCGCAGCTTGTCCGTCTCGACCGTGGCCAGGAAGCGCTCGGCGTCGAGCTTTCGCGCGAAGGTCTTCGAGCGTTCCATCCCGTCTGGGTTTAGGTAGCGAGCTCGCCATCGGGCGCCGCTCCCGTAGCGGTCAGTCCGGATCCTGCTGCCGTCGACGACCTTCTCCCAGCGATCTTCGACGTGTCCCACCGTTGGTCTCCTCATTGGGCTCGGCCCTCCAGCGATCGCTGGAGGGCCACTGTCACCTCAACTACCGTTTCTGACCAACCGTCAGAGAGTTCGCGGACTCGGCACTCGGCCGACGGGCTCGACCCGTCCCGCGGCGACGAAGTCGTCGAGCACCGGGCCTTCGATTCGGATGTGCCGGCCGAGGCGGGTGAACTCGATGCGGCGTTCGCCTGCGGCCCTCGATCGGCTCGGTCGGCGACGCCTACGACAACGCCCTGATGGAGAGCCTGATCGGGCTCTACAAGACCGAGTGCATCCGTTCCGGAGTCTTCCACGCCGGCCCGTACAAGACGATCTCCGACGTCGAGTTCGCCACCGCCGGATGGGTCGACTGGTGGAACAACCGCCGTCTTCACGGCAAGCTTGAGATGCTCACCCCGAACGAGT
>JBQTIB010000202.1:0-2371 GCA_052389435.1 Sporichthyaceae bacterium | reverse complement strand
GGGGGGGGGGGGCGGGGGCCACCCCCCCCCCGCCGGGGGGGGGTGGGGGGTGGCCCGCGCCGGCGGGGCGGGGGGGGGGGTGCTCCCCCCCCCCCCCCCGCCGCCGGGCAGGGAAAGGATTCGGGGCCTGCGCGGGGCGCCACTACGATTTCGCGGGTGACTCCCGCTGAGCTCTGTGACGCCGTTCAGATCGCCATCTACACCGCGGTCCAGGCCGGCGAAATCGACGTCGACGTGCCCAGAGAGATCCACCTCGAGCGCACGCGTCGGCGCGACCACGGGGACTACGCCAGCAACGTGGCGATGCAACTCGCCAAGCCGGCCGGAATGGCGCCGCGGGACGTCGCCGAGATCGTTGCGCGGCACCTGCGGGAGGCGGCGGGCGTGGACCGGGTCGAGATCGCGGGCCCGGGCTTCCTGAACATCACCCTCGACGCCCAGGTCGCGGGTCGGCTCGCGCAGACCATCGTCACCGCCGGCACGGCGTACGGGCGCAGCGAGGCGCTGCGCAAGCACCGGATCAACCTCGAGTTCGTCTCGGCGAACCCGACCGGCCCGGTGCACCTCGGGCACACCAGATGGGCCGCGGTGGGGGACAGCCTGCGCCGAATCCTCGAGGCCGCGGGCGCCGACGTCGCCAGCGAGTACTACATCAACGACGCCGGCGTGCAGATGGGCAAGTTCGCCGCGTCGCTTTACGCGGCGGCCCACGGCCTGCCGGCCCCCGAGGACGGCTACGGCGGGGAGTACATCGCCGACGTCGCGAACCGCATCACCACCGCCGCGCCGACAGTGATGGAACTCGAGGAGGCCGCCGCGCTGCCGGAGTTCCTCGAGCGTGGGTACCGGCTGATGCTCGCGGACATCGCCGCGAGCCTCGAACGGTTCGGCGTGCACTTCGACGTGTGGTTCTCCGAGCGCGGCCTGCACAACACCGGCCGGGTCGACGAGGCCATCGAGACCCTCAAGGGCCAGGGCCACAGCTACGAGGCCGACGGCGCCATCTGGCTGCGGACCACGGACTTCGGGGACGACAAGGACCGCGTCATGGTCAAGGCGGACGGGGAGAAGACCTACTTCGCCGCCGACGCCGCCTACTACCTCGACAAACGCGCCCGCGGGTTCGACACCTGCATCTACCTGCTCGGCGCGGACCACCACGGGTACATCAACCGGCTGCGGGCGCTCGCCGCGTGCGCCGGCGACGACCCGGACGTCGTGCAGGTCCTGATCGGCCAGCTCGTCAAGCTCGAGCGCGGCGGCGAAGAGCTGAAGATGTCCAAGCGCGCGGGCACCGTCGTCACCCTGGACGAATTGGTCGAACTCGTCGGCGTCGACGCCGCCCGGTACACCCTGGCCCGGTCCAACACCGACTCCCAGCTCACCATCGACGTCGAGGAGATCACCCGGGCGGCGCCGGAGAACCCGGTCTTCTACGTGCAGTACGTCGCGGCTCGGACCTCCTCGGTGGCGCGCAACGCCCGCGACCTCGGCCTGGACTGGTCCGCCCCGGAGTCCTTCCGCCCGGAGATGCTCGCCGACGACCGCGAGGCGGCGCTGCTCGGCGCGCTCGGGGAGTTCCCGCGGGTCGTCGCAAGCGCCGCGGAGCTGCGCGAGCCGCACCGGATCGCCCGGTACCTCGAGGAGCTCGCCGGGGTGTACCACCGCTTCTACGACGGCTGCCGGATCCTGCCGCGCGGCGACGAGGAGCCCGGGGACCTGCACCTGGCCCGGCTCTGGCTCAACGACGCCGTCCGCACGGTGATCGCCAACGGCCTGGCGATGCTCGGGGTGTCCGCGCCGGAGCGCATGTGAGCCCCGCGAACCTCCGTGCGTCCGACCAGGTGAGGCCCATGGGCCGCCATCGGTCGGACGTCGCGCACATCGCTGTGGGCAGTTCCAGGTTCGTCCGACCAGGTGAGGCCCATGGGCCACGTTCGGTCGGACGCTACGTGGGGGGCCCGCGGTGAGTCGCAGCGCGCATCCTGCGGGGCCGCGGCATGCGGAGGAGCCCGGGCACGAGGGTCTCGGCGCCGCTCCGGGGGACCTGAACGCCCTGGACCCGCGCATCTGGCCGATGAACCTGACCCGCAACGCCGCCGGCGTCGCGGAGTTCGCGGGCGTTGACGTGCGGGACCTCGCCGCGCAGTTCGGCACACCGGCGTTCCTGCTCGACGAAGCCGACTTCCGCGCCCGCGCCCGCGGGTTTGTCGATGCATTCACGTCGGCACACGACCTTGTATTTGGGGGGTCGTTTGGGGGCGGAGCCCCCCAACATCGCCTTGTGGTCCCAGGCAAGGCCATACTCGGCGGCGCGGTCGCGAAGTGGTTCGCCGAGGAGGGGCTACGCCACGACGGGTGCAGGCGCGGC
>JBQTIB010000201.1:0-17212 GCA_052389435.1 Sporichthyaceae bacterium | reverse complement strand
AGCATTCGCAGATCACTGGGCACCGTCCAGCGCGGCGCGGAGCCTGTCGTACGCCTCGGTCACGATCTCGTCGGTGTCGTGCAACTCCTCGCACAGCGCCCGGACGCGGGCCAGGGCGGCGGCCTGCGCTTCGATGCAATCAATGGCGTCTGCTGCCAGTTGCTGCTGCCAGCTTCGTTCGTCGGTGATCTCGGCCTTGAGCGTTTCGAGTGCGGCCTCGGCACGTTCTGCGCGCTCGATCAGCGACTTGTACGGCTCCGGGCCTGTCTCCATTGCCACGCGCCAGTGCGCGGCGAAGGTGTCCCGTTCGGCCCATGCCGCTTCGAGCGCGTCACAGAGGGCGAGGTGTTCGCTGACGAGGTCCCAGGCCCATTGCGGCGCCTGGCCGAACGCCCGCTGCCTGTCCATCTCGGCCCGGATCGCGGCCACGTCGTCGGGGGTCACGGGGCCAACTGCTCGGCGCGCTTCCGGCCGCCGCGGCGCCGCGAGGCCATCTTCTCCTCGCAGATCGCGCAGTTCTGTTCGCCGCGCATCCGGTGGACGAGCCAACCCTTCGGCTTGCCGGCGTCGGCGCACGGGCGCTCGGGGGCGGGCAGCAGTTCGGGATGCACGAGCTCGCGCCGGGCGGCGACGACCGCGCCCGAGACTCCGAGGTTGAGTCGAATCTGGTGGTCGCTGCGCCCGCGGCGGATCGCGAGGTCGATGGCCTCCAGGACTGCGGCCATCTGCGCCTCGTCGACCCGGGCTCGGGTCGCGCACCGCAGGCACGCCGACTCCTCGCGCCCGCGGTGTCGGTTGACTCCGCGGACCGTGCCGGGCCAGGGGCAGTCGGCGACCCTCTGCTTCACTCCCGAGGTGCCCTCGCTTCGTCGTCGGGCGATCCGCTCCTCGACGGTCTCGCCGCCGACGACGCCGTGCGTGCGGTTGGCGGATCGGGACGCCTCGATCCGGTCGAACTCCGAGCGACACTCGAGCATCACGGGGCAGCGGAGCCGGCAGAACTCGGCGACCCTCGCGACGTTCGCGCCCGACCTCGGGAAGAAGAGCTCGGTCGGCTTCTGCCGGCAGGCGGCGCGGTCTCGCCAGTACGGATCGACGCGGTCGGTCGGCCGCTCCTCGGCGAGGTTGGGCGCCTCGTTTGTGTAGTGACGCATCGTCGTCTCGTTTCGGTAGGTGGGGTGCCGGCGGGCGCTGCGATGGGTCGCGGCTCTCGCCGAGCGAGGTGTCCCGTCCTCGCTCGCGGTCGTTGCACGCGCACTCGTCGCCGTCCCTTGCGACGTCGCGCGCCCGCCGGCGGTCTAGTGGGCGTTCAGTACGTGGGGCGCGGGTGGGTCGAGCAGGTATCGCACTGCGCGGGCGAAGAATTCGGGACTGTCTCGGGCGTCGCCGAGCATGCGGTTGCACGGGCCGCAGAGGAGTCCGCGCACGGAGGCGCGAGGTCCGTAGGCCGCCTCGAGCGCGTGGTCGTGGTCGACCGCGAGCTTCTTGGTGCGCCCGTTCGCTCGGTTGCAGATCGCGCAGTGCCCGCCCTGCGCCTCGAGGATCGCGTCGTACTCGCCCGCCGTGATGCCGTACTTGGCGAGCCAGTTGCGGCCGCGGGCCGCGGCCGAGACGACCTGATTGCGTGCACGATGGTGAGTCGCGCAGCGCGGGCCGGGGAAGGGGGCGTGCCGGTAGGTCGTGATGCCCTCGGCGATGCAGTCCTTGCATCGGAGTCCGGTCACGCGACCCACTCGCGCCACAACTCGTGACCCCAGACCGCGCGCACCGCGTGGTCGAGCGAGGGCATCATCAGGTCTTCGACGTCCTCGGACTGGATGCCGAACGACTCGACGAGAAGGGCGACGATCCGCTCGCGGGCCTCGCCCTTCTCGCGGGTCGGCTCGATCTGCTCGGGGAAGCTCACGCCGCGTCCTCGAGGATCTGCTCGAGCGCCCGGTCGATGTTGGACTCGATGACGTCGCACTCGTCGAGCGAGTATGGGATGCACTCGCGGATCGACTCGGCGAGCACGTGCTGGATCTCGTTCGCCCGCATGCGGATCTCGGCGACGCCCTCGGGGGACTCCAGGTCGATCTGGATCGAGTCGGCGCCGTGCAGGCGGGCCTTGAAGTCGCCCTCGCCCATCGTGTGGACGTTGGTCAGGGCCAGGGAGACGAGCTCGCGGGAGACGGTCCAGCGGACGAGCTCGCCGTTGGAGAGCTCGAACTCGAACTGCATCGCGGCCGGGTCGGCGGGGGTCCAGCGGACGGTTGCGACGATCGGCGTCGCGATGCCGTGCTGCATTACCGCGCCGCCGGCGATGGCGGTGATCGTCGGGCTCATCGGGTCATCTCCCATGCGAGGAGGGTCATCGCGCCCAGCGCGATGCCGACGTAGGCGAGGAGGGCGACGCTCACGTAGAGCGCTCGGCGGTAGGTCATCGGGGACTCCTTGGGTCGGGGGACGGTGCGGGGGACGGGCACTAGGCCCAGGTGACGCCGGTCATCCGAGCCGCCTCTCTGCGATGAAGGCGGCGACCGAGCCCTCGGTGACTCGGAGTCGAGGGCGGCCGGGCGATCCGATGTCGAAGGCGACGAGGGAGCCGGTCGCGATCCATCGGGCGACGGTCTGTCGGGCGACGCCGAACAGGTCGGCGAGCTCGGCGGTGCTGTAGGCCCGGTGGCCGGCGGCTGCTGCTATGTGCTGCATAGTGCGGAACTGTGCTGCTGCAACCACGTCAGGGTCAAGGGGGTATATAGAACCGTGATCTTCACAGGCGCGGAATGGTGCAGCACACTGCTGAATCAGGTCATGCGGTGGGCGCGGAGGGGTGGTGCATCAGGGTGCATGTGGGTACATTGCGGTGCATGGAGCTGAATGACGTAGAAAGAGATTGGGAACTGTCGATGGAGGCGGCCCGGAAGAGGTGGGTGCGCGCCGGCTATACGGCCGTCGAGTTCTTCAGGAAGGTGAAAGTCGACAGGGGACTGCCGGCGAAGATCGCCAAGGGTCAGTCGAATCCGACGGACGACACTCTCGACAGGATCGAGGGCGGGCTCGGGCTCCCCATCGGCTTCCTCGCGCGGGTCGCCGACCATGACGTCGAGTGGATCCAGCGGCGGGTCGAGGACCATCACCTGCGCGACTGGCTGCTGGACGAAATTGCATCGAAAGCGCAACAGACGGGGTGAGAACGATTCACGATCTTCCATGCGGGGCATCGGCGACGGTTAACCACAAGGAGGTCCCCGTGCTGAGACTGCTCTCGAACACGATCTCCCTCTCCGCTGCCGCCCTCGTCTACGCCGCCTTCGGCGGTCGCCTGCGGTCCGTCGTCGACGTCGCGATGTGCCGACGCGACGTCTGGCAGGCCGGGTGGGAGAACGGATACGAAGAGGGATTCACAGAAGGCCGCGCCACCAAGCTCTCCCTCGTCCCGGCCGTGCGCACTGGAATCAGGCTCGGCCCCTAGTTGGCCTCGTACCGCAGGCTGCCGTCGGGGAAGTGGCAGGCGGCCGTCCTGCTGCCAGACGGCCGGCGCGTAACGAAGAGCGCGCCGCTCAAGGGCACGGTCCAGTCGTGGGCGGTCGAGGAGGAGCGCCGCATTCGCCGCGGCGAGTGGTCGGATCCGAGTTCGGTGCGCCATACCGTCGGATCGTGGGTCGCGCTGTGGGCGAGCTCGCGCATCGTCGAGCCCGAGACCGAGCGCGGCGACCGTCCCGGGCTCGAGCGGATCGAGGAGGGTCTCGGCCGACTGTCGATCGGGACGCTCACGCGCATGACCGTGCAGCAGTGGGTCCGCAGGCTCGACGACGAGGGCGTCGGGCCCCATGCGATCCGTCGGGCGTACAACTGCCTCGCGACCGCGATGAACGCGGCGGTCGACGAGGGATTGGTCGTCGCCTCGCCGTGCCGGCGGATCGCGCTGCCGGCCACTCCCGAGCCGCTGCCCGCGTGGTACACCCCCGAGCAGGTGGCTCGCATCGTCGCGGTTATCGGAGAGCCGCACGCCACGATGACGCTGGCGATGTGTTGGCTCGGCCTGCGGTGGGGCGAGTGTGCCGGGCTGCGCGCCGAAGACGTCGACCTCGAGCGGCGACGCGTGCGGGTGGTCGGGGCGATGTCGCAGTCGGGCCAGTGGCGGGAGTACCCGAAGACCGCGAAGTCGCGCCGCGAACTGCCCGCGCCGGCGTGGCTCGCCGAGCGGCTGCCGCGGCCGGGGTCCGGGCTCCTGTTCGTCACGCGCCGCCAGTCGCGGCCGATGTCGGGGTCGAACTGGCGGTCGGTATGGGATGCCGCCGTGGTCGAGGCCGGCGTGCCCGCGCACTCGCCCCACTCGTGCAGGCATACGGCGGCGACGTGGCTCGTGCAGCGCGGAGCCTCGCTCTACGACGTGCAGACCTTCCTCGGCCACGAGGACCCGAAGACGACCATGCGCTACGCCCACCACGCGCCCGACGCCGCGGGCCGGATCGAGCGCATCTGGGAGACCATTGCGCACCCAGTGCGCACGGACGACGATTCAAGCCCGTGACCTGCGGCTATATGTTCCCGATGACCCACCACGTCGAGACGCTCGCGGTACTGGCTCCCGCCGAGGACTAGGAGGCTCAGCGCCGCAGGCACACCGGCTTGCTGCCGTTGGGGGCGGACCAGCCGTCCTTGCCGAGGTACTGGAAGAACACGCAGCCGCTGCCGACCGCCCGCTTGGCGTCGGAGGTGAAGTCCAGCGGGCCGGTCAGGCCGCCGAGGTCCTCGTTTCGGATCTTCTTCGCGCCGGACTCGATCAGCTCCGGGGTCAGGGCGCCGGTGCGGGCCCGGTCGGCGACCTTGGCGATCACGGCTTCGAACAGCTTCGCCGAAGTCCAGGTCCCGATCGAGGCGCCGTCCGCGACCAGGTTCGGCGCCCAGCGCGCGAGCGCCCGCTGGTACTCGGTCAGACCGGGCCGGTCCTTCTGGAACCAGGGCGCGGTGCCGGCGGCCGTGACGACGCCGAAGGAGCGCAGACCCTCGTCCCGGGACTGTTGGGTGCCGATGAGGAACGAGGCGGTGGTCAGCAGCGGCCGGTAGCCGATCGCGGCGCAGGAGCGCGCGACCCGGGTCATCGAGGCACCGTCGACGGCGAGGCCGAGCAGGTCGACGCCGGCCTTCTGCGCGTTGAGGCACTGCGCCGTGTAGTCGGTCTGGGTCACCGAGACCGCGGTCTCGTACACCAGTTCGACCCCTGCCGCCTTCGCTCCGCTGTCCTTGACCTTTTTCGTGACCTCGCCGCAGGCCGTGGCCTCGACGCAGTAGAGGAGTCCGAGCTTCTTCTTCCCTCGGTCGGCGCCGGCGCGCAGCAGTCCGACGATGAGGTCGTCGCCCCGTGCGATGTCCGGATAGAACCCGGGCGTGGTGAACCAGGCGTCCTGCCCGACGCCGCCGCCGATCACTGGAACGCCGAGTTTCGCGGCCGTCTGCACGAACCCGGCGGGCATCAACGTCAGCGTCGCGACGAACGCCACGACCTTCTGACGCTCCACCATCTCCTTGGCCAGCGAGGCCGCCTTGGCCGGATCGGCGCCGTCGTCGCGGGTGAACACGCGCACCGGGTGGCAGGCCAGACCGCCCCGCGAGTTCACGTCCTGCGCCCACGCGGCCATGGTCGTGACGGCGCTGGCGGTGATCGGCCCGGCGACGCCGGAGAACGTACCGATGTGCCCGAGCGCGATCTGTTCGAGTGGGCGGGCGCACTGTGCGGCGGGTGCGGCGGCGGCAGGCCCGGCCTTCGCTGCCGCGGGGACGCGGCCCGGATTCTGCGCCGTCCGGGTCGCCGCGGGCGCCGCGACTGCGGCGCCGGCCCTCGGGCGCGCGCCGGGCGGGTCCGCCGGTGCGGGGACGAGGGGAGCCGCGACGTCGGCGACCTCGTCCACGGGAGCTTGCGATACCGCAACGGCCTGCCCGGCGTCGCGCAGGGCCTCGAGCGACTCCGGGGTGAGTGCCACGGTGTCGCTCGTGCCCGCCGCCACGATGTCGGCCCCGTCGAGGCGCGAGCCACAGCCCGCGAGCAGCGCGAGCGAGAGCGCTGCCAATGCGAGGCGACGGGGACGGAGGGTCACGCGTTCATTGTGTACCGGTTGTCCATACTTCGAAGGCTTTCCTCCCGTTCGCCTCAGCGGCGAAGACAGACCGGCTTGGTGCCCCGCGGCGCGGACCACCCGCGCTCGTCGAGCAGTTGGTAGAAGACGCAGCCGTTGCTGACGGCACGCTGCTGACCCGGAGCGAAGGTCAACGGCCCGGTGAGTCCGCCGAGCGTCTCGTTCCGGATCTTGCCGAGCCCGGCAAGCACGAGGGCCGAAGTCACCGGCTCCGTCGCGGCCCGATCCGCCACCGTGGCCACGACGGCTTCGAAGAGCTTCGCGGCGACGAAGGTCAGGATGGAGGCTCCGTCCGGAGCCACGTTCGGTGCCCAGCGCTCGAGCAGTCGGTGGTAGTCCCGCAGGCCCGCTGGTCGGTCTGCGTCCACAGCGGAGCGGACGAGGTCGTCACGATGCCGAACGAGCGCAGGGTCTCGTCGCGCGCCTGGGCGCTGCCGAGGAGACCGGAGATCGTCGAGATCAGCGGTCGATACCCGATGGCCTCGCAGGACCGAGCCAACCGACTCATGGAGGCGCCGTCCATGCCGAGGGTCAGTTGATCGACGCCGGCCTTCTGGGCGTTCAGACACTGCGCGGTGTAGTCGGGCTGGGTGATCGAGATCGGGGCGTCGTAGACGAGGTCGGCGCCGGCGGCCTTCGCCGAGCCCTTGCGGATCTTGTCCATGGCGTCGGTGCAGGCGGCCGCTTCGACGCAGTACAGGACGCCGAGTTTCTTCTTGCCGCGTTCGACGCCCGCCCTGATGAAGCCGATCACCTGGTCGTCGGTCGAGGCACCGTCGGGGAAGAGCCAGGGGCTGGAGAACCATGCCGGGTTCCCGCCCCCGCCGCCGACGGCGGGCACCTTGAACTTCTCGACCACCGGAACGAAGCCGGCCGGGCTCAACACGAAGGTCCCCACGAACGCGACGACGCCCTCGCGTTGGACGAGTTCCTGCGCGAGCGCCGCCGACCTGCTCGGGTCCCCGCCGTCGTCCTTGGTGAAGACCTTCACCGGGTGGCAGGCCAGGCCGCCGCGTGCGTTCACGTCCCTGGCCCACGCCGCCATGGTCGGTACGGCGCTGCCGGTGAGCGGCGCGGCGATCCCGGAGAACAGGCCGATGTGGCCGAGCTTGATGGTGTCGAGCCGGCGGGGGCAGGCTTTCGCGGCGGGGGCGAGGGGAGCTGCGGACTGCTCCTTGGCGGCGGACGGGGCGGCAGCCGGCGCTCGATCGGCCGCGAGGACTCCCTGCCGCGTCGCGGCGGGCTTGGGGCCTCGATCGGCGACCGAGACCGCCGTCGGATCGGCGTCGACGGCTACTCGCGCAGCCGGCCCGGCACCCGGAGCCGTCTGCGGTCCAGAGGCGCCGCGGGTGGCGGCGCCGAGCGCCTCGATGGACTCGGGCGAGAGGCGCACGGTGCCGCCTCCGGACTCCGCGACGATCCGCGCCCCGTCGACCCGGCTTCCGCAGGCGCCGAGCGCAAGGCAGAGTACGGCCGCGACGGGTGCGGCAAGGCCGCGGCGCAGGAGGCGATTCACGAGTGGAGTCTTGGGCCGCCGGTAGCCGCCGGACAACCTTTCGTACTCGAGGGTACGCACTTGTGCCACGGACGGGAGTGGATCAGTGACGGGGAGTCAGGGGCGCAGGCTCGCGGATCGACAGAGCCCCGAAGCGTTCTTCAACGCCGCCATTCGGATCCTCGGGGAGAACGGGCCGGAGGCGCTGACCGTCGGCGCACTGTGCGCCCGTCTGGGGGTCACGAAGGGCTCGTTCTACCACCACTTCGCGGACTACGACGAGTTCGTCGTCGCCCTCCTGCGGGCGTGGTCGGCACGTCTCGAGGAACTCGTCGCCGAGGTCGTGGCGCTCGGCGATCCGGTCCGGCAGTTCGACGCGCTGCTGGGCTTCTACTGGAACGCTCCGCACGAAACCGAGGGTGCGATCCGTGCCTGGGCGCGCAGCAATCCGACGGTAGGGGAATTCGTCGCGCGCCAAGACCTGATGCGCGAAGCGGCGGCGACGCAGTGGATCGGCCTGTTCGTCGACGACCCGCATCGTTGCCGCGTGTTGGCGCACATGGGGATCACGATGGTGACCGGCATGCAGGAACGCCCGCCACCGATCGACCGGGCCCTGCTGGTCGAAGGCTGCGTCGAGTTCATGCGCATGGCCTTCGGCTTCGACATCCGCCGTGAGGACGGCCCCGGTGGCCCCCGATACCGCCTGGTGATCGGCGAATCCCGTTCGAGCGACGAGCCGGATCGAACTTGAACCGTCGACGCGCCGCACACGGCAGAAGGTCTGCAGTCAACCGCCGGTGGGTCGAGTGAACGCCGGACAGTCCCTCGCTTTGCCCGGGCGGGCGTAACGGGGATGTGGCTTCGTCAAGCCTCACAGGAGCGCCGTGAGGCTCTCCCAGCGATCGCGCAGAAACGTCCCGCATGCTCCCTCGACCACCGCACAGGGGATCGACGAAGATCCACCCGAACCGGACACGAGCACCCGTACGTACTCGCTCTGGCGCAACTAAGACATTGCGGCTTTCATGAAGCGGGGGCGGACGTACCCGGGCATCTCGGGTCCCAAGTCAGGCAAGGAGGGGTTGTGGCGACAACCCGCAAGAAGGCGACTCTCAAAGTCGGCATCGCATCCGGTTCGCTGCTGGCCGCGGGGATCTTCGTCGCGCCCGCGGCGGAGGCTCGACCGTCGGTGTGCAACTACGGACGCGTGATCTGTGCGAACAAGGCGACCCGTCAGATCGCCTTCGTCGTGAACGGCCAGACCAAGCTGGTGCTCGACGCGCGGTACGGCTCGACCCTGCGCAACCTGCAGACCCGCAACGGAATGCACCGCGTGTACTGGAAGAACCGCTGGCACGTCTCGAGCATCTACGGCCAGGACATGCCCTTCTCGCTGTTCTTCAGCGGTGGGCAGGCGATCCACTACTCGGCGAACTTCGCGCGCGTCGGGTACCGCGAGCGTTCCCACGGGTGCGTGAACCTGCGCAGCTACTCCGGTGCGCAGCGCCTGTTCGAGATGGTCCGCACCGGGGACCGCGTGTACGTCCACAACGGCTGAGAACGCGGGCCAGGAGAAATTCGTTGAAGTCGATCCGTAGGAAGAAGAGCCTCGTCGGGCTCGTCTCGGCCACGACGCTGATGGCCGGGATCTTCATGGCCCCGGCGGCCGAGGCGGCGCGTCCCTCCGTCTGCAACGAGGGACGCGTCATCTGCGTCAACAAGTCGACCCGGCAGCTGTCCTTCGTCGTCGACGGCGAAAGCTGGATCACGATGGACGCCCGGTTCGGCTCGAAGGTGCGCAACCTCGAGACCCGCGAGGGCCTGTTCAAGGTGCAGTGGAAGAGTCGCCACCACTATTCGAAGCTGTACGACTCGGACATGCCCTACGCCATGTTCTTCAGCGGCGGACAGGCCATCCACTACTCGGACAACTTCAAGCGCGTCGGGTACCGGGAGAACTCCCACGGCTGCGTCAACGTCCGCGACCTCGCGGGCATCCGCGCGCTGTTCAACATGGTCCGCGAGGGCGACAGGGTCTACGTGCACCGGTAGACCGCTCCGTGGGGCGAGCGCGGCGTCTACTCGCGGTCCGGGCCCGACAGCGACAGGCCGAACCGGCCCTGGGAATCGGTCCAGAGGCGGCGCAGGTTCAGGCCCGCGGCGGCTAGTTCGCCCCGTACGCCCTCGGGCCGGAACTTGGCGGAGATCTCGGTGTGGATCTCCTCGCCGTCGGCGATCTCGACGACGAGGTCGAGCGCCCGGATCTGCACGCGCTGCGGGCCGTTGGCGCGCAGGCGCATTTCGATCCACTCGCACTCGGCGTTCCAGAGCGCGACGTGGTCGAAGGCGTCGACGGCGAAGTCCGCGTCGAGCTCGCGGTTGATCACCGAGAGCACGTTCCTGTTGAACTTCGCGGTGACGCCGGCGGCGTCGTCGTAGGCGGGCACGAGCACCGCGGGGGACTTCACCAGGTCCGTCCCGAGCAGCAGGTGGTCCCCGGGGTGCAGCCGGGCGGCGACGCCGGCCAGGAACCGTGCCCGCGCCTGCGGCTCGAAGTTGCCGATCGTGCCGCCGAGGAAGACCACGAGACGCTTGCCGTGGGCCGGCGGCAACAGGTCGAGCTGGTGCTCGAAGTCGGCGACGAGGCCGTGCACGGTCAGGTGCGGGTAGTCGTTCAGCAGGCCCGACGCGGCCTCGGTCAGGGCGTCGCCGCTGACGTCGAGGCAGACGTAGTGCCGCAGCGTTCCGGCCCGGTCCAGCGCGTCGAGCAGCAGCCGGGTCTTCTCCGAGGATCCCGAGCCGAGTTCGACGACCGTCGAGGCGCCGCTCGCCGCGGCGATGCGATCGGCCTCGCGGGCGAGGATCTCCCGCTCGGCGCGGGTCGGGTAGTACTCGGGCAGGCGGGTGATCTCGGTGAACAGGTCCGAGCCGACCTTGTCGTAGAACCACTTCGGCGGCAGGGTCAGCGGCCGCGAGCCGAGGCCCCCGAGGACGTCGGCGCGCAGTGCGGCCTCGGCGAAGTCGGGAGGCAGGTGAACCTCGAGGTGCAGTCGAGAGCCGGTGTCGAGATCGGTGCGGCGGGTCACGGGGTCTCCACGAGTGCAGGGGACAGCGGTACAGAAGACAGCGGGCGAAACTCGACCGCATCGGCGGTCGCCACCAGCAGGTGGTCGGGCGGGACCTCTACCCACCCGTCGGTGTCGTCGAACGGTTCGGAGGCGACGATGACGGCGGGCGCCGGACGACCCTCGGGGTCGGGGTGCTCGCCGCGCAGGTAGCACAGCGAATCTCCGGCGGCGGTCGCGACGATCCGCTCGCCGTCGTGCAGCAGCAGATTGACGCGGGCGTCGGGGATGCGCCGAGCGGCGAGGGTCACCTCGGCCACGGCGGCCACGGCGTCCTCGCCCGCCTCCAGACGAGCAAGGACCAACGCCCAGAGCAGCGTCGAGTCGATCAGCGTCTGCGTCGCGGCGAGCCGGGCCCAGCCGACCGCGGCGGCGAGGTCGGCCGCCGTGTCCGGCCAGCCAGGCAGAATCCCGTTGTGGCTGAACAGCCACCGGCCGGAGGCGAACGGCGCCGTCGCGGTCTCGACGACGGCGTTGCCTACCGTGGCCGAGCGCACCGCGCCCAGCGCAGCGCCCGTGCGGACCGGGCGCAGCAGGTCGGGCAGGTTCGCATCCGACCAGATCGGCATCGTGCGCCGGTACCGGACGGGCCGATCATCACCTTCGGCGTTTGGCCGGCTGCGGCCCTCGCCGGCGGGATACCAGCCGACGCCGAATCCGTCGACGTTGACGTTGCCGAACTGCTGGCGGCGCGGCGCCCAGGCCTGGCGCATCAGCCCAAACGGCGGGGAGATCACCAGGTGCTCGAGCGGCACCGCGGGCCCCAGGTAGGCGAAGTGACGACACATCAGATTTCGTCCTCCCGGACGTCTCGTGCGGTCCGGAAGCCGGCGAAGATCTGCCGGCGGATCGGGTAGTCCCAGTTGCGGAAGGTGCCCCGGCAGGCGACCGGGTCCACGGCCCACGAACCGCCGCGCAGCACCTTGTACTCGGGACCGAAGAACACCTCGGAGTACTCCCGGTAGGGGAACGCGGCAAAGCCCGGATACCCGGCGAAGTCCGAGGAGGTCCACTCCCAGACGTCGCCGATCATCTGGTGCACTCCGTACGCGGAGGCACCGGCCGGGTAGGCGCCGACGGCCGCGGGCCCGAGGTGGCGGCCCTCGAGGTTGGCGTGTGCCGCCGTCGGGGTCTGATCTCCCCACGGGTAGCGACGGGACCGGCCGGTGGCCGGGTCGTGGCGGGCGGCCTTCTCCCACTCGACCTCGGTGGGCAGGCGCCGGCCGCGCCAGCGTGCGTAGGCGTCCGCCTCGTACCAGCAGACGTGCTGCACGGGTTGCTCCGGCGGCAGTGCCACAGTGACGCCGAAGCGCCGCACCGTGAACCACTCGCCCTCCGGTGCCCAAAACTGAGGAGCCGTCAGTTCCTCTTCCCGTACGTGTGCCCAGCCCTCGGCGGTCCACCAGTGCGGATCCCGATAACCGCCGGCGGCTACAAACTCCGCGTACGCGCCGTTGGTCACCGGGACGGTGTCGACGGCGAAGGCGGGGACGAACACGCGATGCGCCGGGCGTTCGTTGTCCAGGGACCACGGATCGAGGTCGGTGCCCATCTCGAACTCCCCGCCGGGAACCAGCACCTCGGCGGCCAGGTCCCGTACCGCGGCGCCCGGCGCCGCAGGAGCGGTGAGTACCGGGTCCCCGGCGCGCAGTTGGTGCGTGGCGTACATGGTCTCGACGTGCTGCTGCTCGTGCTGGGCGATCATCGCGAACGCGAAGCCCTGGTGCAGCAGCGGGTCGTGCGATTCGACCGGCACCGTAGCCAGCAGGTCGAGCACTCGGTCCCGCACCTGCTGGACGTACCGGCGGGAGCCTGCGGCGTCGAGCAGCGGCAGGCTCGGCCGGTCGCTCCTGGCGTGCCGGAACGCGTCGTAGAGGTCGTCGATCCCGTCCGGGAGCATCCCCGGCCGCTCGGCGATCCGCCGAAGCAGCCAGAGCTCCTCCTGGTTGCCGATGTGCGCGAGGTCCCAGACCAGCGGTGACATCAACGGGGAGTGCTGGCGGGTCAGTTCGGGTTCCTCGAGCACCGAGGTGAGCGCGTCCGTGCGCGAGCGGGCCCGGTCCAGGTCCGCCGCCAGTTCGCGCCGCACCCGGTCGACGTCTACACCGCGGCTGGGCACGCAGCCTCCTCGCTCGATCCGGACGGGGCGGTGCCGAGGAACTCGGCGAGGGTGTCGTCGGCGGGGGATCGACCGCGATCGAGGTAGCGCGCCACGAAGCGCGACAACACCGTCGCGAGACCGGTGCTTCCCGCCCGGTGCAACGCCGCGTGCGCGGCGTCGAAGCACGCGCGGGCGGCGGCGGCCACCTGCGGGTCCGTCAGGCCGTCCCGGGCCGCCCGGGCACCGGCCGCGGGGTCGGCGGCCACTGCGCATAGGGCCGCTCGCGCGGCGTCGGCGGCGACCGGGTCTTCGACCAGCGCGCACACGAGCGCGAAGGCGGCGGTCCAGTCGTCGTCGCAGCGCTGCGCGTCGATCGTCCGCAGTTCCAGGTGCCCGCGCGGGCGCACGGGCGGGAACAGGGTGGTCAGGTGGTAGTCGGTCTGCTCGGGGCCGACGGGTCCGAACGCGCCGGACCGGACCCACTCGCGGAACGGGACGCCCGCGGCAACCGACCAGTCCGGTCCGGGGCCGGGCACGCACAGCACCGGAGCGTCGAGGGCGTACCGCGCCCAACTCGAGCGTGGATCCTCGCCGGGGCGGTAGGCGGAGCGGGTGCGAGCCGGGTCGATCGCCGACCAGACGGCGTGCCGGCTCGAACGCAGCCCCGTGGGCCGACCGGCGGCGACGGGAGAGTTGCCGAACGCGGCGACCAGGACGGGGGCCATCTCGTGCAGCAGTGCCCAGCGGGTGCGCAGGTCGACGACGCCCGGCGTGGGCTGCTCGGGACCGGCGTCGACGTTGATCTGGATGGCAGCGGTGCTGCACATCATCGTGCGACCCGCCGGGCCGGAGGCGTCGAAGTAGGCCTGCATCGCGGCGTAGCGCGGGGAGTCGAGAAGGCGCCGCGGCGGCCGGTGCAGATCCACCCCGGTCCCGGCCAGGACGAGGTCGCAGGAGGCGAGGGCCGCCCGGAGGGCCGCGGCGTCGGAGCGCATCGCGGCGGCGCAGGTGGCCGCATCCGGAAGTGGAACGCTGGAGAGTTCGACCTGCCCGCCGGGTTCCACGGTCAGGCGGCTGTGCTGCAGATCGGCCGCCGCGGCGGAGGCGAGGGTCAGATCCTGCGCGCTCAGCGGGCGGGTGGGGTCCTCCCTGTGGTGCAGGACCCATTCGAGTTCGATGCCCACCGCCCGCGGCGGGCCGGTCTTGAAGCAGACTCCGGCCACGTACGCCTCGGCGGCGAGCTCGGTGAACCGGGCTCGATGCTGGCTGTCCACGCGTGCTCCCTTCCCTGACCGACGACTGGGCAATCGACCCTATGTGGGGGAACCGGAAGAATGCTGGGTGCGAGGTCTTACGTGCCGGTGAAGCCGGCGGCACGGGCAGTGGTATTATCTTGACGTCAAGATACTTCGTGAGGCGAAGCCGAGCGAACCAACAACATGTGTTTCGCGGTCTCGCACACCGCGCACGAGCAGGGGACGACGCCCATGAGCGCGCAGGCACTGGACAGCTTCGGCAGCCGCGGAGAACTCCGCGTTGGCGAGAACTCCTACGAGATCTACCGGCTCGCCGCCGTGCCCGGGGCCGCGCGACTTCCGTACAGCCTGAAGGTCCTGCTCGAGTGCCTGCTGCGCACCGAGGACGGCGCCAACATCACCGCCGACCACATCTCGGCGCTGGGCAACTGGGACCCGTCGGCCGAGCCGGACACCGAGATCCAGTTCACCCCGGCTCGGGTGATCATGCAGGACTTCACCGGCGTCCCCTGTGTCGTGGACCTCGCCACGATGCGCGAGGCCGTCCGCGACCTCGGCGGCAACCCCGACAGGGTCAATCCGCTCGCCCCGGCAGAACTCGTCATCGACCACTCGGTCGTCGCCGACCACTTCGGCACCGCCAACGCGCTGAGCCTGAACGTCGGCCTGGAGTACGAGCGCAACCGCGAGCGGTACCAGTTCCTGCGCTGGGGCCAGACGGCCTTCGACGAGTTCAAGGTCGTCCCGCCCGGCACCGGCATCGTGCACCAGGTCAACATCGAGTACCTGGCCCGCGTCGTGATGGTCCGGAACGGGAAGGCCTATCCGGACACCTGCGTCGGCACCGACTCCCACACCACGATGGTCAACGGCCTCGGCGTGCTCGCCTGGGGCGTCGGCGGCATCGAGGCCGAGTCCGCCCTGCTCGGCCAGCCGGTCTCGATGCTCATCCCGCGCGTGGTCGGGTTCAAGCTGTCCGGCGAACTGCCCGACGGCGTCACCGCCACCGACCTGGTGCTGACGATCACCGAGATGCTGCGCACGCACAAGGTCGTCGGCAAGTTCGTCGAGTTCTACGGCCCCGGCGTCTCCGCGGTGCCGCTGGCGAACCGCGCGACCATCGGCAACATGAGCCCGGAGTACGGCTCCACCGCGGCGATGTTCCCGATCGACGGCGAGACCCTGAAGTACCTGGAACTGACGGGCCGTCCGGCCGAGCAGATCGCGCTCGTCGAGGCCTACGCCAAGGAGCAGGGCCTCTGGCTCGACCCGAACGCCGAGCCGGACTTCTCCGAGCACCTCGAACTCGACCTCTCCACGATCGTCCCGTCGATCGCCGGCCCGAAGCGCCCGCAGGACCGCATCGCGCTGACCGATGCGAAGTCGGCGTTCCGCACCAGCCTGCGCGACTACGTCGACCACGGCGCCTTCGAGGGAACCTCCGTCGATGCGGCGTCGGCGCAGTCCTTCCCGGCCAGCGACCCGGCCGGCGCGGCGCCGGGCGAGGAGAACGGCGACACCTCGGATCGTCCGAACACCCCCCTGGTGGCGGGGCTCGGTCGGCCGTCGAAGAAGGTGCCCGTCACCCTCTCGGGCGGGGCGAGCTTCGACCTCGACCACGGCGCGGTTGTGATCGCGGCGATCACCTCGTGCACCAACACCTCCAACCCGTCGGTGATGATCGGCGCGGCACTGGTGGCCAAGAAGGCCGTCGAACGCGGCCTGACCCGCAAGCCGTGGGTCAAGACCACCCTCGCGCCGGGCTCGCAGGTCGTCTCGGACTACTACGAGCGTGCGGGCCTGACGCCCTACCTGGACAAGGTCGGCTTCAACGTCGTCGGGTACGGCTGCGTCACCTGCATCGGCAACTCCGGCCCGCTGGACCCGGAGATCTCCGAGGCCATCAACGCCCACGACCTCTCGGTCACCGCGGTGCTGTCCGGCAACCGCAACTTCGAGGGCCGCATCAGCCCCGACGTGAAGATGAACTACCTGGCCTCCCCGCCGCTCGTCGTCGCGTACTCGATCGCCGGGACCATGGACATCGACATCCTCAACGACGTCATCGCCGTCGACCCCGAGGGCAACGACGTCTACCTGCGCGACATCTGGCCCTCCACGGCCGAGGTCGAGGAGGTCATGACGGGCGCGGTCACCCAGGACATGTTCGTCAAGGACTACGCCGACGTGTTCGCCGGGGACCAGCGCTGGCAGACGCTGCCGACGCCCGTCGGCGCGACGTTCGAGTGGGACCCCAAGTCCACCTACGTCCGCAAGCCTCCGTACTTCGACGGCATGGCCCTCGAGCCCTCGCCGGTGACCGACTTCGTCGGCGCCCGAGTGCTCGCCAAGCTCGGGGACTCGGTCACCACCGACCACATCTCCCCGGCGGGCAACATCAAGGCCGACTCCCCGGCGGGGGCGTACCTCGCCGAGAACGGCGTGGACCGCAAGGACTTCAACTCCTACGGCTCGCGCCGCGGCAACCACGAGGTGATGATCCGCGGAACCTTCGCGAACATCCGCCTGCGCAACCAGCTTGTGCCCGGCGTCGAGGGCGGGTTCACCAAGGACTTCACCACCGGCGCACAGTCGACCATCTACGACGCCTCGGCCAACTACCAGGCCGCGGGCATCCCGCTGGTGATCCTCGCGGGCAAGGAGTACGGCTCCGGGTCCTCGCGCGACTGGGCCGCGAAGGGCACTGCGCTCCTGGGCGTCAAGGCGGTCATCGCCGAGTCCTACGAGCGCATCCACCGCTCCAACCTGATCGGCATGGGCGTGCTGCCGCTGCAGTACCACGACGGCGTCACCGCCGAGACCCTCGGGCTGACCGGCGAGGAGACCTTCGAGATCCTCGGGGTCACCGCGCTGAACGACGGCGGCATTCCGCGGGAACTGACGGTGCGTGCGGGCGAGAAGGAGTTCACCGCCAAGCTGCGCATCGACACCCCCGGCGAGGCGGACTACTACCGCAACGGCGGCATCATGCAGTACGTGCTTCGCAACCTGCTGCGTGGCTGATCCGAACTAGTGTCGGGGGGGGGCGGGGGCTGTACTCAGCCCGGCCACACCCGACCCCCACCCGGGGGGAAAATGGCGAGTCCCACCAC
>JBQTIB010000200.1:0-33521 GCA_052389435.1 Sporichthyaceae bacterium | reverse complement strand
GGGCCGCCCGGTCGGCGGGGGGTTCACCCGGGGCCATGGGTCTGGGGTGCCCGCCCCCCCCCCCACCCAGCCCGGGGGCCCGGCCGGCTGCTGCGGCGGGCCCCCTCTGGAGAAGCTGTTGCCTAGTGGGCGTGTTCGCCGCGGTAGTACTCGAACACGAACGCCCAGGTGGCGATGCTGAACGCGGGAACGCCGATGACGAGGATCCACCACCCGAAGACCGGGGCGAGGAAGATGATCGCGCCGGTGCCGGCCAAGGCCAGCGGAGTCCACGACCAGGGGCTGTAGAAGCCGAGCTCGCCAGCGGAGTCTTCGATCAGGGCCATCGGGTCGTCTTCGGGACGGGCGTCGATCCGCTTCGCGGTGAAGAGGAAGTACGCGCCGACCATGGCGCACAGACCCCAGGTGACGATGAGCGCCGTGGTGCCCGTCGGGTCCTCGGACCAGAACCAGTAGACCGGAATGACGGGAACGAGAAAGATCCCGATGCCGGCGAAGATGTTGCCTTCGGTCTTCATCTAGTGGCCGTCCTCGTGCTCGTTGCGCTCGTGCTCGATGACCGCAGTCTTCGACTGGCCGCCTTCGTGGCCCTTGAGCTCCGGCTCCCCGTAGATGTCGTCGAGCAGGTTGTGCTTGTGCGACGGGCCGTCGTGGGCGCTGGCGTACTCCGGGTGGTGCAGGTCGAACGCCGGGCTCTCCGACCGGATGCGCGGCATCGACGTGAAGTTGTGCCGCGGCGGCGGGCAGGAGGTCGCCCACTCCAGGGAACGGCCGTACCCCCACGGGTCGTCGGTGTGGACCATCGGCGCGTGCTTCGCGGTCTTGATGACGTTGAACAGGAACGGCAGCGTCGAGGCGCCGAGCATGAACGCCCCGATCGTCGAGATCATGTTCAGCCCCGTGAAGCCGTCGGCGTCGAGGTAGTCCGCGTAGCGGCGCGGCATGCCCTCGGCGCCCAGCCAGTGCTGGACGAGGAAGGTGGTGTGGAACCCGAAGAACAGCAGCCAGAAGTGGATCTTGCCGAGGCGCTCGTCGAGCATCTTGCCCGTCATCTTGGGCCACCAGAAGTAGAAGCCCGCGAACATCGCGAACACGACGGTGCCGAAGACGACGTAGTGGAAGTGCGCGACGACGAAGTAGGAGTCGGAGATCGCGAAGTCCAACGGCGGGCTGGCCAGGATGATGCCGGTCAGACCGCCGAACAGGAACGTCACGAGGAAGCCGACGGACCAGAGCATCGGGGTGTCGAAGCTGATCGCCCCGCGCCACATCGTGCCCAGCCAGTTGAAGAACTTCACGCCGGTCGGCACCGCGATGAGGAACGTCATGAACGCGAAGAACGGAAGCAGAACGCCGCCGGTCACGTACATGTGGTGGGCCCACACCGTCACCGAGAGGGCCGCGATGGACAGGGTCGCGAAGACCAGGCCCTTGTAGCCGAAGATCGGCTTGCGGCTGAACACCGGCAGGATCTCGGTGATGATGCCGAAGAACGGCAGGGCAATGATGTAGACCTCGGGGTGCCCGAAGAACCAGAACAGGTGCTGCCAGAGCAGCGCCCCGCCGTTGGCCGCGTCGAAGACGTGGGTGCCGAGTTGGCGGTCGGCCTCGAGCACCAGCAGGGCCGCGGCGAGGACCGGGAAGGCCATCAGCACGAGCACCGAGGTCACCAGGGCGTTCCAGGTGAAGATCGGCATCCGGAACATGGTCATGCCGGGAGCGCGCATGCAGCAGATCGTGGTGATGAAGTTGACGCCACCGAGGATCGTGCCGAAGCCGGAAAGGGCCAGGCCCATGATCCACAGGTCCGCGCCGACGTTCGGGGAGCGGACGCCGTCCGAGAGCGGGGTGTAGGCGAACCAGCCGAAGTCGGCGGCGCCGCCCGGGGTGAGGAAGCCCATCATCACGATCGATCCACCGAACAGGAACAGCCAGAAGCTGAACATGTTCAGCCGCGGGAACGCGACGTCCGGGGAGCCAATCTGCAGCGGCATGATCACGTTCGTGAAGCCGACGAACAGCGGCGTCGCGAACATCAGCAGCATGATCGTGCCGTGCATGGTGAAGAGCTGGTTGAACTGGTCGTTGGAGACGACCTGGGTGCCCGGCCGCGCCAGTTCCGCTCGCATGACCAGCGCCATGAGGCCGCCGATCAGGAAGAACGCGAACGAGGTCATCAGGTACAGGTAACCGATCTTCTTGTGATCGGTCGTGGTCATCCAGTCGATGATCGCCGCGCCCAGGGTCCGCTTGCGCGGGGACGCGGTGGTGGCCTGGACTCGCCTGGCCTGCTCGTAGGTGGTCATCAGTGGCCGCCTTCTCCCCCGCCGTGCGCTGCACCCTCGGGCTTGCCGATCGGGATGTTCTCTTCCCGCTCGCTGAACTGCACGTTGTACTCGCGGAGTCGATCCGCTTCGGTGCCCAGGATGCCCTTGTCCAACTGGCCGGTCTGGCCGATGCGGCGCAGGTCTGCCAGGTGCGCGCGGTAGTCGGCCTCGCTCACCACGTTCACCTCGAACAGCATCCGGGAGTGGTCGGTGCCGCACAGCTCCGAACACTTGCCGGCGAAGCGGCCGATCTTGTTCGGGGTGAGCTGGAACTTGTTCACCTTGCCCGGGAACACGTCCATCTTGAACAGGAACGAGGGCACGTAGAACGAGTGGATGACGTCCGGCGAGGTCAGCTCGAACCGGACGGTCTTGTCCACCGGCAGCCACAGGACCGGCAGGTCCTTGGGCGTTCCGACGTCGTAGACGTCTTCGCCCAGGTAGTTGAACGACCAGGACCACTGGCGCCCGACGACGTTGACTTCGAGGTCGGGCTCCTTGTCCATGTCGAGCAGGATCGACTCGTCGCGCGCGGTGAAGTAGAAGAAGACCGCGACGATGATGAACGGAATGACCGTGTAGAGAACCTCGATCGGCAGGTTGTACCGCGACTGGATCGGGATCTCGGCTTCGTGCTTCTTCCGGTGGAAGACGCAGCTCCAGATGATCAGCGCCCACACGATGCCGCCGGTGATGGCGGCGGCGAGCCAGGAGCCCTGCCAGAGCAGCAGGATGCGCGGAGCCTCTTCCGTGGCCGGCGTCGGGAAAGCGAGCCGCGGTAGTTCCGCGGTGTCGCAACCCGTGCTCGTGAGCAGCACGAAAAGAGCCAGGAGGCCAAGGCCGAGAGTCCTCCGGGGACGCCTCGGGGGTGGCGAACCGAATCGAGCCAACGCGGGCCTTCCAAGGGGTGCGGCAGGGCTGGCCGAGCCGGGGCGGGCGGCCTCGGCACGGAAATTGTGTGCGCGCGAAGCCTACTCCGGACGGTCTGCACATCTTTCGCCAGGGGACCTGGTTGGCGGGTCGAACGAAACACATTTCCGCGCCGTCCACGGTGGGAGCACCGAGACTCTCTGGAGGCTGTGGCATGGGTCACCGAAAGACGATTCGACGGGCGGCCCTCGCGGGCGCCGTGGCGGCCCTGGTGGCGGCGTGCGGCGGGACGGGAGGATCGGCGGGGATGGCTGGGGACGCGGCGTCGCTGGAATTCGTGGCCTTCGCCGGGCAGCGGCTGGCGCCGGCCAAGGACGCGCCGGTGGACCAGGCCGTCGCGGGCATGCGGGCCTTCGCGGCCGACCTGTACCGGATCGCCGCGAACCCGCGGGAGAACCTCGTTTTCAGCCCGCTGAGCGTCGAGTACGCGTTCGCGATGCTGCGGGCCGGCGCGGCCGGGAACACGGCCGGCCAGTTGGACGCGACCTTCGGTTTCCCGCCGGAGATCGCGGCGGCCGTCAACGCGCTCACCAACAGGCTCGTCACCGACACCGCTCCCCCGCCCACCCCGGTCGTTGCCGACAGGCCCGAGGCCCGCGACTTCCCCGCGCCCGAGCCGCCGGTGCTGGCCGTCTCCAACGCCCTGTTCACCCAGCGGGGCTACGCCTACGCGCAGGACTTCCTGCGGACGCTGCGCGAGCAGTACGACGCGGGTCTGCAGACCGTCGAGTTCGCCGACGAGCAGGCGGCGCTCGCGGCCGTCAACGGCTGGGTGAGGGACAAGACCGCCGGACGCATCGACAAGGCCCTGGACAGGGTCGATCCGCTGACCCGCCTGGCGCTGGCGAACGCGGTGTACCTGAAGGCGAGCTGGCCCTTCCCGTTCGAGGAGGCGGGCGAGCGCGACTTCGCCGTCGACGGCGCCACGGTCTCGGTGCCCGCGATCGCCAAGGAGGCAAGCCTCGGCTACTCCTCGGGCAAAGGCTGGCGCTCGCTGACGCTCCCCTACTTCGGCGACCGCCTCGCGATGCGCATCGTCCTGCCGACCGGCTCGACGACGCCCGCAGACCTGATGACGCCGGCGACGCTCGCGGCCGCCGCCCGGACCACGCCCACGACGGTCGTGCTCACCATGCCGACCTGGAACTTCGGCGCCGACCTCGACCTGGTGAAGCTGCTGCCCGAGCTCGGACTGACCGACGTCTTCGACGAAGCCACGGCGAACCTGTCCGGCATCACCGCCTCGGAGCGGCTCGTCGTGGACCAGGCCGTGCACAGGGCCACCATCGCCGTGGACCAGTTGGGCACCGAGGCGGCCGCCGTCACCGTCGTCACGGCCCGCGCCGTCTCCGCACCGGTGCAGCCGCCGATGCAGTTCGCCGTCGACCGGCCGTTCCTGTTCGAGATCGTGGACACCGAGACCGGCGCCCCGCTGTTCGTGGGTCAGGTGGTCGATCCCCGGGCCTAGGGAGTGTCCCGCGAATATCGGCGGATGCGGGCGGTGATCACGGCGGCGATCCGGCAAGGCGGAGGAGGAGCCCGCTACGTTGTAGGGGGCTACGTCGCCCCACCGCCGCCGGGCTTCGTCGTGGCGCCGATCCGCGCCGCCAGGATTCACGGGACACGACCGAGGCCGGCCGCCGCCGGGTGGAGCTAGCGTTCGGGCCGTGGACGGGTACCTGGACGCGGCGTCGACCGAGCCGATGCACCCGAGCGCGCGGGCGGTCTACGCCGCGGCGCTGGAGGACGGCTGGGCGGACCCGGCACGGCTGTATCGAGCCGGGCGGCAGGCACGGATGCGGCTGGACGCGGCGCGGGAGGTCGTCGCGCAGGTGCTCGGCGCGGCGCCGGCGGAGGTGTTGTTCACGTCGTCGGGTACCGAGGCGGTGCAGCTCGGCATCGCCGGGTGCCTGAAGGGCCGCGCGCGGGTCGGCTCACGGCTCGTCGCCTCGGCGGTGGAGCACTCCGCGGTCCTGCACGCGGCGCAGCGGCACGAAGCCGCGGGCGGCGACGTGGACCTCGTCGGCGTGGACCGGTCCGGAGCGGTCGATCCCGCGGAGTTCCTCTCCCGACTCACCCCGGACACCGCGCTCGCGTGCCTGCAGAGCGCCAACCACGAAGTCGGCACCGTGCAGCCCGTCGCGGCCGTCGCCGCCGCAGGCGAGGTGCCGCTGCTGGTCGACGCGGCCCAGACGATCGGCCGCACTCCCGTGCCCGAGGGCTGGTCGGTGCTGTGCGGGAGCGCGCACAAGTGGGGCGGGCCGCCCGGCGTCGGCGTGCTCGTCGTCCGACGCCCGGCCCGGTGGCGCTCGCCGCTGCCCGGCGGTGCGTGGCCGGCCGGCGTCGTGCCGGGGTATGCCAACGTGCCCGGGATCGCCGCCGCGGCCGCCGCCCTCGCAGCCGTGGCCGAGGACGCCGAGCAGGAGTCGGCGCGCCTCGCGGCGCTGACCGAGCGCGTCCGGGCCGTCGCGGCGAGCTGGCCGGACGTCGTCGTCCTCGGCGATCCGACCCACCGCCTGCCGCACCTGGTCACCTTCTCCTGTCTCTACGTCGACGGCGAGGCGCTGGTGACGGAGCTGGACCGGGCCGGGTTCGCGGTGAACTCCGGTTCGTCCTGCACCGCGGACACCCTGCGGCCGAGTCACGTGCTGGAGGCGATGGGCGTGCTGTCGCACGGCAACGTGCGGGTGTCCCTGCCGCGGGGGGTGGAGGGGGCCACCGTGGACCGGTTCCTGGGGACGGTGCCGCGGGTGCTCGCGGACCTGCGCCGGATCGCGGGGGTGGAGGGGCTGTGAGGCCGACGCTCGTTCTCGACGTTCTCGGCCGGCGCTGCCCGGCGCCGATCATCGAACTGGCGCGGCACATCGGCGACGTCGAGGTCGGCGAGACGGTCGGCGTCCTGGCCGACGATCCGGCGGCGGCGCTGGACATTCCGGCATGGTGCGAGATGCGCGGGCAGGAGTACCTCGGCCGTCCGGGCGAGGCCTACCTGGTCCGCCGGTTGCGCTGATCGACTACTCGGCGGGTTCCTCCGGGAGCGGCGGGAATTCGGCGGCCGGGTCGACGCGCTTGAACAGCACGAAGTCCCCGCGCTCTTCGACGCGCTCGTACCCGGCCTCCTCGGCCTGCTCGATCAGTGCGTCCTGGGCTTCGCGCCGCTCGAGCGGATAGCCGATCGGTTCGCCGTTGTCCACGACGATCCACTCCGGGTTGCGCCGGGCGTCGGGCCAGCCGAACACGCTGACCTCGGCGCGGTTGGTCAGGTGCGGGGCGAGGCGGTTGGAGGCCATCACGATCGCGTCGTCGGGGATCTCGGCGAGGACCGCGCGGGAGTCCCCGACCCGCGGTTCGCCCTTCCACGTGCTCGGCTTGAACGCCTCGGCAAAGGTGTTCGACGGAACGAGCAGCGCGGTGACCGCCGCGCTCACGACCAGGGCCTCGCGGCGGCGGCCTTCGTGGCCCGGCCCGGTCCAGCGACGCAGCCCGTCGACGAAGGCGACGAACACGATCGGCATCAGCACGGCGCTGTAGTGGAACTCCAGCGTCGAGTACTCCCAGCGCTCCGAAAGCAGCCGCCAGGCCAGGGTCGGCAGCGCGAGCAGCAGGATCGGCGAGCGCAGCGCCACGAAAGCCGTGGGCGCGAGCAGCACGATCAGCAGGATCGCCTTCGGCTCCGGGTCCACGAGGCCGACGCTGATGCGCTGCGCAAGGTCGAGGAGGCCGCCCCCGGACTCCTCGGATCCTCCCCCACCGACGTTCTTCCAGTAGGCGAACCTGCCGTCGGGGTTGTTGGCCGGCAGGACCAGGAACACCGCCAGCACGAAACCGAGCACGCCCGCCAGAGCGGCCGACCCGCCGAGGACCGGACGCCGGCACCTCCAGAGGACCAGGACCCCGACGACGAGCAGCGTCAGCCCGAGGTCCTCCTTGACCGCAACGAGGGGCAGCGCCCACAGCACCGCCGCCCGAGGCCGGTCCTCGACGATCGCGCAGGCGGCGAAGGCGAGCAGGGGCACCGCGAAGGCGACCTCGTGGAAGTCGAAGCCCACGGTCGCGGCGATTCCCCACGACAGGCCATACCCGAGTGCGACGACCAGCGCAGCGGCGCGCCCGAGCAGTCGCTGCGCCGTGGTCGCGATGGGCACGGCCGCGACGGCGAGCAGGGCGGCCTGTACGACCAGCAGCGTCGTCGCCGACGGGAACACCCTGTAGATCGGGGCGATCAGCGCCAGCACCGGCGAGAAGTGGTCGCCCAGGATCGGAAAGTCCGGGCCCTTGATCTCCGAGGTCGGCAGGTTCCCGGAGGCGTAGGAGCGCACCGCCTGCTCGAAGATGCCCAGGTCGTACCCGGTGGTGTGCAGCGTGTAGTGCCGCCGAATCGAGATCGTCGCGTAGAGCGCGAACAGCCCTACGGCGAGCAGCCAGATCCACCCGCGTCCGCCCACGGCGACGCCCGCTCCGCCCGCCCGCCGGTCCCGCGCGGCCGGTACCCGGTGTGCGCCCGATTCGGCGCGCGAGGTGACCGACTCGGTGCTCATCGATCACATCCAATCGCACATCCGAGCGAGCGCGACGAGCGAGGAAGGAGTGGGGAGCCCGAGCGAAATCCGCAGCACCGGCAGCGTCGCCTCCATCGGGCCGCGGGCCCGCTCTACCCATCGTCCGCGCTCGGCACCGACCCGAGGACCACATTCGTGTCCGAGTTTGTCCCGTTTGTCGGACTCCGGCGGCCGCTCCGGTCGGTACCGAACGGAACCCCTACCCGGGAAAGGGGGACGGCAGGGTCAGGGCGGCGGCCAGGCGGCGTTCGTAGTCGGCCCGGTCGACGTCGATCGCGCCGAGGGTGCAGAGGTGCTCGGTCGTCCACTGGACGTCGAAGAGGCGCTGCGCCGGCGAACCGGCCGCGCGGAGCAGATCGCAGGTCGCGAGCACCGCGGCCTTGGAAGCGTCGGTGCGCCGGTGGAACATCGACTCCCCCGCGAACAGCCCGCCGATCGAGATCCCGAACAGGCCCCCGGCGAGTTCGCCGTCCGCCCACGTCTCCACGCTGTGCGCCCACCCGAGGCGGTGCAGGCGGTGGTAGGCCGCCGTCATCGCCGCGTTGATCCAGCCGTGGGGCCGCGACGGGTCGCCGCACGCGGCCACGACCTCGTCGAAGGCCGTGTCCACGCGAATCTCGAACCGCCGGCGGGTCCGCGCGAGCGAGCGCGACTCGTGGACGCCGTCGAGCGGCAGGATGCCGCGCGGGTTGGGCGACCACCAGCCGATGCGGCCACGCCTGGACAGCGGCATCGGAAAGATGCCGTGCCGGTACGCGGCGAGCAGCGTGGCGGGTTCGAGGTCGGCCCCCACGCCCATCAGACCGTGCGCGTCGGCGATGTCCGTGGGCGGAAACTGCCAGCGCGACGGTCCGGGGTCGATCGCCACGGTCAGCCGGACTTGACCGCCAGGTGCGGCTCGACCTCGGCGGCGGCGCCGTCCCCGTAGGCGGCACCGAGCCGCTTGAGGAACGAGCCGGCCTCCAGCGTGTACTCCTGGGTGCCGAGGGTTTCGATGACGTGGGCGGCGAGCACCGACCCGACCTGGCCGCTGCGCTCGAGGCTCAGCCCCCAGGAACGGCCGGCCAGGAAGCCGGCGCGGAAGGCGTCGCCGACGCCGGTGGGCTCGACGATCCTCTCGACCGCGGCCACCGGGATGTGAACGGGCTCTTCGCCGCGGGCCTCGATGCGGGCGCCGTCCCCGCCGAGGGTGGTGATGCGGACCTCGACTCGCGCGGCGACGTCCGCCGTGGTCCAACCGGTCTTCTTCTCGACGACCGCGGCCTCGTACTCGTTGGTGAACAGGTACGTGGCGCCGTCGATCAGGTTCTGGATGTCCTCGCCCGAGAGCCACGCGACCTGCTGGCTCGGGTCCGCGGCGAACGGGATCCCGCGCTCGCGGCACTCGGCGGTGTGCCGGGCCATCGCGGCCGGGTCGTTCGCGCCGATCAGCACCAGGTCCAGCCCGCCCACGCGACCGGCGATCGGGCCGAGTTCGATGTCCCGGGCCTCGCTCATCGCCCCGGGGTAGAACGAGGCGATCTGCGCCTGGTCGGTGTCGGTCGTGCATACGAACCGCGCCGTGTGCTTGAGCTCGGAGACCAGGACGGACGCGGTGTCCACGCCGTAGCGCTCCAGCCAGGACCGGTACGGCTCGAAGTCCTCGCCCACCGCCCCGACCAGGATCGGGGTCAGCCCCAGGTAGCCCATGCCGAACGCGATGTTGGCCGCCACCCCGCCGCGGCGGACCTCGAGGTCGTCCACGAGGAACGACACGGAGATCTTCGCGAGGGCCTCGGGCACCAGCGAATCGGCGAATCGGCCGCTGAAGCCCATCAGGTGGTCGGTGGCGATCGAGCCGGTGACGGCGATGCGCAACGCGGGACTCCGTTTCGGGGGTCGGGTTCTTCGAGGTGAGAAGGATCGCCAGAGGCTACCGCGCAGTACCCCTAGATAGGCCGGAGCGCTGTGCCTAGCGTGGCCGGAGAGGGACGGTCGTCCCCATCCGATTAGTCGCAGGAGCAGTGATGTCCGAGTTCACCGCCGGTCCACCGGCCCCCGGGTTTGCCCAGTTGGGTATCGACGCGGAGCAGGTCGCCCAAAACTTCCCGCGGCCGGTACCGGTGGCGCCGGAGGCGTGGCGCGCCGCCAAGGTGAGCGTCCCCGAGCACGTCGAAGCGCTTGCCGAGGGCGTCGGCTACCCGAGCTGACCTCGCGCGGCGCCCGTGCGCGGCTCCACACGCAGAAACCCCCGATGGCCGCCAACGGCCGCCGGGGGTTTCTCGGTGTGAGACCTAGTGGAAGGAGTCTCCGCAGGCGCAGGACCCGCCCGCGTTCGGGTTGTCGATCGTGAAGCCCTGCTTCTCGATCGTGTCGACGAAGTCGATGCTCGCGCCGGACAGGTACGGCACGCTCATGCGGTCCACGACCACGTTGACCCCGCCGAAGTCGGTGACGACGTCGCCGTCGAGGGCGCGCTCGTCGAAGAACAGCTGGTACCGCAGGCCCGAACAGCCGCCGGGCTGCACGGCGATGCGCAGCTGCAGGTCGTCGCGGCCCTCCTGCTCGATCAGGTTCCGCACCTTGGTCGCTGCGGCGTCGGTGAGCAGCACACCGGACGTGGTGGTCTCGGTGGTGGTGTCGCCGGAAACCGTCATTCGCTCGCTCCATGCATCTAGGGGCATCGCTCTGCTGCCCATGCTGACACATTCCCGGGCCCGGGTATTCCCTCCGCCGTATCGGTTCCGTGTCCTTGAAGTCACAACCCGGAGCGTGACCAGTTGGTCGCGACGCGTGCGGCCAGCGCACGCAGCGCCTGGGCGGGGTTGGTTTGGCCTACTCCGAGGAGTTCCTCCACCGAGTAGGCGGAGGCCACGCCGAGGGCGGCGGTTTCGCGACGGCCCACCTCGACCCGGCCGGCGAGGACCACGCAGGGAACGCCGTGTTCGGTGGCGACGGCGGCCACGCCGGACACGACTTTGCCGGTGAGGGACTGCCAGTCCAGGCAGCCTTCGCCGGTGAGGACGAGGTCGGCCCGCGAAATCTCCTTGGTGAGCCCGGTGAGCTCCATGACGGTGGCGATGCCCGGCACTCGGCGGCCGCCGAGCAGCAGCAGGCCGTAGCCGAGACCGCCGGCGGCGCCGGCTCCGGGCGCGATCGCGAGCGAGCCGGTCATGTTCAGCCCGGTGGCCCCCTGCGCTGCCCGGGCGAAGTGCTCCAGCGCTGCGTCCAGCCGCTGCACGGCGTCGGCGTCGGCGCCCTTCTGCGGGCCGTAGCCGTTGCTGGCGCCGCGCAGCCCGAGCAGCACGGCGTCCACGTCGGTGGCGACGAGCAGTTCGACGCCGGCGAGGCGCTCCCGGGCTGCGGACAGGTCCAGGCCGTCCAGCTCCCGCAGGCCTGCGCCCCCGCGACGCAGCAGGTCCGCCGGCTGCGCGCCGAGGGCGGCGAGGGCCCCGGCCCCGCCGTCGTTGGTGGCGGACCCGCCGAGCCCGACGACGATCCGCCGGGCTCCGTCCTCGAGCGCCGCGACGATCAGTTCGCCGACGCCGTAGGTCGTGGTCGCCGTCGGATCGCGGCGGTCGACGGGTACCAGGTGCAGACCGCAGGCCTGCGCGGACTCCAGGTAGACGGTGTCGCCGGCCCGCAGCACCGCGGCGGGAACGGGCTCGCCGAGCGGGCCCGTCACGGTCAACGCCCCGAGTTCTCCCCCGGTCGCGTGCGCCGCGACGTCCAGGAAGCCCGGGCCGCCGTCCGACAGCGGGGCTAGGTGCAGGTCGTCGCGACCGGCCACGTCCCGCCAGCCCGCCGCGATCGCCGTCGCAGCCTCGGGCGCGCTCAACGTTCCGGTGAAGGAGTCCGGAGCAATCAGCACGCGCATCGCGCGAGTCTGCCGCATCCCTACCCCTCCCAGGATGCCCGCCCGGCGGAAGAACTGCCGCGCGTCGACGGTTGTGCCTGTGACACCATCGAAGCGTCACTAGGCACGCCCACTGCCAGGAGAACACCGTGACTGCCGGTCCCGCCATCGACCGCACCGTCGTCCCGCTGACCCTGTCGGTACGCAGCGCCGCCGACCCGTACTCCGAGCGCGGCGTGGAGTGTCCGGGAGACCTACCCGCAGCGGCCGACCCGGCGCTCACCGAACGGGCGGCCGCGGCCAAGGCGGCGCTCGGCAACCGGGTTTTCGTCCTCGGGCACCACTACCAGCGCGACGAGGTCATCGCCTTCGCCGACGTCACCGGGGACTCCTTCAAGCTGGCCCGCGAGGCGGCGGCACGTCCGGACGCGGAGTACATCGTCTTCTGCGGCGTGCACTTCATGGCCGAGTCCGCCGACATCCTCACCGGCGACGCCCAGCAGGTGATCCTTCCCGACCTCGCCGCCGGTTGCTCGATGGCGGACATGGCCACCGAACACCAGGTCGAGGACGCCTGGGACGTCTTGACCGACGCCGGAATCGCCGACGTCACGATTCCCGTGTCGTACATGAACTCCTCGGCCGCGATCAAGGCGTTCACCGGGCGTCACGGCGGCACGATCTGCACCTCCTCGAACGCGCGGGTCGCGTTGGAGTGGGCGTTCGAGCAGGGCCGGAAGGTGCTCTTCCTGCCGGACCAGCACCTCGGGCGCAACACCGCCGTGCGCGACCTCGGGTTCTCCCTCGACGACTGCGTGGTCTACGACCCACACCGCCCCAACGGTGGCCTGACGCAACGTCAGCTGACCGAGGCTCGGATGATCCTGTGGCGCGGACACTGCTCCGTCCACGGACGCTTCACCGAGCAGAACGTGATCGACGTCCGCGCCCGCATTCCCGGCGTCAACGTGCTCGTGCACCCCGAGTGCCGCCACGAGGTCGTCGAGGCCGCCGACCACGTCGGGTCGACCGAGCACATCATCCGCGTCCTGGACGCGGCGCCGGCCGGTTCGGCCTGGGCCATCGGCACCGAACTCAACCTGGTGCGCCGGGTGGCCGCGATGCATCCGGACAAGCAGGTCGCGTTCCTGGACAAGACGGTCTGCTACTGCTCGACCATGAACCGCATCGACCTGCCCCACCTGACCTGGGCGCTGGAGTCGCTGGCCGCGGGGCAGGTCCGCAACGTCATCCGCGTCGACGCCGAGGTGGCGCACTGGGCGCGGGTGGCGCTGGATCAGATGCTGGCGCTGCCCGGAATCTGAGCCGGGTCCGCGACGGGCGCCGGGCGCTGCTCGACCCAGCGCTGAATCTGACGCTGCGTCCGTTCGGCGCGGGCCTGGCCGAGGCTGTTGACCGCGTTCATCACGCTCAACTTGTTCGACCGGTTCTGCGCGTCTCGAATCGTCACGAAGCCGCGCTCGATCGTGACCGCGGAGACGTCCTCGCGCGCGAATCGCCTGGTCCGCCGATAGGGCCGGCGCAGGACGGCGACCGTCGGGGTGAGGTCGAGGCCCATGCGCCGGTTGTAGATCAGATAGCCCACGAGGTAGGCGGCGTAGAACGGAATCAGGTCGGTCTTGTCGAGCATGGCGATCACGGCCACCGCGACGACCAGCGAGATGGCCAGCCAGGCCAACTCCTCGGCCCACGGCCGTCGAATCCGCACCGTGCCGTCGTTCGACGCGTCCACGTCAGGCCCCCTTCGCTGGTCCGGAGCGAGCCTAACCAGGACCCGGACCCAGGCGTTGCAAGATCGAGTCAAGCCTCGATCGGGCGGGAGATGCGCCCGAGGCCCAGCGCGAGGTAGAGCGCGACGTACTGGCCCGTGGCGTGCAGGGCCGCATACCGACTGACCGCCCCGCCCTCGGTCCAGGAGATCTCGCGATGCCGCACGCCGTTCTCCTGCGCGGCGGCGAGCAGGCGCGTGCGGCGCACGCGGATCGCCGTGTCCTCGGCTCCGTCGTCGAGGGTCAGGAGTACCGGCCGGCGCTCCGCGGGACCGTCGAACGGGTCGGCGAAGATGTCCCGCTCGGGGGCCGAGCGCACCAGTGGCCGCAGGTGCTCCGCGTCGGCGGCGAGAGCAGCGCGCCCGGAGGCCTTGCGCAGCGCCTCGGCGAAGCGACGGCCTGCGCGGGCGGCGAGCACGGAGCCGCCCCAGACCAGCGGGTTGGCGTCGGCCAGCACGAGCGCGAGGTCTTTGGCCGGGTTGGCCGACAGGTTGCTCAACGGACCGCAGCGCACGGCGACCTCGGTGAGGACGGTCGAGACCTCCTCGGCCTGCACCTCGGGGCCGAGGCCCAGCGAGTGCAGTGCCTGCAGGGCGACCACCGCGACGGCGAGCACGTCGTCGGTCTGGGAGGGCAGCAACACCGTCGACCGCGAGGCCGACCCCTCCGCCAGTGGGGAGGAGGCCGGCGCGGAGACGAGCAGCCCGCAGCCGCGACGCACCGCCTCCGCGGCGGCCGAGGCGGCCTCCGGGGAGTGCGCCCCGGGGGCGATGACCACGACGAGGTCCAAGGCGCCCGCCCAGCCGGGAAGGCTCGGTCCGGGCCAGGCCACGAACGGAACCGGGCACCAGGGCTCGAGGACGGCCCGCAACAGGCGGGCGTCCGCGCCGGCGGCCACCACGGCGCGCGGCTTCGGGAAGTCGGTGAGCGCGACCATGGCCTCGTGGGCGGCGTTGACCTCGTGCCGCACCCGGGCCCCGGCCTCGGCCAGATGACGCAGGGCCTCGTCGGCGACGCTCAGCGCCTCCGGGTCGTCGAGGGCGGTGTCGTCGAACTCCTCGGCAGCCACAGGGCGTTTCCTTCGGTCGGTCACAGGCGGGCGGGCGATCACCGCGAGGGCTGTCAGCTCCCACAGCGCTCTTCTGAGCGATCTTCAGGTCGTGCGACGACTGTGGAGGCTGTCAGCCCCCACAGTCATTCCCTGAGTCTTCCAACGGAAAATATTACGGCGAAAGAGATCCCAGACGGGAAATGTAGCGTCAGCCGGGGATGAGGCCGTCTTCGCGGAGCAGGTCGCGGGCCTCGGTCAGGGACGTGTCCGAGTGCGGCAGCAGGACGTCGCTGGACTCGAGTTCGTCCATGGCCAGCGAGGCGCCCTCGGTCCGGACCTTGTCCAACAGCGCCGCGAGGGCGTCCTTGAACTCCGGCTCGTTGTTGGCGGCGATGGCCGCCTCCACCACCGCGTCGAGCCGATTCAGCTCGTCGAGCAGCGCGTCGTCGATCTTGAACTGGCCCTCGCCGAGGATGCGGATGATCATGCGTTGCCTTCCAACTGCTTCGGGGCCGGCGCGCCTTGGCCGAGCTCGGACTTCAGCCGCGCCATTTCGAGCTCGACGTCGGAGTCCGAGGACAGCCGATCCAGCTCCATCGTCAGATTGTCCTTGGCCAGGCCGGACGGGTCGTCGAGGGCGCCGGAGGCCAGCAGTTCGTCGATCGCGCCCGCGCGGGCCTGCATCTGCGCGGTCTTGTCTTCGGCGCGCTGGATCGCGAGGCCGACGTCGCCCATCTCCTCGGAGATGCCCGAGAAGGCCTCGTTGATCTTCGTCTGGGCCTGCGCGGCGGTGTAGGTGGCCTTGATCGTCTCCTTCTTGGTGCGGAAGGCGTCGACCTTGGCCTGCAGCCGCTGGGAGGCGAGGGTCAGCTTCTCCTCCTGGGCGAGCAGGTCCGCGTGCTGGGTCGCCAGGTCCGCGATCTGCTGCTCGATGCCCGAGCGGCGGGTCAGGGCCTCGCGTGCGAGGTCCTCCCGGCCGATCGACAGCGCCTTCTTGGCCTGCTCGCCGAGCTTGTCCGCCTGGCCGCGAAGCTGGGTCTGCTGGATCTCCAGCCGCTTGCGCGAGGTCGCGACCTCGGCGACGCCTCGGCGGACCTTGGTCAGCATTTCGAGTTGCTTTTCGTAGCTGTAGTCGAGGATCTCGCGCGGATCCTCGGCCTTGTCCAAGGCCTTGCTCGCCTTGGCCTTGAAGATCATCGACATGCGCTGCATCAGGCTCATGCGGCGACTCTACTAATCGGCGCAGCCCGACACGGGGTCGCGAGCGTCGTTGCGGCCGGCACCTGCATCCGCGACGACGCCGCTCGGCCGGCCTAGGCTTGGCTCGTGTTCACCCGTCGCGCCAAGTCAGAGTCCGAGACCCAGGTCCTCGAGCCCGTCGGTCTCGAAAAGAAGGGTCGGCCCACGCCCAAGCGGGCCGAGGCCGAACGGGAGCGCAAGGAGCGCCTGAAAGGCTCGACCAACCCCAAGGCCCGCGCCAAGATGCAGCGGGAGCAGCGCCTGCAGGAACGTCGGCAGCGCTCCGAGGGCATGATGGCCGGCGACGAGCGCTACCTGCTCCCCCGAGACCGGGGTCCGCGCAAGCGCTTCATCCGCGACTTCTGCGACGGTCGGTTCACCGCCGCAGAACTGTTCCTGCCGATGGCCGTGGTGATTCTGCTGCTCGGCATGTTCGGCAGCAGATCGGCCGAGAACGCCTCGGTCAGCATCTGGATGCTGATGGTCATCTTCATCATCGTCGACTCGATGATCTGGACGACCCGGCTGCGCAAGGCCCTGCGCAAGCGTTTCCCGGACGAGCCCCGCAAGCGCGGCGACGTCCTCTACGGGATGATGCGCGCCATGCTCCCCCGTCCGCTGCGCACCCCGAAGCCGCAGATCAAGCGGGGTACGCGCGCCGTCTAGGAGCGGGCTATTCCGCCGCGTGCAGGGACATCGGACCGTAGATCCGAGTTCCGTTCTCCAACAGCGTGACCGCGTCGACGCCCTGATCGACCAGTTCGCGCCAGACTTCGCCGACCCAACTCTCCGCGTCGGCCTGCGTCGGGAACTGCGGGACGGTGCCCGCCACCGGCAGGACTTCGCTGCCGTCGTTCCGCTCGTACCGCCAACTCCACGCCATCGAGTCCCACCTGTCCACGCGCTGGATGTCCTGTGGGGCAGGCTAGCCCCGCGATGACGACCGTTCCCCCACCCGCGCCGTGGCGCGCCCTGCTGCTCGGCGGCGCCCGGTCCGGCAAGTCCGCCGCCGCCGAGGCCCGGGCGGCCGCGACCGGCGCGCCGGTGCTCTACCTCGCGACGGCCGCCGAACACCCCGACGACCCGGAGTGGGTCGAGCGGATCGCCGCCCACCGCGAGCGACGTCCGGCCCACTGGCAGACCGTGGCAACCGCCGACCCGGCACCGCACCTGCGCGCCCAGACCGGGGTGGTGCTCCTCGACTGCCTGGCGCTGTGGCTGACTCGGGCCATGGACGACGCCGACGCCTGGAACGAGGAGGCGTGGAACTCGGGACGTGCCCGCACGGCCCTGGCGGAGCGGGTGACCGACCTCCTCGACGCCTGGCGCGCCGCCCCGGGCCACGTGATCGCAGTCAGCAACGAGGTCGGCATGGGCGTCGTGCCGGCGACGTCGTCCGGGCGCCGGTTCCGCGACGAACTCGGCCGACTCAACCTCGCGGTGGCGGCCGCCAGCGACGAGGTCGCGCTGGTCGTGGCCGGGCGCCTGCTTCCCCTCGCCGACCCGGCGGTCTCGCCGTGAGCCCGGGCCCCCAACCCGACGGCACCCCATCGGAGGGCGCAGCCCCGAACCGGAAGGCATCGAACGGGAGGGCACCGGACTGCGCCTCGGCGGGGCTCGCGCTGGCGTTGAGCACGCTCACCGTGCTGCCGGTCGGGTCGGTGCGCGTGGACCGACCGACGGCCGGAGCGGCGATGCTCTGGGCGCCCGCGGTCGGGGCAGCCCTCGGGGGGGGGGCCGCGGGCGCCGCGGCGCTGTTCCTGGAACTGGGCCTGTCCTCGCTCGCGGCCGCGGGACTGGGCGTCGGCCTGCTGGCCGCGGCCAGTCGCGGCCTGCATCTCGACGGTCTCGCCGACACCGCCGACGGCCTCGGCGTCGGCCGCGACCGCGACCGGTCCCTCGCCGTCATGAAGGCCTCGGACATCGGCCCCTTCGGGGTGATCGTGCTGCTGCTGACCCTGCTGCTGCAGACCGTCGCACTGGCCGGGATCGCGGCCCGGTGGGACAACGGCCGCCTGGTCCTCGCCGGCGCCCTGGTGGGGGCGATCGGCCGCGGGACGTTGGCGTGGGCCTGCCGCCGCAGCGTCCCGCCCGCCCGCCCCGACGGCCTCGGCGCCATGGTCGCCGGCACGGTCTCGACCCCGGTGGCCGCCGCTGCCGGCGCGGCGATCGTCGTCGGCGTGACGGCGCTGGGCTGGACTGCCGATTTCGGCCTGTTCCGTTCGCTCTGCGCCGCCGGGCTGGCACTGCTCGCCGCCGACCTCCTCGCCCGCCGCTGTCGGCGGCGCTTCGGCGGGATCACCGGAGACACCCTCGGCGCGGGCGTCGAAGTTGCGACGACCGTCGCCCTGCTGGTCCTCAGCACCGCCTAGGCCCCTGCTCGGGCGGCGGACGGCTACTTGACGTGGGAGTCCACGAACGGCGGCTTGACGACCTCGAAGGTGCCGACGCGGCCGCGGATGTCGACGGCGAGGGTGTCCCCGTCGGCCACGGTCGTGTCGACCAGTGCCATGCCGATCCCGCACTTGCGCGTCGGGGAGAAGGTGCCGGAGGTGACCTCGCCGATCACCGGACCCCCGGGCTCGCGGCTGACGGCCATGTGTGCGCGCGGGATGGTGCGAGCGTCGCCGAGGAGCCCGACGAGGCGCCGGGTTCGGCCGGCGGCCTTCTGCTCGAGCAGATTCTCCCGGCCCCAGAACCCGGGTTTGTCCCAGCCGACCGCCCAGCTCAGGTTCGCCTGAGGGGGCGTCACGTCCTGCGAGATGTCCTGCCCGTGCAGGGGATAGCCCATCTCGGTACGCAGGGTGTCCCGGGCGCCGAGGCCGACGGGGGTGACGCCGAGCGCGGCGATCGCGTCCCACAGCGCGGGCGCGTCGTCCCAGCGGGGCAGGACCTCGTAGCCGAGCTCGCCGGTGTAGCCGCTGCGGCACACCGTGACGGGAGCGCCCTCGAAGGCGCCGAACCGGAAGCTCATGTAGGGATGGCCGACCGGCAGCCCGAGCTTGCCCAGGATCTCCTCGGCCCGTGGGCCCTGTACGGCCAGCACGGCGTAGGCCTCGTGCTCGTCGGTCACGGTGAGCTCGGGCGGAGCGACGGCGGCGAGGCGCCGGACGACCTCGGCGGTGTTGGCCGCGTTCGGCACCAGGAAGACGTCGTCGTCGGCGCGAAGGTAGACGATCAGGTCGTCGACGATCCCGCCGTCGGCGGTGCAGCAGAGGCTGTACTGCGCCTGGCCCGGGCCGATCTTGGCGAGGGAGTTGGTCAGACAGGCGTCGACGAAAGCCGCCGCGCCGGGTCCGACCACCGAGGCCTTGCCGAGGTGGGAAACGTCGAACAGGCCGACCGAGGAGCGCACCGCGGTGTGCTCGGCGACGACGCCGAGTTTGCTCGGAGCGGCGCCGTAGTCGATCGGCATCTCCCAGCCGCCGAAGTCGGCGAGCTTCGCGCCGAGCGCGACGTGACGGTCGTAGAGGGGGGATCGGCGCAGCGTCATGTCCATGACGCTATCGAGGAGCCCTCGCGGACTAGGCTTCGAGGCAAGCCCTAGACGTACCGAGCCTGAGGATGGTCGTGGCAACGATCTCGTTGAGCAGCACCGCCGTATCCGACGTCCGCGCGGACGCGATCGTGGTCGGCGTCGCCGCCGGGCCGCGGGGCGTGGTGCTCACCGACGCCGCCAAGGAGGTCGGGGACGCGCTCGGTGTGAAGCTTGCCGCCGCCGTGGCCGCGCTCGGCGGCGAGGGCAAGGCCGAGCAGATCGTGAAGCTGCCGGGCTCCGGCTCGGTGAAGGCCGGCCTCGTCGTGGTCGTCGGTCTGGGCAAGGCGCCCGGCCGCGGCGGGTACGACCACGAGACGCTGCGCCGCGCCGCCGGTGCCGCCGCCCGCGCGGTGGCCGGCTCCAAGTCCGTCGCGCTGGCCCTGCCCGCCGAGGACGCCGCCGCCGTGGGCGCCGTCGCCGAGGGTGCCCTGTTCGGCGCCTACGCCTACCTCCGCTACCGCAGCAACGGCTCGGAGAAGCCGGCCGTCGGTGCCGTCACCGTCTGCACCTCCCTCGCCGCCGACGCCGCCGCGAAGGCCGCCGCCAATCGCGCGGGCGTGCTGGCCGAGGCCGTCCACTGGGCCCGCGACCTGGTGAACACTCCCCCGTCGGACCTGCGTCCGAGCGACCTCGCGGCCGCCGCGGCCGACGCCGCCGCAGTCGCCGGCGTGACGATCGAGGTCATGGACGAAAAGGCGCTCAAGAAGGGCGGGTACGGCGGCATCGTCGGCGTCGGACAGGGCTCGTCGAGCCCGCCGCGCCTGGTGAAGCTGACCTACACCAACGCCAAGGCCAAGAAGCACCTCGCGCTCGTCGGCAAGGGCGTCACCGTCGACTCCGGCGGCCTCTCGCTCAAGCCGGCCGACGCGATGATGACGATGAAGTGCGACATGGGCGGCGCCGCAGCGGTCGTCGCCGCAATTCGCGCGATCGCCAAGCTCAAGCTTCCGATCAACGTCACTGCCTGGGCGCCGATGGTGGAGAACATGCCCTCGGGCACCGCGCAGCGCCCGTCGGACGTGCTGACCTTGTACTCCGGCAAGACCGTCGAGGTCCTCAACACCGACGCCTAGGGCATCCTGATCCTGGCCGACGCGCTCGCACGGGCCTGCGAGGACTCCCCCGATCTCGTCGTCGACGTCGCCACGCTCACGGGCGCGATCATGGTCGCGCTCGGGGCCCGGACCACCGGAATCATGAGCAACGACGACGAGGTCCGCGCCACGGTGCACGCGCTCTCGGCCGAGGCCGGGGAGTCGATGTGGCCGATGCCGCTGCCCGAGGAACTGCGCAACGGCCTGAAGTCCTCGGTGGCCGACATCGCCAACATCGGCGAGCGCTTCGGCGGCGCGATGTCCGCGGGGATCTTCCTCAAGGAGTTCGTCGCCGAGGGCGTGAAGTGGGTGCACCTGGACATCGCGGGCCCGGCGTTCAACGAATCCGACCCGTTCGGCTACACCCCCAAGGGCGGGACCGGCACCGGCGTTCGCACCCTCGTGCGCATCGCCGAGGACCTCGTCGCGAACTAGCGCCCCTCGTTGGCGCGTCTACGGTCGTAGGCGCGCTTGCGGTCCGGGTAGCCGACGAGCGCGGCGTCGTAGACCGGAATCTTCAGCTTCTTGCAGAGCTCGCGCGCGTGCTCGGGGCTCGGGACCCGGCGCCGGGTCCACTCCCCGTCCGCGGCGATCAGCATCATCGTGAACTCGGTGACGGCCGTCCGCGGCTCGAGGTAGGCCTCAACGCCGGTTCGCGCCGCGGCCCAGGCCTGTAGGTGTTCCCTGTCCTGGGAGCCGGCGGTACGCATCGTCCCGGGGCGCTGCTTGCGCCTTCCAAACCAACGCATGCGCACGAGTATGGCCCGCGTCTCACTCCGCCGGCCCAATGTGAGGGCCGGCACGCGAGACCTTGCGCACTCCGGACCGCATGCGACTGCCGAGGTCACACGCCCGAGTGGAAGGATGGAGATCGACCGGGAGTTGAACGAGTGGACACCCCGCATCGATCCGAGGAGAAGCGCCGTGAGCGGCGAAGCAGGCACCGAGTTCGACATCGTCATCCTCGGCGGAGGCAGCGGCGGATACGCCTGCGCGCTCCGCGCCACCCAGCTCGGCCTCTCGGTCGCGCTGATCGAGAAGGACAAGCTCGGCGGCACCTGTCTGCACAAGGGCTGCATTCCGACGAAGGCGCTGCTGCACGCGGCCGAGGTCGCCGACCTGGCCCGCGAGGGTTCGCACTTCGGCGTGAACGTGACGCTGAACAGCATCGACATGCCGGGCGTGAACTCCTACCGCGACGGCGTGATCGCCAAGCTCTACAAGGGCCTGCAGGGCCTGGTGAAGCACCGCAAGGTCGTCCTGGTCGAGGGCGAGGGGCGCCTCTCGAGCCCGACCACCGTCGACGTCGACGGCACCCGCTACACCGGCAAGCACGTCGTGCTGGCGACCGGCTCGGTGCCGCGTTCGATCCCGGGCCTGGAGATCGACGGCAACCGGATCATCAGCTCCGACCACGCGCTCGGCCTGCAGTACGTCCCCCGCTCGGTGATCATCCTCGGCGGCGGCGTCATCGGCTGCGAGTTCGCGAGCGTCTGGAAGTCCTTCGGCGCCGAGGTGACCATCGTCGAGGGCCTGCCGCGCCTGGTCCCGGCCGAGGACGAGCACTGCTCCAAGCTCCTCGAGCGCGCCTATCGCAAGCGTGGCATCAACTTCGAGGTCGGCGCCCGCTTCTCCGGCGCCGAGTACCTCTCCGACGGCATCCGCGTGCACACCGAGAACGGCAAGCAGCTCGACGCGGACCTGCTCCTCGTCGCCATCGGCCGCGGTCCGGTCTCCGCGGGCCTCGGGTACGAGGAGGTCGGGCTGGAGATGGACCGCGGCTTCGTCAAGGTCGACGGTCTGTGCCAGACCAACGTGCCGACGATCTCCGCCGTCGGGGACCTGATCCCGACCCTGCAGCTCGCGCACGTCGGCTTCGGCGAGGGCATCCTCGTCGCCGAGCGCATCGCCGGTCTTCCCGTGGTGCCGATCGACTACGACGGCGTCCCGCGCGTGACCTACTCCGAGCCCGAGGTCGCCTCCGTCGGCCTGACCGAGGCCGCGGCCAAGGAGCGCTACGGCGCGGACGAGGTCGAGTCCCTGGTCTACGACCTCGCCGGCAACGGCAAGAGCCAGATCCTGCGCACCACCGGCGCGATCAAGCTGATCAAGCGCAAGGACGGCCCCGTCCTCGGCGTGCACATGGTCGGTTCCCGCGTCGGCGAGCTGATCTCCGAAGCGCAGCTGATCTACAACTGGGAGGCGGAGGCGGGCGAGGTCGCCAGCCTCATCCACGCCCACCCCACCCAGGGCTAAGCCCTCGGCGAGGCCCACCTCGCGCTGGCCGGAAAGCCCCTCCACGCCCACGGCTGACGTTCCGTCACGTCAACCAACCGTTAGTTCTTCTGAAGGAGTAAGCGCGATGTCGGTCTCCGTCACGCTCCCGGCGCTCGGCGAGAGCGTCACCGAGGGCACGGTCACTCGGTGGTTGAAGAAGGAGGGCGACCTCGTCGCCGTCGACGAGCCGCTGCTGGAGATCTCGACCGACAAGGTCGACACCGAGATCCCCGCCCCGGCCGCCGGCGTGCTGCTGCGCATCTCCGTCCAGGAGGACGAGACCGTCGCCGTCGGCGCCGAGCTCGGCGTCATCGGCTCCGAGAACGACGCCCCCGCGCCCGCGCCCGCCCCGGCCGCCGCCCCGCCCGCCCCCGCCCCCGCTCCGCAGGCCGCCGCCCCCGCTCCGCAGGCCGCTGCCCCGGCGCCCGCCGCCCCGGCTCCGTCCGGCGGCGCCGCGTCCGGTACTCCGGTGCTACTCCCGGCCCTCGGCGAGAGCGTCACCGAGGGCACCGTCACCCGCTGGCTCAAGCAGGTCGGGGACTCGGTCGCCGCCGACGAGCCGCTGCTCGAAATCTCCACCGACAAGGTCGACACCGAGATCCCCGCCCCGACCGCGGGCGTGCTGCTGTCGATCGACGTTCCCGAGGACGGGACCGTCGCCGTCGGCGCGCAGCTCGGCGTCATCGGCGCTCCCGGCGCTGCTCCGGCGGCCGCCCCGCCGCCCGCCGCCGCGCCTCCCGCCCCGGCGCCCGCCCCGGCTCCGGCGCCCGTTGCTGCGCCGACCCCGCCGCCGGCTCCCGCGCCGGCCCCGACTCCCCCGCCGGCGCCCGCCCCCGCGCAGTCCACCGGCAACGGTCAGGCCACCTCCGACGACGTCGCGAGCTACGTGACCCCGTTGGTGCGCAAGCTCGCGACCGACAACAACATCGACCTCGGTTCGGTCACCGGCACGGGCGTCGGCGGGCGCATCCGCAAGCAGGACGTGCTCGACGCCGCCCGCGCCGCACAGGACGCCTCGCGGACCTCTCCGACGCCCGCGGCGTCGGCGGCCACGCCCGCGCCGTCCGCTCCGAAGACCGCCCCGGCGGCCGCCCCGGCGAACCTGACGGGTACTCAGCCGATGACCCGCCTGCGCAAGGTCATCGCCTCTCGGATGGTCGAGTCGCTGCAGACCTCCGCGCAGCTGACCACGGTCGTCGAGGTCGACGTCACCAAGATCGCTCGCCTGCGCCAGGCCGCGAAGAAGAGCTTCGAGGCTCGCGAGGGTCAGAAACTCTCCTTCATGCCGTTCTTCGCAAAGGCCGCCGTCGAGGCGCTGAAGGCGCACCCGAAGCTGAACTCGTCGATCGACACCGAGAAGGGCGAGGTCACCTACCACTCCGACGCCCACCTCGGCATCGCCGTCGACACCGAGCGCGGCCTGCTCGTACCCGTGGTCCGCAACGCCGACGACCTGAACATCGCAGGCCTCACCCGCAAGATCGCGGATCTCGCAGAGCGCACCCGGGAGAACAAGATCGGCCCGGACGAGCTCGGCGGCGGCACCTTCACCCTCACCAACACCGGCAGCCGCGGCGCCCTGTTCGACACCCCGATCCTGAACCAGCCGCAGGTCGGCATCCTGGGCACCGGGGCCGTCGTCAAGCGCGCCGTGGTGATGGACGACCCGGACCTCGGCGAGACCATCTCGATCCGCTCGATGGTCTACCTGGCACTGACCTACGACCACCGCATCGTCGACGGCGCGGACGCCGCCCGCTTCCTGGTGGCCGTCAAGGCCCGCCTCGAGGAGGCCGCGTTCGAGGCCGACCTCGGTCTCTAAGCCATGCCACTGCGCAGCGTCCGACCTCCAGCGTCCGGTAGGCCGCTCGATGTCGAACGCTGCGCGTCCATCGGGGGTGCGCAGTGAAGGTCGTCGTCGCCGGGTCGTCGGGACTGATCGGTCGGGCTCTCGTCGAGGCGTTGCGGGCCGACGACCACGAAGTGCTGCGCCTGGTCCGGCGCACGCCGACCGCGGCCGACGAGATCGCGTGGGAACCCGGCACGCCGTTGGATCCCGCCGCGCTGACCGGCGTGCAGGGCGCGATCAACCTCGCCGGCGCCGGCGTCGGCGACAAGCGCTGGACCGACTCCTACAAGCAGACTCTCGTCTCCTCCCGGCTCGACACCACCCACACCCTGGCGACCGCGCTGGCTGCGCTCCGCCCGGCGCCGTCGGTGCTCGTCAACGCCTCGGCGATCGGGTACTACGGCGAGGCCGGGGACACCGTCCTCGACGAACGCGCGCCCGCCGGGGACGACTTCCTGGCCCGGCTCTGCGTCCGGTGGGAAGCCGCGACCGCCCCCGCCCGCGAGGCCGGGATCCGCGTCGTCACCGCCCGCACCGGACTCGTCGTCTCCCGCGAGGGCGGCGCCTTCGACCGCATGCTGACCATCTTCAAGCTCGGCGCCGGCGGAAAGCTCGGCTCGGGCCGGCAGTGGTGGAGCCCGATCTCGCTGACCGACGAGGTGCGGGCACTGGAGTACCTGCTCACCGCCGACGGCATCGCCGGGCCGGTGAACCTCGCGTGCCCGAACCCGCTGACCAACGCCGAGGTCACGAAGATCCTCGGCTCGCTGCTCCACCGGCCGACGCTGCTGCCGGCGCCGAAGTTCGGCCTGCGCCTGGTCCTCGGGGAGTTCGCGACCGAAATCGTGCGCAGCCAGCGCGTCGTGCCGTGGGCGCTCACCGAGTCCGGTTTCCGGTTCGAGCACCCAGATTTCCAGACCGCCGCCCGCGCGTGTCTCGTTTCTTAGACTGAAGGCGTGTCCGTGCTTCGCTTCCTCGACGCCACCGGCGGCCCGGTGCTGCCGTACGTCCCGACGTGGACCTACCAGCGCGAACTGCACGCCGCCCGCGTCGCGGAGCAGATCGGGGACACCGTCCTGCTGCTGGAACACGAGCCGGTGTTCACCGCCGGGAAGCGCACCGAGGACAAGGACCGGCCCTGGGACGGCACGCCCGTCGTCGAGGTCGACCGCGGCGGCAAGATCACCTGGCACGGGCCCGGCCAGCTGACCGGGTACCCGATCGTGAAGCTGCCCGACGGCGTCTACGTCGTCGACTACGTCCGCAGGCTCGAAGCGGCAATCATCGCCGTCTGCGCCGACCTGGGCCTTGCGGCCGGGCAGGTGTCGGGCCGCAGCGGCGTGTGGCTGCCGGGCGAGCCGGAGCGCAAGATCGCGGCCATCGGCATCCGCGTCGCCAAGGGCGTCGCCATGCACGGGTTCGCGATCAACTGCGGCCCGGACCTGTCCTGGTTCTCCCGGATCGTGCCGTGCGGCATCTCCGACGCGGCCGTCACCTCGCTAACCCACGAACTGGGCCGCGAGGTCACCCCGACCGAGATCGTGCCGCTGGTCCAACGCCGCCTCGCCGAGGTGTTCGGCGCCTCGGAGACCTCCGTCGGGCCGCTGGCGCTGCCCGCCCACCTCACGCCGTCCGAGCCCGTCTCGGCACCTGCGGCGGGCGCGTCCCGGACCTACCTCAACGTGGGGAGGGCGTCGTGACGATCGCTCCCGAAGGCCGCAAGATGCTTCGCCTCGAGGTTCGCAACGCCGAGGTCCCGATCGAGCGCAAGCCGCCGTGGATCCGCACCAAGCTGCGCACCGGCCCGGAGTACACCGCCGTGTCCAAGCTGGTGAAGGACGAGGGCCTGCACACGGTCTGCCAGGAGGCGGGCTGTCCCAACATCTCCGAGTGCTGGGAGGACCGCGAGGCCACCTTCCTCATCGGCGGAGACCAGTGCACTCGGCGGTGCGACTTCTGCCAGATCGACACCGGCAAGCCCGCGGAGTTGGACCGGGACGAGCCGCGGCGCGTCGCGGAGTCCGTCGCGACGATGGGCCTGCGGTACGCGACGATCACCGGCGTCGCCCGCGACGACCTCGCCGACGGCGGCGCGTGGCTGTATGCCGAGACCGTACGGGCGATCCACGCCGCGGTACCGGGCTGCGGCGTCGAACTGCTCGCTCCCGACTTCAACAACGTCCCGGAGCTGCTCGCGGAGGTCTTCGCCTCGCGGCCGGAGGTGTTCGCGCACAACATCGAGACCGTCCCGCGTCTGATGAAGCGCATCCGCCCGGGCTTCCGGTACGAACGGTCCCTCGAGGTCATCACCGCGGCCCGGGCCGCGGGCCTGGTCACCAAGTCCAATCTGATCCTGGGCATGGGCGAGGAGATCTCCGAGGTCGTGCAGACCCTGCAGGACCTGCACGACGCGGGCACGGATCTGGTGACCATCACCCAGTACCTGCGTCCGAGTCTGCGCCACCACCCGATTGCGCGGTGGGTGGAGCCGCACGAGTTCGACGAACTGGCCGTCGTGGCCGAGCAGATCGGGTTCGCGGGTGTGATGTCCGGCCCACTCGTGCGCTCCTCCTACCGTGCCGGGCGCCTGTACCAGCAGGCCGTCGCAGTCCGCGCCGCCGGCTGACCCCTACGCTTTGCGCATGGCGAAGAAGGCGAAGAAGGTCAAGGCGCCCAAGGGCCCCAACGACATCGGCAAGCTCAAGCAGATGCGGATGGCGTACACGCTCACCCGCAAGAAGGACCCCAAGCTCCCCTGGGCGATGCTCGGTGCCTTCCTCGTGGACTTCGTCGTCGTGTTCGGCATCGGCGTGCTCATCGACCAGGTCATCTTCGGCGCGATCTTCGCCGTCCTGACGGGCATTCTGGCCGCGACCTTCGTCTTCGGTTCCCGGGTGCAGAAGTCGGCCTACGCCGAGATCGAAGGCCAGCCGGGCGCGGCCGCGGCCGTGCTCAACACGATCAAGCGCGGCGGCTGGACCATCACCCCCGCGGTCGCGCTGAACAAGAACCAGGACTGCGTGCACCGCGCCGTCGGCAGGGCCGGGATCGTGCTGATCGCCGAGGGTTCGCAGCGCGGGATGAACGAACTGCTCGACGCGGAGCGCAAGCGGATGAACCGCTTCGTCGCCGACGTGCCGGTGACCGAACTGCGGGTCGGCAACGGCGAGGGCGAGGTCCCGCTCGGCAAGCTGAGCAAGAAGCTCATGAAGCTGCCGCGGAACATGAAGGGCGGCTCGATCACCGAGGTCAACGACCGCCTCCGCGCCGTCGGCGACGTCATGAAGACGGCCCCGATTCCCAAGGGCCCCATGCCCAAGGGCACCCGGATGCCGAAGGGCCCCCGCTGACCCTCGACCGACCGACTGCCGCGGTAAGCAGAGCGTAAGGCGGGTTCGGGCACCGCTCGAGCCCGTCGGGCCGTTCAATCGGCGTAGGCACACCGCCGGGCTCTGGAGGGCAACGATGATCGGACGACTTCTGCGCAGGCGCTGGGTGCAGGCCGGGCTGGCCGGAGGAACGGTCGTCCTGGTCCTCGGGTTGGCCGCCTTCGAGCCGTGGAAGCTGTGGGTCGACGAGACCGTCGTCGAGGCCCTGCCGGTTGCCCCCGTGGCCGCCGCGCCGGCCGTCGTCGAACCGGTGTCCATGCCCGCCCCCGCCGCTGCGGCCACTCCCGAGGCCACCGTCTCCGCTACCCCGAGCGCGACGTCCACCGAGCCGATCGAGGAGTTTCGCGGCGAGTTCATCACCCACGAGCACGGCACGAGCGGCCAGGCGCGCATCCTGCGTCTGGCCGACGGCTCCCGCGTTCTGCGCCTGGAGAACCTCGACACTTCCAACGGCCCGGACCTGAAGGTCGTCCTGTCCGACGCCCCGGTCCTGCCGGGTCGGCCCGGCTGGCACGTGTTCGACGACAACGAGCACGTCAAGATCGCCAACCTGAAGGGCAACAGGGGCTCGCAGAACTACGCCCTGCCGGCCGGCGTCGACCTGAACACGCTGCGCAGCGTTTCGATCTGGTGCGACCGCTTCAACGTCTCCTTCGGCGCGGCCGCGCTCAAGGCGAGCTAGTCCCGCAGCAGGTCGAGGCGGCGAAGCGCGACCCTGTCGGCCTTCAGGTCCTTGGAGTAGTCCAGGCACGGTCCCGGCCGCAGGCACGCGACGACCGCCAGCGGAAAGATGCGCTGCAGGGTCTCGCCGTTCGCCCGGTAGGTCACGCGGATTCCGTTGACTCCGGCGATGCCCGAGAGCACCCGGAAGCCGACCGTCACCGAGAACGGCACCGGAGAGCCGTTCACGGTGTCGACCCGATTCGTCTCCGAGGTCGGGATCGGCTCGTCGATCGCGTGGCGCTTGGGCTGCAGAATCTCGGAGGGAAACGCGGCGGCGATGGACAGCCCCCCGCCTTCGTAGTCCCGCGGCCATACGACGTACGCGCCCAGGTACTCGAGGTTGGGCGAGGCCAGGGGCTCGACCTTCACGATCTGCACCTGCGCGCCCGGCGCCGCGATGTCGATGTTCCCCATGGAGAAGACCGCCTCGTCCGGCGGGAACGGCTCCGGCTCGTACACGGTCTCGGGAATCGTGCGCGGGAACCCGTCGTCCGCCTCCGCCTCGTCCCCGGCCTGCACCAGGGAGACGCCCGCGAACGATCCCCCCGCCAGAACGAGAGCGACGGCCAGGGCCTGCCAGCGCCGCCGACGCCATACCGGGAGGGGCTCGGAAGATTCCGGCTCCGCGTCCGGGTCCACCATGTCCGCCTCCACCACCGGGCCTGTCGTCGAGGGCGAACCGTACGCCGACCACTTGGCGGTGCCCGGCAGCACCAAGTGGCGGGATCCGCCGCCTGTCGCGAATCGATCCAGGTTGAAGCGGGAGAGTTCGCCCCAGCGTGGACCGGCGCTGCGCCTGCATCCCGCGTTGCACCCTCGATCGTTTCGCTCCGGACCGAGGGGCGTGGCTCGCCCGCGTGAGGCGACGGGGCTTGGTGCGGCAGATCTCACAGCCTTGCGGGACGGCTGTGAGGTCCGGGGACACGTCGGTGTAACACGGCGCAAACACGGGGCGGATAGCGTCGCCGGCAGACCCCCGCCGCACTTCCAAAGGTGACGACCATATGAGTGGCAACCCCATCCGTCTGCAGGCGATCCGCGACGTCGAGGCCTACGTTCCGCCCGCTGTGAGCTTCTCCGAGGACGAGAAGCCCGGGGAGATCTTCGGCGCGAACGTCTTCAGCACCTCGGTCATGCAGAAGCGTCTGCCGAAGTCGGTGTTCAAGTCCGTGCTCGCGACGATCGAGCGTTCCGCGCCGCTGGACCCGGCCATCGCCGACGCCGTCGCCTCCGCCATGAAGGACTGGGCGCTGGAAAAGGGCGCGACGCACTACGCGCACGTGTTCTACCCGCTGACGCACCTGACCGCCGAGAAGCACGACAGCTTCTTCGAGCCGGTCGGCGACGGCACCGCGCTCGCGGAGTTCGCGGGCAAGACCCTCACCCAGGGCGAGCCGGACGCCTCCAGCTTCCCCAGCGGTGGCCTGCGCGCGACGTTCGAGGCCCGCGGGTACACCGGCTGGGACGTCACCTCCCCCGCCTACGTGCTCGACAGCCCCAACGGCAAGACGCTGTGCATCCCGACGTTCTTCGTCTCGATGACGGGCGAGGCGCTGGACTACAAGACCCCGCTGCTGCGCTCGCAGCAGGCGATGGCCACGCACGCGGCGCGGGTGATCGCGATGTTCGGCTCGGACCCGGGCGCCGTGGTGTCCTACTGCGGTCCCGAGCAGGAGTACTTCCTGATCGACCGCCACTTCTTCCTCGCCCGCCCGGACCTGCTCAGCGCGGGCCGCACCCTGATGGGCCACAAGCCGCCCAAGGGCCAGGAGTTCGACGACCACTACTTCGGCGCCATTCCCGAGCGCGTGCTCGGCTACATGGCCGACGTCGACCGGGAGCTGTTCAAGCTCGGCATCCCGGCCAAGACCCGCCACAACGAGGTCGCGCCCGGCCAGTTCGAGATCGCGCCGATGTTCGAGCGGGCCAACGTCGCCGCCGACCACCAGCAGCTGCTCATGACCACGTTCAAGACGATGGCCAAGAAGCACGGGATGGAGTGCCTCTTCCACGAAAAGCCCTTCGCCGGCGTCAACGGCTCCGGCAAGCACTGCAACTTCTCGATGGGCTCCTCCACCGTCGGCAACCTGCTGCTGCCCGGGGACAACCCGCACGACAACGCCCAGTTCCTCGTCTTCTGCGCCGCGGTCATCCGCGCGGTGCACAAGTACGGCGGTCTGCTGCGCGCCTCGGTCGCCTCGGCGTCCAACGACCACCGTCTCGGCGCCAACGAGGCTCCGCCGGCGATCATCTCGATCTTCCTCGGCGACCAGCTCGCGGACGTGTTCGACCAGATCGCGAAGGGCGCGGCGACCTCCTCGAAGGAGCGCGGCACGCTGATGCCGGGCGTCGACACCCTGCCGACGCTGCCGACCGACCCGGGCGACCGCAACCGCACCTCGCCGTTCGCGTTCACCGGCAACCGCTTCGAGTTCCGCGCACCGGGCTCGATGCAGTCGGTGGCCGGGCCGATGATCACGATCAACACGATCCTGGCCGAGGCGCTGGACTACATCGCGACCTACCTGGAGAAGGCGGTCGCCGACGGCACCGAGTTCAACACGGCGGTGCAGTCGATCCTCACCGAGATCATCACCAACCACGGCGCGTGCGTGTTCAACGGCAACGGCTACTCCGAGGAGTGGCAGGTCGAGGCCGCGGCCCGCGGGCTGAAGAACCTGCGCACCACGCTCGACGCGCTGCCGGAACTGGTCACGCCCGAGGCCTTGGAGCTGTTCAGCACCTACAAGGTGTTCAGCGAGCGGGAGTCGCACAGCCGCTACGAGATCGGCCTGGAGCAGTACGCGCTGACCATCGGCGTCGAGGCCAAGCTGACCCTGGAGATGGCCACCACCTCGGTGCTGCCGGCGGCGATCCGCTACCAGACCGAGTTGGCGCAGAACGTGACCGTGCTCAAGGCCGCCGGGGTCGACGCGGACTTCACCGACCTGCAGGTGGTGAGCGCTCGGATCGGCGACCTGCGGGCGGGCCTGGTCGTCCTGGCCGAGGCGCTGGCGGCCGACGCCGGGCACGACGCGATGGCGGAGGCGACTCACGCCGGGACCGCACTGCTGCCGGCGATGGCCGCGGTGCGCAGCGCCGTCGACTCCCTCGAGGCGATCGTGGCCGACGACCTGTGGCCGCTGCCGACCTACCAGGAGATGCTCTACATCCTGTAGCCGCCGGAATCGTCCGGCGCCGGGCCCGCGGGTCTAGCGCCGGACGACGAGGGTGTAGGCCCAGCGGTCGTGCAGGCCGCGGCTGTCTCGGTCCCAGACGAGGGCCGGGACCACGCAGGCGATGAGGAACGTGCGCAGCAGCACGCTGATCGGCGCCGGGGCGGATCCGTCGAGGCGGGCCACCCGAATCCCGAGCAGGCGCCCGCCGATGCCGGAGCCGAGCGTGCTGATCAGCACGACGTTCATCAAGGCGAACACGCCGAGCGTGGCCGCCGCCCGAGCACCGGGGTCGGAGGCGAACGACAGGACGATCAACTGAGCCAGCGTCCAGTCGATCAGGGTCGCCGCGAGGCGGCGGCTGAGCGAGGAGGCGGAGTTCGGCCCCGTCTCCGGCAGCCCCAGCCGCTCGCCCGGGTAGCCCACGGGCACGCCGGTGGCCTCTGCATACGACTGGGGGCCACTCAGCCAGGAGCCCAACATCCGACGGTCCACAGGCTCAGGCTACCCCGCGGAAGCGCTCTGACCTGCGCCGGAGGGGCCCGGACCCCCATGGGGAAGCCGACGGTGCGTCAGATGTAACAGGCCGGAAATGGAAACCGTCGCCACGCGGTGTGTGCTGTGGCTACCGGTGTGGCATCGCGGGAGCCGACCCGGTTGGATAGGGCGCAGCGCAGCCGTCACGTCGAACAGGCCCGGAGTGCATTCGGGCAAGGAGGATGGATGTTCAACAACGCCGACGAGGTCATGAAGTACATCAAGGACGAGAAGGTTGCGTTCGTCGATGTGCGCTTCTGCGACCTCCCCGGGGTCATGCAGCACTTCAACGTCCCGGCCCAGTCGGTCAACGCGGACTTCTTCACCGACGGCCAGATGTTCGACGGATCCTCGATCCGCGGCTTCCAGGCGATCCACGAGTCGGACATGAAGCTGATCCCGGACCTGGACACCGCCTTCATCGACCCGTTCCGCACCCACAAGACGCTCGTGATCAACATGAGCATCGTGGACCCGTACACGAACGAGCCGTACAGCCGCGACCCGCGCCAGATCGTGCGCAAGGCCGAGGCGTACATGAAGTCGACCGGCATCGCGGACACCGCGTACTTCGCGCCCGAGGCCGAGTTCTACATCTTCGACGACATCCGCTTCGAGACCAAGCAGAACGCCGGGTACTACTACATCGACTCGATCGAGGGCGCCTGGAACACCGGCCGCGTCGAGGAGGGTGGCAACCAGGGGCACAAGACCCCGTACAAGGGCGGCTACTTCCCGGTCCCGCCGGTGGACCACTTCGCGGACATGCGCGACGACATCTCCCTGGCGCTGGACGCCCTCGGCCTGCAGGTCGAGCGCGCGCACCACGAGGTCGGCACCGCCGGTCAGCAGGAGATCAACTACCGCTTCGACACCATCACCAAGTCCGCGGACAAGGTGATGCTGTTCAAGTACATCGTGAAGAACGTCGTCGCCGCCGCCGGCAAGACCGTCACCTTCATGCCCAAGCCGCTCTTCGGCGACAACGGCTCGGGCATGCACTGCCACCAGTCGCTGTGGAAGAACGGCGACCCGCTCTTCTACGACGAGCTCGGCTACGGCGGCCTGTCGGACATCGCCCGCTGGTACATCGGCGGCCTGCTGCACCACGCCCCGTCGCTGCTGGCGTTCACCAACCCGACGATGAACTCCTACCACCGCCTGGTCCCGGGCTTCGAGGCTCCGGTCAACCTGGTCTACTCCGCGC
>JBQTIB010000199.1:0-29320 GCA_052389435.1 Sporichthyaceae bacterium | reverse complement strand
GGGGGGGGGCGGCCCCGCCCCCCCCCCCCCCACTGTCTACATGTCGCGGATCTCGAGGTAGCGCTTGATGTCGGGGAGGGACTGCACGACCGCTGCCACCGCGGCCGCGACCAGTACCGACTTGACGAGGCGAACTATCACGAAGACACCTCCTCTCGCGTCAGGTTCTGGATCAGGGAGGCGAGGGTGGCTGCCGCAGCCGGGACTGCCGCCGCCACTGCGGGGGTCAGGCCCATGCCCTCCCCCACGTCGGCGGGTTCGCAGGCCAGGACCAGGACTCGTCCGACCTGTCCGCCGAGCGAACCGAGGGTGCGCAGGATCGCCGCGGGCTCCATTCCGTGGGCGTCGAGCATCGGGCCGTCGACCGGTGGGTGGGCGCCGGGGTCGACTTCGAGCAGCGTCACGGTTCCGGGGGCGAGACCGCGCGCAGAGGCGTCGACCACGACGAGCACGTCGTAGCCGTCGAGCAGTTCGTAGGCCAGGTGGATGCCGCGGATCCCGAAGTCGACCACCCGCACGCCGTCCGGGGTCTCCGCGCCCGCGAACCGCGCCAGCACCTCGGGTCCGAAACCGTCGTCGGACAGGAACACGTTGCCGACGCCGGCGACCAGGACGCGGGTCACGGCGCCGGCTCCGGGGCGAGTTCGTCGGGTTCGAAGTACAGGTAGCGCCCGTGCCAGCGGTTGACCTCGGCGAGTTCCGGGTCGTCGTCGGGGGTGACGCCGAGGTGGCAGCGCCCGTCGACGTCGAACAGCACGCACTCCACGGTCGCGGTGCGGTCACGCAGGAACAGGTCCTGGGCGTCGGTCCGCCGTGCCGTGCTCCCGCCGGGGTGCAGCCGCACCCGGCTGCCGCGGGCGATCGCCACGCCGTCGATCTGCACGGCGTCGCGTTCGGGGTCCACCGAGGCGTCTGCGCCCGGGTCCCACCAGGGCGCGTCGGGGGTGAAGTAGGCGGGCACGTCGTCGGTGCCTGCTCCGCCGGGGGCCAGGCCCGTGCCGTCCCCGGTGACCTGCCGCAGGTAGCGCAGGGCGCCGTGCAGGCGATCGAGCTGTTCCGGTGGAAGGCTCTCCACCTGGTCGATCACCGCGGCCGCGCGCGGGTCGGTGGCCCGCGCCTCGGCCTTCTCCTGGTCGGTCAGGGTCATCGTGCGCAGCGTGAGGATCTCGTCGATCTCGCAGGAGTCGTAGAGCTCGCCGGGACTCTCCGGGGCGATCTCGGGATGGTCGGCGAGGATGATCGGCGAGGAGAGCACGACCGAGTCCGGACGGTCGGCCGGGCCGGAGAGCACCGGCCAGGTCCCGTCGTTGCGGCGGGACGCCACCAGGGGCGCGCACCACTCCGGGGGGTCGGTCGCCGAGACGAACCGCCCGTCGGCGACGGCGAGCAGGGTGTGGGCGGCGATCAGCGCGCCGCCGAGGGCCTCGTCGCGGTCGGCCCCGCTACCGCGGCCGCGGTTGGCGACCTCGACGCTCAGGCCGACGACGCCGTAGGGACCGGGCAGGTCGGTGGCCGACAGCACGACCGCGCCGGTCACCTCCCGGCTGCTGTGCCGAACGCCGTCCTCCTCGCGTTCCTCCGGGCCGAAGGCGAAGGTCTGCACGTAGGGCGCCTCGCGGAGCGTGCGGAGGTCCGCGGCGAACTCGACCTCGCGTTCGACGGTTTCGTCCCAGTCCGGTACCGGGCCTCCGGTGCGGCGCAGGGCGTGCAGGAAGCGCACCTGGACGTGCACAACCGCGGCCTGCCCCGCCTCGAGCACGATCTCGGTGCGGCAGGAGGAACGTTCGGAGGGATCCCGAGCGACGTAGGCCGGCGGCATCAGCACGCCGAACTGCCAGCGGGAGCGGTTCTTGGCCGAGGAGGCCCGATAGGGGTAGAGGACGTAGCCCTCGTAGAGGACCGCGTCCGCGACGGCGCGAGCGGCCTCGAAGGGCCCGGCGAGGGCGGCCTTCACCGCGGGTCCCGCACGTCGGCAGTGGCCAGCAGGTCGGTGATCGTCTGCTCCCAGGTCGGGAGCGCGCGGGCGTTCTTGTACGCCCCGAGGGCGTGCAGGGTGTCCCGAGTGAGCCGGATCCAGCCGCAGTTGGGGAAGAACCGGTCCATCATCGTGCGCCACACCTGCACCGGTACGAGGCACGGCGCTTCGGCGCGCCAGGAGATCGGGTGGACCGAGAACCCGTTCTCGCCCTTCGCGAACACCGTTCCGCTGAACAGCAAGACCAGCGGGATGGAGCCCTCCTCGAGGGCATGGAAGTACGTGGTCGCGGCGATCTCGAGGTCGTAGGTGCAGGGCACCGGCAGGTCGAACTCGGTGCTTCCCACGAATCCGGGCACCATCGCCGGTACGGTCGCGAATTGCAACGGCCGCAGCGTGTCCGCCCACCGGGTGGGTTCGCCGAACAGGTCCCCGAGCCGAGCGCTCTCCGCCGCGTTGTACCGCCGCTTCTGCGGTTCGATGCGGATCTGCACACGCAACGCCACCGCATGTATCGGGGCGCCGGAGGCCTCGACGATGCGCAGTTTGAGGGTCAGCGTCGGACCCGCCGCGTACAGGTCGGCGGAGGCGTCGAGACAGTCGAAGGTCAGATCAGGCATCGAGGCAATCCCCCGTCGGCGTTCGTGCGCGGGACCGGGCCGCGGCGAAGAACTCGTCGAGGTCGGCACGCACCTCGGCGCCGCCGTCGAACCCGCTCCAGTGCATCCGCACGCGGCCGACCAGTTCGTAGCACGTGTCGATCGGCACGACGTAGTACTCGTGCTCCCGGTCGCGGTGCCGGCGCACGACGAGGGCCTCGACGTCGGGTTCGAGGGTTGCGGCGAGGGGGTTGCACCCTACGACCGCGTCCCAGGCGGACAGGTCGAGGAGCGATTCGGTGGCACCGGCCGGGCTCGGGTAGTGCGCGACGATCCGGCCGAGGACGGAGTTGTGGAAGAAGAAGGCCACGGCGACCGGAACCTGGAGTTCCTCCCAGCGTCCGGCGTCGATGGCGAACTCGGGGTCGGCCAGGTAGCGGTCGGGTACCGCGCGCAGATTGCCGCGACCCGCTCCGGCCACGGTGAACAGCAGCGAACAGGGGCGGCAGGTGCACAGCAGTCGGCGCGTGTCGAGGTCGACCACGTGGGAATGTTCGACGTGGACGTCGATCCCGCACATCTCGCAGTACTCCCCCATCGGGCGGGGGTCTCGGGCGGTGAACCGAGCGGAGGCGACGGGCGTAGCATACCCTGTGACCAAGCGGTGCAAGCCCGTCGCCGCGCCCAAGGCGACTCCGCTCAGCGACGATTACCAGTCGACGATTTCCCCCGTCAGGCCATGACTTCCGCCAGTGCCACCCGAACCCCGGCGTCGTCGTCGAGCAACGGCAGGGGGTTGAGGTGGCGGCCACTCCCGTCGGCAGCCTTCCCGGCCAGTCGGACGTCGTAGCGGGCCCCGCATCCGCCACAGCGCAGCAGATCCCCGGACAGCTCCGAATCCACCTCCGTCACACCGATTCCGCAGCTCGGGCAGAGGTCGGCGTAGGCGTACCAGGTCCGGTCCAGCCGGCAGACCAGCAGTGCGCGGCCGTCGAGGACCAGAGAACCGAGTCCTCCCGCCGCAGGCAGGTCGGCCAGGTCGAGATGCCGCCATGCCGGCGGTGGAGCCGCCGGTTCCAGGCCAGGCCCGCGGCCGATCTGCAACAGCCGCTCGGGGCGGGCCGCCTGCCCGTCGACTTCGATGGCGGTCAACTCCGGCGCCGCGCCCAGCACGGCCTCCTCGATCGTCGTGCGCACGGTGACCGTCGAGGACGGACAGCCGTGGCAGCTGCCGTCCAGTCGGAGGTGGGCTATCCCCGCCTCGTCGATCCCCAGCAGGGCGACCCCGCCGGCGTGCGACCCGAGGTAGGGCCGCACGGTGTCCAGGGCGTGCTCGATGCGCGTTTCGACGTCGAGCGGATGCAGGCCGTGCAGGATCAGTTGGCTCTCCACCAACTTGTCCTCGGCCAACCGCAGGAGCAGGTCGGGGTCGGCGTCGGCGAGGAGTTCCGCGACGCGTGTCAGTCCCGCTCCGTAGTAGTCGACGAGCAGGCGCACGATGTCCTCGGCGGTCGCCGCGGCTCGATTCCCACCCTGGCGGGCGAGTTGCGCCAGCAGGGATTCGACCCGTTCGCCGATGTCGTCCGGCTGACGGCTCATCAGATTGCCAGCGTGGTGGGCATCGCCGCCGGGTTGTGGACCGTCTGGATGGTCTTGCCCGGGCCGAGGTACATGTGGACCCCGCACGGCAGGCACGGGTCGAAGCTGCGGACCGCGCGCATGATGTCGATGCCCTTGAAGTTGTCCGGGCCGTTCTCCTCGAAGATCGGGGTGTTCTGCACCGCGTCCTCGTACGGACCGGGTGTCCCGTACACGTCGCGCACGCTCGCGTTCCACGGCGTCGGCGGATACGGGTGGTAGTTGGCGATCTTGCCCTTCTTGATCACCATGTGGTGGCTCAGCACGCCCCGAACCGCCTCGGTGAAGCCGCAGGAGAAGGCCTCGTCGGGAACGGTGAAGGAGTTCCAGGTCTTGGTGTTGCCGGCCCGCACCTCCGCGAGCGCCTGCTCGACGAAGTACATCGCGACCCCGGCCGCGTAGGCCTGGAAGTAGGTGCGCGCCCGGTTGCGCTCCAGGGCGTTGCTCCACTTCGGGATCTTCCACTCGTAGGTCTTTTCGGGCTTGTTCATCGTCTTGGGCAGGTTGATGACGACGCTGTGCCCGGTGGAGCGCACGTAGCCGCAGTCGACCAGTCCACCGAGGGCGGTGGCCCACAGGCGGGCGATCGGTCCGCCGCCGGTGTCGGCGGCCAGGTGGTCGGTGCCGTCGAACCAACGCGGGGACATGACCCAGCTGTACTTGTCCTCGAAGTCGCGCTTCTGCGGCCGCGGAATCGTGGTCTGGTTCCACGGGTGGTTGCGGTCGACCGGGTTGCCGAGCGCATCGCGCTCGACGAACATCGGCTCGGAGTCCCAGCTCTGGTAGTACGAGGAACCGAGCAGAATCCGGATGCCCAGGTTGATCTTCACCAGGTCGTTGGTGACGAGCTTGCCGTCCACGACCACGCCGGGGCTGACGAAGGCCTTGCGGCCCCAGTCGGTCATCTTCTCGTAGGTGAAGTCGCAGTGGTTCGGGTCGTTCAGCGCGCCCCAGCAGACGAGCTGCGTGCGCCGGTATCCGACCATCTCGTAGCCGGGCAGCGCCTCGTAGAAGAAGTTGAACAGGTCGTCGTGCAGCGGCACGACGCGCTTCATGAACTCGATGTAGCGCATCAGCCGGGTCAGGTAGTCGGTGATGAGCTGGATGGTCGCGGTGGTCCCGACGCCGCCCGGGTAGAGCGTGGACGGGTGGACGTGGCGGCCCTCCATCAGGCAGAACATCTCGCGGGTGTACCGGGAGACCTGCAGGGCCTCGCGGTAGAACTCGCCCTCGAGCGGGTTGAGCGCCCGCATGATGTCGCCGATGTACCGGTACCCGTGGTCGGCCGCACCCGGCGCCTCGGTGCGGTTGGCGAGCTCGAGGACCCCGGGGTTGGTCTCGCGGACCATCCGCTCGCAGTAGTCGACCCCGACCAGGTTCTCCTGGAAAATGTTGTGGTCGAACATGTACTCGGCGGCCTCGCCGAGGTTGATGATCCATTCGCCCAGCGCCGGCGGGTGCACCCCGTAGGCCATGTTCTGGTTGTAGACCGAGCAGGTGGCGTGGTTGTCCCCGCAGATGCCGCAGATGCGGCTGGTGATGAAGTGCGCGTCGCGCGGGTCCTTGCCCTTCATGAACAGGCTGTATCCGCGGAAGATCGACGAGGTGCTGTAGCACTCGGCTACGGTTTTCTGTTTGAAGTCGATCTTCGTGTAGAGCCCGAGGCTGCCGACGATGCGGGTGATCGGGTCCCACGCCATCTCGGTGAGACCGGTCTGGGCTCCGCCGGTCGCCTTGTGTCGCGGTTCGGTCGTCGTCATCGGGTCATCGCCCCTTGTAGCCAGAGGTGTTGACAGGCCCGCGGGTCCGCCACTTGGGTTCCTTGTTCAGCGTGTCCTGGGTGAACCTGCGCAGGGTCTTGACCACCGCGCCGTAGCCCTTGCTCGCGGCGGTGGAGACCTTGCCGCCGGGCGGCTCGTCCATGAAGGGCATGAACTTGTCCGGGAAGCCGGGCATCGTGCAGCCGATGCAGATTCCGCCGACGTTCGGGCACCCGCCGATGCCGTTGATCCAGCCGCGTTTGGGAACGTTGCAGTTCACCACCGGTCCCCAGCAGCCGAGCTTGACGATGCACTTCGGGGAGCCGTACTCGGTGGCGAAGTCGCCCTGCTCGTAGTAGCCGGCGCGGTCGCAGCCCTCGTGCACGGTGGCCTCGAACAGCCACCGCGGCCGCAGTTCTCTGTCCAGCGGAATCATCGGGGCCTGCCCGGCGACCTGGTAGAGCAGATAGAGAATCGTCTCGGACAGGTTGTCCGGGTGCGTCGGGCAACCGGGCACGCAGACGATCGGCAGGCCGGCCTTGGACTTCCAGTCCCAGCCGAGATAGTCCGGCACGCCCATCGCCCCGGTGGGGTTGCCGGCCATGGCGTGGATGCCGCCGTAGGTCGCGCAGGTGCCGACGGCGATGATCGCCGTGGCCTTCGAGGACAGGCGGTCGAGCCACTCGTTGGTGGTGCGAACCTCGCCGGTGAGCGGGTCGTTGCCGAACCCGCAGAAGTACCCGCCGTTGTCCCTGTTGAGCTCCTCGTTCGGGATCGAGCCTTCGACGACGAGCACGAACGGTTCGAGTTCGCCGCGATCGGCCTTGTGCCACCACTCGATGAAGGTGTCCGCGCCGGTCTCCGGCCCGCACTCGAAGTCGATCAACGGCCAGTGCACCGCGACCTTCGGCAGACCGGGCAGGGCGCCGAGGGCGATCTCCTCGATGCTGGGCTGGGTGGCGGCGGTCAGCGCGACGGAATCTCCGTCGCAGCCGAGCCCTCCGTTCATCCAGAGGATGTGCACGACACCTTCGTCGGTCGCTGTGGTCATCGCCGAGATCCTCCTCGAGGCGAACCTCCCCGCACGAGAGTCGGCGAGGGAATGGCCGGAACTCTACGCTCGATTGCGCAATTGGCAATAGACCGAATTCCCTTTGCAGAAAGAGGAATTGCTTCGCAGAATCGGAATGCGCGACGAGTCCGGAAAGGGCGACCTACGGATTCCTGGATTCCCGGATTCCGCGAGCGGGAAGGTCGTCGGTCCAGGGTCTACCGTGTCGCCCATGGCAGCAGCGGACGCACACGAGATCGGTTCCGGCAACGGCCACCTCCGACTGCGCACGACCCGCGAGGGCATGGCCGCGAAGGCGGGCCACGACCTCGAGCTCACCTTCGCCGACTGGACGGGCACGGTGGCTCTCGACGGCGCCGATCCGGCGGGCGCACGGGTGGAGGTGACCGTGCAGATCGACTCGCTTCGGGTCACGGGAGCCACCGGCGGCGTCATGCCCCTGTCCGACGAGGACCGCACGAAGGTCGTCCGGGACGCGCTGAAAACCCTGGAGGCGCAGTCGCACCCGACCGCGACCTTCGCGTCCACCGCCGTGGAGGTGGCGGATCCCGCGCACGGAGTGCTCGTGGGAACCCTGACCCTGCGCGGCCGGTCGGGACCGTTCCGACTTCGCGTTTCGAAGGTCGCCGAAGGCTGCTGGGAGGGAACCGGGACGGTGGTCCAGACCGAGTTCGGCATCAAGCCGTTCAAGGGCTTGCTGGGCGCGTTGAAGCTGTCCGATCCCGTGACCGTCGAGGTACGCCTGGAACTGGGGCCGAGAACGTGAAATTGCCGGCGAAGGTGCGTTGACGAGAGCCGGCACCGCGGGATTGACTGGACGTCGAATTCCGCCCGGCCCCCGCGGACCTGCAGATCCTCAGCCGATTGCGCAGGCGCACATGACACCACATCCGCACGACCTCTCCCGACAGCGCCACTGGGTCTGCGCACTGCAGATCGCCGAGCGGCGGCGCAGCCTTGGGCTGACCCAGCAGGACGTCGTGGACCGCCTCGCCGGTCTCGGCGTCGCGACCACCAACCGCACGCTCTCGGCCATGGAGCACGGTCAGGGCATCGACGTCGGCCGCCTGCCGGAGATGGCCGTCGCGTTGGACTGCACGGTCACCTTCCTGCTCGGGCTTACCAACGACCCGCTGCGGTGGGTCCCCGACGACTCCGCGCACGACGCCGCGGCGCGGCGCGAATCGCCCGAGCCGTGCGTCACCGCGAACGCCCGGCCCCGGCTGATGCGCTTCGCCGGGACCCTGGAGCCGGTGGAGGAACGGCCCGCGCGGCTGCGGGCGGCGCGTCGTGCATGAACTCTCGCTCTGCGCGGCGATCGCCGACATCGCCGCCCGCCGCGCGGGCGATCGGCGCGTCGAGGTCGTCCATCTGAGAGTGGGTCAGTTGCGTCAGGTCGTGCCGGACGCGCTCGAGTTCTGCTGGTCGATGCTCGTCGAGGACACCGATCTGGCGGGAGCGAGCCTGGACCTGGACCTGGTCGACGCGGTCCTGGACTGCCGCGGGTGCGGGACTCGGACCGCCGTCGCGTTTCCGCCCTCGCTGAGCTGCGGGGCCTGCGGAGGTTTCGACGTCTGCGTGCTGACCGGCGAAGAGTTCGAGGTGGTCGCCCTGGACCTCGCCCCCGTGTAGGTCGACCGAGGAGGCGCAGCGCAGATGGGCCGCTTTCACCGCCACGACGACGGCACCGAGCACAGCCACGCGCACGACCACGACCACGACCACGGGGACCACTCCGGCTACGCGACCGGCACCGATCGGCTCGCCGTGCTGGAGCGCATCTTCGACGAGAACGATCGCATCGCCGCCGCCAACCGCGCCGACCTGGAAGCGGCGGGCGTCCGCTGCGTCAACCTCATGTCCTCCCCCGGCGCCGGCAAGACCGCACTGCTGCGCGAGACCCTGATCGCCCTGGGCCACCGTCTGCGGATCGGGATCGTGGAGGGCGACATCGAAACGAGCCTGGACGCGGACCGCCTCGCGGGCCTCGGGGCCGTGGTGGAACTGGTCAACACCGGCCACGGCTTCGGCGGCGAGTGCCACCTCGACGCCCCCATGGTGCGCTCCGCGCTGACGAGGTTGCCGGTGGCCGACCTCGACCTGCTGGTGGTGGAGAACGTCGGCAATCTCGTCTGCCCCGCCGAGTTCGACGTGGGGGAGCACGCAAAGGCGATGGTCTACGCGATCACCGAGGGCGAGGAGAAGCCGCTGAAGTACCCGGTGATGTTCCGCGCGGTGGACGTCGTCGTGGTCAACAAGATCGACCTGCTGCCGCACCTGGACTTCGACCTGAACCTCTTCCACCGCAACCTCAGGCAGGTCAACCCGACGGCGCGGACGATCGAGGTCAGCGCCCGCACCGGCGAAGGCGTCCCCCGGTGGTGCGACTGGCTCGCCTCGGCAGGCGGCTGATTTCCCATGTGCGCAACGGGAGTGCGCCGGAGGACCGGACGGAGACAATCTTGACCCCGGGCGCATCAGGAGTCGTAGGCGCCCTTGGGGACGAGACCGAACTCCTTCAGCACCTGCCGTTGGAACTCGCGGACCGTGTCTCGGCGGGAGCTGTCCTTCGCCCTGCCGCACGGGTGGGCTTCGCGCACATGACAATCGCGTGCCGGAAGAACTCGGCCTTGACTTCCCCCGTGCCGACAGCGAACGCGAAGTCCGTTGACCGCCCCGTACTCCCCGGAGACGAGCCGATAGCCCCGAACGACCCACAACGGCGGCGGCCTCCTGAACCCCTTGGGTACCGCCGCACGGCGCCGCGACTATCGTGGGGCGCAAGGCCCGCCGATCCGGCCGGGTCCCCGCGGGGTTGGGAACGAGGGCGAGGCCCGTGGACGATCACTCGCGGGCCGAGGTTCCGGACTACGCCCGGGCGATCGAGTCTTTCGGGCACACCGCCCCCGGCGAGCTGACCGGGCTGCTCGAAGCGGTGGTGGCCCCCATGGGGCGGTTCCCAGGTGGCGATCTACCTGGCCGACTTCGCCCAACTGGTGCTCCAGCCGCTGCTGATGGCCGAGGCCTGGCGCGACCAGGACTGGGCCTGCGAGGACGGAGCCGTCGAGGAGCAGGACATCGCCACGACGATGGCCGGGCGATGTTTCCGCACGGGTGCACCGGTGACCGCAGAGCGGGAGAACGGCACGCGGGTCTGGGTGCCGGTGGTCGAGCACGCCGACCGCATCGGAGTGCTGGCCCTGACCCTGCCCGGCGCCGATCCGCATGCACTCTCCCGTGCGGCGGAGGTGGGTCGGTTCGTCGGGCTGCTGGTGGCGGGCGCCGCGCGGTACACCGACGTGTTCGGGCTGCGCCGTCGCGGCCGGCCGATGTCCGTGGCGGCGGGCATGCAGTGGGACCTGCTGCCGGCCATCACGCTGCGCGGCCCGTCGGTGGTGAGCAGCGGCATGCTGGAGCCCGCCTACGAGGTCGCCGGAGACGCCTTCGACCACGTGCTCAACGGAGATTGGCTGCACGCGGCACTGTTCGACGGGATGGGTCACGACCTGCCTGCCACCTTGATGACAACGGTCGCCGTCGGGGCGTTCCGGCACGGCCGTCGCAGCGGCCTCGGTCTGGCGCAGGTGGCGGACGCGATCGACGCCGCCGTTGCCGCGCACTGCGAGGGCCACGGCTTCGTCACCGGGGTGCTGCTGCGTCTGCATCTGCCGACCGGGCGATTGGAATGGACCTGCGCCGGGCATCCACGGCCTCTGCTGATGCGCGGGCAACGCGTGGTGGGCGAGCTGACGTGCCCGCGAGCCGTGCCCTTCGGCATTCGCGGTGCCGCCGCGGTCGTGCACTCGGAGGCCCTCCAGCCGGGCGACAGCCTGTTGATGTTCACCGACGGCGTCGTGGAGGGCAGCCCCGGCGGCGAGGGCCTCGGCGAAGAGCGGTTGGCCGACCTGTGGGGTCGCGAGGCACTGCTCGCCAGGCCGCCCGAAGAAGTCACCCGGCGGCTGACTCAGGCCGTCCTGGAGCAGCAGGGCGGAACCCTGCACGACGACGCCACGGTGCTGCTCGTGGAGTGGCTCGGCGCCACGACAGGCCCTCGGGGGAGCACCTGAGCTCCGCCGGCAACGGGCAACTCCTCGATCGACACCGGCGGAGGCTCGCCTCGAGCGGGTGAGTCCACGCCCTGCCAGACCGCTCCCGTAGCCTCGCCCGTGGTCGTCGATCACGGAGGAAGACATGCCACAGCAGGTTCGCGGAGTCGTCGCGCTGGAGCGGGGCAAGCCCGTCGGCATCGAAACGATCCTGATCCCCGATCCGGGTCCGGGCGAGGCGGTCGTCGCCGTTCAGGCCTGCGGGGTGTGCCACACCGACCTGCACTACCGCGAGGGCGGGATCAACGACGAGTTTCCGTTCCTGCTCGGCCACGAGGCCGCGGGAGTCGTGGAGGCCGTCGGCGCCGGGGTGACCGAGGTGGCACCCGGGGACTTCGTGATCCTGAACTGGCGCGCCGTGTGCGGGCAGTGCCGATCCTGTGCGAAGGGCAAGCCGCAGTACTGCTTCGCCACCCACAACGCCACGCAGAAGATGACGCTGGCCTCCACGGGCCAGGAGCTCTCCCCCGCCCTGGGGATCGGCGCCTTCGCCGAGAAGACCCTGGTCGCCGCGGGCCAGTGCACGAAGGTCAACCCGGCGGTCAAGCCGGAGGTCGCCGGGCTGCTCGGGTGCGGCGTGATGGCCGGCATCGGCGCCGCGATCAACACCGGCGGGATCGGCCGCGGCGACTCCATCGCGGTCATCGGCTGCGGCGGCGTGGGCGCAGGGGCCATCGCCGGTGCGCTGTTGGCCGGGGCGAGCACGATCGTCGCCGTCGACGTCGACGACCGCAAGCTCGAAACCGCCCGCCGCTTCGGTGCCACGCACACGGTGAACTCGAAGAACGTCGACGCCGTCGAGGCCATCAGGGAGGCGACCGGCGGCTTCGGGGCGGACGTCGTGGTCGACGCGGTGGGTCGCCCGGAGACCTGGAAGCAGGCGTTCTTCGCTCGCGACCTGGCCGGGACCGTCGTGCTCGTCGGGGTGCCGACGCCGGACATGCTGGTGCCCGAACTGCCACTGATCGAGTACTTCGGCCGCGGCGGAGCGCTGAAGTCCTCCTGGTACGGCGACTGCCTGCCGAGCCGGGACTTCCCCATGCTCGTGGACCTGCACCTACAGGGCCGCCTGCCCCTGCAGGACTTCGTCACCGAGACCATCGCCCTCGAGGACGTCGAGGCCGCGTTCGAACGCATGCACCACGGCGACGTGCTCCGCTCGGTGGTGGTTTTCTGATGGGGATCGACCACCTGGTCACCTCCGGGACGTTCTCCCTCGACGGCGGAACGTGGGACGTGGACAACAACGTGTGGATCGTCGGCGACGAGCGCGAGGTGATCGTGATCGACGCCGCGCACGACCCGGACGCGATCGTCGCCGCCGTCGCCGGCCGCCGGGTCGTGGCGATCGTGTGCACGCACGCCCACGACGACCACGTGAACTCCGCGCCCACCCTGGCCGATCGTCTCGGCGCTCCGATCCTGTTGAACGCGAACGAGGCTCCGCTCTGGGCGATGACGCACCCCGACCGCAAGCCCGACGGCGAGTTGACCGACGGCCAGGTCCTGCGGGTGGGCGGGGTGGACCTGCACGCCCTGGTGACGCCGGGTCACTCCCCCGGCTCGACGTGCCTGTACGCGCCCGATCTCGGGACGATCTTCACCGGCGACACCCTGTTCAAGGGCGGCCCCGGCGCGACGGGCCGGTCGTTTTCGAGCTTCGAGACGATCGTCGAGTCGATCGAGGGCCGGATCCTGTCGCTGCCCCCGGAAACCGTCGTGCGGACCGGTCACGGCGACGCGACCACCGTCGGCGCCGAGGCGCCCCACCTCGAAGAGTGGCTCCGGCGCGGGCACTGACCCGCCCTGGACGTCTTCCTGGGCAAAGTCTCAGATCACCCCCGATCACAGATTGACAAAGACCCCACGAATGGCGGGAAAATCTGCCATGGCCGACGTCGTTCCGCTGCGCGCTCAGACCCCCGGTGCCGACGCGCCGTTTCGGACGCCCGCGATCTTCGACGACGCGGACGGTCCGGGCCGCCTCGCGGTGCGCTGGCAGCCGGACGGAACGGTTGCGATCACGGTCGCCGACGGCCGCGGCGTCGCGGTGCCCACCGAGTTCCGGATGGCCGCCGCGGACGTTCTGGACTTCGTGCGCGTTCTGGTCGAGGGCCTCAACGAGCCCGGTCCGGTGCGGCTCGGCCCTCCGGCGCAGGTGCTGCCGTTGACGCCGCGCCCGTCCTCCTCCTGACGATCCCCAGCGAGGCCAGCGCCGCGACCGCACCCGCAACGGCGGCGGTCGCGAAGACGGGGGTGCCCTCGCCGCCCGCCACGAGCAGTGCGAGCAGGCTCGTGCCGAGAATGCTGCCGAGGTAGCGGGCCGAGGACGACACGCCCGCCGCGACTCCGGCCTGCTCGGCGGGCAGCGCCTCGGCGCCGGCCGTCTGTACCGCGGAGGCGGACAGGCCCAGCCCCATCCCGGCGAGGCCGAGCAGGACGGCGGCGAGTACCTGACGCTCCGTCAACTCCAACGGTGCCAGCCCGGCGAACGCGACGGCGATGAGCACGTTGCCCACGACGGCGGGCGCCCGTCGGCCGAACCGGTCGGCGAGGCGGCCGCCGAGCGGAGCGAAAACCGCGGCACCGGCCAGCATCGGCGCAAGGACGACGCCCGCCGCCGAGCCGCCCTCCACCACGAGCAGTGGCACCGCGAGCAGCACGAGGTACATCGCCAGGTTGCCCGCGGCGATGGCCAGCACGCAGGCGGCGAGCACCGGCACCCGCAGCACGGACAGGTCCAGGACGGGCGCCGGATGGCGTCGTTCGACCAGGACGAACGCGAGCGCGGCGAGCACCGTCCCCGCCGCCAGCGCGACGTCGACCGCGGGCGGAGTGTCCTCCGAGAGCCGGTTCACCAGCACCGCGGCGCAGGCCAGGGTCGCGAGCAGCAGCAGGGCGCCGAACGGGTCGAAGCGCATCTACCCGCCGGCGGCGACCTCGTCCGGAGGCAGCCAGCGGGCCACTGCGAACAGTGCGGCGGCGGCGAGGGGCAGCGCGATCAGGAACGTCCCGCGCCAGCCGGCCCACGCGACGGCGAGTTCGCCGATCGGCGGCCCGGACGCGGCGGCCAGCGTCGCCGAGGCGCCGACGAGGCCGAAGGCCCGACCCCGTCGCTGCGCGGGCACGGCGGTGCGGACGGCAGCCGCGGCGTTGACGATCGCGACCGCGCCGAACACCGCCTGCAGACAGCGCGCGGCGATGGCCGTCGGGTAGGTGGGCGCGACCGCTGCGATGGCGCTGCAGACGCCGAACCCGGCGATGCCGACGATCGCCAGGCGCCGCCGGCCCAGCCGGTCGCCCAGGCCACCGGCGACCAACTGGGCCGCGGCCGTCACCACCAGGTAGGCGTTGACCAGCCACACCGCGGCCGCCACGGACAGGTCGAAGTCGGCGCGCAGATCGGGCAGCGCGACGGCCACCATCGTGGAGCTCAGCGGCACCAGGGTGGTGGCGAGGCAGGCCGCGAACAGCAGCCTGCGCTCGGACCGGTCCGGGGCGGGTACCTTCACCCGCCGTCGAGCACTGTCACCGTGCCGGTGTCGCCGTCGATGCGGATGCGGGCTCCGTTCGGGATCACGGTCGTCGCGTTCGCGCAGCCGACGACGGCGGGGATTCCGAACTCGCGCGCGACGATCGCGGCGTGCGAGAGCATCCCGCCGCGGTCGGTGACCAGACCCGCGAGCTGTGGCAGCACCAGGTTGAACGCGGGACCGGTGTGCGTCGCGAGCAGCACGTCGCCGTCCTCGATCAGGTCGAGGTCCTCGACGCCGAGGACGAGGCGAGCGCGGCCCTCCGCGCTGCCCGAGGCCCCCGGGATGCCCTGGACGACGGGGCCGGAGGTGGTGGCGTCGGGGCCGACGTCGCCGAGCACCTGGAAGATCGCGAAGCCGAACCCGTTGTGGACGCGGGCGGCCGCCGGAGGCAGCCACTCGCCGGGCAGCGGCGGCCCGGGCGGGGAGCCGAAGAACGGCGGCATCCGGCGGTAGTCGGCGTGCAGGCGCCAGTGGACGCGCTCGGCGACCTCCTTCGCGTCGGGCCCCGATCCGCTCGTCAGCAGGCTCGTGCACTCCTCGGCGTCGAGGTCGACGGCGTGGTCCGCCGCCGCAAGCAGCCCGCGGGCGGCGAGCCGCTCGCCGGCCTCGAGCAGCGCCCGGCGCAGCACGGTGCCGACCTGGCGGTCGCCGTAGACGGCGCGTTCGTCGCGCAGGCGGTACACCAGGCGCGCCTCGCCGAGCAGTTCGTCGAAGGCAGCGAGGTGCTCCGCCGGTACGGCCGCGCGCAACTGGGCCTCCGCGGCGTCCGCGCTCGCGCGCGGGTCGCTGCCGAGGGAGGAGTCGAGCAGGCCGCGGATGCGACCGATCAGCAGGTCCGGCGACTCGATCGTGGTCGGTACGCCGATGGCGTCCTCGCCGTCGACGGGCAGGAATCGCGCCACCGCGAGGTAGGCGCGCATGGTCTCGCCGACGCCGCCCTGCCGCCTCGCCAGGGCGGCGATGGTGTCGGCCGCGGACTGTCCCGACGCGAGTAGATCCTGCGCGCCGAGATCGCCTCGGATCGCCGTCGTGAGGGCCGCGAGCTCGGCCCCGCCGCCGGTGGAGACCGGGCTGGTCCCGGACAGCGCCGCCAGCGCGGCGTGCGGCGGCAGGCCGGTCCAGCCCATGGTCGCGAGCAGGTAGTCGCCCACCGGCAGAATCGCGGCTCCGTTGTGCGTGTGGTGCAGGATCCAGCCGTGCCGGTAGGCGTCGGCGCAGGCCGCGAGGTGGGTCAGCAGTTGCTCGTCCGACAGGCCGCCGAGGTCGACGGAGTCCAACGCGTCGCGCCGCGCGATCTGCGCGGGCTTGAGTTCGGTGTCCCAGCGCAGCAGGTCCTCGCGCCACCGTCGCTCGGCCCAGACCTGCTCGGCCGTGGCGCAGCGCTCCTGGATCCCGGGGTCGTTCGCCAGGATCTGGTCGAAGACCTCCTTCGGCGGGTGTCCGACGGCCTCCGGCGGCGCGCCGAGGGCCAGCAACCGGTTGTAGAGGAAGCCGCCGACGGCGCGGGCCTCGAACGAGCCGAGCAGCACGCCGTACCGGCTGAACGTGGAGCCGAAGCCCTGGCGGAAGCCCTCCGGGAACAGGTCCCAGATGTACCGGGCGACCGGGTGCGGGGCGTGGCTCGCGTCGAGCAGCCAGGTGCCGGGCCCGGGGGCGAGGAAGCCGGAGTAGGCGCTGTCGGGTAGCACGTCGGGGATGTCGGCAGTGGTCATTCGAGGGCTCCCGCGCGAGTGAATCGGAGGTGAACGCGAGCCAAACGTACGCCGTGCACGGGAACGGTTTCGAGCCGCGGTCACGCGCGGCGCGCGAGATCCGACCAGAGCTCGCGCACCTGAGCCCGGAGATGCTCCCGATCGCCGGAGTTGTCCAACACGACGTCGGCGGCGGCGAGCCGCTCGGCCCGGTCGACCTGCGCGGCGATGCGCGCGCGGGCGTCGGCCTCGCTCATCCCGCGGTGCTCCACGAGCCGCTCGACGGCGACCTCCGGCGGAACGTCGACGACGACCACCAGATCGAAGGTGTCCTGCTGCCCGGTCTCGACCAACAGCGGGATGGAGTGGACGACTATCGCCCCGGGCGGAGCCTGGGCCGCGAGCTCGACGCTGCGGGCTCGCACCAGCGGATGCACGATGGCGTTGAGCCTGCCGCGCGCCTGCGGGTCCGCGAACACGATGGCCGCCACGGCTTCGCGATCCATCTCCCCGTCGGGTCGCACCACCGTGCCGCCGAACTCCGCCGCGATGGCCGCAAGCCCCTCGCTGCCGGCGGCCACCACCTCGCGGGCGATCAGGTCCGCGTCGACGATCACCGCGCCGTACTCCGCGAGCAGATCCGTGGCCGTCGTCTTCCCCGACCCGATCCCGCCCGTCAGCCCGATCCGCACCCCCCGATCCTCCCCCACAAACCCGTTGCGTCCGACCAGAGGTGGCCCATGGGCCTCGCCTGGTCGGACGCTAGCGAAGACGGCGAAGGCCCCGCCCGGCTCGCGCCGGACGGGGCCTCCTTGGACTGGCTGCTAGCTGCGGCCGGTGAGCTTCTCGCGCAGGGCGGCGAGCGCCTCGTCGGTCGCCAGGGTGCCGCTGGCCTCCTCGGAGTCCGCAGAGGACGGAGCCTCGGAGGAGTACGAGGTGGACGTGCCGCCCTCGTCGTCGCCCGCGGAGGCGCCGGCTTCGGCGTCGGCGGCCTGGGCGGCCTTGGCCTGCTTGCGGTGCGCGTCGAACTTCTCGCGCGCCGCGGCGTACTGGGCCTCCCACGTCGCCTGCTGGGCCTCGAAGCCGGGCAGCCACTCGTTGGTCTCCGCGTCGAAGCCCTCCGGGTAGACGTAGTTGCCGGCCTCGTCGTACTCCACGGGCATGCCGTAGAGCGCCGGGTCGAAGTGCTCGTCCGCCTCGCCGCCGCCGGCCGACTCGTTGGCCTGCTTCAGCGAGAGCGAGATGCGACGACGCTCGAGGTCGATGTCGATGACCTTGACGAAGATCTCGTCGCCGACCTGCACGACCTGCTCCGGCACCTCGACGTGGCGCTCGGCCAGCTCGGAGATGTGGACCAGGCCTTCGATGCCCTCGTCGACGCGCACGAACGCACCGAACGGGACGAGCTTGGTGACGCGGCCGGGGACGACCTGGCCGATCTGGTGGGTCCGGGCGAACTGCTGCCACGGGTCTTCCTGGGTCGCCTTGAGCGAGAGGGAGACGCGCTCGCGGTCCATGTCCACGTCGAGAACCTCGACGGTGACCTCCTGGCCGACCTCGACGACCTCGGACGGGTGGTCGATGTGCTTCCAGGACAGCTCGGAGACGTGGACGAGACCGTCGACGCCACCGAGGTCGACGAACGCACCGAAGTTGACGATCGAGGACACGACGCCGGGACGAACCTGGCCCTTCTGAAGGGTGGTCAGGAACGTCTGGCGAACCTCGGACTGGGTCTGCTCGAGCCAGGCGCGGCGGGACAGAACGACGTTGTTGCGGTTCTTGTCCAGCTCGATGATCTTGGCTTCGAGCTCCTTGCCGACGTACGGCTGCAGGTCGCGGACGCGCCGCATCTCCACCAGCGAGGCGGGAAGGAAGCCGCGCAGACCGATGTCGAGGATGAGGCCACCCTTGACGACCTCGATGACCGAACCGGTGACGATGCCGTCTTCTTCCTTGATCCGCTCGATCGTGCCCCAGGCGCGCTCGTACTGGGCGCGCTTCTTGGACAGGATCAGACGACCCTCCTTGTCCTCCTTCTGGAGAACCAGAGCCTCGATCTCATCGCCGACCTTGACGACCTCGTTGGGGTCGACGTCGTGCTTGATGGAGAGCTCACGGGAGGGAATGACGCCCTCGGTCTTGTAGCCGATGTCGAGCAGGACCTCGTCCCGGTCAACCTTGACGATTACGCCCTCGACGATGTCGCCGTCGTTGAAGTACTTGATCGTCGAGTCGATGGCGGCGAGGAAGTCCTCGGCCGAACCGATGTCGTTGATCGCGACCTGGGGCGGAGCCGGCTGGGTGACGCCGTAGGACGGGATAGTGGTGGTCATTGGGTAGGTGGCCTCGGGAATCTGGTGAATCGGAGGGCCCCCGGATGGGGCCTAGTCGGGCGCGTGAAGACCGCATCCGCCTGCCGAAAAACCGTCCCGTTCCTCCTGACCATTCGACTCGAGCGAGCCGGTACGACCAAAAGACACTGCCGGATCAACGACCTACGAGCGTGCGCCTACTCCGTCCGAGGTCGCACTGGCCCACAACGCGCCTGCCAGGATACGTGCCCTACGGAAAGACGGTCAATTGACCGACGGGGTGTCGCAACGGCGCCGCACCGGGCGCGCCCGTCGATTCGCGCGCACGCGGGCAGAACCGCAGGTCAAAGGCTGGAACGAGGCCGGGAGGGCACTGTGTCGGACGTGGGTCGGGAGCGCGTGGCGGCGGAGCCGACGGTCGCGGCGAACCGGGCGTGGTGGGACGCCCAGGCCGCGGAGTACCAGGCCGAACACGGAGCCTTCCTCGGCGACGCCGACTTCGTCTGGGGTCCGGAGGGTCTGCGGGAGGCCGACGCCCGCCTCCTCGGCGCCGTCGCCGGACGCGACGTGCTGGAGTTCGGCGCCGGCGCCGCCCAGTGTTCGCGGTGGCTCGCCGGCGCGGGCGCGCGGGTCGTCGCCACCGACCTCTCCGAGCGGCAGGTGCGCCACTCCCTCGCGCTCGACGCACGCTGCCGAACGCGCGTGCCGGTCGCCGTCGCGGACGCGTGCGCGCTCCCGTTCCGCGCCGGGTCGTTCGACGTCGTCTGCTCCGCGTACGGCGCGCTGCCGTTCGTCGCGGACGTCGGCGCGGTGTTCCGCGAGGTGGCGCGCGTGCTGCGCCCGGGCGGACGGCTGGCCTTCTCCGTCACACACCCGTTCCGCTGGTGCTTCCCCGACGATCCGGGCGAGCTCGGCCTGACCGTGCACGAGTCCTACTTCGACCGCCGGGCCTACGTCGAGTACGACGCCGACGATCGCCCCAGCTACGTCGAGCACCACCGCACGATCGGCGACTGGGTGCGGGAGTTGGTCGAGGCGGGTTTCACGGTGGCGGACGTCGTCGAGCCGGAGTGGCCGGCCGGGCACGAGCAGGCGTGGGGCGGCTGGAGTCCCCTGCGCGGACGGCTGTTCCCGGGCACCGCGATCTTCCTCGCCCACCGCGCCTGAAGCCCCGGCGGGGCCCGAGTACGCCTGGCGTTCCGGCGCTACCCGTCGGACGCGGGGAGCGTGTCGGGCGCCGGAACGGGTTCGGACCCGGCCGGCGCGGAGGCCGTGGGGGTGGGCGTGGGGGGCTGCGTGGGGGGCGGCGTGGGGGCCACGGTGGGCGTCGGCGCCGCGGATCTCGGGGCGCTCGGACTCGACGTGGGACGCGGCGGCGCGGCGCGTGGGGACGCAGGGCGCGGGGACTTGGTGGACTTCGGGCTCGGGGCCCCGGTGGAGGCGAGGGTCGGCGTGGGGGTGGGCGTGGGGGACGCGAACGCCTCCGCGGGCAGGCCCGCGTAGATGCCCGCCCAGGTCAGCACACTCGTCACGTAGTCCCAGGAGCGGTTGTAGGCGAAGACCGCGCTCAGCAGGCCGTTGCGCACCCGGAGGTCCCCGCCGCTCGCGCACAGATAGGTGGCGGCGGCGAGCGTCGCGTCGTGGACGTTCTGCGGATCGGGAGTTCCGTCGCCGTTGCCGTCGCGGCCGAACAGGCGCCAGGTGCCCGGGAGGAACTGCATCGGGCCGAGGGCGCGATCGTAGGTCTTGTCGCCGTCCCACAGCCCGCCGTCGGAGTCGCGGATCTCGGCGAAGTTGCCGGCGCCGTCGAGTTGCGGGCCGACGAGGGTGGGCTTCATCCGGCCGGTCGCGTCGACGGCCCCGCCCTGGGCGTGGTCGGACTCGATCCGCCCGACGCCGGCGAGCAGGAACCAGGTGATCCCACAGCCGGGCTTCTCGGTCGCCAGCGTCTTCGCGGCGGCCCGGTAGGCGCCGACGAGCACGCCCGGAATGCCGCGAAAGGCCTCGGGGGCCACGATCGTCGGCGTCGGGGCCTGCTGGACCACCGTGGCTCAGGCGGTGGGCTCCGCCGGCGGCGGCGGGGGCGGCGGCAGCGGATCGGGCCCGGCGACCTGGCGGGCGCCGTCGGGCCCGAACGGCGGCGGAGCGGGGGCGTCGGGCAGGAACTCCCCCGCACCGATGCCGCGCAGCACCCTGCGCCCGGTCGGATCGACCTCGGCGGCGACCCCGCCGCGGGTGTTCGGCAGCACCTGGGTCGTCCCGACGGCGACGAGGAAAACCGCGAGCGCCGCACCACCGGAGCGCAGGTCGGTGGCGCGGCGTTCGAGGAGGCGGCCCAGAGCCCCGCGGCGCCGGGTAGAGCGCGAGGTCCGGGTCGACCGACCCCGCGGCGGTGCGGGCCGCAGCGGGGAGATCGAGCGGTGGAAGGGCATCACCGCTGTTGTCGGTCCGCCTCTCCCGGGACTTCATCCCGGGCGGGTAATGGACTCGCCAAGCTCGCCGGGGCGTCAGTGACCGGCGGCGTGCCAGTTCGGGCCGACGCCGACGGAGACGTCGAGGGCCACCGTGAGCGGGTAGGCGCCGCCCATCTGGTCCCGCACGAGGGCTTCGAGCTGTTCGCGTTCGCCCGGCGCGACCTCGAAGACGAGTTCGTCGTGGACCTGCAGCAGCATCCGCGACCGCAGTCCGGCGTCCTTCAGCGCGAGGTCGACGCCGAGCATCGCGACCTTGATGATGTCCGCGGCCGAGCCCTGGATCGGGGCGTTCAGGGCCATGCGTTCGGCCATCTCCCGGCGCTGGCGGTTGTCGCTGGTCAGGTCGGGCAGGTAGCGCCGGCGGCCGAGGATCGTTTCGGTGTACCCCTCGCGCCGGGCGACCTCCACGACTTCGTGCAGGTAGTCCCGGACGCCGCCGAAGCGGTCGAAGTACTCCTCGCGCAGCCCGGAGGCCTCCTCGACGGAGATCTTCAACTGGCGGGACAGGCCGAAGGAGGACAGCCCGTAGGCCAGGCCGTAGGACATGGCCTTGATCTTGGCGCGCTGGGCGGCGTCGACGTCTTCCGGCGCAACGGAGAAGACCCGCGCGGCGACGGTGGTGTGCAGGTCCTCCCCCGACGCGAAGGCCTCCTTGAGCCCGTCGTCCTCGGAGAGGTGGGCCATGATCCGCATCTCGATCTGGCTGTAGTCCGCGGTGAGCAGCGATTCGTAGCCCGGCCCGCACACGAACGCGGTGCGGATGCGCCGGCCCTCCTCGGTGCGGATCGGGATGTTCTGCAGATTCGGGTCGGTCGAGGACAGCCGGCCGGTCGCGGCGACCATCTGGTTGAACGTGGTGTGGATGCGGTGGTGGTCGTCGAGCATGGGCAGCAGGCCGTCGACGGTGGACTTCAGCCGCGTGACGTCCCGGTGGCGGAGCAGGTGCTCGAGGAACGGATGCTCGGTTTTCTCGAACAGATCGACAAGTGACTCGGCGTCGGTGGTGTACCCGGTCTTGATCTTCTTCGTCTTCGGCAGACCGAGTTCCTCGAACAGGACGACCTGGAGCTGTTTGGGCGAACCGAGGTTGACCTCGTGCTCCAACACCGCGAACGCCGCCTGCTCGGCCTCCTTCACCGAAGCGCCGAACTCCGCGGACAGCGCCGCCAGATACTCGGCGTCGGCCGCGATGCCGACGGTCTCCAGCGACGCGAGCACCTCGACCAGCGGAAGCTCGACCTGTTCCAGGAGCGCGGCCCCGCCCCGCTCGGCCAGGTCGTCGTCGAGGTAGGCGGCGAGGTCGATGACGGCGCGGGCACGGACCATCGCGGCCTGGGCGGAGGCCTGTTCGTCGGCGCCGTCGAAGGAGAGCTGGCCCTCGTCCGCGGTGTCGTTGCGCAGCTCGCGGTGCAGGAAGCGCAGCGCGAGGTCGGACAGGTCGAAGGACCGCTGTCCAGGCAGGGCGAGGTAGGCCGACAGTGCGGTGTCGGAGGTGACGCCCGCGAGGGTCCAGCCGCGGGCGGCCAGGGCGAGCGTGGGCCCCTTCGCGTCGTGCAGGGCCTTGGGCCGGCCGGGATCGGCCAGCCAGGCTGCGAGCGCGGTCTCGTCCTGCGGGGCGATCGTGTTCGGGTCGATGAAGCAGGCGGCGCCGCCGGCGGCCGCGAGAGCGAGCCCGGTGACCAGGCCGGTGCCGCGACCCCAGGTGCCGACGACGTCGACCCCGGTACGGACCGCATCGGAGGCGTGCTCTGCCAGCCAGGCCGCGAGTTCGCCGGTGCCGAGCACGGCGCCCGACACCTCGAACCCGGCCTCGGCCTCGGGAGCGGCGGATTCCAGCGTCGTCCAGAGGCGTTCGCGCAGCACCCGGAACTGCAGGGTGTCGAAGACGCGGTGGACCTCGTCGCGGTCCCAGGCCTGCATCGCGAGGTCGGCGGGCACGACGCCGACGGGCACGTCCCGACGCAACTCGGTCAGCTGACGGTTGAGGATCACCGCGGACAGGTTCGCGCGCAGGGCCTCCCCGACCTTGCCCTTGACCTCTTCGACCCGGTTCAGCAGCTCCTCGAGGGATCCGAACTCCCGAATCCACTTCGCGGCCGTCTTCTCCCCCACGCTGGGGATCGACGGGAGGTTGTCCGAGGGGTCGCCGCGCAGCGCGGCGAAGTCCGGGTACTGCTTCGGGGCGAGCCCGTACCGCTCCTGCACGGCGGCGGGCGTCATCCGGGACAGCTCGGAGACCCCGCGTTTGGGGTAGAGCACGGTGACGTTGTCCGAGACGAGCTGGAAGGCGTCCCGGTCGCCGGACAGGATCAGCACCTCGAAGCCCTCGGCCTCGGCCGCGACGGTGACCGTGGCGATGACGTCGTCCGCCTCGTAGCCCTCGACCGCGAGCACCTGGATCCGCAGCGCGTCGAGCACCTCCCGAATCAGGCTGACCTGCGGGCGGAAGTCGTCCGGGGTGGAGGTCCGGTTCGCCTTGTACTCCGGGAAGGCCTCCATGCGGAACGTCGCCCGGGAGACGTCGAAGCAGACGGCCAGGTGCGTCGGGGCCTCGTCGCGCAGGGTGTTGATGAGCATGGAGGTGAAGCCGTAGACGGCGTTGGTGGGCGCTCCCGTCGTCGTGGAGAAGTTCTCCACCGGCAACGCGTAGAAGGCCCGATAGGCCAGGGAGTGCCCGTCGAGCAACAGCAACCGCCCCGCATCCGCCACGTCCGCGATCCTAGGGCGGGCCTGCCGGGGCCCCGACTCCGCCCAAACCGGGAGATGACGCCCGCCCGGTGTTTCGATGCCGAAACCTCGGCCCCGTTTGGCCCAATCGAGCTCCTGGATCTCGGTACAGTCCGCGATCAAGAGAAACGATCTTCGACCTCCGGGGAGGGCCGCTTGCCACGCAGGCTCGCGGCGTTGCTGTGCGCCACGATCGCGGCGCTGATCGCGCTGACGATCGGCGCCTCTTCCGCGTTCGCCGCGGAGGACCTGCACGGCCAACTGCGCGACGGCGACGAGCCCGTCGCGAACGTGCGCATCGTCGTCACGACCGAGGCGGGGGCGCCGGTCGGCGAGGCGCGCACCGACGCCACCGGGACCTGGGCGATTCCGCTGCCCGGACCGGGCTCCTACAACGTCACCCTCGACACCGCGACGCTGCCCTCCGGCGTCGAACTGCGCGACGCGAGCCGGGACACCTTCCTGCGCCCCGTCGCCGCGGGCCAGCTCAAGGTGCAGCAGTTCCTGCTCGGGGAGTCCGCGGCGCCGAGCGCCGCGAGTCAGGAGGTCAACCGCACCGCGCAGTTGATCGCCGAAGGTCTGCGGTTTGGGTTCATTCTCGCGCTGGCCTCCGTTGGCCTGTCGTTGATCTACGGCACCACGAAGCTGACCAACTTCGCCCACGGCGAGCTGGTCACCTACGGTGCGATCGTCGCCTGGTGGATCAACGTCGACGGCGGGCTGCACCTGATCGCCGCGGGTGCCCTGGCCGTGCTGATCTGCGGTGCCAGCGGATGGGCACAGGACAGGTTCTTCTGGGGGCAGTTGCGGCGCCGCGGCACCGGCCTGATCCAGATGATGATCGTGTCGATCGGTCTCGCGCTGCTGCTGCGCTACGTCTTCCTCTACTTCTACGGCGGCGACACCGACGCCTTCGCGGAGTACCGCGGTCAGCGGGCGGTCCAGCTCGGTCCGCTGCCGGTGGCGCTGGCACCGCGCGACTACTGGAGCACCGGCATCGCAGCCGTCGCCCTCGTGGTGGTGCTCGTCGCGCTCAACAGGACCAAACTCGGCAAGGCCACCCGGGCCGTCGCCGACAACCCCGCGTTGGCCGCCGCCTCCGGCATCGACGTCGACCGAGTGATTCGCGTCGTGTGGATCGCCGGCGCCGCCATGGCCGGTCTGGCGGGCGTCCTGCTCGGCGTCTCCCAGCAGGTGCAGTTCCAGATGGGCCAGAACATCCTGCTGCTGATGTTCGCCGCGGTGACCCTCGGTGGCCTCGGCACGGCCGGCGGAGCGGTGCTCGGCGCGATGATCATCGCCGTGTTCACCCAGCTGTCCACGCTGGTCGTGGCCTCCGAGCTCAAGAACGTCGGCGCCCTCGCGGTGTTGATCCTGGTCCTGCTGTTGCGTCCGCAGGGCATCCTCGGCCGCCGCGAACGGATCGGGTGAGGGGGTAGCGATGGACTGGGGCTTCATCTTCACCGTCTCCGCCGAATCCTTCTTCGGCGTCGAGGCCTGCTACTTCGCGCTGGCCGCGATCGGGCTGAACATCCACTTCGGGTACGCCGGGCTGCTGAACTTCGGCCACGCCGCGTTCATGGCGATGGGCGGGTACGGCCTCGCCGTGTCCGTGTCGACGCTCGGTCTGCCCTTCGGCGTCGGCATCGCGGTGGGCCTGGGCCTGGCCGTTCTGCTCGCGCTGCTGCTCGGCATCCCGACGCTGCGTCTGCGGGCGGACTACCTGGCCATCGCCACGATCGCCGCCTCGGAGATCATCCGCTTCATCGCCTCCTCGGCCCGCTACGAGAAGGACCTCGGCGGTACCGACGGCCTGCAGGGCTTCGCCCAACCCTTCTACGACCTGAACCCCTACTCCGAGGGCAGCAGGTACGGCATCGGGCCCGTCGACTTCGACGCTCGCACGTTCTGGGTGCTGACCGTCGGCTGGACGCTCGTGGCACTTTCCTGCCTGGTGGTGTGGCTGCTCATGCGCAGCCCCTGGGGCCGCGTGCTGCGGGCGATCCGCGAGGACGAGGACGCCGTGCGCAGCCTCGGCAAGAACGTCTACGCCTACAAGATGCAGGCCCTGGTCCTCGGCGGCGTGATCGGTTCGCTCGGCGGCTTCATCGCCGCCCTGGCGAAGTCCTCCGTGCAGCCCGGTCTGTACAGCACCGAAACCACGTTCCTGGCCTACGTGGTCCTCATCCTCGGAGGTGCCGCTCGCGTCCTCGGCCCGGTGCTCGGCGCGATGATCCTGTGGGGGCTGCTCCAGTTCACCGACATCGCCCTGCGCCAGGCTTCGGCCGCCGGGTACATCTCCACCTCGATCATGGAGACGACCCAGATCGGGCAGGTGCGCTTCATGCTGGTGGGTCTGGGCCTGATTCTGCTCGTGGTCTTCCGACCACAGGGGATCTTCGGCGACCGCAAGGAGGTGGCCCTCGATGTCCGGTAGTTCCGAACCGGAGGTTCGCCGGATCGTCTCCGAGCACCACGCGGTCGCCCTCGACGCCCTCGCGGGCACCGAGGCCGAGCCCGGTTCGCGCAAGCCCGACCCGATCCTGGTCGCCGACTCCGTCGTGCGCCGCTTCGGCGGCCTCACCGCGGTCAACGTCGGGCACCTGGAGTTCCAACGCCACTCGATCACGGCGCTGATCGGGCCCAACGGCGCCGGGAAGACCACCCTGTTTAACATCCTCACCGGCTTCGACCGAGCCGAGGCCGGAGCGTGGACCTTCCAGGGCAGGGTGGTCAGTGGCAAGCCCCCGCACCGCCTGGCCCGCGCCGGGTGCGTGCGGACCTTCCAGCTGACCAAGGCCCTGGCGAAGCTGACGGTGCTGGACAACATGCGCCTCGGCGCCACCGGGCAGCGCGGCGAGTCGCTCTGGGCGGCCATGGTCGGCCCGCTGTGGCGGAGTCAGGAGGCCGCGACGACGGCCCGCGCGATGGAACTGCTCGACCGGTTCAAGCTCACCCACGTCGCGCACGACTTCGCCGGCACCCTGTCCGGCGGCCAGCGCAAGCTGCTCGAGATGGCCCGCGCGTTGATGACGAACCCGACACTCGTCATGCTCGACGAGCCGATGGCCGGAGTGAACCCGGCACTGGTGCAGAGCCTGCTCGAGCACGTGAAGGGGCTGCGGGATCAGGGCATGACGGTCGTCTTCGTCGAACACGACATGGACATGGTCCGCGACATCGCGGACTGGGCCGTGGTCATGGCTGCGGGTTCGGTAGTCGCCGAGGGTCCACCGGCGACGGTCATGGCCGACGAGCGCGTCATCGACGCCTACCTCGGCACCCACCACGACGCTCCCCTGTCCTTCGAGGAAGAGGAGGAGCGCCTCGCGGAGGCCGAGGTCGCGGCGACCCTGCCGGTGCTCGAGGTCGTGCCCGAGGACCCGGAGAAGGCAGGCGAGCGATGACCACTCCCGAGCCAGAGATCCAACTCCGCGCCCGGGACCTGGTCGCCGGGTACCTGCCGGGGGTGAACATCCTCAACGGAATCGACATCGCCGTCGCCCGCGGCGAACTCGTCGGCATCATCGGCCCGAACGGTGCCGGCAAGTCGACGCTGCTCAAGGCGCTGTTCGGCCTGGTGCCGGTGCGCTCCGGAACGGTGACCCTGGGCGCCGACGACATCACCGGTTTCAAGGCGAACAGGCTCGTAGCCCGCGGCGTCGGCTTCGTGCCGCAGAACAACAACGTCTTCCCGAGTCTGACGATCGAAGAGAACCTCCAGATGGGATTGTATCTGAACCCCCGTCAGTTCCCCGAGCGCTTCGCCGCCGTCTGCGAGCTCTTCCCGGCCCTGGGCGTCCGCCGCAAGCAGCGCGCGGGGTCGCTGTCCGGCGGCGAACGGCAGATGGTCGCGATGGGCCGCGCACTGATGCCGAACCCGCAGGTGCTGCTGCTCGACGAGCCGTCCGCCGGCCTGTCCCCCGCACTGCAGGACGAGGTGTTCATCCGCACCAAGCGAATCAACCGGACCGGGGTGACGGTGTTGATGGTCGAGCAGAACGCCCGCCGGTGCCTGCAGATCTGCGACCGCGGCTACGTCCTGGACAACGGCCGCAACGCCCACACCGGCACGGGCAAGTCCCTCATCAACGACCCGAAGGTCATCGAGCTCTACCTCGGCACGCTCGCCAAGGCCTGAACCGCCGACCCGGCGCGCCCGGTGACGACTGTTCAGAAGGGCGGTTCGTCCGGGTGCACCGGTGGGTCGGTGTAGGCGATCTGCACTGCCGGTGGGGGGTGTGGTCCGGTGGGGTGCAGGAGGACCGAGGCCTGCCAGGGGATGCCTTCGTGGTCGCGGTCGGCGTTGGGGTCGGGGTGTTCGTTGTGGTCGAGGGCCCAGAAGTCGGCCTTGGGTGCGGGGAGGCGGCCGATGACGGCGGGTGCGTGGACGACGTAGTGCCGGCCCAGGGCGGTGCACCACCGGTAGGCGTGGTTGGTCCAGGTGTGCAGGGTCCAGCCGCCCTTGGTCTTGAGGCCGTGGTCGCGTCCGCAGGCGGGGTTGAGGTTGACTCCGACGGTGCGGCCGCCCTTGGCCCAGTCCCGGCGGTGGTCCATCTCGCAGCGGCGTGCGGGACGGCCGCAGGCCACGCCGACGCAGCGGTGTCGGTCGAGTTCGACGGCGCGGCGCAGGCCGTGGCCGGGCATGCGCCGATCGGGGTCCTCGGGTGGGGGTTTCGGGTTGCGGAGCCGGTCGGCGAGTTCGGCCAGCACGGGATGCCAGGTGTGGAACTGCTCGGGGTCGACCAGGTCGATCCCGTCCAGCGGCCCGATGACGAGATCGCGTAGCAGGGAGGCGGGAACGAGGAGGTCGAGGATCCCGCGGTGGCGCACGGCGCGGCGCCGCCAGCCCCTGGGCCGAGTGTGGATCAGACCCGAACCGATCGACCGGCCCTCCTCGTCGGTCAGGACGTAGCGCCACTGCGCGGCGGACATCGTCGCCATCAGGTCCAGGGCGTAGCCGGGGGCTACCGGGGTCCACCCGGCGAGTTCGGCCGGGGCGCGGTCCAGGCCCAGCAGCGTGGTCAGGCGGATCCGCACCTGCACCCCGGCCTGCGGCGACTCCACCCGACGCGCGGGCGCGGACGCAGGGGCGTCGGCGGGAGCATCGGAGACGGGAGAACCGGCGGGAGCGTCGGCTGCGGGAGCGGCGGCAGCGGGAGCGGCGGCAGCGGGGGCGTCGGCTGCGGGGGCGTCGGCGACTGGGGCGTCGGCTGCGGGGGCGTTGGGCTCGGGATAGGTCGGGCGGGTGGCGGCCAGGGCGGTGGAGATCTCGGTGTCGGACAGGCCCTCGTAGGTGCCGTCGAGCAGGCCGCAGAACAGGTCGGCGCGCAGGTGGTCGATCGGCCGCGGGTCTCCGTCCCGCTTGGCCGCTCGGGCGAGTTCGTTCAGTCGCCCGCACACGGCCGCAGCCTGGTGGGGCTCGAG
>JBQTIB010000198.1:0-7507 GCA_052389435.1 Sporichthyaceae bacterium | reverse complement strand
GATCCCCGTCTGACCCGCAGACCCGTCGATGCCCTCCGACCCGCGGTCGGAGGGCATCGCCGTGAGGGTCGCTACTTCGCGCGGCGCGTGAGCCGCTCGACGTCGAGGATGACCACGGCGCGGGCCTCGAGGCGCAGCCAGCCACGGCCGGCGAAGTCGGCGAGTGCCTTGTTCACCGTTTCGCGGGAGGCGCCGACGAGCTGCGCGAGCTCCTCCTGGGTGAGGTCGTGCGCGACGTGCACGCCGCCCTCGGTCGGGACGCCGAAGCGGTTGGCGAGGTCGAGCAGCGACTTCGCGACGCGACCGGGCACGTCGGAGAAGACGAGGTCGCTGACGACCTCGCTGCTACGGCGCAGCCGGCGGGACAACTGCCGCAGCAGCGCCATCGACACGTCCGGGCGCTGCGCCAGCCACGGCCGAAGGTTGTCGGCCGACAGCGAGAACAGGCGGGACTCGGTGACCGCGGACGCGGTGCCCATGCGCTCTTCGGGGTCGAACAGGGTCAGTTCGCCGAACATGTCGCCCGGGCCGAGGACCGAGAGCAGGCTCTCGCGGCCGTCGCTGGAGGAGCGACCGATCTTGATCTTGCCCTCGGCGACGATGAAGAGCCGGTCCCCGAAGTCGCCTTCGCGGAAGAGAACCTGACCGCGGCCGAGGTTGACCTCCGTCATCGATCTGCGCACCGCGAGGGCCGCCTCGTCGTCGAGGGCGGCGAAGAGCGGAGCCCGGCGGACCACGTCTTCCACGGCGGTCCTTTCGCCCTGGGGCGCGCTGGCCAACCGAAGCCGGGGCCAGGTGTGCGCCGCTTCCTCCATCGCTGGACCGGTGCCGTTGCGATTCTCGAGGAGCATCGCTCACTTCTTTCTGGCCCGCGCAGACGGGCCGTGCTGAGCCGAGGCGAGGCGCGCCCGTAGGTGAGCGGACCTCGCGCGATCGGTTGTGTCGAGCCGGTCCGGTAGGGGCGGGCCGGCGGTGCGGTGGAACGGCTGTCGCTTCGCGCAGAACATCTATCGACGATGGGGCGCCCCAGGGGGCGCGCTTGGGCGAATTCGAGAGCTGACGTTCTCCGAACTTGGGGAGCGGCGTGCGGTGCGCGTCGGCCATTCGGACACCGGGACTTGTCCGAGGGCCGCCGCGGGCTTGCACCTGTGACTATGCCCGGTCCGGGGTGACTCACGACACGTTTGCGCATCACAATTCCCCCAAACTCCTCAAACGCCCGGACGGCGGGGTATGCGCGGGGCCCTCCCCGTGTGCCGCGACGAGGCCGACCCGCCGATCGTCCCGCGCCCGGCCCGCCCCGAGCCGCTACGGCGCTGCGACGAGGGTGCCGTCGACCCGACGCGCACTGCGCAGTGGCGGCCGGTCCTGCTCCGGCAGACCGAGACGGAACCACACGGCCTTGCCACCCTCGTCGACTCGGGTGCCCCACTCGGTGGCGACGGTGGCGACGATGTGCAGTCCGCGGCCACTCTCGGCCTCCTCGACCCGGCCGAAGCGGGGCGTCGGGGTCGCGTCCGCGGCGCCGTCGAGGACGGTGACGAGGATGTCGCCCTCGACGGTCAGGCGCACCGAGATCGGCGAGGCGGGCGCTGCGTGTTTGACCGCGTTCGCGACGAGTTCGGAGACGGCCAGCCCCGCGTTGTCCTGCGCCGCCGACAGGCCCCAGGCCCGCAGGCAGGAGCAGACGAAGTGCCGGGCCACCGACACGTTGACCACGTCCGGTTCGACCCGCAGGCTGGCCTGGCGAGGGTTGCGTGGTTGCGTCACAGCCGAGTCCCGTCGCATGGATGCGGATTGCGAATGGTTCGGAGGCGCTACCCGGGCGGCTTGTTCGGGCACGCGTCGGCCGCGGTGGCATGGCTCACGGTCGGCGCGGCGAGCGGGGTCAGGCCAACGCCTCCAGCAGCAGGGCGAGGGCGGCTGCGGCGAAGGCGAGCATGTTGTCCGGGCGGTCGTCGGATTCGGTGAGCACCTCGCGGGCGAGCACCTCGCCGTCCGGCCGCCGGACCGCGACCCACGCGCGGCCGGCGGGAACGCCGTACATGTTGCCGCTGGGACCGGCGGTGCCGGTCTCCCCGACGCCCCAGTCGGTGCGCAGCGACGCCGCGGCGGAGGCGGCCAGCCACCGACCGAAGGGCTCGCTCGCGCCCTGCACCTCCGGCGGCAGCGGCGGGACGCCCGCGAGCGAGGCCTCCGCGCCGACGAGGGTGTAGATCACCACCCCGCCCCGGTAGTAGGCCGAGGCGCCGGGCACGGACAGCAGCGCCGCGGAGATCAGGCCGCCGGCCGCGGACTCGGCCACCGCAATCGTCTGCCCGCGGGCCGTCAGTCGTTCGGCGACGGCCGCGGCCGTGCCGCGAAGGGTCGAGGAGAGCACCGGGCAAGGCTAGCGAGCGGGCGGGCCGACCCGCCGAGGCGACGATCCGCGAGCGGGTGGCTGTGAATCGATCCGCGTCCAGGTTTCGAGCAGGCGTTTCGACGCATAGAAAACGGCAGCGCGTCGAACAAAGGCGTGGCTCCACCGCAAGGAGAAGGACATGGCGACCGTCGCCACCCCGATTCGGCCCCACTCGATTCGGCCCCACTCGATTCGGCCCAGCCTCGGCGAGGCCACCGACCACGACCTGTTCCTCGCTCTGCGCGAGGCGGACGAGGCGACCGCAGAGGCGATCCGGGAAGAACTCGTCCGGCGCTACACCGGCCTCGTGCGCTGGTTGGCCGGCCGCTACGCCAATCCGGCCGTCGACGTCGACGAGCTCGCCCAGGTGGGCTTCCTGGGCCTGGTGCTCGCTATCGGGCGTTTCGACCCCGAACGCGGAAGCGACTTCAACTCCTTCGCCCGGCCCACGGTCCAGGGCGAGATCCGCCGGTACTTCCGGGACAAGCGCCGGTGGATCCGCCTGCCGCGGCGGCTGCAGGAAACCAAGGCGGTGTTGCGCGAGGCCACCGAGAAGCTCACGCACGAACTCGGACGCGCGCCCACGGTCGGCGAACTGGCGGCGCGGCTCGCCGTGGACGAGGAACTGGTCCTGGAGGCCATGACCGCCGACGACGTGTGGCAGCCGCACTCCCTCGACGCCCCCGCCGGCAGCGACGACGAGGACGACTTCACCCTGGCCGACACCATCGGCTACACCGACGGCCGCGCGGATCTGACGATCGACTGCATGGCCCTGCGGCCCTTTCTCGACGAGCTTCCCGACCGCGAGCGTCGGATCCTGCAGATGCGCTTCTACGAGGACATGACGCAGGCTCAGATCGGCGCGGAGATAGGCCTGTCGCAGATGCACGTCTCCCGCGTCCTGGCCCAGACCCTGGCCACGCTGCGGGCCAAGATGGCGGCGACCTGAGCCGCTACAGCGGGGGCAGTTCCCCGGTCTCGGCGACGTGCGCGGCGACGTCCGCGAGCCGCGCACCGAGCCGGGCCCCGGCCTCGGAGAGCCGGTCGTAGGCCTGCTCGTAGGTGAGCAGGTGCCGCCCCATGAGCATGCCGGTCGCTATGCCGATCTGCCTGCTGACGGTGAGTTCGGATCGCAGCGCCTCGACTCGATCGCGGTGCAGGGTCGTGTCGACCGACAGCGCCACGAACGGGGCGAACAGCGCCGCGATCTCCTCGGAGCGGGCGTCGAAGGCGTGCGGGGCGCGCGCGTAGAAGTTCAGGGCGGCCCGTTCGCCGCCGGCCAGGAACAGCCGGACGCCGAGCATGCTGTGCACGTCGAAGGTCGCGACGCACTCGGGCGCGAACTTGGGCCAGCGCGGGTCCTCGGCCAACTCATCGGCCACGACGAGGTCGTTGTCCTCGATGGCCTGCAGGCACGGGCCCTCGTCGAAGCGGTACTGCAGTGCGTCGACCTTCTCCGGCAGATCCTCGCTCGCCGCCATCGTGACCGGCGCGCCGTGGGCTGGAATCAACGTGATGCCCGCGCACGAGCCGCCCGGAACCGACCGCGCCGCGAGGTCGACGATCCGCGAGGGCTCCATCGGCCTGCCGCCGGTGTCGAGGTGGCGCACCAGATCGCCTAGGTGGTCGACGAGATTCGGAGCCGCGGGCGACCGGTCGTTCATCTGCACTCCCCACGACGTCTCGGACGAAGCACGCTACTCGCCGATGCGCACGGCGAGCAGCGCCACGTCCTCGTTGCTCGGGGGGCCGCGCACGAGGTGGTCGCACAGGTCGTCCAGGAACTGCTCGATCGAGGCGGCGCCGGCGCACAGGGGCACCACCACGAGGCCCCGAACGCCCGCGCACACCGTTCCCGGCGTGAGCATCGGCACGCGAACGGGCCCGGGCGGGTCGGCAACCCCGCCCGGGCCCGGATCGCTACCGGCGTTCGCCCACGCCGGGCTTGGGTCCCGCGGCGACGCCCGTGGAGATCGGACGGCGCCTGTTCGTCCGCGCCAACGCCTGACGCGCCAGTTCTCCCTTCAGTACCGCCATGGCGGTGGCCCCCGTCAGTTCGCGGAGGGCTCGGCTGCCGCCACGGCGTCCCACGAGCCGGAGATCTCCACCCGACGCGGCTTGGCCTTCGCCGCCACCGGGATTCGTACGCTCAGCACGCCTTCGCGGTAGGCGGCCTCGATGGCGTCGGTGTCCAGCGACTCCCCGAGGTGCACCTGCCGCCGGAAGGCGCCGCGCGGCCGTTCCGCCGCGAGGTAGCCGCAGTGGTCCGGGGCCGGGCCCTTCCGTTCTCCGCTGACGGTCAGGACGTTGCGCTGCACGTCCAGGGCGATCGAACCGGGGTCCATGCCGGGCACGTCGAAGTGCAGGCACAGCAGGTCCCCGTCGCGGTAGGCGTCCATGGCCACGGTGCTCGGGTTCGTCGGGGTGCCCACACTGAACAGCTGCTGCGCGACGCGGTCGAGGTCGCGGAAGGGGTCGGTGCGGGTGATCATGTTCCTTGGCCTCCTCTGCGGGCGTCCGATCGGACGCGATCTTCCTTGTCCTTCGTCAGCAAATCTATTCTGGCTGACAGAGATTTTATAGACACCCACACCTGTCCGCGTCAAGTGCGCCCGACTTGAGATCTGCTTCACAGGCGTTCCGGGCTGCACGATCTATGCTGGCCGAGATAGATCGTCCGAGCTTCGAGGAGGAGACGTGACGCGACCCGCTCCCGCCGCGGATGCGTTCGCCCCGGCACCGTCGGCCGGCGTGTACGGCATCTCCGTAGCCGCGGAGCTCGCCGGCTGCGGGGTTCAGGCGCTGCGCCTGTACGAACAGCGCGGCCTGCTGACTCCAGTGCGCACCCCGGCCGGCACCCGCCGCTACAGCCTGGACAACGTCGCGCGGGTCCGGCGCATCGGCGACATGCTCGGCGCGGGCCTGAACCTCGCCGGCGTCTCCGAGGTACTGGCGCTCGAGGCCGAGAACGCCGAACTTCGCGCCGAGATCGATCGCCTGCGCGCCGCGGCGCGCTAGCTCGCGTCGAGCCGAAACCACACGATTTTCCCGCCGCGAACCCGTCGCGATCCCCAGTCGGTGGACATCTCCGCGACGATCGCCATGCCACGCCCGCCGAGCGCCTCGTAGTCGTCGAGGCGGCCCATGCGCGGTTCGAGCGGATTGGCGTCCCGCACTTCGACCAGCACGCCGCGACGGTCCAGACGGACCGTCAGAACGGCGGCGCTGTGTCCGTGGACGAACGCGTTCGTCACGGTTTCGCTGGCCAGCAGAGCCGCCGTGTCGCACAGCGCGGTGGACAGCCCCGCCTCCGCGCATCGCCGCCGCACGAAGGACCGCGCCTTGGCGACCGACCGCACGTCGTTGTCCAGATCGAGCGTGTGCCCGCCCTGCGCGCCGGTCATGGAGCAAAGGCCGACGCTGGGTTCACGTCGCGAACATACCCGCGGGGAGCGACTCAACCCCCGCGGTGCCCGAACCGTCCCGAGAAGCCTCGCTCCGCGCCCGTCGCGCCCTGTCCGCTCCGGGATACCCTGGGCTCACATGAGCGCCGCGCGTGAGCTTGCGGGGGTGCCGGCGCCGATTCGGTCCCCGCGCCGGCTCGCGGCCGTCGCGGCCACCGACCTGCTGGACACCCCGCCCGACGAGGCCTTCGACCGGTTGACCACGCTCGCCGCCATGCTGCTGTCGGCACCGTCGGCCTTCGTCACGATCGTCGACGAGCGCCGCTCGTTCTGGAAGAGCTGCGTGGGCGCGGCGGCCGCGTCGGGCCTGCGGCAGAACGCGGTCGAGGAGTCGTTCTGCCAGTACGTGATCGCCAGCGGCGAGGCGCTGCTCGTCGGCGACGCCCCCAACCACCCCCTCACCCGGGACAACCCGGCCGTGCGTCAGATGGGAATCGGGGCATGGGCGGGCCACCCCCTGCACTCCCCCGACGGCGAGGTGCTCGGCACCTTCTGCGTGGTCGACGGCGCGCAGCGCGAATGGACCGCGCGAGACCTGCAGATCCTGCAAACCCTCGCGCAGGCCGCGTCCGGCGAGGTGGCCCTGCGGATGGCCACGCGCAGCGCCCAGCTTCAGTCGCGACGCCACGAACTGGTCAATCGCGCCATGGCCGCGCTGAACCTGCGCCTGGAACCGGCCGCCGAACTCCAGGCCCTCGTGCGCGCCGTCGTGCCGGACCTCGCCGACCTCGCCACCGTTCACCTGCTGGTCGACCCCGTGCCACCGGGACACCCGCCGGACCGGCCGGTCCACACCGACCGGTTCGCCGTGGAGGCCGTCGAGGGCATCGACGGTCCCCCGCTGGAGAAGAACCTGCGCTGGGACGCGGGCGACCCGATCTACGACGTCCTCGCGCACGGCGGGCTGCACGTCGTCGGGCTCGCGCCCGCCGACATCGCGGAGTGGACGCATCGCGACAGCGCGGACGACGCGCTCGCGGCCGGCATGCACCGCCTGGCCCTCGTGCCGGTCGTCGTCGACGGCCTCGCGGTCGCCGTCGCGAGCTTCGCCCTGTTCGGGGACCGTCCGTCCTGGACCGCCGAGGACCTCGGCCTGCTCGGGGAGATCGCCGAGTACGCGGCCGTCGCCCTCGGCCACGGCATGACCTACGAGCGGTCCCGGCACACCGCCCTGGTGCTCCAGCGCAGCCTGCTCAGCGACCCGCCCGCCGTGGACGACCTCGAGATCTGCGTGCACTACCAGCCTGCGGGACGCGACGAGGTCGGCGGCGACTGGTACGACGTGTTCGAACCGCGGTCCGGGCAGGTCGCGCTCGCCGTCGGAGACGTCGTCGGCCACGACATCGTCGCCGCCGCGGCGATGGGCCAACTGCGCGGCGTGCTGCGGACCCTGACCGTCGAGGGATCGACCGACCCCGGCACGGTGCTCGACCGGCTCGCCGCGATCAACGAGCGACTGGCGATCACGACCTTCGCCACGGTGCTGCTCGCTCGCCTGGACCGCAGCCCGACGGGCTAGAGCGTGTCCCGCGGATCATCTGACGGGGTCCCGTAGCCAGATCCGGATCGAGGCGACGTCGATCGTTCCGCGGAAGACGAAGTCGCGCTTGTCGTAGCGGGTGGCGACGGCGCGGTGGCC
>JBQTIB010000197.1:0-18289 GCA_052389435.1 Sporichthyaceae bacterium | reverse complement strand
GCGCGCCCCTGGCTCACCACCCCCCACCCCCCCCCCCCCCCCCGGGGCTAGGCTTGCCTCCAACCCCCACCCCCTGTCGTTTTGTTGTTTGTGGGCGCCCATGCGGGCGCCCCCGGCGGGGGCTTCGCCACCCGCACCCCCGGGAAGAAACCTCCGCGCAACCGTCGAACGGGGGTGCGCGGACTTCTCACTCGGCTCGTGTGAGGACGCCGAGAAGCTCGTGGTTCACGAACAGCACCTCTCTGCCGACCCTGACGTCGCGAAGGATTCCGGCGCCCACGAGTGCATGCAGCCACGTCGACGCGGTCTGACGCGACACCTCGCATCGTGAGGCGACCGCCCCGATCCGGCAGTAGGGCTGCTCGAACAGCACGGCCAGGAACTGCGCGTCTCGCCCGCCCGGAGTGGCGGCACGCGCCCGCTCCGCGAGGTCTTCCTCGCACGAGCGGATCGCGGCGATCTTCCGGGTGGTCGACGTCGCCGACCGATGGACCGCGTCCAGCATGTAGAGGATCCACTCGATCCACGCGCCTTCGGCCGTGACCGCGCGCAGGAGGCGGTAGTAGTCGTTCTTGCGGGCGATGATCGCTCGCGACAGGTAGAGGATCGGGTCGCGCAGCAGGCCCGCTTGGATCAGCATCAGGATGTTGATGACTCTGCCGGTACGGCCGTTGCCGTCGTGGAACGGGTGGATCGCCTCGAACTGGTAGTGCGCCAACGCCATGCGCACCAGTGGGTCGAGGTCCTCCGAGCCGTGGACGAACTGCTCCCAGGCCGAGAGCTTCTCGTGGATGAGTCCGGCGCCCTCCGGCGGCGCGTAGACGATGTCGCCTGTCGTGGGGTTCGCGATTCGCGTGCCGGGCACCGCACGGACGGCCATGTCCCGGGCCTGCAGCGCCGAGCAGATCGAGGCGGCCGTTCCGGCCGTGAGCGGGCGGGTGCGGATGGAGTCGACGCCGACGAACAGGGCACTGCGGTAGCGCAGTGCCTCCTTGGTCGCGTGATCGCCCCCGTCCGAGTCCGCGTGCTTGAACAGTTCGTCGGCGGTGGTCACGATGTTCTCGATCTCGGAACTGGCCTGCGCCTCGAGCAGCGTGACGGCGTGGATCAGGATGGTCGGATTCGCCAGCAGTAAAGCGGCTTGGCTGAGCGTGGCCAGCGCAGTCCGCGCTTCGATGGCCGCCTTCAGCACCGGCTTGGGTTCGAGGTCCAGACCGGCGGGCGGCAGCGCAGGCAGATCGTCGAACGGAAGGTCGGGGCTCCAGGGCACGTGTTGGGTCCTTCGACTCATACGAACGACGTGTTAGAAATTTCTAGAAAACCTAACACGTTAACCGCATGTGTCAGATGACCCAACACGTTGACGTCACCCGCCGCTTGGAGCTTGCCGCTCCAGCGGCCTCCGTGGAGCGCCGGAGGGCCGATAGAGCCGCAGGCCGCTTACGGGCCAACCGGCGGCTTTCCTTCCGGCCCCTCCGGTCGCGCCTGTGGTGGTGCCAGCCGCAGGCGGCCTCGCCGACGGGGGCCAGGGGTTCCAATCCCCTCGTCTCCACGAAACCGACCGGGCGGCGTGCGTCTCGCAACGCGGGACCACGTCGCTTTCGTCGTTTTGTGCAGCGCCTTCGTCGCCGCGGGCGGGACTCCGCCACCCGCGGGCGGTTTCAGGACCGGACGAGGCGCTCGATCGCGGCGCTGGCCTCGGCGATCTTCTCCTCGGCTCCGGGCCCGCCCTGGGCGGCGGCGTGCACCACGCAGTGGCGCAGGTGCTCGTCCAGCAACTCCAGGGCAAAGGACTCCAGCGCGCGGGTGGCGGCCGAGACCTGGGTGAGCACGTCGATGCAGTACTTGTCGTCCTCGACCATCTTCGCGATCCCGCGGACCTGGCCTTCGATGCGACGCAACCGGCGCAGATGCGCGGCGCTCTCCCCCGTGTAGCCGTTCGACTCGGCCGCCTCCTGTGTCATGTTCATACGGTACCGGGGTATGTGCCCGCCTGTCTCCGCCCGACCGGCCCGGCTTGACTTCATACCCCCTGGGGGTAAGTATTCGGGTACCCCCCTTGGGTATCTCGACCGAGGTGGCGCCGATTTGTCGACAGGAGGCCGCCAGTGCGTGTCGGAGCCAAACTGAGCCTGTTCGCCGCAGGCACCTTCGCCCTTGCCGCGCTCGCCTTCGGTGCGGGCTCGCTGGTGGACCCGATCGCCCCGCGCAACGCGGCGGACTCCGCCGAGGCCGCGGGCCAGGCTCCTCGGACGTCTGCGACGCCGACCGCCCCGACCGTTCCGGCCGGACTGCCGGGCCTGGCCGTCGCCGAGCGCGGCTACACCCTCGCTCCCCTGGACTCCACGCTCGGGCGGGGCGAGGGGGTGGAGTTCGCCTTCACCGTCGCCGGTCCCGACGGTACGGCGACGACGGACTTCGCGACGACCCACGAGAAGCAGATGCACCTGATCGTCGTTCGCCGGGATCTGACGCGCTTTCAGCACCTGCACCCCGAGCGCGACGCCGCGGGAGTCTGGCGAACACCGGTCGACCTGTCGGAGGCCGGCGCCTACCGCGTCTTCGCCGACTTCGCTCCCGCCGCACTCGGCGAGACGGTCACGCTCGGCTCGGACGTCTTCGTTTCGGGCGACTACGTCGCAGCCGAGCCGTCGAACCCGTCGACGGTGTGGACGGCCGAGGGGTACACCGTCGACCTGTCCGGTCTGCCGCGGGCCGGATCCGAAGCCGAGTTGAGCTTCACCGTCCGGCGCGACGGCGTGGAGGTGCGCGATCTCGAGCCCTACCTCGGCGCCTTCGGCCACCTGGTCTCGCTGCGCGAAGGCGATCTCGCCTATCTGCACACCCACCCGAGCCAGGAGGTCGCGCAGGACCGATCCGGAGGTCCCGCCGTCCGCTTCGCCACCACCTTCCCGACCGCCGGCCGCTACCGGCTCTACCTCAACTTCGCCCACGCCGGGATCGTGCGGACCGCCGAATTCACCGTGGTGGTCCCGGCCGGGGAAGCCGCGCCCGCGACGTCGCAGCCACCCGCCGGCGCCCCGGCACCGCCCGCCGGCCACACGGGCCACTGACAGCACCGGGAGAGACGATGAGCCACGCCGCGACCGTGCCCGCCACCGCAGACCAGGCCCGCACCGTCGACCTCGCCATCGGCGGCATGACGTGCGCTTCGTGTGCCCGCCGCGTGGAGAAGGCGCTCAACGAACTTCCCGGCGTCACCGCCTCGGTCAACTACGCCACCGAACGCGCCCGCGTCTCCCATCACCCCTCGGTCTCCGTCGATCGACTCGTCGCCGCCGTCGCCGCCACCGGCTACACCGCCAAGCCGCCGGTTCCCCCGGTTTCTCCGGGGGAACCCACGGCCGAAGTCGACCCCGCGACGAGCCTGCGCACACGGGCGACGGTCAGCGCCGCGTTGAGCCTTCCCGTCGTGGTGCTGGCCATGGTTCCGCCCGCGCAGTTCGACTTCTGGCAGTGGGCCAGCCTCGCGCTCGCGGCACCGGTCGCGCTCTGGGGCGCCCTGCCCTTCCACCGCGCCGCCTGGGTCAACGCACGCCACGGCACCGCGACCATGGACACCCTCGTCAGCGTCGGCGTGCTCGCGGCCTTCGGCTGGTCCCTCTACGCGCTTTTCCTCGGCGACGCCGGCAGGCCGGGCATGACGATGGGCTTCCACCTCGTTCCCGAACGCGGAGCCGGCTCGGACGAGATCTACCTCGAGGTGGCCTCGGCCGTGACCGTGTTCCTGCTCGCGGGGCGCTACTTCGAGGCCCGTGCGAAGCGCAGTTCCGGCGCCGCGCTGCGTGCCCTGATGGAACTGGGCGCGAAGGACGTCGCGGTCCTGCACAACGGGGTCGAGGAACGCGTCCCCGTCGACGCCCTGACGGTCGGCCGGGAATTCCTCGTCCGCCCGGGCGAGAAGATCGCCACCGACGGCGTCGTGGTCTCGGGCACCTCGGCGGTCGACGCCTCGATGCTCACCGGCGAGTCCGTGCCGGTGGAGGTCGGCCCCGGGGACGCCGTCGCCGGTGCGACCGTCAACGCCGGAGGCAGGCTGCTCGTCCGGGCCACCCGCGTGGGCGCGGACACCCACGTCGCGCAGATCGCGCGTCTCGTCGAGGACGCGCAGGCCGGCAAGGCCGCGGTGCAGCGCCTCGCGGACCGGGTCTCCGCGATCTTCGTTCCGATCGTCCTGGCCCTGGCCGCGGCGACCCTGGGATGGTGGCTGGGCAACGGCGCCGATCCCGAGCTGGCTTTCACCGCGGCGGTGGCCGTGCTGATCGTCGCCTGCCCGTGCGCCCTCGGGCTGGCCACCCCGACGGCCCTGCTCGTCGGCACCGGCCGCGGTGCGCAGTTGGGCATTCTCATCAAGGGTCCCGAGGTCCTGGAGAGCACGCGACGGGTCGACACCGTGGTGCTGGACAAGACCGGGACCGTGACGACGGGCCGGATGTCCCTGGGCGAGGTGCACGCCACCGCAGGCGAGGACGCCGCGACGGTGCTGCGGTTGGCGGGAGCCCTGGAGAACGCCTCGGAGCATCCCGTCGCCCTGGCCGTGGTCGCGGGTGCGCGCTCCGCCGGACACGCGATCGCCGCCGTCGAGAAGTTCGCAAGCTTCGAGGGCCGCGGAGTCGCCGGGGTGGTCGACGGGCACGCGGTGGCCGTCGGACGCCGTTCGTGGCTGGCGCAGCAGTGGTCCCAGCACCCGCCCGAGGACCTGGTCCGAGCCGCGGAGGCCGCCGAGGCCGCCGGTCGAACGCCGATCTGGGTGGGCTGGGACGGGACGGTGCGCGGCGTGCTCGTGGTGGCCGACACGGTCAAACCCACCTCCGCGCAGGCGATCCTCGACCTGAAGGCCCTCGGTCTACGCCCTGTGCTGCTCACCGGCGACAACTCCCGCGCCGCCCAGGCCGTTGCCGCCGCCGTCGGCATCGACGAGGTCGTCGCCGAGGTGCTGCCCGCGAGGAAGGTCGAAGTCGTCCGACGCCTGCAGGCGCAGGGCCGCACCGTGGCCATGGTCGGCGACGGCGTCAACGACGCCGCCGCGCTCGCACAGGCCGATCTCGGCCTGGCCCTGGGCACCGGCACCGACGCGGCCATCGCCGCCGGCGACCTGACCCTGGTGCGCGGAGACCTCCGCGCCGCGGCCGATGCGATCCGGCTCGCGCGTCGCACCCTGAGCACGATCAAGGGCAACCTGTTCTGGGCGTTCGCCTACAACGTCGCCGCGTTGCCGCTTGCGGCCGCGGCCGTCATGAACCCGATGATCGCCGGCGCCGCCATGGCGTTCAGTTCGGTGTTCGTGGTGTCGAACAGCCTCCGCCTTCGCCGGTTCGCCCCTCTCCACGCGGACGGGGCACGGTCCATGCCGGCGTAAGACCGTTCGAGGGTGTCGCTATTCGAACAGCGCGTTTCCAGGGTGCGCCTCTTCCACTCCGCGTCGGCGAACGGGGACATGGGCCAGCGATCCGACGTCATGGGCCACCTCGGCGCCGTCGCCGCCGCGCGCGTTCGCGTAGCCGGCTCCGCCCTCGTCGGCTTCCTCGCCTAACCCAACCCCGCAACCGCTGTCGCCGTCGCACTCCCGCACCGTCTGATCGGACCAGTGACGCCCGCCGGCCCTCGGCGCCTGCCCAACCGCACCGCACGGCAGCCCGGCACAGCCCCAGCCCGCCGTCACCGGGGAACTGGCCGTTACGGCGCCGGGGACGCTTCCGCCCGGCCGGCGACCCGTTCCTGCGTGGCAGCCAGGACCGCTTGTTCCGACTTGCCGTCAAACCGATCTTCGCGGTCCGGCTTCCACCTGCTGGCCTTCTCGGATCGGACCTTCCCGTTTTCGATTCGGTACTGACCTGCTCCCCGCAGGGCGTAGTACATGCGGACCTCGCCAAGCGTTTCGGCGATGAATTCCTCCTGCTCTAGGCTTGCGGCACCGGTGAAGTCCCCCAGAAAAAGTACTGCACGATCGCCTTCGAAGAGAAATGGTTGCACTTCGTCTTCGATGAAGACTGCATTTCCGCGCTGGCCATACCCTCCCTCGCCGGGAGTCACGTAACTGGGTTGCAGGAAATAGATTTCCGACAGTTCCGCCTTGCCCTTTCCGGTGCCATTTATTCTAAATTTAGCAACGGTTCCCTCCGGAATAAAAATTAGGTCCACCACCGTGCCGGAGACCACCAGGTCGGCCCGATCCGCAGCGTCCTCGAAAGCCCTCGAGAACAGGGGGCGACTGGCAGATTCGGCACTCCGGTCAATCTTATCCACCGTTGCGGGATCGAGATTCTTCACGTAGTCGGACCGATACCAGCCATAGAACTCCTCCGAGGAGATGCCCGGTTCTCTTGCGCGCGGATCGTCCTCGTCGGGGCCGACCGACGACCCCGCCTGTGGCACGGAGTCGGCCGTATCCGCGGAGTCGGACCCACAACCCGCCACGAACATGACCGCGACCGCGACCGCGAAGCGCATGCACTTCGTCACGAGTTGGCCTCCTCTAGGGGAACTTGTAGATGCATCGAAGGCCGACCGCCTTGGTCCGGGCGAAACAGTTGGAATTGTTCGAGAAGTCGGCCGGCTCCGGCCCGTCCTCGTCCCACTGACTCGAAACGATGTCGTCTGTGGTCTTGCCGAAACAAGAGTCGTAGTCCCATGCGCCGCCGGACCAGCTACCGACACCTTCCCATACGGTTGAACCGTAGTCGGGGTCCCAATCGCAATCGAGATTGATCGCCTGAGGCGGAGACATCACGGTTTCCTTGTTGGAGACCTCGCACAGACCGAAGACGTGTCCCATTTCATGTTGAACTAAGCGGTAGAAATACCATGGAGGGGTATTGTGGACCATATTTCTGTTGATGTAGAGGCGTGCATAGTGGATGCCCCAGGGCTGGTCGCACCATTTCGTCGCCTGATCGTAGACATCGGATTTTGTGACGGCGTCGATAGGGCCGGGCGCCCGGTACAGAATCACCCTTCCGTAGGCAGTCGAATAACCACCGTTCCAAGGGTAGATGCCAACCTGCATGCGGTTTGTTCCCGAACTCCACACGGTTTGGACGGGGGAGGTGGGAACTCCGTTGCCACCGTCGTAGTCCCATCCGACGGATACCCCGGAGATGCCCATCGCATAGTCGAAGCCCTGACCCCATGCGACCATGGGGGCCAGTCCGTCCCATTGGTTGGCGTCGCTCGTGTGGTCGTTGAGGTCGAACGTCATCCTGGCCCCTGAGCCACCCGGACCCGCCGTGCCCGTCCACTGATTCGGACACCAAAAAGGCATGTCTTTACCGTCGTTGTAGTCCTGGTTCCAGCAGTTGCCGCCCTCAACCTGGCCGCCGTTGGTCTTGACGTCAATTAGCCCGTCGGCGTGGGCCGCGCCCGGAATCGCCGCAACGGCCAATGTCAACGACACGGCCAGGCAGGCCAGCGTCGCCTTGGCCCTAGGGCCGCCCAGTCTCCGCATTCTGTGCAACCGCATCCAGGACCTCTTCGCGTCTCGACGAACCGCTCGGCACCTACCGCGACGCTAGCGATGTGAAGTCGACGATAGATAGGTTTACCGGTCTTTGATTTTTCGTTGACCCTCGCCTACGCCCACCTCGCCCCGCCGCGGAACTTCCTCACCGTCGTCGACGAAATGTGGCGCCACATGCGCCTGGCCGGTGCCGGGCTGGTCGCCAAGCTCGACGCCATCACCCGGCTGAACAGGTCCGAAGGCGTCGGGCACATCTTCGTCACCCACACCCTCAAAGACCTCGAATCCATGGACTCCGCCGCGGAAACGCGCAAGGCTAAGGGATTCGCTGAACGCTCCGCCATCGTCGTCACCGCAGGCCTGTCCCGCGAAGACCTCCGCGCCCTGTCCGACGTCCGCCGACTCTCCGCCGCCGAAATCGACACCGTCGCGTCCTGGTCCACCCCACCCGGCTGGCGACCCCGCCTCCTCCCCTCCGCCTAGTCGTCGGCCGCGCCGAGTCGATAGAGGACGCCGAACACCGCCTCGTAGGCGGCGGCCCTCGCGATCGTCCGGACGTCCTCCAGAGAGGCGCCCGCGCCAACGGCCCTCTCCGCCGCGGGCAGGGCACGCTCGCCATCCCAGCAGTCGATCAGGTCCGGCCAGAGCCGACGTAGAAACCGGTAGCGAGCGGTGTGGGGGATGCCCTCCGCGATCTCCGAGCGAGTCCATCCGTTTGGGTCGTCACACCCCATGGCGCCTAGACGCGCCCGGGCTGCAACGGCAATTTCGCGATCGCTCTTCGACAGTCCCGCAAGCCACGCACCGAATTCGTCGTCCACGGCGCCATGCAAGCAGAGCGAGAGTCGGGCCCGCAGGCAGCCGCCCGTGCGTCCGTCGGGTTGACGCGCTCGGAGCTACTCGCCGGCGGCGCGGGGGATGTCGTACTCGAGCTCTTCCTGCTCGTCGGCCTGCTTCTCGAGCACGACCGACTCCTGCGCCGGGGCCGGGCGCAGGTCGGGCAGTTCCTGGGTCTCGGCGAACGGGTTCGCGGTCCAGGGACGGCCGGAGGCGACGTCGATCCGCCGGCCCGGCACCGACTCGGCCTTGGCCGCGGTGACGTAGGTCGGCAGCGGCACGGGGCGCGGCTCCCAACCCTCGGCGAGGTCGGCGACCTTGCCGGGCTTGGTCTCGAAGGTCGGCCACGGGTCCCAGGAGGACTCCTCGCCGTCGCGACGGCGGCGCACGCCGTGCCGCCGCGCGGCGATCGTCGGGATCGCGATCGGCTGCGGCTGGGCGGCCAACTGGGCCTTGCGGACCTGGATCCGCAGTTCGATCAGGTAGGCGCCGAGCAGCAGCGCGGGCAGCGCGGGCAGCCACCCCGGGAGCAGGCCGGCGCCGGCGAGCAGTACGACGAGAAGGAACAGGCCCGCCAGCGAGCTCAGCGCGCGGCGGCGCCTGCGCGCCGTCGCGGCGCCGACCTGGACCCGCACCGGACTCGGCACCGGCGCCAACGCCTCGGCCAGCGCGACCCGGCGAGACTTCACGATCGGCTCGGCCGGTTCGCCCGCCTGCGGGCGCAGCAGCGCGTAGGACCCCGCCGGCGCCTCGGTCGCCCCCCGGCGCCGCAGCACCGTTCCCTCGGGAGCCACGAGCACCTCGCGACCGCCCGAACGCACGGAACGGGAGACGAAGTACGCGGCCCACGCAGCCAGCACTGCGGCATAGATCAGCCCACTACCACTCATGTTCGTCACGGTAGGCCGCACACACGTGGCTTCCCCGGATTGGAATTTGCGTGTCGCCGAGTACTTAGCGGGGGCGAGTGGCCCGCCACGTCTCCAGGACCCCGCGGGGCACCTCCTCGGCGGTCAGCACGTAGACGACGTGGTCGCGCCAGTGCCCGTCGATGTGCAGGTACCGCGGGCGCAGGCCCTCCTCGCGGAAGCCGAGCTTCTCCACGACGCGGCGCGAGTTCGTGTTCTCCGGACGGATGCAGATCTCGACGCGGTGCAGCCCCATGGTCAACAGGCAGTGGTCGGTCGCGAGCGCGACGGCAGTGGGCATGATGCCCCGACCGGCGTGCTTGGAGTCGATCCAGTACCCGATGTGGCCCGCGCACAGCGAGCCCCAGGTGATGCCCGCGACGGTCAACTGGCCGACGAAGACGCCGTTGTAGTCCAGCGCAAACGGCATCGTGCGCCCGGCGCGGGCCTCGGCGCGCAGACGTCGGACCATCGAACCGAACCCGATCTCGCCGTTGACGTCGCCGGGACGGGTGGCCTCCCACTCGCGCAGCCAGGACGCGTTGGCGCGGCGCAGGTCCCGCCACGCGACGCCGTCGCGCGCACGCAGCGGACGCAGCACCACCGGACCTTCGACCAGGCGGACCGGCCAGCGCGTACTCAGTGGTCCCCCCCGGCGATCTGCTCGACGGCGTGCCGCAGCACCGGGCCGAGTACGGCGAGGCCGTCCTTGCAGCCGCCCGGGGAACCCGGCAGGTTCACGATCAACGTGCGCCCGGCGACGCCGGCGAGCCCGCGAGACAGGATCGCGGTCGGCACCTTCGCCACCGAGTGCATCCGCACCGCCTCGGCGATCCCGGGAATCTCGCGGTCGAGCAGGGGCCCGGTCAGCTCCGGGGTGACGTCGCCGGGAGTGAGTCCGGTGCCGCCGGTGGTCAGCACGACGTCGTAGCCCGCGGCGATCCCGGCGCGCAGCGCCTCGGCGAACGGCTCCCCGTCCGCCACCACGCGGGGGCCGTCGACCTCGAAGCCGAGCTCGACCAGCCCGGCGTGCAGGATCGGCCCACCGCGGTCTTCGTAGACTCCCGCGGCCGCGCGGTTGGACGAGGTGATGACCAGCGCCCTCACGCTTGGCGCCTGTAGAGCCCGGACTTGCCGCCGCTCTTGGACTCGATGCGCACGTCGGCGATGACGCACGACTTGTCGACGGCCTTGACCATGTCGATCACCGTGAGCCCGGCGACGGCAACGCAGGTCAGCGCCTCCATCTCCACGCCCGTGCGGTCCGCGGTGCGGACGGTCGCGGAGATCTCGACGCCCTCGTCCACGACCGTCAGGTCCACCGTGACCCCGTGGATCGCCAGCGGGTGGCACAGCGGGATCAGGTCGGGGGTGCGCTTGGCCGCCTGGATGCCCGCGATGCGCGCGACCGCGAGGACGTCGCCCTTGGGCACTCCCCCGGACCGCAGCAGCGCGACGACCTCCGCAGAGACCAGCACCCGCCCGCTGGCCGTGGCCTGACGGACCGTCACGTCCTTGGCGGAGACGTCGACCATCCGGGCCGCGCCGGAGGCGTCGATGTGGGTGAACTCTGCACTCACTGGCTGTCCAGCCGCAAAACCTCGACCTTGTCCCCCGCGCGTACGGAGGTCACGTCTTCGGGAAGCACGATGAAGCAGTTGGACGCGGCCAGGTCCCCGAGCAGGTGCGAACCGGCCCCGCCGACGGGCCGGACCTCGAACCCGCCGAACGACCCGCCGGAGGCGATGTGGCCGCGGGCGAACTGGACCTTGCCGGCCGGAGAGGTCATGTTCTCCACCGCCGTCGCACGCACGGTCGGGCGTTGCTCCGGGGTCAGGCCGCGCAGCCGGCGCAGCGCCGGGCGCACGAACACCTCGAAGGAGACGTAGGAGCTGACCGGGTTGCCGGGGAGGGTGAAGATCGGGACGCCCTGGATCTTGCCGTAGCCCTGGGGCTTGCCGGGGTTCATCGCCACCCCGGTGAACTCCACGCTCCCGAGCTTGGACAGCACCGCCTTCACCACGTCGTAGGCGCCGGCCGAAACGCCGCCGGAGGTGATGACGGCGTCGGCCCGGGAGAGCTGTTCCTCGATCGCCTCGTAGACCGCGGCCTCGTCGTCGTGCACGAGCCCGACCCGGTAGGGCACGCCGCCGGCGTCGCGGACGGCGGCGGCGAGCAGGAAGCTGTTGGACTCGAAGATCGCGCCGGGCCGCAGTTCGCCACCCGGCTCGACGAGCTCGGAGCCGGTGGACAGGATCGCCACGCGGGGACGGGGGCGGGCCATGACCCGGTCCTGCCCGATCGCCGCGATCAGGCCGAGCTGGGCGGGCCCGAGTTCGACGCCGGCGCCGAGCAGAACCTCGCCGGCGCGCACGTCGCTGCCGCGGCGGCGGATGTGCTGCCCGTCGCCCGGCTGCCAGCGGATGGACACGCGGCGGGTGCCCGCGTCGGTGGACTCCACGGGCACCACGGCCTCGGCGCCCTCGGGCATCGGTGCACCGGTCATGATCCGCGAGGCGGTCCCGGCGGTGACGGGCCGTTCCGGGACGTCGCCGGCCGCGATGTCGTCGACGACGTCGAGCTCGGCGGGGAACTCCTCGCTGGCGCCCATGACGTCGGCGAGGCGGACCGCGTACCCGTCCATCGCGGAGTTGTCCCACGGCGGCAGATCCACCGAGGAGACGATGTCGACCGCGAGCAGGCAGCCCTGGGCGTCCATGAGCCCGAGCTCCAGCGGAGCGGCCGGTTCGAGCGTGGCGAGGATCTTCTCGAGATGCTCCGCGACGGTCCTCACGGCATTTCGTTCTTCACGTAGTGGGCCAGCCAGGCCCGGAACTCCGGGCCGAGGTCCTCGCGCTCGGCGGCGAGGCGGACGATCGTCTTGAGGTAGTCCCCCCGGTCGCCGGTGTCGTAGCGGCGGCCGCGGAAGACCACCGCGTGGACCGGGCCGCCGCCGTCGCCGATCGCCAGGCTGCGCAGCGCGTCGGTCAATTGGATCTCCCCGCCGCGGCCGGGCGGGGTGCGCCGCAGGACGTCGAAGACGGCGGGTTCGATGACGTACCGGCCGATGATCGCCAGGTTGCTCGGCGCCGCCGCGCGGTCCGGCTTCTCCACCAGGTCGGTCACCCGGACGACGCCGTCCTCGGAGGTGGCCTCGACGGCGGCGCAGCCGTAGAGATGGATGGACTCCGGCGGGACCTCCATCAGTGCGATCACGCTGCCGCCGTAGCGCTGCTGGGCCGCGACCATCGGCTCGAGCAGCGGGTCGCGGGGGTCGATGAGGTCGTCGCCGAGCAGGACCGCGAAGGGTTCGTTGCCGACGTGCTCCGCGGCGCAGAGCACCGCGTGGCCGAGGCCGCGCGGGTCGCCCTGGCGGACGTAGTGCATGGTCGAGAGTTCCGCGGAGGCCTGCACGCGGGCCAACGTCGCGTGGTCGCCCTTGGCGGCGAGCTTCTCTTCGAGTTCGTAGTTGCGGTCGAAGTGGTCCTCGAGGGCCCGCTTCCCGCGGCCGGTGATCATCAGGACGTCGGTCAGACCCGCCGCGACGGCCTCTTCGACGACGTACTCGATGGCCGGCTTGTCGACGACCGGGAGCATTTCCTTCGGCGTCGACTTCGTGGCCGGCAGAAATCGGGTGCCCAGGCCGGCCGCCGGGATCACCGCCTTGGTCATCCGCTTGCTGGTCATGGGCCCCAACTTATCGAGACGCACCCGACACGGACGGCCGTCGCTGCGCGCTTCTTCCAGAAAGTCGATCTACCGTGTGCGGCATGCGAACCCGGAATACGGTCGTCATCGCCTCTGCCCTCGTTTTCGGGTGCGCCGGCCTCGCCGCCGCGGCCACCGGAGACACCTCGCCCGCCCGGCCCGCCGCGCAGGCCGCCCCGGCCGAGCCCGGCGCGCCGGCACCGAAGACGCTGCACCCGATTCCGTCCAAGCCCGTCCAGCCGGGGCCCTGCCCCAAGCGCCCCCCGGGCACGGGCGGGTCGAAGTTCGTGCCGCCCAAGCCCAAGGTCAAGCTCGCCGACCTGCCGAAGCCGGTGAAGATCGGCAAGCGCAACGTCGACCTGTCGGTGATCGACGGCAAGGGCATGTGGTGGACCACCTGGCCGACGACGAACTACGACGTCGAGGACATGGTTGCGCGCGCGAAGAAGGCGGACCTGCGCCACATCTGGGTCCGCACCGGCGGCTCGCGCCAGGGCTGGTACGGCGAGAAACTGCTGACGGACCTGCTGCCCGTCGCCCACAAGGCCGGGCTCAAGGTCATGGTCTGGGACTTCCCGTTCCTGTCCGACCCGATCCTCGACGTGCGCCGCGCGAACAAGGCGATCAAGGGCACGTTCGCCGGGCACCGGATCGACGGTTTCGCCCCGGACATCGAGACGATCTACGAGGGCACGTTCAACCACCCGAAGCGCCTGGCGGTCTACCTCTCCCGCATCCGCGCGTCCGCCGGGGACATGCCGATCCTGTCCACGGTCATGCGCCCGTCGCCGTCGCAGATCGACAGCTTCCCCTACAAGCCGCAGGTCCCGTACATCGACGCGTTCGTGCCGATGGTCTATTGGGGATGCAACGAGCCGGGCCTGGTCACCGAGAAGGCGATCAAGTTCCTCGCGACGATGCGCCCGGTGCACCCGCTCGGTCAGTCCTACGACATGGGCAAGTACGCGGGCGGGCTGCCGAGCAGCAAGGAGATCTGGCGCTTCCTGGACGTCGCGAAGGCCAACGGCGCGCGCGGTGCGAGCCTGTGGACCGCGGAGCAGACGTTCAAGCCGCAATGGCGCGCGCTGGGCGAGTACCCCTGGTAGTCAGGCCGTGAGCCACCAGGTCAGCGCCGCCGAAACCGCCGCCGGCTGCTCGATCGCGGACAGGTGGCCACAGTCCGCGACGGCGACCAGGCGCGCGTCGGGCAGGGCGTCGACCAGCTCCTGCGAACGGTCCAGCGGCGTGAGTTCGTCCTCCTCGCCCACCAGCACGAGGGTCGGGCAGGCGATCGTGGCCAGGTCCGGGCGCGAGTCCGGCCGGTTCATCACCGCGGTCAACTTACGGACGAAGGCGTCCGCGCCGACCTCCGCGGCCATGGACTGCACCAGGGCGCGCAGCTCCCCGTCGCTGCGGCGGCCCGCGGCCACCCAGATCGGGAACAGCGCCTCCACGATCTGGGGCAGCCCACCGGCGCGGGCCTGCGCAATCTGCTCGTGGCGCTTGGCGGTCTGTTCCGGGGCGTCCGGGCGCGCGGTGGTGTCGAGGAGGGCGAGTCTGGCGACGCGCTCGGGCGCCTGCCGAAGGATCTCGAAGGAGAGGTAGCCGCCCATCGAAAGCCCGACGAGGTTGAACCGCGGCGGGGCGTCGGCCAGGATCCCCGCCGCCAGCCCGGCCATCGAGTCCGCGCCGCGGTGGTCGGCGACCAGCACCGGCCCGTGGCGCCACAGCTCCGGAATCTGGTGGGCGTAGAGCCGGGCCGAGCAGGCCAGTCCCGGAATCAGGACCGTTGGGACCGTCTCGGACATCGGCATTCCTCCCCTGTCGGTTCGATCACTGCGCAGCCGACGGTACTGGCGAGCGCCGAATGCCGTTCCAATGAAAGGATCTAGCCACAGCCGCCCCCTCGATCGGTGAGGAGACACAGCTTGGTCGACGTCGACGTGGCCAAGCGCGAGCTACGATCAGCCGCCCTGGCCCGCCGTGCCGAGCTGCACCCGGGGGCGAGCGAGCACGACTTCTGCCGAATCGCGCTGGCCGAGGCCATCCCGACGACGCCGTGCACCGTTGCGGCCTACGTCTCCCTGACCGGCGAGCCCGGCACCGGAGCCCTGCGGGCCGCCCTCGGCGAGGCCGGCCACCGCGTCCTGCTTCCCGTCCTGCGCGCGGACCTCGACCTGGACTGGGCCCTGGACGTCGGCGGTCTGCGTCCCGGTCTGCGGGGCACCCGCGAACCCGCGGGCCCGCCGCTGGGCGTGGAGGCGATCACCGGCGCAGACGTCGTCCTGGTGCCGGGGCTGCTGGTCGGCCGCGACGGCACGCGCCTCGGTCGCGGCGGCGGCTCCTACGATCGCGCCCTGGCCCGCCGCTCCTCCACGGCGCTGGTCGCCATGCTCTGCTTCGCCGAGGAGATCGTCGAGACCGTGCCCACCGCACCGCACGACGCGCGGGTCGACGCCGCGCTGACGCCGGGCGGCCTGGTCGGATTGGGGGCGGCGTGACCGAGTCGCTCACCCTGGCCGCCGGTACCGCACTGGACGACCTGAACCTGGCGCTGCTCGTGGGTTCGGTGGTGCTGATCGTCGCGATCGTCGCGGTCCGCGTCGCCGCAAGCACCTCGCTGCCGACCCTGCTGCTCTACCTGGGTCTCGGCCTGCTGCTCGGCGAAGACGTCATCGGCATCGAGTTCGACGACCACGAGCTCACTCGAGTCCTCGGCTACGCCGCGCTGGTCGTCATCCTCGCCGAAGGCGGATTGACCACCTCCTGGCGCCACGTCAAACCGGCGATGGTGCCGGCGGCGGTTCTGGCAACCGTCGGCGTCGGCGTGTCCATGGGCGTCACCGGCGTCGCCGCGCACTTCCTGCTGGACCTGTCGTGGCGCAACGCGTTCCTGCTCGGCGCCATCGTGTCCAGCACCGACGCCGCGGCGGTGTTCTCCGTGCTTCGGCTGGTCCCGTTGCGCCATCGGGTCGCCGGGATCCTCGAGGCGGAGTCCGGGTTCAACGACGCGCCCGTGGTCATCCTCGTCGTCACTTTGTGCACCTCCGATGCCCTCACCGCGGGACACCTCGGCGGGGAACTGCTGCTGATGGCGGTGGAACTGGTCGGCGGCGCGTCGGTCGGTGTGGCGGTGGGGTTCGTCGGAGCGGCCGCCGTCCGACGCATCGCCTTCCCCAGCTCGGGCCTGTACCCGATCATCGTCTTGGCGTTGGCCGCCTGCGCCTACTCCTCGGCCGCACTGCTGCACACCTCCGGCTTCCTCGCGGTCTACATCGCGGCCTTGATCCTCGGCAACAGCCGCCTGCCCCACGGTCCGGCGACCCGAGGCTTCGTCGAGGGTTTGGCCTGGCTCTCCCAGATCGGGCTGTTCGTCCTGCTGGGGCTGCTCGTCTCGCCCTCCGATCTCGGCGACCAGGTCCTCCCGGCGATCGGCGTCGGGTTCGTGCTGCTTCTGCTGGCCCGGCCGCTGTCGGTCGCCCTGACCACCTCGTGGTTCAGCGTGCCCTGGCGGGAGCAGGCGTTCCTGTCCTGGGCGGGCCTGCGGGGGGCCGTGCCGATCGTCTTCGCGACCATTCCCGTGGTCGAACAGGTGCCGGGCAGCGAGGACCTGTTCGAGATCGTCTTCATCCTCGCCGTCTTCTACACCCTGGTCCAGGGCACCTCCCTGCCCTGGATGGCCCAGCGCCTGCGGGTTACCGAAGTCGCCGAGGTCCGCGGGATGGACCTGGAAGTCGCGCCCCTGGAGCGGCTCGGCGCCGACGTGTTGACCATGCGCATCCCCGAGGGCTCGCGCCTGCACGGCGTCGAGGTCTTCGAACTGCGCCTGCCGCCCGGCGCGAGCGTCTCGCTGATCGTGCGCGAGGGAACCTCGCTCGTGCCGGAGCCCACCTCGCGCCTGCGCTACGGCGACGACCTGCTCATCGTGTGCCCCACCCCGCTGCGCAAGCAGACCGAAGACCGCCTGCACGCGGTCGGGGAACACGGACGCCTGGCCGGATGGTTGGGACAGCAGCGACCCAAGCGTCAGCGGGGGTGACGGGTCGCACGACCGATTGAAGCCCGTTGACGTGAGGATCACGGGACGCCGAGTGGACGAACCCCCCACCCATGCGTCACGATTAGCAGTCGCCGGTTGAGAGTGCCAGGAGGATCGCGTGCCCACGTACCAGTACGCGTGTACTGCTTGCGAGCACCAGTTCGAAGCCGTGCAGAAGTTCAGCGACGCCACGCTGACCGAGTGCCCCGAGTGTGCGGGCAAGCTGCGCAAGGTCTTCTCCGCGGTGGGCGTCGTCTTCAAGGGCTCCGGTTTCTACCGGACCGACAGTCGCGGCAAGCAGGCCTCCTCCGAGCCGCCGGCCAAGACCGAGACCAAGGCGACGGAGAAGAAGACCGAAACCAAGGCCGAGACCAAGTCCTCCGGCAAGAGCGGCGGCGAGTCCGCGGCCTAGGCGGTCGCCCCATCCCGGCAGTCCTGAGCTCATGGATGAGCCCGGGACCACTCCCGTGCCCGATTTGTCCGGTTCGCGTGGGCGCACGGTCATCCATGAGCGCGGGGCCAGGCGCTGAATAGGGTTGCGCGGTGACTACGTCCTCGACCCCGCGCGCCGAGATCGGCGTGATCGGCGGCTCCGGTTTCTACTCCTTCCTCGACGGCGCACACACCGTCGAGATCGAAACGCCGTACGGACCGCCGTCGGACCCGATCGTCGTCGGCGAGGTCGCCGGGCGAACGGTGGCGTTCGTGCCGCGGCACGGCGCGGACCACCGCTGGCCGCCGCACCGCATTCCCTACCGGGCCAACCTCTGGGCGCTGAGCCAACTCGGCGTGGGTCAGGTGCTCGCGCCGTGCGCCGTCGGCTCGCTGCGCCACGACCGGCCGATCGGCGCCCTGGTGGTCCCGGACCAGATCGTGGACCGCACGTCGGGGCGCTGTTCGACCTTCTTCGACGGTCCCCCGGCGCCGGTGGCGCACGCGACCTTCGCCGACCCGTACTGCCCCGTGGGCCGAGCGGTGGCGTTCACGGCGGCGCGGAACGCGGGGTGGGACTGCCATCCCGACGGCACCCTGGTGATCATCGAGGGCCCGCGGTTCTCCAGCCGCGCGGAGTCGCAGTGGTATGCCTCGGCGGGGTTTTCGATCATCGGGATGACCGGGCAGCCGGAAGCGGCGCTCGCCCGCGAACTGGGCCTGTGCTACACCTCGGTCGCGCTGGTCACCGACCTCGACGCGGGCATCGAGACCGGCGAGGGCGTGACGATGGAGGAGGTGCTGGCGGTGTTCGCCGCCAACATCCCCCGTCTGCGGAACGTGATGTTCGACGTGATCGCCGGGCTGCCCGCCGAGCGGGCGTGCGGC
>JBQTIB010000196.1:0-23150 GCA_052389435.1 Sporichthyaceae bacterium | reverse complement strand
GTGGGCGGCAGGGTGGGGCCGGTTCGCTGCGCTCACCGCCTGTCGTGGTGCTGCTCTGCGGTGCTGCGGGGGGATGGGCGGGGGTGGGCGGGGTTCCGAAGATTTTGCGATCAAGGTCCTGGCGCGGCCCCTGCGCGAGGGGTCTGCGCGGATAGTTCAGCAGAGTCTGGACGGCACGGGGAAATGGCGCGTGGGACGGCGCTCTCGGTCGAGATTTGGTGTCCCTCCCAGGGGTTGTCCACAGGGGGCGAACAGGGGAGTTGTCCACAGATTCGCGGTTCGGGGTGGAAGGCGGTCGGCTTCGCGACTTGGTTCTGCGGATCCCGCCGAACCGATGGAGGCCACCCGTGACCGCCGCCCGACCGCTGATCGTCACCGCCGACGACCGACTCCTCGACGACCTGCTGCACCTCGCCGACCAGGCGGGAGTGGAGCCGCACGTGCAACGCGACGCCTTCGGCGACCGGAACGCGTGGGCGGCCGCCTCCCTCGTGATCGTCGGAACCGACGCGCTCGCCGGCGCAGTCCGCGCCCGCCTTCCCTGGCGCGCGGGCGTCCTCGTCGTCGGCTGCGAACCCCGCGACCGCATCCCGTGGGAACGCGTCCGCGCCCTCGGCGTGGAATGCGTGATCGCCCTGCCGACCGAACAGGGCTGGCTTGCCGAACGCATCGCCCGGACGCTCGAGCCCAGCGCACCGTGCCCGGTCGTATGCGTCGTCGGGGGCCGCGGCGGGGCGGGCGCCAGCACCCTCGCCGCCGCCCTGGGCCTGGCCGCCACCCGCCTCGGCCTGCACTGCGTACTCCTCGACGCCGACCCCCTCGGCGGCGGCCTCGACCTGCTGATGGGCGTCGAGAACGGCGACGGATGGCGCTGGGCGGACCTCGGCGCCGCCACCGGAACTCCCTCGACGGACCTCGCCGCGCTGCTCCCGCGAGTGCCCGCCGCCGGACCGGGCGACCTGCAGGTGCTCTCGGCAGGCCGCGACGACGGGCCGGACATCCCGGCCGACACCATGCGCTCGGTCCTCGCCACCGCCACCGCCGGCGCCGAACTCGTCGTCGTGGACCTGCCCCGGACCCTCGGACCGGCCGCGCGCGCGGCCCTGACCGCCGCCGACTCGGTCCTGCTCGTCGTCCCGGCCGACCTGCGCTCCACCGTCGCCGCCGGCCGCGTGCTCGACGCGCTCGGCCCCGGCCTGAACCTCCACGTCGTGGTCCGCGGCCCCGCGCCGTCCGGGCTGACGCCCGCGATCGTGGCCGGCAGCCTCGGGCTGCCGCTCGCGGGATCGGTGCGCGCCGACCGCCGACTGCCCGCCGAAACCGACCGCGGCACACCGCCGGGGGCCCGCCCCGGCAGTCCCTGGGCCGACTTCGCCCTCGGCTACCTGCACCGCCAGGGCGCCGGACGCCGGGGCGCCGCCTGATGGACCTAGGGACACGACCTAGTCGGGGGCCTCGGCCAGAACGGCACACAGCAGTGCGACGGCGCCCGGCTTGTCCAGGGGCCGGTTGCCGTTCCCGCACTTCGGGGACTGCACGCACGCCGGGCAGCCGTCGGTGCAGGAACACTCCGCGACCACCGCCCGCGTGGCCCGCAGCCACCTCGACGCCGCGGCATACCCCCGCTCGGCCAACCCCGCACCGCCGGGATGCCCGTCGTGGACGAACACCGTCAGCGCCCCCGTGTCCGGGTGGTACGGGGTGGACACCCCGCCGATGTCCCAGCGGTCGCAGGTCGCGAACAGCGGCAGCATGCCGATCGACGCGTGCTCGGCGGCGTGCGCCGCACCGGCGAGGTCCTTCTCCGCGATGCCGGTCCGCGCCAGTACCTCGGCGTTCGGCGTCCACCACACCGCCTTGGTGACCAACCGACGCTGCGGAAGGTCCAACGGAACCTCCGCCAGCACCTTGCCCGTGGTCAGGTGGCGCTGGAGGTAGGAGACGACCTGCGAACAGACCCGCACGCCGCCGAAGTGCAGACCCGTGCCTCCCCAGGCCGTCGAGGATTCCACGCCGAGCACGTCGATGTCGGTGACCGTGCGGGCGATCGTGGTCCACTCCGGGTCCTCGCGGTGCACCAGTGCGACCGCCTCCTCGAGATCGAGGTCCTCGACCACCCAACTGAGACCGTGGTGCAGGTACACCGCTCCCGGATGAGCCTGCGTGTGGGCCGAACCCGCGTCGACCGTGCCGAGCACCCGGCCCGTGCCGGCCTCGACCAGCCGCACCGCCGGCCCGCCGCCGCCGCGAATGTCCCCCGGCAGCGCGCTCGGGTCCCTGCGGGTCCAGTACCAGCCCGAACCGCGCCGACGCAGCAGCCCGTCCTCGCCCAGAGCCGTCGCGACCTCCACGGCCCGCGGGCCGAACAGCGCGAGGTCCGCCTCCGTCAGCGGCGACTCCGCGGCCGCCGCGCACAGGTGCGGAGCCAGCACGTACGCGTTGTCCGGATCGAGCACGGTGGCCTCCACCGGAGCGTCGAACAGCGCCTCCGGATGGTGCACCAGATAGGTGTCCAGCGGGTCGTCGCGGGCGATGAGCACCGCGAGCGCCGACGCCCCGGACCGTCCCGCACGGCCCGCCTGCTGCCACATCGAGGCGCGCGTGCCCGGATACCCGGCCAGCACCACGGCGTCCATGCCGGACACGTCGATGCCCAACTCCAGCGCATTGGTGGTCGCGAGGCCGCGCAGCTCGCCGGCCCGCAGGGACTGCTCGATCGCCCGGCGCTCCTCCGGCAGGTACCCGCCGCGATACGCCGCAACCCGACCGGGCAACGCGTCGTGGATCTCGCGCAGCAGGTCCCGGGTCATCAGCGCAACCGACTCCGCCCCGCGCCGGGACCGCACGAAGGCCAGTACCTGCGCCCCCGAACACACCAGGTCCGCGAGCAGATCCGCCGACTCCACCAGCGCACTGCGCCGAGCCGGGGAACCGCCCTCGCCGCCGTGCGAGGCGCGCGGCGGATCCCAGAGCACGAAAGCCGACGCGCCCCGCGGCGAGCCGTCCGAGGCGATCGCCCGCACCGGCGAGCCGATCAGCCGCCCGGCGCCCACCTCGGCGTCCGCGACCGTCGCCGACGCCAGCGCGAACACCGGGTCGGCGCCGTAGAGACGGGCCAGGCGACGCAGGCGGCGCAGCACCGCGGCCACGTGCGAGCCGAACACGCCGCGATAGGTGTGGCACTCGTCCACCACCACGTACCGCAGCCCGCCGAGGAACCGCGCCCACCGCCGGTGGTCGGGCAACAGGGTGCGGTTGAGCATGTCCGGGTTGGTCAGCAGGTAGTTCGCGTGGGCCCGGATCCAGTCCCGCTCCGGGTACGGGGTGTCTCCGTCCAGCGTCGCCGGCCGCAGCCCGTCCGGCCCGAGCCCCAGCGCCGTCAGCCCCGCCAACTGGTCCGCGGCCAGTGCCTTGGTCGGCGACAGGTACAGCGTCGTCGGCAGCGGCGCCCGCCCGGTCCGGGGCCCGGGAGCGAGGACCTCGCTCAGCGCCGGCATCAGGAATCCCAACGTCTTGCCCGACGCCGTCCCGGTACCGAGCACCACCGACTCGCCCAACCGAAGCGCGTGGGCGGCCTCGGCCTGGTGGATCCACGGGGCGGCGATCCCGCACGCCTCCCACCGCTCCCGCAGCAGATCGGGCAGCCACGACGGCCAATCGGCGACGATCCCCGGCCGCGCCGGACGGTGCCGCACGTGGGTGATCCGCCCCGCGAACCGCCCCACCGTCACCTCCGCGAGCAGCCGGGACACCGACGGCGGCGCGGAAGCGGCGAGCTCGGGCGTGAGCGTCATGCGCGCAGTGTCGCAAACGGGACTGACAGTCGTGTAGTTCGCAGCGGAGGGAATCGAACCGATCGAGCTGCGGCGGTCTCGCGGCCGCCTCGGGAGCGCGGTCCCGCCACCGGCGCGGGAACCAGTGATTGAATTCGGCCCTGGTGGGAAGCGAAGGGCCGGGGGTTGCGAACCCGTCGGGACCACGCACTCGGACGTACGGCATGGAGGATTCGGTGGATCTGTCGCTCACGACCCGTACCGAGGGTGACCGGACGGTCGTCACGGTGGGCGGCGAAATCGACGTCTACACCGCGCCGAAGCTGCGCGAGCAACTCGTGGACCTCGTCAACGCCGGTCAGTACCACCTCGTGGTGGACATGGAACAGGTCGAGTTTCTCGACTCCACCGGGCTCGGCGTGCTCGTCGGCGGCCTCAAGCGGGTTCGCGCCCACGACGGCTCGCTGCGGCTGGTCTGCACCCAGGAACGCATCGTCAAGATCTTCCGGATCACCGGCTTGACCAAGGTCTTCCCCATCCACGACTCGGTCGCCGCCGCCGTCGCCGCGACGGACTGAGCGCCCCCGTGGCCACCGTCGAGCTGCGCTTCAGCGCCCAAGCCGCCCACGTGCGCACCGCTCGACTGGTGGCGGCCACCGTCGCCCGGCGCGCGGGCGTGGACGGAGACCTGCTCGACGAAATCCGCCTGGCCGTCGGCGAGGCGTGCTCCCGAGCCGTGAGCCTGCACCGCAGCGCCGGGCTCGCCGACCCGGTCGCGATCAACCTGCACATCGACGAGTTCACCTTCGCCGTCGAGGTCGTCGACGCCGTGTCCCCGACGCTGCACGCAACCCTGTCCGACGGACAGCTCCGCCCCGCCGGTCGCGCGCCCGCCACCACCGACGACTCGCTCGGTCTCGCCCTCATCAGCGGCCTGGTGGACGACGTTCAGATCGACCCCGGCCTCGACGGCGTCCGCGTACGGATGGCCTGGCCCGCCGTCGGCCGCTGACGGTCGGCACCCCGTCCGGGGCACCCGTTATAGGGCGTGTCGCCGGCCCGTGTGATCTGTACGACCCCGGTGTGTGAAAGCCTCCCCGCAGCGCTCCCGTGCTGCCCCCTGGGCCGGACCGGGTGTCGCGCCCGCCCCTGGAGGGCACGCCAAGCTCGTCTGACCCCGCGTCGCGCGGAGCACAGCGACGCACTAGGAGGACTTAATGTCCGGGCTCAACCTCGCTGCCAGCAGCGGGACGGTCGAACTCTCTGGGGGCAACCTCACGATCGTCGTCGCGGTGGCCGGCGTCGCGCTGTTCGCGCTCGTCGTAGCCGGCTATCTCGTGAAGGAGGTGCTGGCGGCCGACGAGGGCACCGAGAAAATGAAGGAGATCGCCGGCGCCATTCAGGAGGGCGCCTCCGCGTACCTGGTGCGCCAGTTCAAGACTCTCGGCGTCTTCGCGGTCCTCGCCTTCTTCGTCCTGTTCGCGCTACCCGCGGACACGACGAACGAACGCGTCGGCCGCTCGATCTTCTTCGCGGTGGGTGCGCTGTTCTCGGCGATCACCGGCTACATGGGCATGTGGCTGGCGGTGCGCGCGAACGTCCGCGTCGCCGCGGCCGCCCGCGCCGGCAAGGGTGGGGAACTGCCCGCCACCCGCATCGCGTTCCGCACCGGCGGCGTCGCCGGCATGTTCACCGTCGGCCTGGGCCTGCTCGGAGCCGCCGCCGTCGTGCTGATCTACGAAGAGGAAGCCCCGAAGGTCCTCGAGGGCTTCGGCTTCGGCGCGGCACTGCTCGCCATGTTCATGCGTGTCGGCGGCGGCATCTTCACCAAGGCCGCCGACGTCGGCGCCGACCTCGTCGGCAAGGTCGAGAAGGGCATCCCCGAGGACGACCCCCGCAACGCCGCCACCATCGCCGACAACGTCGGCGACAACGTCGGCGACTGCGCGGGCATGGCCGCGGACCTGTTCGAGTCCTACGCGGTCACCCTGGTCGCGGCCCTGATCCTCGGCGTCGCGGCCTTCGGCGACGACGGCCTGGTCTTCCCCCTCGTCGTCCCGATGATCGGTGTCCTCACCGCGATCATCGGCATCTTCGCGGTCTCCCCGCGCCCGAACGACCGCTCTGGCATGACCGCCATCAACCGCGGCTTCTTCATCTCCGCGGTCGCCTCCGCGGTCCTCTGCGCCGCCGCCGCGTTCGCCTTCCTTCCGGACACCTACTCCGAACTCACCAACGTCTCCCCGACGGCCGGCATGGTCCTCAACGGCCAGTTCACCGTCGACGGCGACCCGCGGCTGTTCGCCCTCGTGGCGGTGCTCATCGGCATCGTGCTCGCCGCGGCCATCCAGCAGTTGACCGGCTACTTCACCGAGACCAGCCGTCGCCCGGTGCGCGACATCGGCCGGACCTCGCTGACCGGCCCCGCGACCGTCATCCTCGCCGGCATCTCCGTCGGTCTGGAATCCGCGGTGTACTCCTCGGTCCTGATCGGACTCGCGGTGTACGCGGCCTACCTGCTCGGCTCCGGCGTGTTGATCCTGGCCCTGTTCGCGGTGGCCCTGGCCGGTACCGGTCTGCTCACCACCGTCGGCGTCATCGTCGCGATGGACACCTTCGGCCCGGTCTCGGACAACGCCCAGGGCGTCGCGGAGATGTCCGGCGACGTCCACGGCGACGGCGCCATCGTGCTCACCAAGCTCGACGCGGTCGGCAACACCACCAAGGCCATCACCAAGGGCATCGCGATCGCGACGGCAGTCCTCGCCGCGACGGCGCTGTTCGGGTCCTACCAGGACGAGGTCCGCAACGCGGTCCTGGAAACCGGGGCAGACCTGACCGAGACCTCGCTGAAGACCCAGCAGGCGATCTCGGCGTTCGAGATCATCAACCCGAACATCCTCGTCGGCCTGATTCTCGGTGCCGCCGTGGTGTTCCTCTTCTCCGGTCTTGCGATCAACGCCGTCGCCCGTGCCGCAGGCGCGATCGTGTTCGAGGTGCGTCGCCAGTTCCGGGAGATCCCCGGAATCATGGAGGGCACCGCAAAGCCCGAGTACGCCAAGGTCGTGGACATCTGCACCAAGGACTCGCTGCGCGAGCTCACCACGCCAGGCCTGCTCGCGGTCATGGCGCCCGTCGCGGTCGGGTTCGGCCTCGGCACGGCCCCGCTCGCCGGGTTCCTCGCCGGCGCCATCGCCGCCGGTGTGCTCATGGCGGTGTTCCTGTCCAACTCCGGTGGTGCCTGGGACAACGCCAAGAAGCTCGTCGAGGACGGCACGCACGGCGGCAAGGGCTCGCCCGCGCACGAGGCGACGATCATCGGCGACACCGTCGGCGACCCGTTCAAGGACACCGCCGGTCCGGCGATCAACCCGCTGATCAAGGTCATGAACCTGGTGGCGCTGCTGATCGCTCCGGCGGTCGTGAAGCTGTCGATCGGCGACGACCAGAACAACGGTCTGCGGGCCGCGATCGCCATCGTCGCAACGCTGATCATCATCGGTGCGGTGGTCAACTCCAAGCGCAAGGACATCGCGGTCGGCGACTCGCCGGCACCGGCCGAGCCTTCGAAGGTTCTCTAGACGGGGACTGCCCCGGCCGGCCCTCTCGGCCGGCCGGGGTAGGGTCCCCGCTGGTGGCGCACTCCCGTGAGCCCTCTGGGACACCGCGCCACAATCGATCCACATTCCTTGGAGTTCATGCGTGCCCGCCGCAGGTAAGTCCGGCAGCAAGTCGACCGGTGGTCGTGCCCTGGTCATCGTCGAGTCGCCGACGAAGGCCAAGAAGATCGCCGGGTACCTCGGGCCGGACTACGTCGTGGAGTCCTCCTACGGGCACATCCGCGACCTGCCCAACGGCGCCGCGGAGGTCCCCGCCAAGTACAAGGGCGAGCCGTGGGCCCGCCTCGGGGTCAACGTCGACAACGGCTTCGAGCCGCTCTACGTCGTCGCGAACGAGAAGAAGGCCCAGGTCAAGCTCCTGAAGGACGCCCTGGCCGGCGTCGACCGCCTCTTCCTCGCCACCGACGAGGACCGCGAAGGCGAGGCCATCGCCTGGCACCTGCACGAACTGCTGCAGCCCCGCGTCCCCGTGCACCGCATGGTGTTCCACGAGATCACCGAACGCGCCATCCACGAAGCCGTCGCCTCGCCCCGTGAACTCGACCAGGGCCTCGTCGACGCCCAGGAGACCCGCCGCATCCTCGACCGCCTCTACGGCTACGAGGTCTCCCCGGTCCTCTGGAAGAAAATCATGCCGCGCCTGTCCGCCGGCCGCGTGCAGTCCGTCGCCACCCGCCTGGTCGTGGAGAAGGAACGCGAGCGCATCGCGTTCCGCACCGCCTCCTACTGGGACCTGTCCGCCGTCTTTGCGACGGACCGCCACACCGCAGATGCGGCTCGCAAGCTCGCCGATACCGACGAACCGACGACCCTCACCGCGCGCCTGGTCCAGCTCGACGGCAAGCGCGTCGCGACCGGCGCGAGCTTCTCCTCCACCGGCGAGCTGAAGAACCCCAGCGAGACCGCGCACCTCGACGAGGCCGCCGCCGGCGCGCTGGCCGCCCGGCTCGGGAACGTGCCGTTCACCGTCCGCCGCGTCGAGCGCAAGCCGTACACGAGAAAGCCGTACGCCCCCTTCAGAACCACCACGCTGCAGCAGGAGGCCTCCCGCAAGCTCGGGTTCGGCGCCAAGCGCACCATGCAGGTCGCGCAGAAGCTGTACGAGAACGGCCACATCACCTACATGCGTACCGACTCCGTCTCCCTGTCGGAGACGGCGATCAACGCCGCGCGCACCCAGGCCGCGCAGCTCTACGGCGCGGACCACGTCCCGGACGCCCCGCGCGTCTACGCCTCCAAGCAGCGCACCGCGCAGGAGGCCCACGAGGCCATTCGCCCGGCCGGCGAGACGTTCATGACCCCGGCTCAGACGGGCCTGTCGGGCGATGAGTTCCGGCTCTACGAACTCGTCTGGATGCGCACGGTCGCCTCGCAGATGAAGGACGCCGCCGGGCAGTCGGTGTCCATCCGCATCGGCGGCACCTCCACCGCAGGCGAGGACGCCGAGTTCGCCGCCTCCGGCAAGGTCATCACCTTCCACGGCTTCCTGAAGGCCTACGTGGAAGGCGCCGACGACCCGGACGCCGAACTCGACGACCGCGAGTCCCGGCTGCCGCAGGTGACCGAGAACGACCCACTGACCGTCGCCGCGCTCGAGGCCGAGCCGCACGAGACCCGCGCCCCGGCCCGCTACACCGAGGCCTCCCTGGTCGCCGAACTCGAACAGCGCGACATCGGCCGCCCGTCGACCTACGCCTTGATCATCGGCACGATCCTGGACCGCGGGTACGTGTTCAAGAAGGGCACCGCGCTGGTGCCCGCCTGGCTCGCGTTCTCCGTGGTCGGCCTGCTCGAGCAGCACTTCCCGCACCTGGTGGACTACGAGTTCACCGCGCGCATGGAGGACAAGCTCGACGACATCGCCAACGGCGAAGCGCAGATGGTCGACTGGCTGTCCCGGTTCTACTTCGGCGCTCCGGACGAGGCCGAGGGCTCCGGCACCAACGTCGGCCTGAAGAAGCTCGTCTCCGAGCACATCGGGGACATCGACGCCCGGCAGGTGAACTCGATCCCGATCGGCGAGGGCATCGTGCTGCGCGTCGGCAAGTTCGGCCCGTACCTCGAGCGCGAGGTCGACGGGGTGCTCGAGCGCGGCAACGTCCCCGACGACATGCCCCCCGACGAGCTGACCGTCGAACGCGCGCGGGAGCTCATCGCGGCGCCCTCGGAGGACCGCGTGCTCGGCATCAGCCCGAGCTCGGGGCTGACCGTCGTCGCGCGCAACGGCCGGTACGGCCCGTACGTCACCGAGGTGCTGCCAGAGGACGTCAAGGAGAAGGAGAAGCCGCGCACCGCGTCGCTGTTCAAGGCGATGGACCTCGAGTCCATCACCATCGACGACGCGATGGCGCTGCTGACCCTGCCCCGCACCCTCGGCGAGGTCGACGGCGAGCCGGTGCTCGCGAGCAACGGCCGATACGGCCCGTACGTGAAGAAGGGCTCCGAAACCCGCTCGCTCACCGCCGAGGAGCAGCTGCTCACCATCGGGCTGGAGGAGGCGCTCGCGATCATCGCGCAGCCCAAGGCCCGCGGCCGCGCGGCCGCCGCTCCGCCGCTGAAGGAACTCGGCGTCGACGCGGTCAGCGGCGCGAAGATGGTCGTCAAGGACGGCCGGTTCGGCCCGTATGTGACCGACGGGGAAACCAACGCGAGCCTGCGCAAGGGCGACGACGTCGAAACCCTGACCGACGAGCGCGCGATGGAACTGCTCGCCGACCGCCGCGCCCGCGGCCCGGCCAAGAAGACCGCGAAGAAGGCGGCGAAGAAGGCCGCCCCGGCCAAGAAGGCCGCCGCGAAGAAGACCACGGCGACGAAGACCACGGCGAAGAAGACGGCGGCCAAGAAGACCGCGGCGAAGAAGACGACGGCGGCGAAGAAGGCCGCCCCGAAGCTCGCCGCCGAGGACTCCGACTCCGCGCAGGAGTAGTCCTGTCGGCGAGGCCGAATAGGCTGAAACGGTGAGCAGGGCAGCGGCCGACGAGAACGTGCGGGCGGCGTTGGCCGAGCCCGCCTTCCGGCGGCTGTGGTACTCGCTGTCCCTGTCCAGCCTGGGGGACTGGCTCGGTCTGCTGGCCACCACCGCCATGGCCGCGGCGCTGACCTCCGACTCCTCCGCCGAGGCCAACTACGCCGTCGCGGGCGTGTTCATCCTGCGCCTGCTGCCGGCGCTGATCTTCGCGCCGATCGCGGGCGTCATCGCCGACCGGCTCGATCGCAAGGCCACGATGGTCGTCACCGACCTCGGTCGTGCCGCGCTGTTCGTCTCGATTCCCATCGTCGGCACGATGTGGTGGCTGCTGGTCGCGACGTTCCTGATCGAGGTGCTGAGCCTGTTCTGGATCCCGGCCAAGGAGGCCACGGTCCCCAACCTCGTGCCGCCGAACCGGCTGCAGTCCGCAAACCAGCTCAGCCTCGTCACCGCCTACGGGTCCGCACCGCTTGCCGCCGCCCTGTTCACGCTGCTCTCCCTGATCAGCGGCGTGCTCGGCGCCCGGTACACCTTCTTCGTCGACAACTCCGCCGCGCTCGCGCTGTGGCTCAACGCCGTGACCTTCCTGGTCAGTGCGCTGACCATCTGGTCGCTCGCGATCCCGACCACCGCCCGCGAAAGCGTGCAGACCGAGCACCCGTTGCGGACCCTGCTCGAGGGCTGGAAGTTCGTCGGCGGGAACCCGCTGATCCGCGGTCTCGTGCTCGGCATGCTCGCCGCCTTCGCGGCCGCCGGCAGCGTCGTCGGCCTCGCGCCGACGTTCGTCCGCGGGCTCGGCGCCGGCAACCCCGGGTACGGCCTGCTGTTCGGCAGCGTGTTCCTCGGCCTCGGCCTCGGCATGCTCCTCGGCCCGAAGGTGCTGCGCGGAGTCAGCAGGCGGCGGATGGCCGGAGCCGCCGTGGTCGCAGCCGGGCTGACCCTGACGACCATGGCCGCCGTGCCGAACCTGCCCGTCGTGGCGCTGCTGACCGTCGTGCTCGGCACCGCCTGCGGCACCGCGTGGATCAGCGGGCAGACGCTCATCGGCCTCGAGGTCTCCGACGAACTGCGCGGTCGCACGTTCGCGTTCGTGCAGTCCCTGGCCCGCCTGACCCTCGTGGCCACCCTCGCCGTGGCGCCCCTGCTGTCGGCGAACATCCACGACCAGACCTTCCGTCCCACCGAAGACGTCGCGGTCACCTACAGTGGCGCGGCCTTCGTATTCGCCGGCGCCGGACTGATCGCGATCCTCGTCGGGGTGCTCGCCTACCGGCAGATGGACGATCGCGCCGGCATTCCACTCTGGAGAGACGTGCTCGCCACGCTGCGCCACGAAGACCCCGAGCCCGACCCCATCCACACCGGCTACTTCCTCGCCTTCGAGGGCGGCGACGGCGCAGGGAAGTCCACGCAGGTCGAACGGCTCGCGCAGTGGCTGCGGGAGAATGGCCACGAAGTCGTCGTCACCCGCGAACCCGGCGCGACGGACCTCGGCAAGCGCCTGCGCGCGGCACTGCTGGACGTCGGAGACCAGGCGCCCTCGCCGCGAGCGGAGGCGCTGATGTTCGCCGCCGACCGAGCCGATCACGTCGAGCGCGTGATTCGCCCCGCCCTGCACCGGGGTGCGGTCGTGGTCACCGACCGGTACGTCGACTCCTCCATCGCCTATCAGGGCGCCGGCCGCGACCTCGCGCCCGCGGAGGTGGAGCGCCTGTCCCGCTGGGCGACGCAGGGCCTGCAACCGCACCTGACCGTGCTGCTCGACGTCGATCCGCAGGTCGCCTCCGCTCGCCGTGCGGGACCCCAGGACCGGATGGAGTCCGAGTCCGTCGAGTTCCACCGGCGGGTGCGCCAGGGCTTCCTGGACCTCGCCGGCCGGGACCCGAAGCGTTACCTGGTGCTCGACGCGGATCTCCCGCCGGCCGCGATCGCGCTCGAGGTCCTCACCCGGGTGGGGGGCGAACTGCCCGACCCGCCGCACGGGTCCGGAACGTCGGGCCAGGCCCAGTCGTTTGGCGAAACAGCGACGGGGGACTCGGTGGTGCGGTCATGAGCGTGTGGAAGGCCCTGGTGGGTCAGTCCCACGCCGTCGGCGTCCTCTCGGCCGCCGCGGCGTCGGCGGCGGCCCGCCTGGACGGCTCCTCGACCGGCAACGACGCCATGACCCACGCGTGGTTAATCACCGGTCCTCCCGGGTCCGGGCGGTCCACGGCGGCGCGGGCCTTCGCCGCCGCGCTGCAGTGCCGAAGCCTGGGCTGCGGGGAGTGCGCGGAGTGTCACACGGTGACGCGGGGAACCCACGCCGACGTGAAGGTCGTCGCCACCGACCAGCTCAGCATCGGCGTCCTGGAGATCCGCAGGCTCGTGCTCACGGCGGCGCTGTCCCCGGCCGGCGGCCGCTGGCAGATCGTGGTGGTCGAAGACGCCGACCGGCTCAGCGAGTCGGCCGCGAACGCCCTGCTGAAGTCGGTCGAGGAACCCTCGTCCCGGACGGTGTGGGTGCTGTGTGCGCCGTCCGCGGAGGACGTGCTGGCGACCATCCGCTCCCGCTGCCGGTCCCTGCACCTGGTGACCCCCGCCGTTGCGGACGTCGCCGACCTGCTCCGCTCGGAGGGCGTGCCGGACGGACTCGCAACGCTCGCGGCCGCGGCCTCGCAGGGCCACATCGGCCGGGCGCGAAGGCTGGCCAACGACTCCGTCGCCCGCGAGCGGCGCGCGGCGGTGCTGGACGTGCCCACCCGGCTGCGGAACGTGCCCGGTGCCCTGGCCGCCGCGGACAAGCTGCTGTCGACGGTCAAGGCCGACGTCTCCGCCGCCGCCGAGGCGATCAACGCGGCCGAGACCGAGCAGGTCCGGGCCGCGCTCGGCCTCGGCGGTCCGCGGGACAAGCAGCCGCCGGGCGCGGCCGCGGCCCTGAAGGAGCTGGAGAAGAAGCAGAAGGCCCGGACCACCCGCGCGCAGCGCGACGGGTTGGACATCGCGCTGGTCGACCTCGTCGCGTTCTACCGCGACGTGCTGGCCCGTCAGCTCGGCGCCGTCGTCGCCCCCGTGCACCCGGACCGCGCCGAGGCGGTGGAGGAGCTCGCCGCCGCCGGCACCCCGGAACTGACGCTGCGTCGGATCGAGGCCGTGCTCGCGGCGCGGGAGGCGCTCGGCGCCGCGGCGCACCCGCTGCTGACCATCGAGACGATGAATCTGGCGCTGCGGTGAGGGCGTCGAGGTGAAGTCCGCGGTTGCGCTGGCCGCGGGTGCGGTCCTCTTGGCCGGCTGCGGGGGGAGCTCGGCGGCGGCGCCGGGCCCGGAGCCGAGCCACTGGGCGGGCCCGCCGGCGGTGACGGCGCCGACCCTGGAACCCGCCGCCGATCCGGCGCTGGCCGCGTTCTACACCCAGCTGCCCCAGTGGCAGCCCTGCGAAGGTGCGTACACCTGCGCGAAGGTCGACGTGCCGGTGAACTGGGCCAAGCCCGAAGGGCCCCGCATTCAACTCGCGCTGATGCGGCATGCGGCGCAGCGGCCGGAGGCGCGGATCGGGTCGCTGTTCATCAACCCGGGCGGTCCCGGCTCCTCGGGCGTCGACCTGGTCCGGTCCGTCGACGACGCGTTCAGCCCGGCGCTGCTCGACCGCTACGACATCGTCGGCTTCGACCCGCGCGGGGTCGGAGCCAGTTCGCCCGTCCGCTGTCTGCCGGCAGGCGAACTCGACGACTTTCTGACCGCGGATCCGACCCCGGACGACGACGCCGAGGTCGCGGCGCTGACCGCCGCCGCCCGGACCTTCGCCGACGGCTGCCGGTCCCAGTCCGGGGAGTTGATCCAGCACATGGGCACGCGCGAGGTCGCGCGCGACCTCGACGTGCTGCGCGCCGTCCTCGGCGAGGAGAAGCTGACCTACCTCGGCTTCTCCTACGGCAGCTACCTCGGCGCGTTCTACGCCGGCCTGTTCCCGAGCCGGGTCGGGCGACTGGTGCTCGACGGCGCGCTCGATCCGTCCCTGCCCGGCGCGGAACTGCTGCGGACCGAGGCGGTGTCCTTCCAGGCGGTGCTGGACCGGCTCGCGGCCTACTGCCTGCGCGAGGACTGCCCGCTGGGCGACTCCGCCACGCGGATCTCGGAGGAGATCGTGGCGCTGCTCGCCGATCTCGACGCCGAGCCGCTGAGAGTCGGTGCCCGCGAACTCACCGAGTCCGACGCGCTCGCGGGCATCGCCTACGTCCTGTACTCCCCCGCGCTGTGGGACTCCGGACTCGCGGCGATCGACGCCGCCCTCGACGGCGACGGGCGCGAACTGCTGACCTTGGCCGACCGGTACTTCTTCCGTTCCGGCGCCGGCACGTTCGAGAACAACGCGAACGAGGCCAACTACGTCGTGAACTGTCTGGACCACCATCCCGGCGAGGAGAGTTCCGACCTCGCCCGCGCGGCCCTGCCCGCCCTGACCGCCGCCTCCCGCGTGTTCGGACCGCAGATCGCGTGGGCGGGCGTGGCCTGCGCCCACCTGCCGGACGCCGACCCGGCGCCGGCCAGCGGAGTGGTCCGCGCGCCCGGCGCGGCGCCGATCCTCGTCGTCGGCACCACGCACGATCCGGCGACTCCGTACGCGTGGGCGAAGGCGCTTGCGGCACAACTCGAATCCGGAGTGCTGTTGACGCGCACCGGGGACGGCCACACCGGTTACGGTCGCGGGAACAGGTGCATCGACGCAGCCGTCGACCGGTACCTGCTCGCTGGCACCGCGCCGAAGGACGGGACCACATGCTCCTAGATCCACCTCGTCACCGCCTCGCCCGCGCGACGGCGACGGCCGCGGCCCTGTCGGTACTCGCCGCCTGCGGCGGCTCCGACGCCGAGCCCGACGCGGCCCCGCCGCCCCCCGCGGCCGTTGCGAGCCAGACGCCGTCGGCATCCTCGACCCCGACGCCCGCCGGCGCCTTGGTGCAGGACCCCGCAACCGACCCGGACCTTGCCAAGTTCTACGACCAGAAGCTCACCTGGCGGCCCTGCGACACCGGCCTGGAGTGCACCGAGGTCGAGACGCCGATCGACTGGGCCGACCCGGACGGGGACACCATCGACCTGGCGGTCAATCGGGTGCGCGCGACCGGCCGGCGGACCGGCTCGATCATTCTCAATCCGGGTGGTCCCGGCGGCGCCGGCACGCTCTACACGGCGCAGACCGCGGACAAGTTCGTTGCGGACGTGCGTGCCGAGTACGACGTCGTCGGATTCGACCCGCGGGGCGTCGGGTCCAGCTCTCCCATCGACTGTCTGACCGACCGTCAGATGGATCGCTATCTGGGCGTCGACCCGACCCCGGACGACGCCGCAGACCTCGCCGAGGTGATCAAGCAGAACCAGGCCTACGTCGCCGGGTGCAAGGCCCGCGGCGGAGAACTGCTGGCGCACGTGGACACGGTGTCGGTCGTGCGGGACGTCGACCTGCTGCGCGACCTGCTCGGCGACGAGAAGCTGAACTGGCTCGGATACTCCTACGGGACCTCGATCGGCGCCACCTACGCCCAACTGTTCCCGACGCGGATCTCCCGCATGGTCCTCGACGGCGTCGTGGACCCCGCGTTGAGCGCAGAGGAGGTGATCCTCGGTCAGACGCAGGGATTCGAGATCGCCTTCTCGGCGTTCGTGAAGGACTGCGTGGCGAACAGGCCGTGCGAGATCGGCACGTCCGACGGCGAGGTCCGCACGCGTCTGGCCGCACTGCTCAAGCGCCTGGACGCGCGCCCGCTCGGCACTCGATCGGGGCGCGCGCTCAACGAGTCCATGGCCACCTACGCGCTCGCCTACGCGATGTACCTCAAGCAGCTGTGGCCGCAGCTGCGGCAGGCGATGGCGGCCGCCTACCGGGGCGACGGCAGCGCCATGCTGGACATGGCCGATGCCTTCCTCGAACGAGACGCGAACGGCAGGTACAACGGCAACCTGTTCGAGGTCATCAACGCGGTGAACTGCCTCGACCGTCCCGGGCCCACCAGTGCCGAGGAGGTGAAGGGACTGCTCCCGGAGCTGACGACGGCCTCGCCGCTGTTCGGTCCGTTCATCGGATGGAGCGCACTGGCCTGCGTCTTCTGGCCCGTGCCCGCGACGGGACGGCCCGGTCCGGTGGCGGCGCCCGGTGCGCCGCCGATCCTGGTCATCGGCACGACGAAGGATCCGGCGACGCCGTACACGTGGTCGGTCAACCTCGCGGAGCAGTTGGAGTCCGGGACCCTGCTGACCCGGGAAGGCGACGGCCACATCGCGCACGGCGTCGGCAACCGCTGCATCGACAGGGCCGTCGACCGGTACTTCCTCACCGGCGAAACCCCGGCGGAGGGCACCACGTGCTGACGCCGGTGGCCGACCTGGTCGCCGCGCTCGGCTCCGAGGTGGTGATCTCGGATGCGGACCGAGTCGAGAAGTACCGCATGGACCGGGCCTTCGACCCGGCCGCGGGAGTGCCGCTGGCGGTCGTGCGCGCCGAGTCCACCGCCCACGTGCAGACGGCGCTGCGCTGGGCCAGCGCCCACCGGGTGCCGGTGATCACCCGCGGCGCCGGCACCTCGCTGTCCGGCGGCAGCACCGCACGCTCGGACGGGATCGTGCTGTGCACCGAGCGAATGCGCTCGATCGCGGTGGACCCGGTCACGCGGACCGCCGTCGTGCAGCCCGGCCTGCTCAACGCCGAGGTGAAGGCCGCCGTCGCCGCGGCCGGGCTCTGGTATCCGCCGGACCCGTCCTCGTTCGAGATCTGTTCGATCGGCGGGAACGTCGCCACCAACGCCGGCGGTCTGTGCTGCGTCAAGTACGGCGTGACCTCGGACTACGTCCTGGCGTTGGAGGTCGTGCTGGCCGACGGCACTGCGATCCGGCTCGGCGGCGTGCTGCTCAAGGACACCGCGGGACTCTCGCTGGTGAAGCTGATGGTCGGCAGCGAGGGAATCCTCGGCGTGGTCACGGAAGTGACGCTGCGTCTGCTTCCCGCGCAGCCGCCGGCCGCGACGGCCGTCGCGATGTTCGCCACCGACTCCGCCGCCACTGCGGCGGTCCTGTCGGGCACCTCGACGATGCGTCCGGCGATGCTGGAGGACATGGACTCGGTCGCGATCAATGCGGTGGAGGACGTACTGAAGATGGGCCTGGACCGCTCCGCCGCCGCCCTGCTGGTGGCCCAGACCGACGCCGGAGGGGCGGCGGGCGAGCGCGAACTCGCCGCGATGGTCGAGATCTTCGAAAAGTGCGGCGCCACCGAGGTGGTCGCCACCGCCGACCCGGAGGAGGGCGCCGCGTTCGTCGTCGCCCGCCGCACCGCCATTCCGGCAGCCGAACGGCGCGGGCGCCTGCTGCTCGAGGACGTCGGCGTACCGCTGCCGCGGCTGCCGGACCTCGTCGACGGCGTGCACCGCATCGGCACCGCGAACGGGGTCGAGATCGCGCTGATCGCGCACGCCGGCGACGGCAACACCCACCCACTGCTGATCGTCGACCCGACGAACCCGACGTCGATCGCCGCGGGGGAGCAGGCCTTCGGCGAGATCATGGACCTCGCGATCTCCCTCGGCGGCACCATCACGGGCGAGCACGGCGTCGGCACCCTCAAACGACCGTGGTTGATCGACCAGGTCGGCGAGGACGTGCTCGCCCTGACCGCACGCATCAAGGCGGCGTTCGACCCGCTGGGCATCCTGAACCCCGGCGTCATCGTCTAGCCGCACTCCGGGTCAGATGACGGCGCCGGTGAGCTCGGAACCGGGGCACCTCGGGCGGCGGGTGGTCGGCGGCCAAGGGGAGTGCGGCACGGGGACGCGGAGGTGTAGGACTGTCCTCGGGAGGTTCGCCATGGGCATGAGCTTCGAACTGACGACCGGGCAGCGCGAGCTGCGGGAGCGGGCGCGCCGGATCGCCCGCGGGGAGCTGCGCGACGCCCGGGCCGACGCCGAAGGCCTGCCGACGCCCGAGGAACGCTTCGCGGCCACACGTCCGATCTACGAACGGCTCGTCGCCGACGGCTACCTGCGGGCGTGCCTGCCGCGGGCCGTCGGCGGCGACGCGGAGAGTCTGATCGACTCCGCGGTGCTGCTCGAGGAGTTCTACGGCGAGAACCCGAGCGTCGCCCTGACGCTGTTCGCGACCGTGCTCGGCCTGCAGCCCGTGCTGATCGGCGGCACGCCCGAACAGCAGAAGCGTCTGCTCGCACCGTTCCTGGAGACCGGCGGTGCGCCGCTGGCGGGGTTCTGCTCCACCGAGCCGGGCGGCAGCGCGAACGCCGCCTCGCACCCGCCCGGGGAGGGCGTGCGCACCCGCGCCGTTCGCGACGGCGGCGACTGGGTGATCACCGGAACCAAGAAGTGGGTCCCCGCCACCGGCTGGGACGGCTCCGGTGCCGACCTGCTGTGCGTCGTGGCCCGCACCGATCCCGACGCGCCCGCCGATCGCGGGATTTCGATGATCGCGGTGGAGAAGCCGTTCGACCTGCGGCTGGAACGGGTGATCCACTCGCCCGGCTACCCGGCCCACCTGCTCCCGGAGTTCACCCTCGCCGGCGTGCGGGCTCCGGTCGGGAACGTCCTCGGGGAGGAGGGCGGCGGGCTGCGGCTGGCGGGCGCGAGCTTCCTGGGCGCCTCGGCGCTGGTGGCCAGCGTCGCGGCCGCGCTGATGCGCACCGCCTTCGCGCACGCCCTCGAGTTCGCCCGCACCGAGTACCGCGGCGGCGCGGTGCCGATCCTCGACCACCAGGCGGTGGGCTACGCGCTCGCCGACGCCAAGACGGCGATCGAAACCGTGCGCGCGATCGGCTGGCGGGCCTGCTGCGCCGCCGACGCCGGTTCGCCCGCAGCGCCCGAACTCGCCCACCACGCGAAGGTCTTCGCCTCCGAAACCGCCGTGCGCGTGATCACCGATCTGATGCGGGTGGTGGGCGTGGAGAGCTACGACCTGCGGGATCCGCTCAACGGACTGCTGCAGGACGCCCTCGTGCTGCCGATCTTCGCCGGCGGCAACGCGGGAGTCCGGCGGCGGGCCCTGCACGCGATGCTGGCCAACCCCGACTGGGATCCACTGGGCGCCTACGACGCGATGTGACGCACCGTCGGTGCGGTCGTCCACGGCCCTGGCCAGGCTCCTGGCTAGGGCCGGCGCTTGGCGGCGCACACGGGTTTGCTGCCCTCCGGGGCGGTCCAGCCCTCCGTTGTCAGCAGTTCGACGAACGCGCACCCCACGACGGGTGCACCCTCCTGCCCGGGGCTGAAGGCGATCGGCGCCGCCAGCCCGTCGAGGGTTTCGCCTCGGATCTTGCCCAGCCCCGCGAGCACGTCCTGGGTGGTGACCGAGCCTGCGGCGGCGGCGCCGAGCCGGGCGATGGCCGCCTCGAAGAGTTTCCCGGCCGACCACGCGACCATCGCCGCGGCGTCGAGCCCGGCGGTGGGGGCGTAGCGGCCCATGGCCGCGGCGAACTCCCGCTGGCCGGGGGTGTCCGTCTTCAGCCAGGGCGCGTTGGCGGTGGTGGTCAGCAGCTGGTTGGCGCGGATGCCGGGGTCGGCGGCCTGGGTCGCGCTGATCAGCAGACCGTTGGCGATGAGCAGCGGCCGGTAGCCCAGCGACGCGCAGGAACGCGCGACGCGGCCGATGCTGGAGCCGTCGACGCCGAGCAGCAGCGCCTGTGCGCCGGCGTTCTTCGCGTTCTGGCACTGCGCGGTGAAGTCGGTCTGCGTGATCGAGACCGGCGTGCTCGACACGATCTCGGCGCCCGCCTGCTTGGCCAGCTTCGGGGCGACCTCCGCGACCTCGGTGCAGGCGCCGGCCTCGACGCAGTAGAGCAGGCCGATCTTGGCCTTGCCCATGCCGACGGCGTAGCGCAGCCGTTCCTCGATGACCGGTTCGAAGCTCGAGCCCTGCGGAAACAGCCACCTGTTGGCGTTCCACTCCCGGCCGACGCCGTCGCCGCCGACCACCGGGATGCGGGCCTTCTCCACCCCGTCGAGCAGACCGTTGAGGGTGGCGGGGGCCACCGTGCCGACGAGGGCGACCACGCGATGCTTGGACACCAGCGTCGCGACCGCCGCCGAGGTCTTGGCCGGGTCCATGCCGTCGTCGATCACCGTCAGCGTGACGGGGTGGCAGGCGATGCCGCCGCGGTCGTTGACCGCCTTCGCCCACACCGCCAGGGCCGTACGCGCGCTGGCCGTGATCGCGCCGCCCACGCCGCTGAACGTCCCCACCTGGCCGAGCGAGATCGGCGCCTCCCGGCCGGTGCAGGTCCGGGCGGTCGTGGCCACGGCAGCGGGCGCCGCCGTCGTCGCCGCGGTCCGACCGGCCGAAGTACCGGTCGCGGCGGCGGCGCCTCCGGTGGCGGTGACCGAGGCGTTGCCGGCCCGCGGCGAGGCGCGCGGCGTCGTGGCCGCGGGCGCGTCGGACTGCACCGCGCTGCCGCCGGTCGTCGAGGGCTTCTGCGCCGCCGGGCCCGCGGGCGACGCGAGCGACTTCAGGGCGTCGCGAGAGGCCTGGTCCAGCGAGACCGTCGCGGCGCCCGCCGGACGCAGCTCCTCGGCGCTCAGCCGCGAGCCGCAGCCGGCGAGCAGCAGCGACGTGGCGACGAGCACGGCCGGAGCCAGGCGTCGAGGTCGGCGGGAGAGGGTGCGGGGCATGGGCGGCTGTCCTCCGGGCGGTGGCACAGTGCCGGGGTGCGCGCCGTCGAGCGCCCAGGACGAGATGCCCAGTCTGTCCGCAAAGTCCGATGCGAGCTACCGGCCAGTTGCCGAGGGCGTTCGTTTGCACCCAGCCGGTCGGCGAGCGACCCCCGCCTTCCCCTAAGATCTGCCGAGGCGGGGACGAGGTCTGTGCCCGCACGCCGCCTTAGCTCAGTCGGTTAGAGCGACGCACTCGTAATGCGTAGGTCCGGGGTTCGATTCCCCGAGGCGGCTCCACAAAAGAGCAGCTCAAAGCCTTGGAAGCCCGGAGCCAGCGGCTCCGATAGCTCGACGTGGATCCAAATGTGGATCCAACTGATTTACCGTGGATCCATGAGCGCGTCGCGTGCATCCGCGAGGGGGTCCTTCAGCAAGTCGGTGCGGCCTCGCGGCGTGATCGAGCGACTGCCCAGCGGCAACCTGCGGGTGAAGGTCTTCACCGGCTACGACCCGGTCACGGGCAAACGCCACGAGGTCACCGAGCTTGTCTCCGTCCGAGGCATCACCGAGCGCGAAGCTCGCCGAGAAGCCGAGCGGGTCCGGACCCGGCTGGTCAACCAAGTGGACGAGCGACGCAACCCCAAGACCGGTCAGACGATGGACCAGCTGTTCGACCGATGGCTGGAAGTGATCGACGTCGAACAGTCCACGCGCAACGGCTACATCGGCAAAATCGAAAAGCATCTGCGGCCGACCGTCGGCACGCTGCCGGTCGGCAAGCTCAACGCAGAGATCATCGACTCGCTCTACGTCCAGCTGCGCCGCTGCCGGGAACACTGCCGCGGCCGCGCCTACCTGGAGCACCGCACCGCTGGCGAGCACGTGTGCGACGAGCACAGGGGAGCGGCTTGCGTTCCGGCTCGTCCGAAGCAGTGCGAAGCATGCCGTCGCCAGTGCCGGGATCACGTGTGCACGCCGCTGTCGTCCGGAAGCATCCGCGTCGTGCACTCGATCCTGAAGAGCTCCCTGAACCGGGCGGTGCGCTGGCAGTGGATCGCCATCAACCCCATCTCGTTCGTCGAGCCGCCCACCATCTCTACGCCCGATCCCTCGCCGCCGACCCCAACCGAGGCGGCGGTGATTGTGACCAACGCGTTCGAAGACCCAGACTGGGGTGCTTTGATCTGGCTGGCGATGACGACCGGCGCTCGTCGCGGTGAACTGGCGGCCCTTCGGTGGTCCGACATCGACCTGGAACGAGGCTCGGTGACGATTGGTCGGAGCGTTGGGCAGATCGGCGGCACTACGTGGGAGAAGGAAACCAAGACTCACCAGCGTCGCGTGCTGAGCCTCGACCCCGAGACTGTTGCAGTTCTGACGGAGCATCATGAACGAGGTGCCGAACGATGCCGCCAACTTGGAGTGGAACTCGAGCCGTCGGCCTTCGTGTTCAGCAACGACCCCGACAGTGGCCGTGCGGTGCGTCCGGACGGAGTGACGCAGCGCTACGGCCGGATGGCGAAGCGCCTCGGCATCACGACCCACTTCCACGCCCTGCGTCACTACTCGGCCACTGAGTTGATCGGCGCTGGCGTGGACCCGCGCACCGTCGCCGGCCGCCTCGGACACGGCGGAGGTGGATCGACAACCCTGCGCGTCTACTCGGCATGGCTCCCGGAGTCCGACAGGCTCGCCGCATCCGCCTTGGCCGCAAGGATGCCTCAGCGTCCAACAGCACTGCACCCGGTGCTGGACGTTGAGACTGGTCGGTGAGGCGCTCGCCGCACGGAGCCGACGGAACCGACCGAGGCGTATGACAAGGCCCTGGCCGAGTCCCAGATCGGCTCTACACGACAGAGCTCATCCGCCCCCAAGGGCCCGTGGCGCGGAGTCGAGCACGTCGAGATGATCGAGACCTTCAAATGGGTCGACTTGGTCAACAACGAGAGCTCGCACGAGGCCTGTCCGACTCGAGTCCTGTTCCGCCGAACAGCTTCACTGCACTGCAAGAACCGAGCTCTAGTCAGTCGGCTGAGCCGTCAAACCGGCTCTTCCGACCTGCGGTGGGGGTGAGCGACTCGCGGTAGCGGCCTGAGCCCGGGAACGGGACGAGGCCTTCCAAGATCAGGAGCGACCAAGCAACCTGACTCCGGAAGGCCTCGACAGTGGCCGA
>JBQTIB010000195.1:0-8301 GCA_052389435.1 Sporichthyaceae bacterium | reverse complement strand
GCTTTGTCCCAGGTCCCGCGGGCCCCAGCTCATCCATGAGCCCAGGCCCACACCCCCGCCCGATTTGTCCCAGTTCCCGCGGGCCCCAGCTCATCCATGAGCCCAGGCCCACACCCCCGCCCGATTTGTCCCAGTTCCCGCGGGCCCCAGCTCATCCATGAGCCCAGGCCCACACCCCCGCCCGATCTGTCCCAGTTCCCGCGGGCCCCAGCTCATCCATGAGCGCCGGGCCACGCCCGGAGCAGCCCATGAGCGCCGGGCCACGCCCGGAGCAGCCCATGAGCGCCGGGCCACGCCCGGAGCAGGGAGCGGCTCGGGCCGGCTACGCTGCGGTGGTGCCTGCCGCCAAGCCCGTCGCGCCCTGGTCCGGGGTCGAATTGCACGTCGTCACCGGCAAGGGCGGCACGGGCAAGACGACCGTCGCCGCCGCTTTGGCCATGGCGCTCGCGGCGAAGGGCGGCCGGGTACTCCTCGTCGAGGTCGAGGGTCGCGGCGGCATCGCCCAGCTCTTCGACGTGCCACCGCTGCCCTACGAGGAGCGGCGGATCGCCGTCGCGCCCGAGGGCGGAGAGGTCTACGCACTCCCGATCGACGCCGAAGAGGCGCTGCTGGAGTACCTCGAGATGTTCTACAAACTCGGCCGCGCGGGCCGAGCCCTGCGCAAGCTCGGGTTCATCGACTTCGTGACCACCATCGCGCCCGGCCTTCGCGACGTGCTGCTGACCGGCAAGGCCTACGAGTCCGTCGGCCCGCGGCGCGGCAACCGCCCCACCTACGACGCCCTGGTCATGGACGCGCCGCCGACCGGGCGCATCGCGCAGTTCCTCAACATCAACTCCGAGGTCTCCGGGCTCGCCAAGGGCGGCCCGGTGCACAAGCAGGCCGAGGCGATCATGCGGCTGCTGCGCTCCGAGCGCACCGCGGTGCACTTCGTGACCGTGCTGGAGGAGATGCCCGTGCAGGAGACGCTCGACGGCATCCGGGAGGTCGCCGAGATCGGTCTGCCGGTCGGCGCGGTGATCGTGAACCAGGTCCGTCGCCCGGCGCTGTCCGACGCCGACCTCGCCGCCGCCGAGAAGGGCATCCTCGACCGCGCCGCGATCGCCGCAACGCTCAAGGGCGTCAAGCTCCCGGCCAACGGCGCGGTCCTCGACGGCCTGCTCGCCGAAGCCGCCGAGCACGCGATCCGCGTCGGCATCGAGGCCCGCGAGCGCGAGGAACTCAACTCCACCGGTCGCCCCGTCTACGAGATCCCGGCCCTTCCCCAGGGCGTCGACCTCGGCGGCCTCTACCGCCTCGCCGAGGAGCTCCGCGAACAGGGCGTGACCCGATGACCCCTCGCCCCACCCTCCGTTGCGTCCGACCGAGGGTGGCCCATGGGCCTTCTCTGGTCGGACGTCCGCAGCGCGTGCCCGGAACGTCCGACCAAAGGTGGCCCATGGGCCCCGGGCGGTCGGACGTCCGCAGCGCGGGCAGGGGCGGTGCGCGATGAGCCGGCCGACCGAGCCGATCGCCGTCGACGCACTGCTGGACGACCGCGCCGTGCGGATCGTCGTGTGCTGCGGGTCCGGAGGCGTCGGGAAGACGACGACCGCCGCGGCGCTCGCGGTGCGCGCGGCCGAGCGCGGGCGCAACGTCGTCGTGCTGACGATCGACCCGGCCCGACGGCTGGCGCAGTCGATGGGCCTGGCCGAACTGGACAACACCCCTCGTCCGGTGGCCGGGATCGACCGGAGCGGCGGCGGAAGCCTGCACGCGATGATGCTGGACATGAAGCGCACCTTCGACGAGATCGTCGAGGCGCACTCCGAACCCGGCCGGGCCGAGGCGATCCTGGCCAACCCGTTCTACCAATCGCTGTCCTCGTCCATGGCCGGGACGCAGGAGTACATGGCGATGGAAAAGCTCGGGCAGCTGCGCAAGACCGGCGAGTGGGACCTGATCGTGGTCGACACTCCCCCGAGCCGCAGCGCCCTGGACTTCCTCGACGCCCCCAAACGCCTCGGGTCCTTCCTCGACGGGCGGGCGATCAAGATCCTGATGGCCCCGGCCAAGGCGGGCGGCAAGGCCTACCTGAAGGTCGTGAGCGTCGGATTCAACGTCGTGACCAGCGTCGTCACCAAGGTCCTCGGCGCCCAACTGCTCAAGGACGTGTCCGCGTTCATCGCGGCGCTGGACACGATGTTCGGCGGCTTCCGCGAGCGCGCGGACCAGACCTACAAGCTGCTGAAGAACCCCGAGACGCGGTTCCTGGTCATCGCCGCCCCGGAGCGGGACGCGCTGCGGGAGGCGTCCTACTTCGTCGAGCGACTGTCCGCGGAGAACATGCCACTCGCCGGCCTGGTGCTGAACCGGGTGCACCGCTCGGCGGCCTCCGCGCTGTCGGCCGAGCGGGCCCTGGCCGCGGCCGAGGACCTCGACACCGCGAAGGAGGCCGACGCCACGCTGTCCGCGGCGCTGCTGCGCCTGCACGCGGACCGAATGCAGGTCATCGCACGCGAGGAGGGCTTCACCGAGAGCTTCAGTTCCGCCCACCCCGCCGTGCGGGTCACCGAGGTCGGCGCACAGGCGGCCGACGTCCACGACCTCGACGGCCTACGGGTGATCGGCACCGAACTCGCCGGACACCTCTAGTCCCACCCGTCCCAGGAATTGACCGCAAGCCCACCAATGGTGGGACGAATTCGGACATTCTTGGACATTCGCCATTTCTTCGCGGCCATTCGGCGAATTGCGACTCGCGGGAATTGTCCGCGAATGGGGCATTCGCGAGGGGCGCAGCGAAAAACGCCGACGAGCCCCGACCCCGGCAGGAGTCGAAGGCTCGTCGGAAAGTTCGCCTGAGCTACATCGCCTCGGGCAATCCGGCGTGATGCGCGGCAATGGCGTCGTCGCGAGCGGTCTCGAGCAGACCGCGCCACGAGGTGACGTTCGGCCGACGGCGCAGCAGTGCACGCCGCTCACGCTCGGTCATGCCGCCCCAGACGCCGAACTCGACGCGGTGGTCGAGCGCGTCCGCCAGGCACTCCGTACGGACCGGGCACCCCATGCACACGGTCTTGGCGCGGTTCTGTGCAGCCCCCTGCACGAACAGCTCATCCGGAGCCGTCTTGCGGCAGCGAGCTCGAGTTGCCCAATCGTTGTCCCACATTGTTGACGCGCCTCTCCCCAGACCCCGAACGACACCGGACGGGCCCGGGTCGCTTGCGCCGAACGCGATCGGCCGGCGGGCCGATCCGGGGACGGAACCCTTACCGATACGCAGCTATCGGTGCTTTGGGTTCACGTGCCACTGTGTTCGTGCGGCTTGGACGCATCGGGAGACCGGTTGGTTCCCTTCGGTTCTGCCTCCGTCGCCGCGTTTCGCGTTTACGATGACCGCGCTCCCGGGGGGCTGTGAGCCCCCTTGGCCCGTGTAGGCGACGCCAATTCCAGGCATACCGGACATCAAGTCCACCGCAGTTCGGGATAGGCATGGTCACTGTTGCGTGAAGGCCCTCGATACGGACGCTAAGGCGCCTACTCTTTCTCCTTATGAAGAGACCGTGGGGGCGGCGTGACTCCGGGGACGAGTCCGCGCCAGTAGTCATCACTCCTGCGCTGGGCACGTTCGGCCAGCCGACCAAGGAGACCAGCAAGTACCGGTACGTCGGCGGCTTCGTCGGCGCCTGCGCGCTGTCCGGCGCCCTGGTGGCGGGCATCATGCTTCCGCTGGTCGGCACCGGCGCCGTGGCCGCGAAGGCCCTGACCGACGACTTCCAGTCGCTGCCCTCCGACATTCAGACCATCCCGCCGGCGCAGGCCTCGGTCCTGCTCGCCAGCGACGGGACGCAGATCGCCCGCTTCTTCGACGAGAACCGCGTCAACGTGAAGCTGGACCAGATCGCGCCGATCATGAAGCAGGCCCTGCTGGCCATCGAGGACAACCGCTTCTACGAGCACGGCGGCGTGGACCCCAAGGGCACCCTGCGCGCCCTGGTGAACAACCAGAGCGGCGACGGCAACCAGCAGGGTGGCTCGACGCTGACGCAGCAGTACGTCAAGAACCTGCTGATCCAGCTCTCCGACGGCGACCCGGACAAGATCGCCAAGGCGCGCGAGCGGACGATCAAGCGCAAGGTCCAGGAGCTGAAGTACGCCCTGGAAATCGAAAAGCGCATGACCAAGGACCAGATCCTCGAGGCCTACCTCAACATCGCCTACTTCGGCTCCGGCGCCTACGGCATCGAGGCGGCCTCGCGTCGGTACTTCTCCAAGAGCGCGAACGCCCTGACGCTCACCGAGGCCGCGATGCTCGCCGGCACCGTGCAGAGCCCGGGCAAGTGGGACGCCACCCGCAACCCGGAGGACGCCAAGGTCCGCCGGGACGTGGTGCTGTCGAAGATGCGCGACTACGCGTTCATCTCCGAGGACCAGATGCTCAAGGCCAAGTCCGAGGACCTGGGCCTGCGCGTCTCGCCGAGCTACTCCGGCTGCACGAACTCCGTCGTCCCGTTCTTCTGCGACTACATCACCCGCGTCGTGCTGAACGACCCGGTGTTCGGCGCCGACGAGCAGGACCGCGCGGACCTGCTGGCCCGCGGCGGTCTGACCATCCGCACCACGCTCGACCTGAAGGCCCAGAAGGCCGCCGACCGCGCCATCCGGGACAAGACCAACCCGACGGACAAAGTGGCCGCCGCGCTCGCCGCCGTCGAGCCCGGCACCGGCAAGGTCCGCGCGATGGCTCTCAGCCGCGAGTACGGCGGCAACAAGGGTCAAACGACCGTCAACTACGCGACCGACTTCAAGTACGGTGGCTCGCGCGGCTTCCAGGACGGTTCGACGCACAAGATCTTCACCTCGCTTGCGGCGATCAACGAGGGGTACGGCACCGAGTACAAGCTCGTCTCGCCATATCGCATGGGTGGCTTCTCCGCACAGCGCAACTGCGAGGGCAAGCGTGTCCCGGCGGACGGTTGGAACCCGAAGAACTTCACCGACCGCAGTACCGATGGAAAGTTCGGCGCCATCACGCAGCGTCAGGCGCTGCGCCGTTCGGTCAACACCTACTACGCCCAGCTCGAGGAGATCGTCGGGCTCTGCGACACGGTGCAGATGGCCACCGCGGCGGGCATCCACCGCGCCGACGGCAAGCCGCAGCACGAGTTCCTGCCCTACACCCTCGGCATCAACGAGGTCTCGCCGCTGACCGTGGCCAACTCGTACGCCACGATCGCGGCGCGCGGCAAGCGCTGCGACCCGATCGGCATCGAGTCGATGATCGGCCGGGACGGCAAGTCGCTGCCCGTCCCGTCGGCCAACTGCGTCCAGGCCATCAAGCCCGAGGTCGCCGACGTCGGGGTAGAACTGCTCCGCGCGGTCATGGAGCCAGGCGGCTACGGAAACCCGATGCGCCTGAACGACAACCGGCAGGCGGGCGGGAAGACCGGTACGACCAACGGCAACGTCGCGGTCTGGTACTCCGGCATCACGCCGCAACTGTCCATGTCGGTCTGGGTGGGCGACCCGGAGAACTACAACTTCAAGATGGGCAACATGACCATCGGTGGCCAGTACTACGAGTTCGTCACCGGTTCCCAGGTTCCCGGCCCGATTTGGAAGCAGGCCATGGACGGCGCCCTGTCCGGCGAGCCGAAGCTGCAGTTCACGAAGCCCGACCCGGTCTGGGTCCGTGGCACCAAGGGCGAAGGCCAGTCCGGCAGTGACAAGGGCATGAACTACGAGTACGACGATCTCGCCAAGCCCAAGATCGGCGACGACAGCACCCCAGTCACGCGCGAAACTGACAAAGAGGACGACGAGGACTGACATGTAGGCGAGATTGTCAAGTGGGCATGGTGAAGCGGCGCCCGGGACCGTCGTCTCGGGCGCCGCTTCGCGCTCTCGGCTGGGGTCGGTGGGGCCGCGTGTCTGTGATCGACGCGTGGTCACTCTGATATGCGTGGGTTGGTTACCGCAGGACGGGGTGTTCGGCGGGAGCCGACCGTTGGTCCAGCGACGAGCCTGACCCCGTGGGGCTGCTCATGGTCCTATCGCGGGTTGCTCCTCACGCTGCTTCACCACCGGCCGGGCCGGAGTGGCGTCCCGCAGAGTGGTGTAGGACGCCAGCAGGGCCGTGACGAGCACCGCGTGGCGTAGCCGGATGTGAGGCGTCCACCGCGTGATCCTTCGAGAGAGACGCGGGCAGGATGGCGGGACAGGGTTCGGCAGCCTTGGGCGATGTTGGGCGTTCCGTGGCGGCGGTGCAGGGCGATGGCGAAGATGCGCAGGCCTGCCATCGCGGTGGGTGCGTTGCCGGTGCGGACCTGGGAGTGGTCCTCGCCGAAGGTGACGTCGCGGACCCAGTGCGGCCGGTTCTCGGTGCCCCAGTGGGCGCGAACCGCTTCGGCCAGTTGGCCCGGCGTGATCTGATGCCACGTCAGGTCGGTGATCGCCAGGACGGTCTCGTTGGTGCGCTTCCCGTCGGGAAACTTTCGTTCTCGCCGTATCCGCAGGGCCGGCTTGGCGTGCGGGAAGCCGATCCCCCGTTTGACTTCGACGACCTGCAGGCTGCGGGTTTCGATACCGCCGTGGGCTGCGTCGACGCTCGTGTGTGTCACGGGTACTTCGCGCCAGGGCGGGCGACCAGGCTCCTGCGCAGGGTCGGCTGATTGTCCTTCACGGTGAAGATCCAGTGCGCGCCGCGTCTGTGCAGCAGCTTCGCGTGCTCGCGTTGGGTGCGCATCGCATCGACCGTGACCACGGCGCCGCACAGGTCGATCTGCTTCACCAGCAGGGGAAACGCGCCGATTTCGTTGGTCTTGGACTCGACCTGGACCTGACCGAGCGTCGCGCCGGTCCCGGTGTCGAACGCGGCGAGCAGGTGGGTCCTGCCCGCGCCGTGACGGGTTCCGCGCAGCGCCTTGCCGTCGATCGCGACCACTCGCGGGTCCGGTCGTCCGACCGGCTTCGGGATGGGCGCGGTCGGTGGCACGGTGCCGAGCCACTGGTTCAGCGCGCAGTCCAGTTCCCGCGGTTCGACCCGGGCCAGGCCCCGGCCGATCGTGGTCTCCTACGGTGCTCGTCGTCCCAGGCGCAGCCGCGTGCGCACCTCCGTGGGCAGATCGCCTGCCCACTCGCCGATCGCGACCAGTGACCGCGCGCCGGCGAGCACCGCGCACGCCGACACGGCCAGGATCGCGCACATCGAGTGCCGCACGCCCCGGAGCTTGCGCGGATCGGGCACCCTTTCCAGGGCGGCCAGCAACTCCTCGAGCCGGTCCGGCCCGGTCGACGGCACGGGCCAGGATCACGGACAATGCATCTGCGGGCACGGCAAGGCCTTCAAGCTTCGGTTGGTGTGGTAACCCCGATCCTCAACGGCTGCGACGTGCCCGCTCCCGCATTACCCCGCGATTCGGCGTGCCGGCCCGGCACCACGCCGTCACCACCGACTTTGCCGGCCCCCTGGGGTTGACCCGGCCCCGCTCCTTCAGGGATGAATGGTTGTGCGTAGATTGCGACCGGCTAACCAACATATCCGGCCGGGTCGACAGACGGATGGGTCGCAACAGAAATAAGCCGGTCCTGCATGCCTGCGAGCCAAGCACGCGTCGCTGCACGGCGCTTCGAGGTTGACCGGACCGTTTCGTCGACAACCCACAGACTCGCAATCATAAGCTCTCCGTCCGGCTGCACATACATAACGCGGAGCATGTCTTCCTCCCCCCGGTCAGCGCCACCCGGACCAATCTGACGCTGAATACGGAGGTCACCTGCGTCTGTCTTGACTTTCCTGCAAGGCAGGTACTTCCGGCCCTTCTCTTCCGTGATTCCACAGAGTTGTTTCATGACTGCAGCACCGTTGCCTTGCCCAAAGATGAACGCGCCAGTTTCGACGCCGTTCGGTAGTCCTAGCGGGGCCGGTGCGTCCGCGACAGCGAAGGCCCATCGTCGAGGACGCTCCGATCTGAGGTCGACCGGGCGCATCAGGTCTCCAAAACTGTCCAGCAGGGCTTCGACATTCTCCTGTTGCTGGGCCTTGCCCGCTGCAGTCGCCCGCTCGACTAACTCTGCCCGACTCGGTCCGCTCTCGACTGAGCCCGCCCGGGCCGCCGAAACCACGACACATAGCAACGCGCCTGCTACGCCAACCTTCGCCCAACGCTTCTTCCCCATCATTTACGTGCCTCCAGATATACTAGTGCTGCGGTTAAAGGCGCGTCGGTGCCGGGCGCCCGACCGGAGCCCCCGCCCCACAAGTGCGTAAGGGGTGGTGATAAACCAGTTGGCGGCGGTTTAGGTGGTAAAAGAACAAGT
>JBQTIB010000194.1:0-28469 GCA_052389435.1 Sporichthyaceae bacterium | reverse complement strand
GCACGTAGGCCACACGACCAGGCTACGAGCCTCGCTTAGTGCGCAACTTCCCGACTCATCCAGAACGAACGCGCAGGTCAGCGCCCCGCGTCACAACCGGCACCCCATCCGTGAGCCAAGTCAGGTTTCAAGGGGCTACGTCCACCCAAACGTGAATCCGGCAATCGTTGGACCGTCGAGTAGAGCCTCGCACCACGACCATTCGGGAGATGTGGACGTCCAGAGTTCGAAATCTCCTGCCTCTTGAAGTTTGAACTCTTTAGAGCATCGAACCAGGTTGCCATCGATCAGTTCGGACACTTGCTCGAACCATCTTCCCGGCGCAACCCCAACTTCGCTTGCAGGGTCGCATTGCCGACGTCGGAGTTCGAACTGCTGGAGTTCATCTGACACGAACCAGAGGCGCCAAAGTGACCCGTCGAACTCAAACGCCAAACCTGTGTTGCACTTGGTGCGATGCCGCTCGGCAGGGGTGGGCATGGCGCCCGCTGCTTCGAGCTCACTCATTCCGCGACGCAGCGGACATGCTGGTCGCAGAACGAGCAAACTGGTCAGCGCTGGCGGTTCATTGATTGCCATTACTCCTTCTCCAGCCATTTGATCAGGCGGTGTACCTCGATTGCGCGATTGCGAACAAGACGATCCGGGCTCGACGACATTCCCGGAAGGGCTGTCCTGAGCTGGGTGAGCAACCGCCCGCGGAACCCAGCATCGGCAAGGGACTCGATCACCTCTCTCTGAGCTGTCGCGGACATTGTCCTCCCAAACACGGGCTTCGGCACGATCCCGTTGGCACCGGGCCGGAGTGCGATCTCGCTTCCGTCGCTTGCGTGAACATGGACGCCCTTCGGCCCAAAATCCTTCGCGCCGAGAGGGCTAATGCGACAGGTGTTGTGTACCAGCACCTCGTCCGCGCCGACGTGGTAGGTGTGGATGTCGGCGATGGCGAGGTTGTAGGCGGTGGTGGTCCGCGTCGTGTCGGGGTTGAGCCCGGCCACGGTGAGGATGCGTCCGTCGGCGGCGAGGACCTGTTCGCCGTCGCTGAGTTCGTCCGCGCGTTCGAATCGCTGGTCGGTGACCGACCAGAACGGGTGGTCCTCGGTGGTCGAGAGGACGTGGCCGTCTACGACAAGGTCGGCGACGGCGTCCTGGTGGACGAAGACCTCCTCGACGGGCTTGGCGGCCTGTTCGCCGGTTTCGGGGTCGGTGGCCAGTACGAGGTCGCCGACCTCGACCTCGCCGATGGGCCTGCTCGTCCCGTCGGCCATGAGGACGAGGGTGGGTGCGGTGAAGGAGCAGGCCTTGGCCGCGGTGCCGGCGCCGAGTCGCGCGGCCTGCTCGGCCTGGCTGACCAGCGGGGCGGCGGGTGCGGGCTTCTTCGTGCCTCGGCCTAGGGTTCCGAGAAGAGTCTTGACCCCGCCGCCGGCCTTGACGGGGGCGACGAGGTTGCCCATCACCTTTCCGACCCGCCCCGCAGGGCTGTCGGGATTGCCCAGTCGATCGAGTTGGCCGCTGACGTTGATTTCGGGGGTGTAGCCGCAGGGTCGGAGGCCGCACGGAATCCCCGCCGCCACCGGGCCGATGACGTCGTTCACGACGTTTTCGACTTGGTTGACAACAGTCGAGACCACGCTGACACCGAAGTCCCGGGCAGCGTTGACCTTGTCCTCGCCCCAGTACAGGCCGGTGGGATCGGCAAAGACGAGCGGGTTGTTCCCCGCGTAGGCGTACGGGTTCTGATGCGCGGGATTGGCCAGGTCGAGGATCGGGTCGACGGACAGGAATCTGCCGGTGGTCGGGTCGTACTGGCGGGCGCCGATCTGGGTCAGGCCGGTGGACGGGTTCAGGGTCCCGCCTACGAAGCCGCGCTGGGAGGTCCAGGTCCCGCCGGTGCTCGCGCGGGTGCCGCCGTAGGGGGTGGTCGGTCGGTGCAGGATCGGCGCGGTTTTGCCGCCTGCTGCTTCCACGGCCCAGGTGCCGGTGTTGTGCCGGTCGCCGAGCAGGATCTGGACGTCGGACATGTGGTTGCCGTCGCGGACCGCGACGGTTTGGCCGTCGAAGTCGTAGTACCGCTTCCAGGTCGTGGCCGGGGTACCGGTGCGGGTGCGGACGATCTCGGCGTCGCCGAGGAACAGGGTCGTGCTCGTGGCGTCGCGGCGCACGATCCGGGTGCCGTCGACGTCGTACCAGTTCTCCTCCAGCACCGCCCCACCCGTGGTCGCGATCCGGGTCGGCTTGCCCTCGGCGCTCCAGGTCAGGACCTGATCGGTCGGGACGGCGGCGGCGGCGATCGTCCGACCGATCGTGTTCCCCGCGTCGTCGTAGGCGAAGGTGTCCAACCCGCCCACGGCGGTGCCGGTCGCGGCCGTCTGGACCCTGTCCAGCCGGTGGGAGGCGTCGGCGTCGAAGTAGGTGTAGGTGCTCGTCGTGCTCGCCGTCCCGGTCCCGGGCCCGAACCTCGAGGTCTCGGACTTGCGGTTGCCGTTGCGCGGGTCGAAGGTCCAGGTCTGGGAGTACGGGGCCGGACCGCCCAGGACCGCGGTGCTCGCCTGAGCGGGCTCGCAGTCGCCGGAGGCGGGGGTCCACGCCGCGGTGAGCTGGCGCAGGGCGTCGTAGTCGAAGCACTCGGTCTGGGACGGAGCGGGGAGTTCGGCCTCGGTTGAGCCGGTGGCCAGGTCGCGCCAGGTCACCGTCTTGGTCGGATTCCCGCCGCCGTCGTAGGCGAAGGAGGTCCGCACGTCGGTGGTGTCCACGACCTCCCGGTCGATCCACGCCTCGGTCAGCCGCCGGGTGCCGGGCTCGAAGGCCTGGCGCAGCCACACGGCCTGGCCGAAGGTGTTGCCGTAGCCGTAGCGCAGGCCCTCGCCGGTCGGGGCGCGGAGCACGTCCGCGACGTAGGACCCGGCCCCGGTGAGGAACTCGGGGCGGCCGTTGGAGTCGTAGCCGTGGTAGAGCCGCTCGCCCTTCATGGAGGCGTACCCGCCGAGGTCGGTGTGCCGGGGCGAGCCGTCCTGGTTGTAGGCGAACCGGGTCAGGTAGTCCCCGGCCAGTTCGGGTTCGATCACGTCCTGCAGGGCCTCGACCTTGGTCGTGGACCCGGTGGGCCGGTCCCCGGCGTCGTAGCCGCTGACCTTGGTGACCACGTCCTTGGACGCCGTTCCGGTCGGGTTGCGCAGGGTGCGGACGGTCTCGGCGGGCAGGCCGGGCTTGAGCGTGTCGTACTTCCAGGACGACAGGAGCACCGGGGTGGTGTGCACCAGGGTGCTCTCCGCCGAGTCGGCGGTGGTGGCCTCGCTCAGCGCAAGGCGCCGGCCGAGGTCGTCGTACTGGGTGATGAGCACTCGTCCTTCGGGGTCCACGCTGGCGGTGGGCTGGCCGAGGTCGTCGTACCAGGTGCGGGTGGTGCCCGCGGCCGGGTCGGTCGCACTCGTGCGCTCGCCCTGCAGGTTCCAGGTCCAGGACCACACGTTTCCGGCGCCGTCGGCCATGGTGTCGGGGCGCCCGGCCGGGGTCCAGGTGTAGGTGGTGACGCGGTCCTTGCCGGCGCCGCCGGCGTGTTCGGTCAGCGACTTCACCTGTCCGCGGGCGTCGAAGACCGTCGTGGTCGCGGGCTTGACGGGCTCGGCGTCCGAGGGCGGGGTGGTCTTGACCCTGTCGCCGCCGTAGACGGTGGTGGTGGTCAGGGTCAGCGGTTCGCCGGGGGTCTGGGAACCGGCTTCGGTCTGGGCGGTGAACGTCGAGGCGACGGGGCGTCCGGCGCCGTCGTAGATCGTGCGGGTGGTGCCCGGGGCGGGCGCGACGAAGTACATGACCGCTTCGGCGCTGGCGTCCTGTTCGTTGAACGCCGGGCCGTGGACGGCGACGGGCAGGCCGCGGGAGTCGTACTCGGTCAGGGTGACCAGGCGTCCACCGTTGGGGTACTGGTCGTCCGAGCGCAGCTGGGTCTGGGTCTGACGGGGGCGTAGCAGGCCGTCGTAGATCTCCCCAACGACGGGAGCTTCCGGACGTCCGGGGCGGTTCGCAGATCGGACACGCAGCGACTTCTGGAAACGATGTTCAACAAAGTTTCCGCGGAAGCGCCGGCAGCGATGAACGCCCGCGGATCGGGGCTCTGGCGTCGTCGTATTCGAGGAGCTCGGCGACGGCTGGACCCCACGCAACCGCACGTCCGCGGGGCGGCCGCGGCTCCCGAATCGGCCGACCCGCGAACGGCTACCGCAGCGCTTCCCGCGCGCGCTGCGGGGTCATCGGACGATCCCCTTGAGGGATCCGAGGGAACCGGTGTGCAGGTTCCCGATGCGGTTGCGCGTGCCGGGCTTGGCGAACTTGGCCGCCCCGGACTCGTAGGCGGCGTAGACCTTGCCGCCGACGGTGGTGAGGTTCTGCGGCAGGCTCGGCGTCCACACGCACGCCAGCGACTTCGCCGGGGCCGAACGCTTGACCACGACCAACTTGCCGCGCTTGACCCCGACGGTGCTCGCGAAGACGAAGGTCCGCTCCGTCACCAGCAGGCCCTGCGTGCGGGCGGGCACCCGCCACGGACCTTCGGCCACCTTCAGCCGCCCGGACGGAGCGACGGTGTACCGGTACATGTAGTTCGGCTTCTGCGAGTGCCGGCCGAGCCACAGCGAACCGCCGTGGGAGGCCATGAAACTCGCCCCGTACACCCGCCTGGGTTTTCCGTGCGCGGCCAGGAACGGCTTGCCGCCGGTCCTGACGGCCTTGGTCATCTTCGTGCGGACCGTGCTCAGCCGGTACCGGCGCACCGCGGCGCCGTCGGACCGCTTCACGTTGTCCTGCGCCACGAGCCAGCCGCCGCCGATCCCGAGCGCCCCGAAGTGCGTGGGCTTGGTGCGCAGGGTGCCGACGGTGCGGCCGGACCTCGGGTCGATGCCGACGAGATAGGACGGCGCCCCGTCCCGGTACATGCCCAGCAGCAGCAGCGAGGTGCCGCGGCCGTTCCAGTTGTGCCAGGTCGTCAGGCCCTGCGGCACCCAACCGGCCAGGTGCGGCCCGCGCGGACCCGGGCTGAACAGTCGGTCGTAGGTGCTCGACGCGGATCGGCCGTGGTACGGCGCACGCTTCGCGGGCCGCTGGGCGGCGTTGCAGCGCGGCGCCTTCGCACCGGCGGACCCGACGGCGGAGGCGATCGCCGGCCCGACCACCGGGCCGATCGCCGGGCCTACCGCCGGCGCCGCGCTCGGCGCCCCGACGGCGGCCACCGCCGCCGTCGGCGCGGCCAGGCCGAGCGAGACGGCGCCGGCCAGCGTGAGCACGGCACCGCGGTGGAGCGGGGGCATGGCAACGTCCTTCGGGCAGGTGGCTGCCGCAGCGGCGCCCCCGGATGGGGATCGGGGAGGCCGCCCCGCCGATCGCTGGCACGTCGTCCGGCGGGGCGGGTGGTGCGGCGAACGCTCGCGCGTTCAGCCACCTCGGAGTATTCCGGCATATCGGACATCGCCGGAACGATCGGGACGCCGTCTTGGTGCACATTTGGGCACGACGACGAACTTCGGGGCGATTCTGGGGCGCTCTTGATCCGCTCTCGGTTCAGCCGGGCAGCACGACCGTGGGGGAGACGACCTGGTCGGCGACCCGGAGCACCGCGGACAGGTCGGCCACCAGCAGGGTGCGGACCTTGTTCAGGTAGCCGGGCTGGTCGAAGCGCCGGGCGCCGCTCTCGAACGAGGCGTAGGCGATTCCCCGATGCAGCGTCAGGTTCTGCGGCAGGCTCGGCGTCCACAGGCACCCCACGGGGGTTCCGAGCGACGGACCGGCCGTGCGCCGGTACACCTGCAGCCGCCCCTGCGTGCGGCCCGCCGAACTTGCGAAGACGAAGTGACGCGGGGTCACCAGCACGCCCTGCGAGCGGGGAGGCACCCGCCACGGACCGGCGGTCTGGACGAGCAGGCCGCTGGAGTCGACCTCGTACCGGTACATGTGGCCGCGCCGGGAGCGGCTGAACCGTCCCATCCACAGGGAGCCCTCGGCCACGCCCATGAAGCTCGCGCCGTCGACCTCCTGCGGCGCGCCGTCGGCGGCCAGGTACGGAAGGCGCACACCCGCCGCGGCGGCGAGCATCGCGCCGCGCAGTGCCTCGAGGCGGTAGCGGCGCACGGCCTGCGTCTGCCCCGGCCGCACCGTGTGCTGCGCGATGAGCCACTGGCCCAGGACGCCGACGCCACCGAGGTGGGCCTCGTCCACCCGGACCGTGCCGACGTGCCGGCCGGAGACCGGATCGAGGCCCGCGAGGTAGGAGTCGCGGTTCTTGCGGTACATGCCGACCAGCAGCAGGTCGTTGCCCGCCCCGTCCCAGTTCTCCCAAGTGGTCAGGCCCTGCGGGATGTAGCGGTGGTTCAGGTGCGGGAGCGCGGGACCGGGGGCGAAGAGGCGATCGAACAGCCGCGAGGCCGAGCGTCCCGGATACGGCGGCGCCTCGCCGACGACCTGGGAGTAGTCGCATCGCGGACCGCCCGTCGGCGGCGCCATCGAGTCGCCGGCGACGGCCGCGCCGCCGTAGGCGAGGCTGGCCAGGGTCAGGCCCGCCACCGCGACGGCGAGACCGTGCGGGCGATTCACGACAGGGCCAAGGCCGCCGGTGCCGGGGGACGTGCGGTCACGGGCGCCTCCTCCGGTCGCGATCGTGGAACTGCGAAGCATGGAGACCGCGACCGAACCGAACCAGCCTCCGGCGGGATGTCGGTGACGGATTCACGCGTTTGGCTGATTGACCGTCACTACGAACTCGGCCAGGTCCGTCGGCCGGGTGCGGCACAATGGCGGCGCCCGCCGTTGGGTCGTCGAAGGAGTGCGCGTGCGCAGGATCGAGCACTGGATCGACGGCGCGACCACGCCGGGACGCGGATCGCGCCTGGGCGATGTCTACGACCCGGCCACGGGCGGGGTCGTCGCCCAGGTGGCCCTGGCGGAGGCGGCCGACGTCGACGACGCCGTGCAGGCCGCCGCCAAGGCCGCCGCCGCCTGGCGGGAGCGCTCGCCCTCGGCGCGCGCGCGGGTGATGTTCGCGCTGCGGGACCTGCTGGTCGCGCACACCGACGACCTCGCCGAGATCGTGAGCGCCGAACACGGCAAGGTCCTGGCCGACGCCCGCGGGGAGATCGCGCGCGGCATCGAGGTCGTCGAGTTCGCCTGCGGCATCCCGCACCTGGTCAAGGGCGAGTACTCCGACTCGGTCGCCACCGGCGTGGACGCCTACTCGATCCGCGAGCCGCTCGGCGTCGTCGCCGGGATCACCCCGTTCAACTTCCCGGTCATGGTCCCGCTGTGGATGCACCCGATCGCGATCGCCTGCGGCAACGCCTTCGTGCTCAAGCCGAGCGAGCAGGACCCGTCCGCGGCCATGTTCGTCGCGGAGCTGTACGAGCGCGCCGGGCTGCCGGCGGGGGTCTTCAACGTCGTGCACGGCGACCGGACCGCCGTCGAGGCGGTGTGCGACCACCCGGGCATCTCCGCGGTGTCGTTCGTCGGATCCACCCCGGTCGCCAAACTCGTCCACGGCCGCTGCTCGGCGGCCGGCAAGCGCGTGCAGGCTCTCGGCGGAGCGAAGAACCACGCGATCGTGCTGCCCGACGCAGACCTCGACCTCGCCGCCGCCGAACTCACCGGCGCCGCGTTCGGCTCCGCGGGGCAGCGGTGCATGGCGATCTCGGTCGCCGTCGCCGTCGGCGAAGCCGCCGACCCCCTCGTGGAACGGCTCGCCGCGAAGGCTGCGGCCATCCGCGTCGGGCCCGGCACCGACGCCGCCTCCGACATGGGACCGCTCGTCAACGCCGCGGCGCTGGAACGGGTCCGCGAGCACCTCGACGGGGCGGGGGGCTCCGTCGTCGTCGACGGACGCGCCGCGGACCTGCCCGCCGGCGGGTTCTTCGTCGGCCCCAGCGTCGTGGACCGGGTCGGCGTCGGCGACGACCTCTACGTCAACGAGGTGTTCGGCCCCGTGCTGTCCGTGGTCCGCGTCGACACGCTGGAGGAGGCGATCGACCTGGTCAACGCCAACCCCTACGGCAACGGCGCCGCGATCTTCACCGCGAGCGGCGCCGCCGCCCGGCGGTTCGTGCGCGGCGTGACGATCGGCATGGTCGGGGTGAACGTGCCGATCCCGGTGCCGATGGCCTTCTACTCCTTCGGCGGGTGGAAGGACTCCCTGTTCGGCGACACCGCCGTGCACGGGGCCGAAGGCGTCCGGTTCTACACCCGCGGCAAGGCGGTCACGAGCCGCTGGCCGTCGGACAACGTCGCGCACACGACGATGCAGTTCCCGACGAACAGGTGACGGGCCGTCAGGGGTCCTACCGCACCAGGCTTCCACGGCTGGTACAGGGCCGCGAGGCGACGCTGACCTTCGACGTCGGCGGCACCGGCATCAAGGCCCAGGTGATCGACCGGACCGGGGAGCCGATCGGCGAGCGCGTACGCGTCCCCACCCCGTACCCGACCCCGCCGGAGCGCCTGGTCGACTTCCTGCTGGAACTGGCCGACGACCTGCCGAGCTTCGACCGGGTCTCGATCGGCCTGCCGGGCATGATCCGCGGCGGACGGGTGCTGGCCACCCCGCACTTCGTCACCGAGGCCGGTCCGTTCACGCCCCGGCGGCCCGACCTCGTGCAGGCCTGGCACCGCTGGGACGCGGCGTGGGCGCTGAACGACGCGTTCGGCTGCCCGGTGCGCGTGGTCAACGACGCCGAACTGGCCGGGTTCGCCGTCATCGAAGGCTCCGGGTTCGAGGTGCTCCTGGCCTTCGGCACCGGCCTGGGCGCCGCCCTGTTCGACGACGGCCGCCTGCTTCCCAAACTCGAACTGTCCCAGGCCCCGTTCCGCGACGGGGAGTCCTACGACCGCCAGCTCGGGGAGCACGCCCGCCTCGCGCTCGGCGACGAACAGTGGTCCAGCCGCGTCGCGCTCGCCCTCGCCGCCTGGTATCCGGTCCTCGGCTGGGATCGGCTCTACCTCGGCGGCGGCAACGCCGAACGCCTCGCCCCGGACCTGGGCTTTCGCGCCACCCGCGTCGGCAACGAGGCCGGCCTGCGCGGCGGGCACAAACTCTGGAGCTACCGCACCCGCTGACGTGCGAGAACTCCGCCGATAGCGCAGCTGTACACGCCTCGAGGGGCCCTCGGAGGTGCTCTACTGCGCCATCGGGACAGTTCCTGCGCGCCCAGGACGGCGACGGGGCGCCTAGATTGCTACGGGTGAGGCCAGCACCCGTCGTCGCCGCCGGCACCGGTGCGGCGTTTCTGGTCGTGTTGACCCTGGTCGTGGCGGGATGGGACCCGTTGCACTCCTTCGACGTCGAGGCGGTCCGCCGGGCCACGGACCCGACCCGGGACTACGACGGGTACCGCCGCACCCTGCAGGTCCTCACCACGGTGTTGAACTCGGGCTGGACGGTGCTGGCGGTCGGGGTGGTGGCGGCGCTGGTCTGGGCCCGCGGGCGGGCGGGTTCGGCGCTGTGGCTGCTCGGCGTCGTCGTCGCGGGCAACCTGATCGGTCCCACGCTCAAGCAGATCGTCGACCGGCAGCGGCCCGATCTGCCCGAGCCGATCCAGACGTTCAACGGGCTCAGCTTCCCCTCCGGCCACGCGGGCAGCGCGACCCTCGCGGCGGCGGCGGTACTGCTGGTCGCCTGGCCGCGGCTCGGTCCGGCGGCGCGGGGGCTCGCGGTCGTCGTGGCCCTCGCCCTTCCGCTGACCTCGGCCTGGACTCGGCTGGCGCTCGGCGGGCACTACCCCAGCGACCTGCTCGGCGGGTTTCTGCTCGGCACGGCGTGGGTGGCGGCGTGGGCGCCGACGCTGCCCCGGCTGGCAACGCGCCTGGACACCCCGCCGGACGTGAGCACCCCTCGGGAGGAAGCCCGTGCGACCGAAGCCTGAAACCCCCGGCCCCGGCCAGCGGTCGGTGTGGGACTTCCCGCGCCCCCCGGCGATCGAAAGGTCCTCGCGGCGAGCCGTGCTGCGCTACGGCGGGGTCCTCGTCGCCGACACCACGGATCTGGTGCTGGTGCTGGAAACCAGCCATCCGCCGACGTACTACCTGCCGCGGACGGCGTTCGGGGACTTCCTGCGTCCGACCGAGCGCACGAGTTTCTGCGAGTGGAAGGGCGCGGCGCGCTACGTCGACCTCGTGGTGCCCGGCGCGCCGGTCCTGCCCGAGGTCGGCTGGTGGTACCCCAACCCCAACCAGCCCGAGCTGCTGGACCGAGTGGCCGTGTACGCCCAGGACTTCGAGGAGGTCTCCCTCGACGGCGAACGGGTCGTGCCGCAGCCCGGCGGCTTCTACGGCGGCTGGATCACCGGCGACGTGACCGGCCCCTTCAAGGGCGGGCCGGGCACGCACGGCTGGTGAACCTCGGCCGGCGACCCGGCAGCCGAGCTACGCGGCGAGCAGGGCGTCGATCTGGCCGACGCACAGGCTCATGCCTTCGATCATGCCCATCCCCACGAGCTGTTCCATCGCCTCGATCGACGGGAAGGTCGTCGCGACGGTCATGCGCGTGCCGCCGCCGGGGCGGTCGGTCAGCTCGACGGCGATCACCATCGTCGGCATCTTCTCGTCGGGGCTGCCGTCGGAGTTCGCGAAGCCGTCCTCGAACACCAGCGTTCGCGGCGGCTGCGCGGACACGATGCGCCACCAACCGCCCGCCTTCTCCCCGTCCGGGCCGGTCATGAAGTAGGAGACCGCGCCGCCGGGGGACAGGGAGTGCTCCCCGACGGTGGCCGGCCACTGCGGCGGGCCCCACCACTTCTCCAGCTGACGCGGGTCGGCCCAGATCTGCCAGAGCCGTTCTGCGGGCGCGTCGAACTCGGACACGACCGTCATCGTCAGGTCTTCGGGATGCTTGTCTACGCCGATCAGCGGCATGGGGATTCCCTTCGCGGTTGCGGTCTACAGGTCGCGGGCGAGCAGGTCGTCGATGCGGCCGATGCGGCCGCGCCAGATCGCCTCCCACTCCTCGAGCAGGGCGCGGGCGCGCACGAGCGCCTCGGGGTTGCCGGTCACCAGTGCCTCCCTTCCCGCTCGCTGCTTCACGACGAGTCCGGCGCGTTCGAGCACGGCCACGTGCTTCTGAACGGCCGCGAAACTCATCGGGTACCGACTCGCCAGCGCCGACACGGACTGCTCCTGCGCCATGACGACGCGCAGCACGTCGCGGCGCGTGGCGTCGGCCAGGGCGTGGAAAAGCAGGTCCACGTCGGCGTCGTCAATACGTACAACCATTTGGTTGTACGTTAGCCCGCGCGGACGCGACTGGCAAGCGCGGTGGGCAACGACGGCGATCGCCGGGCGGTGGCCGTCTCGACGGCGACACCGAAACGCCGACCGCCCAGGCCCCGACGGATCGTCGGGCCTGGGCGGTGGTGGACGGCGCTCCTGCTGCCGAGACCGGGGCGGGAATCGCCCGGCTGCTCAGACCAGGCGGATGACGCGGGACTCGGTGCGGCCCGCGGCGGGTTCGAGGATCGGGCCCATCGTCGCAACCGGCCCGAACATCGCGGCCGCCGACGACGGAGCGGGCGCGGCCGCCGGCTTTCTGGCCGGAGCGGAGCGCTTCGCCTTGGCCTTGGGCTGCTCGACGGCGTCGACCGGGAGGGGGTGCACCGCGCCGAGGGCCGGGAACGACAGCGCGGTCGGCGCGGGAACCGCGGCGACGGCGGGGCGGGGCTTGGCGGCCGGCCGAGCCGGGGTCGGCAGCGCCGCACCGGCGGTGCGACGGGCCCACGCGGCGCCCGGGGAGAGGGAGGAACTCGGGTCGGCCTGCGCGGGAACCGAGGCGGGCGTCTGCGGCTTCGCGGCGGCGGCCTCGGCCTCGGCCTGGGCCGCGGCCTTCTTGGCGGCGATCGTCGCCTTTCGCTTCTCGGCGGCGGCCTTGCGCTTGGCCGCGGTCTGGCGGGCCTTGAGGTCCTCCGCGCCGGTCGGGTCGGCGACACCGGGCGCCGGGCGCCCTGCGGGCACGGCGGCCGAGAGGCCGGTCGGGGCGGCGACGGCGGGCATCGCGAGCGCACCGTGCAGGGCCTGGGCCTCGCGCAGCAGCAGTGCGGCGCGCTCTTCGAGGTAGCGGCGCCAGGCGCGCTCGGCCTCGAAGGCGGCGTCGACGACGGCCGGGTCGTAGCCGCCGGAGGCGACGGTCGGGAACGCGGGGTGCGGGGCGGTGGTCACGGCCATGACGGTCTCCTGGTGGTCGATCGCGTCGGTGGCAGAGATGTCCGTGACGTGGGAGCCGACGCCGCACCCCGTCACCACTGCGTCCAGAGTGGGACGAATGGGACGAGTGTGACTAGAGGTGCGAAAGCGATTTGGTGCGACTTATGGGACTTGATTGCCGATCCCGAGGCCGCCCGTGAACCGACGATCAGTTGCGGATGCCGAACCGGGAGTACTCGGCGATCTGCTGCACGAACGTCTTCGCCAGCGGGCCCGCGGTCCGCGCTCCGGTGTCGCCGCGCTCGACGATGACCGCGAAGGCGATGTCCCCGACGAAGCCCACCATCCAGGCGTGCTTGCCCGGCTCGGTCTCGCTGCCGTACTCGGCGGTGCCGGTCTTGCCGCCGACGCCGTCGGCCACGTTGATGACGCTCGCGGTGCCCGAGCGCACGGTTTCGCGCATGAGTTCGCGCAGCTCGTCCGCGTTCTCCAGCGGCGGCAGCGCCACCGGCGTCGTCGACGGCGACGGGTCGGGCAGCGGAGAGACGGTCGGGGTCTCCCGGGGCGGCGGTCCGCCGTAGAGCAGGCGCGGGGCGCGCGGGGTGCCCGAGGCGACCGCGGCGGCGACCATCGCCATCGACAGCGGGCTCATCAGCACCCGGCCCTGGCCGATGGCGTTCGCCGCCTGCTCGGTCGGGGAGTTCGGCAGCGGGGCGTCGCCGGAGAAGCTGTCCAGCGTCAGCTGCCAGTCCCCGCCGATGCCGAACAGGTCCGCGGCCTTGGTGACGGCGTCGTCGTCGAGTTCGAGGGTCTCGTTGATGAAGCCGGTGTTGCACGACTGCGCGAAGTTCTGCCGGAAGGAGGTCTTCCCGAGAGAACCGAGCCCGTCGTAGTTCTCGAACCGCTTGCCGTCGACGTTCACACTCGACGGGCAGTCGACGGTGTCCGACGGCGCGAGGCCCGCGTCGAGCAGCGCGGCCGAGGTGACGATCTTGAAGACCGAACCGGGCGCGTACTGGCCGTTGAGGGCGCGATCCTCGCCGGCCTTGTCCACCGGTCCGTTGGCCACGGCCAGGATGTCGCCGGTGCGGATGTCGACCGCGACCAGGGAGGAGCTCTCCGAGGTCAGCGCGACCGCGGCCTCGGCGGCGTCCTGCACCCGCTTGTCCAGCGTCGTCCGCAGCGGCGTGCCCCTGACCTGTTCCCAGCTGAAGATCGTCTCCAGGACGGCGTCGGTGCTGCGGCGCTTGAGTTCGATCCTGCCGCGCGGCTTGCCGGCGAGTTGCTTCTGGTAGAGCGCCTGGAGGCCGAAGGAACCGACCTGATCCGCCTGGGAGGCGTAGGGGCCGGCGTTCGCCAGCGACTGCGCCGTCGCGTTTCCGACGGCGCCGAGCACGCCGCGGGCGTACTGCCGGGTGGCGGCGAGGGCCTGCCGTTCGTCGCGGACGACGATTCCGCCGATGTCGTCGAGAGCGCCCTTCTTGGCGGAGTAGTCGCTCTCGCGCAGGACGACGGCCTGCACGAACTGACCCGCGTCGGCCTGGCCGACCCGGATGCGCAGCCCGTCTTGGTTGACGTCGAGCAGTTCGGCGAGCTTCTCGACGGCGCCCTCGCGCACCTTTCCCGCCTCGACGCCGATCGAGTAGACCTTCTGGTTCTCCACCAGCGGCCGGTCCCTGCGGTCCAGGATCGCCGCCCGGCTCGGCAGCCCCCGGGCGCGGTCCAGCTTGAACTCCTCGGTCAGGCGCGGGTGCAGCACGCTGGGCGCCCACTGCACCGCCCAACGGTCGTCCCCGCCGTCGACCTTCTGCTTCACCAGCGTCATCGCGCTCTGGTAGGGCCAACTGCCCAGGGCGTTGAGGAACAGGTCCGCGTCGTAGTTCATGCGGCAGGTGTCGCCGGAGCAGTCGGCCTCGCCGGGGGTGAACTTCCGAGTGTCGGGCCGCAACTCGGTCTGAATCTCCTCCAGCGCGGCGAGCGCCTTGGCCGGATCCGTCGTTCGCGCCGAGGCCTCGGTGAACCGTCCGGCGGCCCAGTCGTCGAGGAATCCGCGGCCCACCGTCGAGGCGGTGTCGGTCTTCTTGCCGTCGCCGCCGCCGGGCAGGCCGAGGGGTCCGCTGCAGCCGGCGAGAACCACGGCGAGCGAGGTCATCCCTGCCAGCCGGCGCGCGCGTCGGGCGGGTCGGCTTCGCGGCACTGTCGGTCTCCGTTCGCGGTTCGGCGGGCAGGTCCGGTGGCGCACCCCCGGCGGGGCTCCGGGGGCGGTACGCGGGGAGCGAAGCCCCCGGCAGGGTCAGTACATAGGCGATGACAGCAAATCAGTCTGTGGTTACCGCCGGGTTGATCCTCTTGTGATCACCGACGGCGTGTCGAAGGCAACTGTGACGTGACACGGCCGGGATCCGATGGTGCATCGCCACGCCGATAGCGTGCAGGTCAACGGGTTCGCACACCCGCTGTGAGTCTTCTCTGGGAGGTCGGGGCGTGAGTCGGTCGGTACTGGTCACCGGTGGAAACCGGGGCATCGGGCGGGCGATCGCCGAGTCGTTCGTCGCGTCGGGGGACAGGGTGGCGGTGACCTACCGCTCCGGCGACCTGCCCGCCGGCGTGTTGGGCGTGAAGTGCGACGTCACCGACTCCGCGGCCGTCGACGCCGCCTTCGCCGAGGCCGAGGCCGCGCACGGACCCGTGGAGATCGTCGTCGCGAACGCCGGGATCACCCGCGACACCCTGATGCTGCGGATGAGCGAGGAGGACTTCGCGGCCGTCCTGGACACCAACCTCACCGGCTCGTTCCGCGTCGCCAAGCGGGCGTCGAAGTCCATGCTGCGGCAGAAGAAGGGCCGGATCGTCTTCATCTCCTCGGTCGTCGGCCTGCTCGGTTCGGCCGGCCAGGTGAACTACGCGGCCTCCAAGTCGGGCCTGATCGGCATGGCCCGGTCCATCGCCCGCGAACTCGGCTCGCGGGGCATCACCGCGAACGTCGTCGCCCCAGGCTTCGTGCAGACGGACATGACCGCCGAACTCGGCGAGGACTACACGAACAAGATCGTCGCCTCGGTGCCGTTGGCCCGGATGGCGCAGCCCAGCGAGATCGCCGAGGTCGTGCACTTCCTCGCCGGTCCCGGCGGGGCCTACATCACCGGCGCGGTCATCCCCGTCGACGGCGGACTCGGAATGGGGCACTGAATCATGGGTCTTCTCGACGGCAAGCGCATCCTGGTCACCGGCGTCCTGACCGACGCCTCCATCGCCTTCCACGTCGCACGCCTCGCCCAGGAACAGGGCGCCACGGTCGTGCTGTCCTCCTACGGGCGGGTGCTGCGGCTGACCACCCGCATCGCCGGACGCCTTCCGCAGACCGCGCCGGTGATCGAACTCGACGTCACCGACGTCGACCACCTCGCGAACCTGACCACCGCGGTCGGGGAGCACCTCGACGGTCTCGACGGTGTCGTGCACTCGATCGGCTTCGCGCCCGAGGCGGCGCTCGGCGGCAACTTCCTCAACACCGCGTGGGAGGACGTCGCCACCGCGCTCAACGTCTCGGCCTACTCCTACAAGGCCCTCGCCATGGCCGCCAAGCCGATGTTCCCGGCGACGGGCGGTTCGCTGGTCGGCCTGACCTTCGACGCGACCGTGGCCTGGCCCAAGTACGACTGGATGGGCGTCGCGAAGGCGGCGCTGGAGTCCTGCTCGCGCTACCTCGCCCGGGACCTCGGCCCGTCGGGCATCCGCTCCAACCTCGTCGCCGCCGGCCCGATCAAGACCATGGCCGCCAAGTCGATCCCGGGCTTCGAGGAGTTCGAGAACGTCTGGAAGTCCCGCGCGCCGATGGGCTGGGACGTCGGCGATCCGGTCCCGGCCGCGCAGGCGTGCGTCGCGCTGCTCTCGGACTGGTTCCCGGCCACCACGGGCGAAATCGTGCACGTCGACGGCGGCGTACACGCCATGGGCGGGTAGACGGGTGGAGGACTGCTGTGGTGGTTAGGTGGGGGGCATGAAGGAAGGCAGCAGTACCGGCTCCGGGAAGGCCCGGACGCTGATCGTGCTCCGCCACGCAAAGGCCGAGCGCGGCAACACCACCGACCACGAGCGGCCGTTGACGGCGCGCGGGCGCCGCGACGCTCTGGCGGCCGGACGCTGGATCGCCGAGGCGGGCTTCCACCCGGATCTGACGGTGTGTTCGACCGCCACCCGCGCCAAGGAGACCTGGGCGCTGGCCGCCATGGAACTCGGCGACGGCATCGCCACGACGATGGAACGCGCCGTCTACGACGCCGATCTCGACGATCTGCTGCGAGTCGTACGGGACGTCCCGAACGACGCCCACACCGTGCTGCTGGTGGGCCACAACCCCGGCCTACAGGACCTCGTGCTCGCCCTGTCCGGCGAGGGCGCCGACGACGACCTCTACGTCGCCCGCACGGACTTCGGGACCGCCGCGATCGCCGTGGTCCAACTGCACGGGAAGTGGGCGGTGCTCTCCGAGGGCGCCGGGCGCCTCGCCTCGATCGTCGTCGCGCGCGGCTGAGCCGACCGCCCGCGACCAACCCCGGCGGCGAACGCGCGGAGGCCGACACGAACGAACTGCTCGTGTCGGCCTCCGACTGCGGTGCCTGCGAAGGGCGCCTACTTCGCGCCGGTGTTCTTCGGCACGACCTTGACGTTCCCGTTGTCCGCCTTCATCGAGGCGTCGCCCGGCGTGCACTCCTTGGCGGAGGCAGAGGTGGAGGCGAAGCCGAAGCTGCCGGTCTGCCCGGGGCCGTTCTCGAACACGGTGACCAGCTGCGCAGCGCCGAACAGCGGGGAGCTGGCGCTGTCCGCGACGGCCACGAAGGCCGCCTTCTTGTCGCCCTCGAACTGCAGGCAGGTGATCTTCCCGGAGAAGGTCGAGCCGAGCGCGTCCTTGCCCGAGAAGGTGCCCTTGGCCGGCTTGCCCTCGTCCTTGAGCGCCACGAACTCGATGTCGAACAGGCCAACCTTGCCGAGACCGACGGCGTAGGAGTCCTCCGCGATGTCGCCGGCCTCGACCGGCTCGTCGGCGGCGAACGCGTTGGTCGGCAGGAGCAGCGTGGCCGAGGCCGCCAGAACGAGGCAGGCCTTCCGGGAGGTCGGAGTAAACATGTTTTCCTCTTCGGTCGAACGGGGGACGACGCGAGCCCGGGATGGCTGGCGCTGGTGCTCCGCGCGGGACGTTCGCGCGCGTATGCCCCACTTTCGCCGGAAGATGCGATTCGGCTTGGCCGATTTCTCAGGAAAAGTTAAGGTTCCCCTGCTCGGGGGTCCGGCAGCACCGGATCGGCGGCGTCCGCCTCCTCCACATCCTCCCGGCTGATCCCCAACAGGAAGAGGAGCGCGTCCAGGTAGGGGACGTTGATGGCCGCCGCCGCGGCCCTGCGCACCATCGGCTTCGCGTTGAACGCCACCCCGAGACCGGCGCGGGCCAGCATGTCCAGGTCGTTGGCGCCGTCGCCGATCGCGACGGTCTGCGAGAGCGGGATCTGCGCGGCCGCGGCGAACTCCTCGAGCGCCTTGGCCTTGTACGCGCGGTCGACGATCGGCCCGACGACGCCGCCGGTCAGCCTGCCGTCGACGATCTCGAGGGTGTTCGCGGCCGCGTAGTCCAAGCCGAGTTCGGCCACGAGCATGTCGGTGATCTGGGTGAAGCCGCCGGAGACGATCGCGACCTCGTGGTCGAGGCGCTTGAGGGTCCGAATCAGCGTGCGGGCGCCCGGCGTGAGGCGCACGGCGGCACGGACGTCGTCGACGACGGATTCGGGCAGGCCCTTCAGCAGCGCAACCCGGGCCCGCAGGGAGGCCTCGAAGTCCAGTTCGCCGCGCATGGCGGCCTCGGTGATCCGGGCGACCTCCTCGTGCGCGCCCGCGTGCTCGGCGAGCATCTCGATCACCTCGCCCTGAATGAGCGTGGAGTCGACGTCCATGACGACCAGGCGGCGCCCGCGGCGGTGCAGGCCCGCGGCGTGCACCGCGATGTCGACCCCCCGGGCGGCGGCCTCCTCTGCCAGGGCCGCGCGCAGCTCGTCGAGGTCGCGGGCGCCGGAGACGTCGAGTTCGAGGCTGGTGACGGGGGAGCGGGACAGCCGCATGATGCGGTCGATGTTGGCCCCGCACGCGGCTATCCGGGCGGCGACGCCCGCCATCGCGGCGGTGCGCAACGGATGGCCGAGGATCGTGACGTGCAGTCGCCCGGCGGGGCGGGGGGCGTTGTCCCCGGTGCCCGAGGCGATCTCGACGTGCAGGTCCAGCGTGTATGCCGCGGCGGCGACCGCGGCGCGCACCCCGGCCTCGTCGCCGCCCGGGGCGACGAGCACGCCGAGCACGAGCCGGCCGCGGACGACGACCTGTTCGACGTCGAGCACCTCGACGTCGTAGCCGATCAACGCCTCGAACAGGGCGGCGGTGACGCCGGGTCGGTCGCGGCCGGTGACGGTAACCAACAGCGTCCGGGTTTCCACGGGGCCGAAGGTATCGGGCGTCACGCCCGCGAGCCGTATCGACCCGGCGAAAGTTAGGTTAGGGTCTCCTAACTATGCACCTCGTTCGACCCGCCTCCTTCCTCGGCAGCGTCACCTCGTTCCGGTCGACGCAGGCAGCCCCCACGAGTCTCCGGCCCCGGTCCGCGGGCCCGCCCGCTGCGGCTGGTGCGGGACTCCCGCCCAACGGGTGCCGTGGCACGCGGAGTCCTCGCTGCACGCGGAGTCCATGCTGCACGCCGCCGCCCGACCGGTGCGTCTGCGCTGCCTGCTGGGCCACTGGAGCCTCGTTCGCGGCTAGCTGCGATCGCGGAAAAGGATGTCATCCCTTTCCGCGATCGAGACGGCTAGAGGCTGAGCGTGGCGCCCTTGGCGACGACGCGGATGCCGCCTTCGGTCATGATGACCCGCTTCAGGTCGGCGTCCTTGTCGGTCAGGCCCAGGCGGAAGCCGTCGGGGACGACGACGTTCTTGTCCAGGATCGCGTTGCGGACCACGGCGTCGTGGCCGATCTTCACCCCGTCGAGCAGCACGCAGCCCTCGACGCGGGCGCCGCGGCCGACCGTCACGCCGGGGGAGAGCACCGACCGCTCCACGGCGCCGGCGATCTGCACGCCACCGGAGATCATCGACTCGACCGCGTGGCCGGTGACGCCCTCGGTGCCGCCCACGAAACGAGCCGGGGGCCACGGGTCGTGCAGGGTGTAGATCGGCCATTCGCGGTTGTAGAGGTTGAACGCCGGGTTGGCCGAGATCAGGTCCATGTGCGCCTCGTAGAAGGCGTCGAGCGTTCCGACGTCCCGCCAGTACGCCTTCTCCCGACCCTCGGGACCGGGCACGTCGTTCTGGGAGAAGTCGTAGACGCCCGCCCGCCCCTGCGCGACGAGGTTCGGGATGATGTTGCCGCCGAGGTCGTGGCGCGAGGACGGGTCCATCGCGTCCTCGTTGACGGCCTTGATCAGCGCCGAGGTCCGGAAGACGTAGTTGCCCATCGAGGCGTAGATCTCCTCGGGGGAGTCCGGGAGGCCTTCGACCTCCTTGGGCTTTTCGAGGAACTCTTCGATCTTCGCGCCGGTGGCGTCGGCTCGGATGACGCCGAACTGGTCGGCCAGGTAGCGCGGCTGACGCACGGCGGCCACCGTGACGTCCATGCCGGACTCGATGTGCTGGGCGACCATCTGCCGGGGGTCCATCCGATAGATGTGGTCCGCGCCGAACACGATGACCTGCTCGGGCATCTCGTCGTCGATCAGGTTCAGGTTCTGGAAGATCGCGTCGGCGGAGCCGGCGAACCACCGCGGGCCGCGACGCTGCTGGGCGGGCACCGGGGTGACGTAGTTGCCGAGCATCGCCGACATGCGCCAGGTCCGGGAGATGTGCCGGTCGAGGCTGTGGTTCTTGTACTGGGTCAGCACGACGATCTTCAGATAGCCGCCGTTGACCAGGTTCGACAGCACGAAGTCGACGAGACGGTAGAGCCCGCCGAAGGGGACCGCGGGTTTCGCCCGATCGCCCGTCAGGGGCATGAGGCGCTTGCCCTCGCCGCCGGCCAGCACCATTGCCAGGACCTTCGTCTGTGCCATGTTCGCGACCCTATCTGTCACATTTCCGCGCCCGCCGCGGGCGCGCTCGGCAGAGGTGTGCCGCTCGCGTCCAGGACTGCCCGGTAGCGTTTCCGGCATGCGAGTCGACCTGCTCACCAGGGAATATCCGCCGGAGGTCTACGGCGGCGCCGGCGTTCACGTGGAGTACCTCGCGCGGGAGTTGCGCGCGCTGGCCGACGTACGGGTGCAGTGCTTCGGCAAGCCGCGCACCGACGACGGCGTGACGGCCTATCCGGTGCCCACGGAGCTGGCCGAGGCCAACGCCGCGCTCGGCGTCTTCGGGGTCGACCTGCAGATCGCGGCGGCTGCGGCCGGGGCCGACGTCGTGCACTCCCACACCTGGTACGCCAACCTCGCCGGGCACCTCGCGAAGCTGCTGCACGGCGTCCCGCACGTGGTGTCCACCCACTCCCTCGAGCCGCTGCGGCCCTGGAAGGCCGAGCAGCTCGGCGGCGGGTACGCCCTGTCCTCCTGGGCGGAGAAGACCGCGCTCGAAGCGGCCGACGCCGTGATTTCGGTGTCGGCCGGCATGCGCGAGGACGTGCTGCGGTGCTACCCGAACGTGGATCCGAACAAGGTGCAGGTCATCCACAACGGGATCGACACCGAGGAGTACGCGCCCAACCACGGCACCGACGTGATGGAGCGTCACCACCTCGAGGTCGGCAAGCCGACGGTGTTGTTCGTCGGCCGCATCACCCAGCAGAAGGGCCTGCCGCACCTGCTGCAGGCGGCGCGCTCCTTCGACCGCGACGCCCAGGTCGTTCTGTGCGCCGGGGCTCCGGACACCAAGCAGATCTACGGCCAGATCGTCGGCATGATGAGCATGCTGCAGACCCAGCGTCGCGGGGTGTTCTGGATCGAGGAGCAGTTGCCCAAGGCGGATCTGGTGCAGTTGCTCTCGCACGCCACGGTGTTCGTCTGCCCGTCGGTCTACGAGCCGATGGGCATCGTGAACCTCGAGGCCATGGCCTGCGAGACGGCGGTCGTCGCAACCGCCACCGGCGGCATCCCGGAGGTCGTCGCCGACGGCGAGACGGGCCTGCTCGTACCGATCGAGCAGGTGGCGGACGGCACCGGCACCCCGCTGGACCCGAACAGGTTCGCGACCGACTTCGCCGAGGCCGTCAACACCCTGCTGCGCGACCCCGCGCGCTGCGCCGCCATGGGCAAGGCCGGTCGCGAACGCGCGGTGGCCCAGTTCTCCTGGCCGGAGATCGCCGCCCGCACCAAGGCCCTGTACGACTCGCTGCTCTGAGCGCCCGCGCCCGGCCGCCGGCGCCCGGACGCTGCGTCAGGCCGAGGCGGTGATGTGCGGTTCGACGACGCTGTTGAACGCCGCGATGGTCGCGTGCCGGGCGGCCATCGCCAACTGCCGCAGCAGGGCGTCGCGGGTGCCGAGAATGCCGGTGCCGATGCCCGCGTCGGGTTCGCTCTCGACCAGGCGCGCGATGGCCGAGATGCGCTGCGCGGAGGCGAGCACGCGGTGGGCGCGGCCGGGGTAGCCGGGAGCGAGGCCCACGCAGCCCTCGCCCGCGCGGATGCCGGCGAGGGCCTCGGCGACCTGCGGGCGCCAGCGGGCCAGGTCCAGCCCGGCGAGGGCCTCGGTGACCTCGCGGAGGGTCTCGGTGAGCTGTCGCTCGGCCTCGCCGAGCGAGGGGAGTTCGGTGCCGACGCGGCGCTCGACCGGCGACGCGGCCCACGCCACGGACACCCCGGGCGGGCCGTCGGGGTCGCGGGTGGGCGTCGGGGTCAGGCCGCGCGGCTCCTCGCCGAGCAGCAGCACCGCCTCGCCCGTGTCCAGCGCGGCGGCGTTGAAGGCCGGGGGACCGGGAAGACCGCGCGCGTCGCCGGGCACGGGGAGCACGAGCAGCAGTGCGCGCACGCCGTGCGGCCGCAGCCCCGCGAGGAAGACCGGCAGGGTCTCGACCGCGGTGTCTGGCCGGCTGCGGCCCTCGCCGGCGACGTCGCGGGCGACTCGGTGCTGCAGATCGTCGGCCTGAATCCGGTCCGCGGCCGTGTCCGGGCTCACGAGTCCCGCGAGCACGGCGTTGCCCCACGCCACCAGGCGTCCGGACCGCAGGTCTCCGTTCATCGCCGACAGCGTAAACGCCGGCGTGATCCACGCGCTGCAAGAGCGCCGCATCGGCTGTGGCCGTAGACACGCACGGCGTGGCAGATCGCCGTTTCCCGCCGCCCGATTAGCGTGGGGATCGATGAGCGCCTCCCCGCCCCCGCCCACCTTGGTTCTCGACCTGGCCGAGGTCGTCGTCGTGCGCGACGGCACGAAAATTCTCGACATCGACCTGTGGCAGATCCACGAGGGCGAACGCTGGATCGTCCTGGGCCCCAACGGCGCCGGCAAGACCACGATGCTGCAGGTCGTCGGCGGTCACCTGCACCCGACCTCCGGCTGGGCCGCGATCCTCGGCGAGGTGCTCGGCGAAACCGACGTCTTCGAACTGCGCCCGCGCGTGGGCCTGGCCAGCGCCGGCCTGGCAGACCGCCTGCCCCGCGAGGAGAAGGTCCGCGACGTCGTCCTGACCGCCGCCTACGCGGTCGTGGGCCGGTGGAAGGAGACCTACGAGGCTCCCGACGCCGCGCGCGCCGAGGCGTTGCTGAAGGCGCTCGGCATCCTGCAGTTCGCCGAGCGCACCTACGGCACCCTGTCCGAGGGCGAACGCAAACGCGTGCAGATCGCGCGGGCGCTGATGGCCGACCCGGAACTGCTGCTGCTCGACGAGCCCGCCGCAGGCCTCGACCTCGGCGGCCGCGAGGACCTCGTGCGGCGCCTCTCGCGGCTGGCCAGGGACGAGTTCGCGCCGGCGATGATCATGGTCACGCACCACGTCGAGGAGATCCCGCCGGGCATGACCCACGTGCTGATGCTGCGCGAGGGGAAGATCGTCGCGAAGGGCCGACTCGAGGTCGCGATGACCGCCGAGAACCTCACCGCCTGCTACGGCGTGCCGCTGGTCCTGAACCGCGAGCACGACCGCTGGACCGCTCGCGGCCGCTAGGCACGCGCGTCAGGGCCGACCGCCCGGGTCGCGCGAGAACCGGCGCGCGTTGGGCTCGCCCGGGACGGTCCCCGGGGCCATCTCCGCATCGGGGCCCGCCGTGAACACCGCGCCCGGCGTCCACTGCGGACCGACCGTCCAGACCGGGCCGGGCGTCCACGTCGGCTTGGGACGCCGGGTCGGCGGCCGGCTCGGGACCGGCAGCGGCGTGTCGGGCAGCAGGACGTCGGGCGTGCCGAGGGCGTCCTCGCGCGAGAGCCCGAGCTTGCGCGAGCACGCCGGCCACGGGCTCCACCCGCGATCGGCCAGCAGCCGCTCCGCCACGACGATCTGCTCGGCCTTCGTCGCGAGGTCCGCGCGCTTGGCGAACTTCCGCCCGCCGTAGGCCTTCCACGTCCCGCCGGAGAACTGCAGCCCGCCGTAGTAGCCGTTTCCGGTGTTCACGTTCCACCGCCCGCCGCTCTCGCAGTGGGCGAGCCTGTCCCAGGTCGCCGTCGTCGCCGCGTCGGCGGACGCAACGACCGTTCCGACCGCGATCACCGCGACCGCCGTCGCCGTACATCCGAGCGCAGCGCCCCACCGTGCCTTCGTTTCCCCCATCCCTCGACTGTGCGGACCACCCGCCCCCGGGGTCGATCCGCCGACGGAGGGACAATGGCCCCACTTGCGCCCAAACGGCGCAGTTTGCGGCTTCCGGCGTGGTGGGTGGGCGAAAAGTGTCCTGGTGGGACGCGGTGGCGATCCTGCTGTCCGGGGCGGCGGCCGGCGCCATCAACGCCGTCGTCGGATCCGGCACCCTCGTCACGTTCCCGACGCTGCTCGCGCTCGGCTACCCGGCCGTGACGGCGAACGTGTCCAACACCGTCGGCCTCGTCCCCGGCTCGGCGGCGGCAGTGTGGGCCTACCGCACTCAACTGCGGGACCAGCGCGAGCGACTCCTGCGCCTGGTTCCGGCCACCTGCGTCGGCTCGGTGATCGGCGCGACGCTGCTGCTGACCGCCCCCGAACGGGCGTTTCGGGCCGTGGTCCCCGTGTTGATCGGCCTCGCCTGCGTGCTGGTCCTGGTTCAACCCCGGCTCACCGCGTGGCTGGGCGGGCGCCCGGCGAGCCGGTCGCACCTGGCACTGCTGACGCTCGCGGTGGGGTTGACCGGCGTCTACGCGGGCTACTTCGGCGCCGCCCAGGGCGTGCTGCTGATCGCGTTCCTGGCGGTGTTCCTCGTCGACGACCTCCAGCGCCTCAACGCCACCAAGAACGTCCTCGCACTGCTCGGCAACGGAGTCGCGGCGATCATTTTCATGACGGTCAGTCACGTCGACTGGGCCGTCGCGGGACTGATCGCCATCGGGTCGATCGGCGGCGGGCTGTTCGGCGGCCGGTACGGACGCACCCTCTCGCCGACGGCGCTGCGCTGCTGCATCGTCGCGATCGGCGCCTTCGCGATCGTGCGACTGGTTTTCTGATGGGCCGTGCTCTGGGCCTTGCCGTCGGCGTGCTCGCCGACGCCGTCTTCGCCGACCCGCGCCGGTGCCATCCGGTGGCCGGATTCGGGCGGACGGCAGGGGCGCTGGAGCGGCGCCTGTACCGGGACTCGGTGGCGGCGGGCGCGGTGCACACGGCCGTCTGCGTCGGCGGGCCCGTGCTGCTCGGCGTCCTCGCGCAGCGTCGCGCACCGACCCTCGCCACCGCCGCGGCCACCTGGACCGTTCTCGGCGGAACGTCGCTGGGGCGCGAGGCGCAGCTGATGTGGCGTCACCTGATGGAGGCGGACGTGCCCGCGGCGCGGTCGCGGCTACGGCACCTGTGCGCCCGGGACCCCGCGGCGCTCGAGGTTCCGGATCTGGCCCGGGCGACCGTGGAGTCCGTCGCCGAGAACACCTCCGACGCCGTCGTCGCGCCGCTGTTCTGGGGCGCCGTGGCCGGCGTGCCCGGGCTGCTCGGGTACCGGGCCGTGAACACCCTCGACGCGATGGTCGGGTACCGCAACGCCCGCTACGAGCGGTTCGGCAAGGCGGCGGCGAAGCTCGACGACGTCGTGAACCTCGCGCCCGCGCGCCTGACCGGTCTGCTGACCGTCGCCGCGGCACCGGTGGCCGGCGGGAGCGCCTGCCAGGCGGCGCGCGCCCTGCGCGCCGACCGACGCGCGCATCCGAGCCCCAACGCCGGCTGGTGCGAGGCCGCGGCCGCCGGTGCGCTCGGCGTGCGCCTGGGCGGGTCGAACGTCTATCCCGGCTACGTCGAGAATCGGTCGGTGCTCAACGAAGGCGGCGCCGCACCTGAAGTGGCTGACATAACCCGCGCGGCACGGCTGGCGCGGACCGTCGGGTTCGCGGCCGCCGCGCTGGCCGTCGTCGTGGCGCGGCGGCGATGAGCCCCTCCCCGATGCGTGGCGTCCGCTCAACCGAGCGCTATAGCTCACCCTTCGGCGGACGCCCTGGCACAGAGGTGTCGCGATGAAGGGTGCGCTGCTGGTCGCCGGGACCAGTTCCGACGCCGGCAAGAGCGTGCTGGTCGCCGGGCTGTGCCGGTGGCTGCACCGGCAGGGAATCTCGGTGGCGCCGTTCAAGGCGCAGAACATGTCGAACAACTCGGCGGTGACCCCCGACGGCGGCGAGATCGGCCGCGCGCAGGCGATGCAGGCCGCCGCGGCGGGCATCGAGATCGAAACCGCGCTGAACCCCGTGCTGCTCAAGCCCGGAAGCGATCGAACCTCGCAGGTCCTGCTGCACGGCCGGGTGCTGACCGACGTCGACGCCCTGTCCTACCGCGCGCTGAAGCCGACGCTGCTCGGCCACGTCCTCGACTCGCTCGCCGATCTGCGCTCGCGGTTCGAGGTCGTGGTGTGCGAGGGCGCGGGCAGCCCCGCCGAGATCAACCTGCGGGCCGACGACATCGCCAACCTCGGACTGGCCCGGGCGGCGGACCTGCCGACCCTCGTGGTCGGAGACATCGACCGGGGCGGGGTGTTCGCCTCCATGTTCGGCACGCTCGCCGTGCTGGAGCCAGCCGACCAGGCGCTGATCGCCGGGTTCGTGGTGAACAAGTTCCGAGGCGAGGTCCGTCTGCTCGAACCGGGCCTGCGCACCCTGGAGGATCTGACGGGGCGTCGGATGTACGGGGTGCTGCCCTGGCGCGAGGACCTGTGGCTGGACGTGGAGGACTCCCTGGCCCTCGACGCGCTCGGGCGGCACGGCCGGCTGGGCTCGAACGACCCGGAGGCGTTGCGGATCGCGGTGATCCGCCTCCCGCGCATCTCCAACCTCACCGACGCGGACGCACTCGCCGTCGAGCCCGGGGTGTCCGTGACGTACGTGGACCGGCCGGGCGATCTCGCCGACGCGCATCTGGTGCTGCTGCCCGGTTCCAAGTCCACCGTCGCCGATCTGGCGTGGCTGCGCTCGCGCGGCCTGGCCGACGCGCTGGCCGAGCGTGCCGCGGCCGGGCGCCCGATCCTCGGGGTCTGCGGCGGCTACCAGATGCTGGCGCGGACGATCGTCGACGACGTGGAGTCCCGCGCCGGTGCCGTCGCGGGCCTCGGCCTGCTGCCGACCGAGGTGCGCTTCGCCGTCGACAAAACCGTCGGACGGGTCGAGGGGACGGCCTACGGGGCGGCAGTTCGCGGCTACGAGATCCACCACGGCGTGGCCACCGTCGACCCCGGCGCCGAACCCTTTCTCGACGGCTGCCGGCAGGGCACGGTCTGGGGCACCACCTGGCACGGCGTGCTGGAGTCCGACGGTTTCCGCCGCGCGTTCCTCACCGACGTCGCGGACGCGGCCGGGGCCACCTGGCGCCCGGGCCCACCGGTGCGCTTTGCCGAGGTGCGCAGCGCCCGCCTCGACGCCCTCGGCGACCTGGTGGCCGACCACCTCGACACTGCAGCGTTGACCGACCTGATCGAAGGCGGCGTCCCGTCGCGCCTCCCGATCCTGCGCAGCGTCCTAGACCCCGCGACCTGACCCCGGCCCGCCGGCATCTGCGGCCTGCAGCTCTGCGGCCGTCGCCGGCCCGAAAGGTCGCACTCCACGGACGAAGAGCCCGCCCCGATGGTGGACGAGCGGAGAAGGCGCCCCGGTTGTGGGGCTGGTGGGGCCTATGTGACACGCGGGGCGTGGGGCGGGTCCCGGGTTCGGACCCCCTCCTCGGGTTGACTGGTGCCCGCATCCGGGGGGATGCGGCGGGGGCGGCTGTCCTCTGTCCGTTCGTACGAGGGGATGGCGTATGCGCACATCGCGAAAGGTCTGGATCGGTCTGAGCGCCTGCGCGGTGCTCACCGTGCTGCCGGCCGGGCCGGGCGTGGCCACCGACGTGGCCGACTTCCGGGTTCCGGTCAGCGACTCTCCGAGCGTGCCCGACGTGGGATTCCCACCGGCGGGGACGCCCGGCACCGACCCGGAGACCGGTTCGGTCGCGGGCATCGAGCCCGGCAAGAACCCGATTCCGGGCGTCGGCTACGACGCTCCGCCGGCACCGGGCGCCGCCTCGGTTCCGGAGGACAAGCCGGCCGAGGACGATCCGCTGGAGTCTCAGCCGCTGCCCCAAACCCCGCTCACGCCCGACGTCGAGGGCGAGACCCCGAACCCGCTCGCCGGGACCGGGCTCACCCCGGACGCGGAGGCACCCGCCGAGGAGTCCTCGACCGAGGAGCGTTCGGCGCCGGAGGCGGACGCCAAGCAGCAGACCGAGAAGCAGGACGAGAAGCAGGACGAGTCCGCCACGGACCGGAAGTCCGAGCAGGCTCCGGCCGAGCGGTCCGACGAGCAGTCGGCCGAGCAGGCGCCGGCCTCGGAGCAGGCCCCGGCCGCGCAGGATCGGGACGCGCAGGACCGTGACGCAGCGGAGCAGGACGCGGCGGACCGGGACTCCGACTCGGCCGAGCAGCAGCCCGCGCAGGAGCAGGCCCGTCGGGCGCCTGCGGCCGAGCAGCAGCAGGCTCCGGCCAGCGAACGGTCGGCCAAGAGCGAGAAGTCGACCGAGGCCAAGAAGGCCAAGGCGGCGCCGAGCGACGAGGAAGACCTCTACGCCGACGACGAGGACAACGCCTCCGGCGGCGACGGCCGCGGTGGCGGGGGTGGCGGCGGCGCGGGCTGAGCGCCCCTCCGCGAGAGCTTGCCGTGGGGGCGCCGGGGGGTGCCCCGGGGGCGCCCCCGGGGGTGGGCGGGCCCCGCCGCCCCCCCCCCCCCCCCCCC
>JBQTIB010000193.1:0-26941 GCA_052389435.1 Sporichthyaceae bacterium | reverse complement strand
CCTGCGTCTGACCGGGGGAGCAGATGTCGTCGTTGCCGCCTTCGACCGTGAGCAGCGCCGTGCGGGCGATCGCGCTCGGGTCCACCGTGCGGCCGCCGACGACGAGTTCGCCCTTCGCGAAGTGGTGCTCCATGAACACGCGCTGCACGGTCTCGAGGTAGAACTCGGCGGGCACGTCCATGACCGCGCCGTACTCGTCGTAGAAGTCGCGGGTCGCGGCGGCCTTCTCCGCCTGCCCGGTCACCAGGTCGCGGTACAGGTCGCGGTGCGCGATCAGGTGGCGCTTGCGGTTCATCGACATGAACGCGGCGAGCTGCACGAACCCCGGGTAGACCCGCCGTCCGGCGCCGGCGTACCGGCTCGGAACGGTGGTGATCACCCGCTTCTCGAAGGAGGCGATCGACCGGCGCGCGGCCATCAGGTTGATGTCGTTGGGATTTACCCGGGTGTCGATCGGTCCGGCGATCAGCGTCATGCTCGCGGGCTGCGCCGGGTCGTCGTCGGCCGCGAGCAGCGAGACCGCGGCCAGGACCGGAACGGCCGGCTGGCACACGGACACCACGTGCGTGCCCGGGCCGAGGCAGCGCAGGGCGTCCTGGACGTGCCCGACGTATTCGTCGAAGCCGAAGGTCCCTTCTTCGACGGGGACGTCCCGCGCGTTGTGCCAGTCCAGGACGAACACGTCGTGGTCGGCGAGCAGCGTGCGGATGGTCGGGCGGATCAGGGTGGTGAAGTGCCCGGACATCGGTCCGACGACGAGCACCTTGGGCTGACCGGTCACGCCCTTGTGGAAGTTGATGAGGGTGGCGAACGGCGTGGACCACCTCGCCCGCTCGGTCACGACGACCTGCATCTCGCCGATCGGCACCGACGCGATGCCGAAGTCCGGCCGGACGTGGGTCGGGCGGGCCTTGGCGACCAGCTCGCACGCCGCGCGCACGTGCCGGACGCTGCGGGACTTCTCGAACGACGGAGGCAGCGTCCGCAGCGCCTTCGCGGTCAGTGCGGAAGCGGTTCTGGCGGGCGTCGCGATGCGGCGGTTGAGTTCGTAGCCGGCGTAGAGCATGGACATGCGGGACTCCTTCGACGGGCGACGAGGTCCCAAGTTACTCGAAAGTAGTACTGGACGGTAGGTACGTTCCGCGGACGGGACGGAATGTCCCGACTCGAGGCCCGGACCTGCTCGGCCGCGAAGGATTCCCCCCGCGCCCGATCAGTCCTCGTCGTCGTCCAGGCGGGCGAGCCAGGTCGCCAGGCGCTCGATCGGGATCTCGAACTCGGGGTTGAGGTCCACGAACTCCTGCAGGCGCGCGGCGAGCCAGGCCAGATCGACCTGCTCCTCGCCGCGGCGCGCGATCAGTTCCTCGATGCCGCGGTCGGTGAAGTACATCCGGGCCGCCGCTAGTTCGCGAAGGCCTGCTCGACGACCAGACGCTGCTCGTACTCGTGGACCGAGTGCGAACCGACGGCCGGGGCCGAGGACGCCGGACGGGACACCCGCCGCAGGTGGCGTCCGCCGAGCTGGTCGGCGAGGTTGAGCGCCATGAACGGCCACGCGCCCTGGTTCGCCGCCTCCTCCTGGACCCAGCGCAGCTCGGTCGCGTTCGGGAAGCGTGCAAGCGCCGCCTCGATGTCCGCGAGGGGCAGCGGATGCAGCTGCTCGACCCGGACGATGGCGGTGTCGGCGATCTCGGCGCTTTCACGGTGCGCGGCGAGGTCGTAGTAGACCTTGCCGGTGCACAGCAGCACGCGGCGCACCGCGGCCGGGTCGACCGTAGTGTCGCCGATGACCGGCTGGAAGTGGCCGGAGGTGAACTCGCTCGGCTCGGAGACCGCGGCGCGGTGGCGCAGCAGCGACTTCGGGGTGAAGATCACCAGCGGGCGCAGGTGCGGGGAGAGCGCCTGCCAGCGCAGCAGGTGGAAGTGGTTCGCGGGCGTCGTCGGGATCGCGACGGTCATGTTGTCCTGCGCACACAGCTGCAGGAAGCGCTCCGGGCGGCCGGAGGAGTGGTCCGGGCCCTGGCCCTCCATGCCGTGCGGCAGGAGCATGACGACGCTGGAGCGCTGGCCCCACTTCTGCTCGCCGGAGGAGATGAACTCGTCGATGATCGACTGCGCGCCGTTGACGAAGTCGCCGAACTGCGCCTCCCACAGCACGAGCGCGTCCGGGCGGACCACCGAGTAGCCGTACTCGAAGCCGAGCGCCGCGTACTCCGAGAGCAGCGAGTCGTAGACGTAGAACGCGCCCTGATCCGGAGCCAGGTTCTGCAGCGGGTTGTACTCCGCGGCCGTGACCCGGTCGGTCAGCACCGAGTGGCGCTGGGTGAACGTCCCGCGCCGGGAGTCCTGACCCGCCAGGCGCACCGGGCGACCTTCCAGCAGCAGCGAACCGAACGCGATGAGCTCGCCGAAACCCCAGTCGATGTTGCCGGTCTCGATCATCGCGGCGCGCTTCTGCATGAGCGGGGCGACGCGGGGGTGCGGGGTGAAGCCCTCGGGCAGCGAGATCTGCGACTCGACGATCCGCTTGAGCGCCTCGGTGCTGATGGCCGTGTTCAGACCGGCCGGGGCGGTCGGCACGTTGTAGGTGGCCGGAACCGTCGTCGGGGTCGTCTGCACGCCGCGGGTCTCGGCGAAGACCTGCTCGAGCTTGTCGCGGAAGTCCTTGAGCGCGGCCTCGGCCTCTTCCAGCGTGATGTCTCCGCGGCCGATCAGCGCCTCGGTGTAGAGCTTGCGGACCGAGCGCTTGGCGTCGATCAGGTCGTACATCAGCGGTTGGGTCATCGAGGGGTCGTCGCCCTCGTTGTGACCGCGGCGCCGGTAGCAGATCATGTCGATGACGACGTCCTTCTTGAACGCCTGGCGGTAGTCGAAGGCCAGCCGCGCGACGCGCACGCAGGCCTCCGGGTCGTCGCCGTTGACGTGGAAGATCGGCGCCTGCACGGTCCGCGCGACGTCGGTCGCATACAGGCTGGAGCGGCTGGACGTCGGCGCGGTGGTGAAGCCGACCTGGTTGTTCACGACGATGTGCACGGTGCCGCCGGTGCGGTATCCGCGCAGCTGGGACAGCTCGAGGGTCTCGGCGACGACGCCCTGACCGGCGAAGGCCGCGTCGCCGTGCAGGAGCACGGGCAGCACGGAGAAGCCGGTTTCGCCGCGGTCGAGGATGTCCTGCTTCGCGCGGACGATGCCTTCGAGGACCGGGTTCACGGCCTCGAGGTGCGAGGGGTTCGCGGCCAGGCTGACGCGGGTCTGCGTGCCGTCGTGCGCGGTGTAGGTGCCCTCCGCGCCGAGGTGGTACTTCACGTCGCCGGAGCCGTGCATGGACTTGGGGTCGAGGTTGCCCTCGAACTCGCGGAAGATCTGGCCGTAGCTCTTGCCGACGACGTTCGCGAGCACGTTCAGGCGCCCGCGGTGCGGCATGCCGATGCAGACCTCGTCGAGGGCGTCCTGCGCGGCGGCGGTCAGGACCGCGTCGAGCAGGGCGATGACGGACTCGCCGCCTTCGAGGGAGAAGCGCTTCTGGCCGACGTACTTGGTCTGCAGGAAGGTCTCGAAGGCCTCGGCCTCGTTGAGCTTGCGCAGCACCCGCAGCTGCTCCTCGCGCGGCACGCGGTCCGGGGCGCGCTCGACGCGCTCCTGGATCCACAGGCGCTCGCGCGGGTTCTGCATGTGCATGTACTCGATGCCGATGGTGCGGCAGTAGGAGTCGCGCAGCACGCCGAGGATGTCGCGCAGCTTCATCAGGCCGGCGAGCGCGAAGGTCGAACCCGAGGCGAACTCGCGGTCGAGGTCCCACAGCGTCAGACCGTGCGTGACGATGTCGAGGTCCGGGTGGCTGCGCTGGCGGTACTCCAGCGGGTCGGTGTCGGCCATCAGGTGACCGCGCGTGCGGTAGGCGTGGATCAGTTCGTGCACGCGCGCCTGCTTGGAGACCTGGTCCTCGTGGGAGGCCGAGATGTCGGTCTCCCAGTGGATGGGCTCGTAGGGGATGCGCAGCGAACGGAAGATGTCGTCGAAGAACTTGTCCTCGCCGAGCAGCAGCTGGTGCATGCGGCGCAGGAACTCACCGCTCTGCGCGCCCTGGATGATGCGGTGGTCGTAGGTGGAGGTCAGCGTCATGACCTTGCTGACGGCCATGTTCGACAGGGTCTCCGGGGAGGCGCCCTGGTACTCGGCCGGGTACTCCATCGAACCGACGCCGATGATCGACCCCTGACCCTGCACGAGGCGCGGCACCGAGTGGACGGTGCCGATCGTGCCCGGGTTGGTGATGCTGATCGTGGTGCCCGCGAAGTCGTCGACGACGAGCTTGTTGGCGCGGGCGCGCCGGACGATGTCCTCGTAGGCGGCCCAGAAGGTCGCGAAGTCCATCGTGTCCGCGGCCTTGATCGACGGCACGACCAGCGCGCGGGAGCCGTCGGCCTTCACCAGGTCGATCGCGATGCCGAGGTTCACGTGCGCCGGCAGGGAGATCGCCGGCTTGCCGTCGACCTGCAGGTAGGAGGCGTTCATCACCGGCACCGCGGCCACGGCCTGGACCAGTGCGTACCCGATGAGGTGGGTGAAGGAGACCTTGCCGCCTCGGCTGCGACGCAGGTGGTTGTTGACGACGATGCGGTTGTCGACGAGCAGCTTTGCCGGGACGGTGCGGACCGAGGTGGCCGTCGGGACGCCGAGACTGGCCTCCATGTTCACCACGACGCGCGCGGCCGGGCCCTTGAGCGTGGTGACCTCGGCGCTGCCGTCGAGCGCGGCCGGCGGGGCCTTGGCGGGCTCGGCCTTCTCCGGCGGATCGGCGGGGATCGGCGGGTTCGCCGAGGCGCCGGTGTTCACCGCGGGTGCCGGGGCCGGCGGCGCCGCAGCGGCCGGCGGGGCGACGGTGGGCGCCGGGGCGGACGCGACCGGCTCCGGCGCGGGGGGCGGCGTTGCGGCGGCGGCGGGCCGGGAGGCCGGGTCGGCGCCGGGGGTGTAGTCGGCGAAGAAGTCCCACCAGGCTCGGTCGACGGAGGAGGGGTCGGCCAAGTACTGCTGGTAGATCTCGTCTACCAACCACTCGTTGGGCCCGAAGCCCGCCATCGGATCGGACTGGGGGTTTCCAGACACGGGTGGTTCGACCTCTTCCGGCGAAGCGAGCGGCAGGTTCGCTGAGAACTTGGGCGGTTACCCCAGGGTAGACCTTCTTGCGCGATCGTTCTCCTCGGCCATGCCGTGTGGTCACCCGCCCGGCGCAACCGGGAGAACGCACTGGGACGCACGGGTTGCGTGAGAACGGCCCGCGGGCGTCAGCGGAGGTCGGCCAGGATTCGGCGGGCGCTGTTGTGGCCCGCGGCTCCGATGACCGAGCCGGCCGGGTGGCAGCCCGCGGATCCCGCGTAGAGGCCGGGAACCCCGGTGGCGTAGGGCATCCGGGCGTCGAAGGCCATGGTGTTGTCCACGTGGTGGATGTGGCCGCCGGCGATGCCGAAGCGAGTCTCGATGGCGGGCGGCGGCAGGGCGAGGACGTCGACGACGGAGGCCGACGTGCCCGGCGCGAATGTGTCGCAAATCTCCAACAACTTTTCGACGTAACGCGTGGTTTCCGTAGCCCATGTTCCGGGGGAGGGCACGTGCGGCACCGACTGGACGAACAGCGCCGAGGAGTGCCGGCCGGCACCGTCGCGCAGCGTTTCGTCGACGGTGGTGTGCAGGTACCACTCGATTGTCGGGAACTCGGGCAACCGGCCCGCCCCGACCTCGGTCCACATCGCGCGCACGGCGTCGAGCGGAGCGTCCTCGCCCGGCAACAGGTGAACGGTGGCGCCGCCGGTCGATCGGCCGCCGAGACCGGGAAAGACCGGAACCCTGTCCAGCGCGAGGTTCACCTTCATGGTGACCCCCGGCCGGTAGAGGGCCTGAAGACGCGCGGTCAGTTCCGCCGGCAGTTCGAGCAGACCCCGCAGGCGAAAGGGGTCGCAGCAGGCCAGCACGACGCGCGCGTCGATCTGTCCGTCCGCCAGGTCGACGCCGGCCGCGACGCCGTCGTGGGTGCGGACGGCACGCACCGGGGTGTCCGCGAAAAGGCGTGCGCCGGCCGCTCGGGCGGCGTCGGCCAACGCGCCGGTCACGGTGCCCATGCCTCCGCGGACGATGGCCCACACCCCGTCCGAACCCGGCAGGCGGCCCATGTTGTGCGCGAGGAAGTTGTGGCCGGTGCCGGGGTCGTCGACGCCCGCCGCAAGGCCGGAGATCCCGTCGGTGACGGCGTACATCGCCGTCAGGCGTTGCGATTGGAAGCCGAAGCGATCCAGATACTCCACGACGGACCCGCGGCAGAGGTCGACGAAGGTCCGCCGCAGCGCGGGCCGGAGGAACCGCTCGGCCGTCTCCTCTATCGACCCGGGTTCGCAGAGCCACGCCGGCGCGAGGTCCTCGCGTAGCAACGCCAATTCGGCGTTCAGCGCCGCGTCGGCGCGGGCGTCGGCGGGCCCGAAGGCAGCGGTCAGTTCCCGTTGGTTCGCGGCGGCGTCGACGCCGAACAGCAGCGAGGGCAACGTCGAGCCCACCGGCGCGGGCAGGGCGTAGTGCGGATCCCGACGCAGGATCGGCAGATCGAGGCCGAGTTCGGCGATGAGTTCGGGCGGCATGAGGCCGAGCAGGTAGGCACCGGTGGACTGGCCGAGCTCCGGTGCCTTCGCGAAGGGGCGTTCGGTGCGGGCCGCGCCGCCGAGGACGGCCGCCGCCTCGCAGACGACGACGTCCAGACCGGCGCGGGCGAGCAGCGTGGCGGCCACCAGTCCGTTGTGGCCACCGCCGACCACGACGACGTCGCAGTGCCCGGGGGGTCGCATCAGGTCGCGTCGCGCAGTTCGCGGGACAGGACCTTGCCCGCGGCGTTGCGGGGGAGTTCGTCGAGGAAGACCACCTCCCGCGGCACCGCGTGGCGGGCGAGGCGCTCGCGGACGGCGCGGCGCACGTGGTCGGCGGTCAGCGCGCAGCCGGGCTCGAGCACGAGGAACGCGGCCAGTCGTTGACCGAACTCGGCGTCGGGGACGCCGACGACCGCTACGTCGGCGACGCCGGAGAGGTCGGCGACGACGTCGGCCACCTCGCGGCAGAACACGTTCTCCCCGCCGGAGACGACGAGATCGTCCTCGCGCCCGTCGACGTGCAGCCGGCCGGTGCCGTCGAGGTGGCCGAGGTCGCCGACCGCGACCAGCCCGGCGACGGTCGTCGGGTCCCCGGCGCCGTCGAGGTAGCCGCTGAACAGCATCGAGTTTCCGACGAAGATGCGCCCGACCTCGCCCGCGGCGAGCTCTTCGCCGTCGGGGTCGAGAATGCGCAGGCGGGTGCCGAGCGGGGGAGTCCCCGCCGTACCCGGGGCGTGGCGCAGATCGGCCGGGCCGGCGACGCTGACCCAGGACACCTCGGTCGAGCCGTAGAGGTTGTGCAGGACGTCCCCGAATCGCTGCTGGGTCTCGGCGACCGTCCGCGGGGCCAACGCCGACCCGCTCGAGACGATGACCCGCAGTTGCGCCGCAGGCGTCGGGTCGGGCAGCGCCAGCATCCGGTTCAGCATCACCGGAACCACGAACAGCTGCTCGACCCGTTCGGTGGTCAACAGCCCCGAGAGCTCGGTTGCGTCGAAGTGCCTGCGCAGCACGACCGGGCAGCGCAACGCGAACGCCAGCGTGAGCCCGCCCAAACCCCAGGCGTGGAAAAGCGGGGCCGGGATGGCGGTGACGGCGCCGGCGCGGAGCGGGATGCGGCCGAGCAGTCCGATCACGGCGAGCATCCCGCCGACGAGGTTGACGTCCGGCCGGGCCGCGCCCTTCGGGGTGCCGGTCGTGCCGGAGGTCAGGAGGATCAACCGACCCGGTCGGGCCGGGCGGCGCAGGCGGCGGGCCGGCCGGGCCCCGGCGATGAGCTGGTCGAGAGTGTCGCGCGCGGCCGGACCGTCGTGCCACGCGATGCGGACCTGCAGGTCGCTCGGGAGGGTGGGCGGCAGGGGCAGATCGGCGTCTGCGAGGAGCAGGCGCAGCCGCTGCGTGGTGGCGATGCGCTCGAGCGCGGCGGGCCCGGCCCCGGTGTTGAGCAATACCGTGTCCGCGCCGACGCGGCCGGTGGCGACCAGGGCCTCGACCATGCCGGAGTGGTTGCGACACAGGACGCCGACCCGATCTCCGGCGCCGATGCCCAGATCGGCCAGACCCACGGCCAGCCTCCGGCTGCGCCCGTCGAGGTCGGACCACGACAGCGTGCCCGACTCGTCGAGAACGGCCGGGCCGTGCGGATTCAGCTTCGCGGCGATCGTCACCGCGGCGGGCAGGCCAGCGCCGTCCCGGGCGAGCGCCAACAGTTGACGCACCGTCAGATCAGGCCGCAGCGGGTTCACGACGCCGCTGGCGGCGGTGGCCCGCAGTCCGCCGAGGAGATCCGCGGCGTTGTGGGCGAGGAATCCCGCGGCCCGCAGTGCGGTGGCGGGGGCGCCGAGTGTCGTGCGGGCCGACGCGGCGGCCAGGCCGACGCCGACGTCGGCGCCCAGCTTGATCAAGTTCCGCACCGGTCAAGCCTACGTCGCCACCTGCGGCGACACCGGTGCGCGGGGCCGGGGGTAGGTCGGGCGTATGGGTTGCAACGGGCCCAATCGGCGCAGGTAGGCTGCACCACACTTACCGGGGGTAACCCCGGGCTCGGCACGTCGAGGGAGTCCCGTCCCGATGTCCTTTGCCGCAGTGAGCGCCGACGCCGGATGACCGACGCCACCGCTCCCGCTCGCCCGGCCGGCCGCACGTCGCGCCCGGTTCGGTTGCGGCTGCCGGGGCCGATCGATCGATCTCTGGTCACCATCGGCGAACTGACCCAGATGGCGGGGACGGTCGTCCGGTACGGCGCCGTCGACCTGGTGCGCGGGCGCTTTCCGTGGCGTGAGTTCATCCTGCAGTCCTGGTTCGTCACCAGCGTCTCGCTGCTGCCCGCCCTGCTGGTCGCGATCCCGTTCGGGATCATCGTCGCGATCAACGTCGGCTCCCTTGCGGCGCAGGTCGGCGCGACCTCCTTCGTCGGGGCGGTCAACGGCCTCGGCGTGATCCGCGAGGGCGCGCCCGTGGTGACTGCACTGCTGCTCGCGGGCGCCGCCGGGTCCGCGATCTGCTCCGACCTCGGTGCGCGCACGATCCGCGACGAGATCGAGGCGATGGAGGTCATGGCGGTCTCGCCGCTGCGGCGCCTGGTGGTGCCCCGCGTCGCCGCGCTGGTCCTGGTCGGCGTGCTGCTGTGCTCGATCGTCGCAATGACCGGGGTGGCGGCCGGGTACCTGTTCAACGTCTACGTCCAAAACGGGACGGCCGGGGCCTACCTGTCCTCGTTCACCTCCTTCGCCGCAGCCGGGGACTTCGTGGTCGCCGAGATCAAGGCGGCGATCTTCGGCTTCATCGCGGCCATCGTCGCCGCGCACAAGGGCCTGCACGCCAAGGGCGGGCCGAAGGGCGTCGCGGACGCGGTCAACCAGTCCGTCGTGTTGACCTTCCTGCTGCTGTTCAGCACCAACATCGTCCTGACGCAGGCCTACCTGCTGATCGCACCGCCCAGGGTGGTGTGAGGCATGGCCACCGAGGCCGTCCCCGAGCGCGGCGCCGGGTACTACGCGATGACGCCGGTGCGCTCGGCCGGCAACACCCTGCAGGAACTGGGTACGCAGTCCACCTTCTTCGTCGCGGCGATCGCCTGGGTGCCGTTCTCGATCAGGAAGTACCGCGGCGAGATCGGCCGACTGCTCTCGGACATCTCCTGGGGCCGGGCGCTGCTCGTCGGCGGCGGCATCATGGGCGTGATGCTGCTGCTGTCGGCCTTCGTCGGCACCTCGGTCGGCATCGCCGGTTTCACCGGCCTGGACATCATCGGCCTCGCGCCGTTCGCCGGCTTCGTCTCCGCCCTGGCGAACACCCGCGAGTTCGCCCCGCTCATCGCCGCGACCGCGTTCGCCGCGCAGGTCGGCTGCCGGTACACCGCGCAGATCGGCGCCATGCGAATCTCCGAGGAGATCGACGCGCTCGAGGTCATGGGCGTGCGGCCGATGCCGTATCTGGTCTCGACTCGCGTCGTCGCCTCGATGCTGGCGATCCTTCCGCTCTACGTCGTGGGCCTGTTCGGCTCCTACTTCGCCACCCGGCTCGTGGTGACGACGTTCTTCGGGCAGTCGGGCGGTACCTACGACCACTACTTCCTGGCGTTCCTCAACCCGATCGACATCGTCTACTCCACCCTCAAGGTCGCCGTTTTCATCCTGTTGACCACGCTGATCCACTGCTACTTCGGCTACACCGCCAAGGGCGGCCCCGAAGGCGTCGGCCGAGCCACCGGGCGGGCCATTCGCGCCAGCCTGATCGTGATCATCGTCGTCGACATGTTTCTGACCCTGGCCATCTGGGGCTACGACCCCGGCGTGCGGATCAGCGGATGACCGGCCCGATGTCCGAATGGGGTCCGCGGCCGGGAGCGTTGCGGCGCCGCGGAGCGCTGTTCCTCGCGGCGATCACCGCGATGATCGGCGGCGTCGTCGCGTCCTACTCGGGCGCGCTCGCCGACGGGGTGCGGGTCGACACCGTCACCGCCGACACCGGCGACGCGCTGGTCGCCGGCTCCGACGTCAAGCTGCGGGGCGTCGTCGTCGGCCGTGTCGATTCCATCCGCCGCAAGGTCGGCAGCGAGGGCGCGGTCCTCGGGCTGCTGCTCGGTTCGGACAAGGCGCGCAGCGTCCCCGCAGGCGTGACGTCGCGGATCCTGCCCGCCAACGTGTTCGGCCAGAGCTTCGTGGAACTGCTGCCACCGAAACGGCCGGTCGGTGGCCCGATCCGGTCCGGCACGACCATCGCCACGGACACCTCAGCCGAGACCCTGGAACTCAACGACGTCTTCGGCAAGCTCTACCGGGTGTTGACGGCGGTGCAGCCGGCGAAGCTTTCGGTGGCGCTCGCCGCGCTCGCCGAGGCGCTGGCGGGTCGCGGCGACGACATCAACTCGGTGATCGGGCGCTCGGACGCCTACCTTCGCGAGCTCGCCCCGTCGCTGCCGGACCTGTCCGCGGACCTGCAGGGCTTCGCGGAGTTCGTGACCACGGTGTCGGAACAGACGCCGAAGCTGTTCGACTCGGTCGACGACCTGCTCGTCCTGCTGCGGCTGCTCGTCGATCGACAGGGCGAGTTCGTCGAACTGCTCTCCGGCGGACTCGGGCTGACCGGCAACGCCAAGGAGTTGCTGGAGAAGAACGAGAAGAACCTGGTGCGGGTCAACCGGCAGAGCGCGCAGATCTTCGGCGCCTTCGCCAAGCGTCCGCAGGCCTTCTCCAAGGGGTTCGTGGACCTCGGCGCCTTCCTCGGCGGGCTCGTCGTCGAGGACGGCCGGGCCGCTCTCGACACCGTGCTCACCAACGCCCCGCTGCCGTCCTACGGCGCCGCGGACTGCCCGCGCTACCCGGGTCTTGCCGGTCCGAACTGCCCGAAGGACGCAGCCGCTCCCGCGAGCGCCCGCGTCGCCTCCGACGTTGCGAGCCTGCCGATGCTCTACGGCGGCATCGGCCCGGTCGGCAGCGTGACCGACAAACTGCTGCTGCGTCAGGTTCTCGTCGCCATCGACGCACTGCGCGGCGCGAAGGCCGGCGACGTCGGCATGCTCCTCGCCGGCTCGGTGCTTCGCGGCCAGACGGTGCTGCTGCCCGGAGCGGCGAAGTGAGCGCGGGGACCGTGCGCGGCGCGGCGCTGCGCCTGCTGATCTTCGCGGTCGTCGCCGGGACCATCGCGCTGCTGCTGTACAACACGCTGGTCAACACGGTCGGCAAGTCCACGGTCTCCTACACCGCCGAGTTCGACGACGCCTCCGGGCTGCACTCCGGCGACAACGTCCGCATCGCCGGGGTTCGGGTGGGCCGCGTGGACAGCGTGAAACTCGCCGGCGCGATCGCGCAGGTGAGCTTCAGCGTCCAGCGAGATCAACCGGTGCTGCGCAACACCAACGTCGCCATCCGCTACCAGAACCTCATCGGCCAGCGGTATCTGGCGCTGGTGCCCGGCAGGGGCAGCGCCGGGCTCCTGGAGCCGGGCGCGCGCATCCCGCGCGCCTCCACCGAAAGCGCGCTGGACCTGACCGTGGTGCTCAGCGGCTTCCAACCCCTCTTCGACGTCATCTCGCCCGACGACGTCAACAGGCTGTCCGCCTCGGTCGTGGCGGTGCTGCAGGGCGAGGGCGACAGCATCCTGCGGCTGCTGAAGACCACCGCCGAACTGGCCGGTCGCCTCGCCGATCGAGACGCGGTCATCGGCCGGGTCATCACCAACCTCGGGACGGTGCTCACCGAGGTCGCCAACCGCGACGGCGACGTCGACGCGCTGATCGGGGAGTTGCGCCGCCTGGTTGCGGCCACCGCCGCGGACCGCGAGAAGATCGGCGGCTCCATTCAGGCGCTCGGCTCGCTCACCGACGCCACCGCGGCCCTGCTGCGCGACGTGCGTCCGCAGCTCAAGAAGGACCTGGTGCGTCTGGAGAAGGTGGCCGGGATCTACGCCAGGGAGAAAACGGCCTTCGCCGACACCGTCAAGGGTCTGCCGGTGGCGCTGCGCGCCTTCGCCCGCACCATGCAGTACGGCTCCTGGATCAACCTCTACATCTGCAACGTCTACTACCTCGACGGAGCCGGGAAGCGGCAGCAGTTCGGCGACGCCTCCTCCAACTCGGCGGTGTGCGCATGAGCCGCTTCGCAGACAGGGGCCCGCGGTTCGTCGGGACGATCACCCTCGCCGTGGCCATGGCGCTCGTCGGCGCGCTGTTCGTACCGAGCGGCTTCGCACTCGGCACGCAGACCTACGCGGCTCTGCTCTCCCAGGCCGGTGGCCTGCGCTCGGGCAACGAGGTGCGCGTCGCGGGGGTACCGGTCGGCGACGTGAAGTCGGTGGACCTCGACGGCGGGCACGTGAAGGTCGAGTTCCGAATCGGCAAGAGCGTGAAGCTCGGCCCGGACACCCGGGCCGAGGTGAAGGTCGCGACGCTGCTGGGCAACCACTTCCTGGACCTGCGGCCCGCCGGCGAGGGCACTTTGCCCGGCCGCACGATTCCGCTGGCGAACACGCGGGTGCCCTTCGCCATCCAGGACATCGTCGAGGCCGGCGGAACGGCGCTGGAAAAGCTCGACGGCAAGAAGCTGCGCGACGCCCTGCGGGTGCTGTCGGACAACTTCCGCGACACCCCGAAGGTCACCGGACAGGCGCTGGACGCCGTCGCGCGGCTCTCGGACGTGATCGTGTCGCGCAAGGCCGACCTGAACAAACTGATCGCCTCGACCAACCTCGTCGCGAGCAACCTCGACGCCAACGGCGACGTGCTGATCGACCTGATGCGCCAGGCCTCCCTCATCCTGGAGGAGGTGGTCCGGCGCCGCGACGCGATCGCCGAACTCCTCGCGGACTCCCAAACCCTCGCGGTGCAGTTGACCGGCCTGGTCCGCGACAACAGAAAGGTCCTTCGCCCACTGCTCGCCAACCTCAACGTCGTCCTCGGGACGCTGCGGGAGAACAAGCAGGCGCTGGACCAGATCGCAATCCTGCTCGGTCCGGCGGCGCGCTACTTCGCCAACGCCACGGGCAACGGGCCCTACGTCGACGTCAACGGCCCCAACGCGATCTTCCCGGACAACGTGCTGTGCGTTCCGCAGCAGAAGTGCGTCCCCGGGGGGACCCCGTGAAGCGACGATTCGCGATCGGCGGGCTCGTCGCAGCCGTCGTCCTCGGCACGGCCGGGTGCGGGCCGCTGAGCGAGGACACCCAGACGGTCAAGGCCCGCTTCGCCGACTCCGTCGGCATTTTCCCGGGCAACGACGTCGACGTGCTCGGCGTCCCGGTCGGGCGGGTGACCAAGGTCAGCCCGCAGGGCACGACGACGCTGATCGAGATGAAGGTCCGCAAAAACCTGAAGATCCCCGCCGACGTTCAGGCCCTCATCATTCCGCCGAGTGTCATCAACGATCGCTACGTCGAGTTGGCGCCGGTGTGGAAGGCCGGGCCGACGCTGCCCGCGGGCACGGAGATCCCGTTGGCGCGCACCCGCAACCCCGTCGAGTTCGATCGCATCGTGCGCGCGCTCGACACCCTCGCGACGAGCCTGTCCTCCGAGCGCGCGAACATCGGCGCCATCCAGGACGCCCTCGAAGTCGGCGCCGCGAACTTCGCCGGAAACGGCGCGAAGATCAACCGCGGCATCAAGGGCTTGGCCACGGCGCTGGAGACCTTCTCCGACCGGCGCGAGGACATCTCCGGGATCGTGAAGGCCCTCGACGGCCTGACGGCCTCCTTCGCCCGCAACGACGCGACGATCCGCAAGTTCAGCACGAACGTCACCACGGCCACCGAGGTGCTCGCGGACAACGGGCAGGCGCTCAATCAGACCGTGGCCGCCCTGGCCACGGCGCTGCGCGAGGTCGGTGCGTTCGTCAAGGAGAACCAGTCCGGGCTCGGCACCAGCCTGCGCGACCTCACGGAAGTCCTCGCCGTCGTCAACAGGCACCGGGTGACGCTGACCGAGGCGCTCGACGTGCTTCCGTTGACGTTCCAGAACCTGACCAAGACGGTGAACCCCGCGAACCAACGCCTGGTCTCCAACGCCTCCGCGGCGGCCAACGTCCTCAACCCGGTGATCGCCCAGCAGTTCTGCGACGGCTTCGGGCCCTTCCTGTGCCCGACGGCGGGCAAGCCCATCGGTTCGATCTCGGATGCCTTCGGCGATCGGAAGAGCCGATGACCGGGCGGGCGAGCGGAGCGGTCGCGGGGCTCGTTGCGGTTTCCCTGCTCTCCGGCTGCGGGCCGACGCTCTTCGACCTGCCTCGCCCGGGCGGCGGGATCGACGGGGCGAGCTACGAGATCACCCTGGTCTTCGCCGACGCGCTGAACCTGCCCGACGGCGCCCGCGTCAGGGTCGCGGGAGCCGAGGTCGGCAAGGTCCGGGCGATCACCACCCGGGACTACGTGGCTCGGGTCACCGTTGCGCTGCAGCGAGGCGTCGTCCTGACGGACAAGGCCACCGCGCAACTGCGGCTCACCACCCCGCTCGGCGAGGGCTACATCGTGATGGACCCGGGCAAGGGCACCCGCAACCTCGCCGAAGGCGCCGTCGTGCCCGCCTCTGCGACCAACACCGCCGCCAGCGTCGAGGACCTGCTCGCGGCCGCCTCGGTCCTGCTCTCCGGCGGCGGCCTCGGCCAGATCCGCACCATCACCGTGGAACTGCAGAAGGTCCTCTCCGGGCCGAAGGGCGACCCGGCAAAGCTCCTGAAGTCCCTGAACGACACGCTCGCGGTGCTCAACGAGCGCACCGGCGACATCGACAAGACCCTCGACGCGCTCGACACGCTCGCGGGCACGCTGGTGGACCGCCGGGCGACGCTGCGTGCGGCGCTCGGCGAGATCGCCCCGGCGGCGAAACTGCTCGCCGACCAGACCGACAGGTTCAGCGAACTGCTCGTGCGCGTCGCCGAACTCGGCAGGGTCGGCGACCGGATCGTGCGCGCCACGCGAGAGGATCTGCTGTCCACGCTGAAGTCCGCCCAGCCGGTCCTCGACGCGCTTCTGTCGATCGAGAAGTCGGTCGGCCCGACGCTGCGGCAGTTGGTGAAGTTCGGCAAGTTCCTCGACGACGCGACGCCGGCGGACTACCTCACCGGGGATGCGGACTTCACGGCCGAGGCGATCACCGGGGGAGCGACCGGCGACTCGCGCCAGGATCTGACGCTGCGTCGGATGATGCGGGGTGCGCGATGATCCGCGCGATCCGGGCCAGGGGCACGCTGATCGCCAACGTGTCCGTGCTGCTGGTGCTGTTGGTCGGGGTCTACCACGTCGGGTTCAACATCATGCGGTTGCAGATCGGCCGAGACCCCTTCCCGGTGACTCTGCAGATGCCGACCTCGGGCGGCCTGTACGAGCGGTCCGAGGTCACCTACCGCGGCAAGCTCGTCGGCCAGGTCGCCGACATTCGCCTGGTGGGCAGCGGCGTCGAGGTGAAGCTGCGCATCGACAAGGGGACGAAGATTCCCGCCGATCTCGACGCCGTCGTCGCGAACCTCTCGCCCGCGGGCGAGCAGTTCGTCGACCTGCGGCCGCGGGTCGTCGGCGGCCCGCTGCTGCGGGCGGGCAGCGTCATCACGGCCGATCGCTCGACCGTGCCCGTGCCCGTCGCAACCGTGGTCAAGGACGTCGCGACGCTGCTCGACCAGATCGGCACCAAGGAACTGCGCGTCATCGTCTCCGAACTCGCCGAGGCCTTCGGGGGAACGGGCCCGGCGCTGCGGGAGATCGTGGAAAGTGCGGACAGACTCGTCGCCGCCGCCGCGAAGGACCTCCCCGCCTTCAAGCGCGTGCTGAGCAACGGCCGGACCAACCTCGACACCGCGAACGACCTGTCCGGGCAGTTCGAGCGCTTCAACACTGCGCTGCGCGGCCTGAGCCGGGAACTGCGCCAGGGAACTCCGAACGTCGAAGGTCTGCTCCGGGACTCCCCGGGGTTCGTGAGCGACCTCAACTCCTTCATCACCACGCTCAGCACGCCGATCGCCGCGCTGCTCGGCAACCTGATCACGCCCGGGAGCCTGATCGCGGCGCGCCTGCCCGCGCTCAACGCCCTGCTGATCGCGTTCCCGCAGGCCACCGCGGCGTTGCGCACCGTGGCCAGGGACGGCAAGTTCCGCACCGAGCTGCATCTGACGAGCAATCCCGCCTGCCAGTACCCGGGGCCCCGGCGCACGCCGATCGACCCGACGCGCACCCCGCCGAACCTCACCAGGGTCTGCACGGACACCTCGCCCGGCGTCGGGGCGCGCGGCGCGCAGAACGCACCGCGTTCGACGCCCTCCGGCCCCGGCTCGGGTGCCGGCGCGGCGGCGGCGGCGACGATCTACGCCGGCTACGACCCCGCCACCGGCGTGCTCCTGCTGCCCGACGGCTCCCGGCTCCGGCTCGGCACCATGGACGACACCGGGGCCGCCAACGGCGCCATGGCGCTGTTTCTGGGACTGCTGCGCCCCTGACGGCGGGCGCGGGTGCGCGCCGCGGTCGGCCTCGGCCGCGACAATGGCAAGAACCGTTCTGCCGAGCAAAGACATCGAGGCCTTCATGACCGACTCCGAGACGCGCACCGACGAGGCCCCGGCCGCGACGGGCCGCCCGGCGCGGACTCGGCTGGTCGTTCCCGGGCTGAGCCTCGCCCTCGTCCTCGCGCTCGCGGGAGCCGGCTGGTTCGGGCTCGAGGCGCGTTCGGACACCGAGCGCGAAGACGCCCGCCGAGCGGCGGTGGCGGCCGCCACGGGCTACGCCGTCGACCTGACGACCTACGACCACGCCCGGCTCGACGCGGACTTCCAGAAGGTCCTGGACAACTCCGTCGGCGAATTCCGCTCGGAGTACACCGCGGCCAGCGACTCGCTGCGCAAGTTCATCGCCCAGTTCAAGGCGAAGGCCACCGGAAAGGTACTCGAGTCGGCGGTGCTGTCCGGCGACTCCGAGCGCGCGGTGGTCCTGCTGTTCGTGGACCAGACGGTGGCGAACGCCAACTCGAAGGAGACGCGCATCGACCGCAGCCGCATGCGGATGGAACTGGAGAAGCAGGACGGGCGCTGGCTGATCAGCGGCCTCGACCTGGTCTAGAGCGCAGCCCTACAGGTGCTGGGCCCAGGTGGTCATCCAGATGCCGAAGGCGATCGTCGCCGACGCGCACAGCAGGGCCAGGACCAGCAGCGCGGCAGAACTCCGGCTCAGCCGACGGACCGGCGGCAGCAGGTCCTCGACGTCGGCCGTGAAGTGTTCGATCCGCGTTTTCATGGTCCTGATCGTGCCGCCTATCCGCCCATTTGGACCCGTCGAACCGACAGTCATGGAACAGGTTTGAGCACGACATAAGAAGTTCCCAGACTTCCGTCGCTGACCGTGTTTGGATGCACACGCGGAGCGTCCAAGCGCGGCCCGAATTGCCTACGTCCGCGACGATTCGCGGTGCGGGTGAGCAGCCTCACCTGCGAGTCGCTGGTCAACCAACCTACGGTTCCGTAACCTCGCAGATGCCACGCTTCGCGTCGTGCACTCCAGCCGCGAAGCCCGCCCTCCACCCGCAGGGAGCGCCGTGACGGCCACACCCGCCTCGCTGACCGACGAAGCGATCCTGGTCGAACTAGAGTCGGTGGTCGAGCAGGAGTTGGCGCGCCACCTCGCGCACGCCAAGGAGTGGTTCCCCCACGAGTACGTGCCGTGGTCCCTCGGTCGGGACTTCGACGGTCCCCTGGGCGGCGAGGCCTGGAAGCCGGAGCACTCGTCGGTGTCGCCGGCGGTCGCCACGGCGCTTGCGGTCAACCTGCTCACCGAGGACAACCTGCCGAGCTACCACTTCGAGATCGCCGTCCTGTTCGGCCGGGATCGCGCCTGGGGCGAGTGGGTGCACCGCTGGACCGCGGAGGAGGGCCGCCACGGGCAGGCCATCCGGGACTACCTGACCGTCACCCGCGCCTGCGACCCCGTCGCGCTCGAACGCGAACGCATGGTCCACATGGCCGACGGCTTCCGCAACACCAACCCGGGCGACGCGATCGCCTCGATGGCCTACGTCTCCTTCCAGGAACTGGCCACCCGGGTCTCGCACCGCAACGTCGGCAAGGCGACCGGGGACCCCGTCGGCGATGCACTGTTCGCCCGCATCGCCACCGACGAGAACCTGCACATGGTCTTCTACCGGCGCCTGCTCGGGGAGTGTCTCGACCTTGCGCCGGACCGCACGATGGCGGCGATCCTGCAGGTGGTGAAGACCTTCCAGATGCCCGGCTACGACCTGCCGGGATTCCAGCGCAAGGCCCTGCAGATCGCGATGGCCGGGATCTACGACATCCGCCAGCACCGGGACAACGTCCTGATGCCCGTGCTGCGGCACTGGAACATCTTCGAGCGCGAGGACTTCGGCCCCGAGGGCGAGAAGGCGCGCCTCGAGCTCGACGCGTTCCTGACCGAGGTCGACGACGCCGCGCGCCGGTTCACCGAGCGGCGCGACGCCAAGCTGGAGCGCGACGCGGCGCTCGCCGCCTCCCGGGCGGGCTGACCCTGCTCGGGGGTTGACAGTAACTTACCGACGGTAAGAAAGTGGGCGCATGTCCCGTATGCGTCCTCTCGCCGCCGTCGCACTGAGCCTGGCCCTCGTTCTCCCGCTCGCCGGGCCTACGGGCGCGGAGGAGATCCCGGACGGGTCGGGGTCGCCGGTCTCGCCGGCGGACGACGCGTTCTACACCCCGCCGAGCCCGATCCCAGACGTCGCGCCGGGCACCATCCTGCGCTCGCGGCCCGTGGTGATCCGGGGGCTCGGCGTGCCGATGCCGGTCCGCGCCTGGCAGTTGCTCTACCGCTCCACGGACACGCAGGGCCGGCCCAACGCGGTCTCCGGCACGGTTGCGGTTCTCGCCGACGGCAGGCCCGACCGCGAGCGCCCGCTCGTGACCTACAACGTCGGCTCCCACGGACTCGGGCCGCTGTGCGCGCCGTCCTACCTGCTGCGCCACGGAGTCGAGCAGGAGGAGCCGCTGATGGCGGCCGTCGTCTCGCGCGGCTGGGCGATCATGGTGACCGACTACGAGGGCTCCGGAACGCCCGGCCCGCACACCTACACCGCCGGCCCGACCACGGGGCGAGCCGTGCTCGACGGCGCCAGAGCGGCGCTGAACCTGCAAGAACTCGGACTGGGCAAGAAGACGCCGATCGGCATCTGGGGCTACTCCGAGGGCGGCCTCGCCTCCACCTGGGCGGCCGAGCAGGCGAAGTCCTACGCGCGCGAGCTGAACGTCGTCGGCACCGCCGCCGGCGGCATTCCGGTCGACCTGGCCAACGTCGGCCGTCGCGTCGACGGCACCTACCTGTCGGGCTTCCTGCTCGCCGCGGCCGTCGGACTGAACCGGGCCCACCCGAGCATGCGCCTGGAGGAGATCCTCAACGACGAGGGCAAGGCCGCGGTCGAGGCCGTCGAGACCATGTGCGTCGCACAGTTCGCGAGCACCTTCCCGTTCAAGAAGATCTCCGACTTCACCACGGTGCCCGACCCGCTCGAACTGCCCCGGGTGCGCGCCGTGCTGGCGGCGAACACCCTCGGGCGCGGGACGCCCTCGGCGCCGATGCACCTCTACGAGTCGACCAACGACCAGTTCATGCCGCTGCAGGACGTCCGCGACCTGGTGGCGAACTACTGCCGCAAGGGGATCTCGGTGAACTACGTCGAGGACTCCTTCTCCGAGCACCTCTTCCTCGCCGGCTCCGGCGCCTACCCGGCGATGGAGTGGCTCGCCGGTCGCTTCGCAGGCACCAAGGCGCCCAGCAGCTGCTGAAGCCAGGTCAGTTCTGCCAGGCGGGCTTGCGCTTCTCGAGGAAGGCCGTCATGCCCTCCTTCGCCTCCGGAGAGGCGAACAGCGACGCCGACAGCTTGGCGATGGCCTCGCCCTCGCGGTCGATCAGACCGACGATCTCTCGCCCGAGGAGCTTCTTGGTCTCGGCCAGGCCCTGCGGCGAGGCCTTCAGCAGTTCGGCGACCACCGCGTCGACCGCCGCGTCGAGTTCGGCGGCGGGGACTGCCTGACTGATCAAGCCGGCGGCCGCGGCCGCGTTCGCGTCGAAGGTCTCGCCCGAGAGCAGCCAGCGGTGGGCCTTGCGGGGCTCCATGCGCGGCAGCACCGTAAGGGAGATGATCGCCGGGGCCACGCCGATCCGGGCCTCGGTGAACGCGAAGGTGATGTCGTCGCTGGCGATCACGACGTCGGCGGAGCCGAGGATGCCGAGCCCGCCGGCGCGGACCGGCCCGGCCAGGCGCACCACGACGGGCTTGGACAGCGCGGCGACTCGGCGCAGCACGCCGAGGAACTTGCCGGAGACCTGCTCCAGGCCGAGGGCCACGGCCTCCTTGAGGTCCATGCCGGCGCTGAACGTCGAACCCTCATGCGTCAGCACCACCACGCGCGTACTCGGGTCCGCCTCGGCGGCGTCGAGCGCCTCGAGGATCGCGCTCAGCATCGCCGTCGACAGCGCGTTGCGGTTGGCGGGGGAGTTCAGCCGCAGCGTCGTGACACCGCCGGCGGTCTCCACGAGCACCAGAGATTCCTCGCTCATCCTTCTCCTCCAGACACCGGACGTCCGACCGTCCGAGGCCCATGGGCCACCAACGGTCGGACGTCAGCGAAACGGTTGGGCACTGCTACGGCAGGACCTTGCCGTCCTTGGCCGCGGCGACGAGAGAGGCCGGCGGGCTGAACCGGTCGCCGAACTTCTTCGCGAGTTCCTGCGCCCGCTCGACGAAGCCCTGCGGGCCGTCGGCGAACTGCGCGATGTACTGCACGACGCCGCCGGTCCACGGCGGGAAGCCGATGCCCATGATCGAGCCGATGTTCGCCTCCTCGACCGAGCGCAGCACGCCCTCGTCGAAGCAGCGGATCGTCTCGAGCGCCTCGATCATCAGCATGCGTTCCTGCAACTCCTGCAGACCCGCCTGGCCGAGGATGGGGACCTCGTTGTCGGCGCCGAACGCCTCGCGCAGGCCGGGCCAGATGCCGGCCTTCTTGCCGTCGACGTAGGAGTAGAAGCCCTTGCCCGCGAAGCGGCCCGGGCGGTCGAGTTCGTCGAGCATCCTGTCGACGACCGGGTCCGCCGGGTGGCCGTTGCCGCCCATCACCGAGTTGTCCTTGTTGGCGTCGCGGATCTTGCGCATCAGCGTGAGGGTCAACTCGTCCGACAGCGCGAGCGCTCCGACCGGATAGCCGGCCTGGGTGCAGGCCTGTTCGATCGTCTGCGGGTCGACGCCCTCGCCGACCATCGCCAGGGCCTCGTTGATGAACGTGCCGATGACGCGACTGGTGAAGAAGCCTGGAGAGTCGTTGACCAGGATCGGGGTCTTGCGGATCTGCTTGGCCAGGTCGAACGCCTTGGCCAGCGTGGCCTCGGAGGTCTTCTTGCCGGAGATGATCTCCAGCAGCGGCATCTTGTCCACGGGGGAGAAGAAGTGCAGGCCGATGAAGTCCTCGGTGCGCGCCACGCCCTCGGCCAGGCCGGTGATCGGCAGGCTCGAGGTGTTCGACCCGAGCACGGCGTCGGGCGCGACGAGGTGCTCGATCTCCGCGAACACCTTGTGCTTCAGTTCCGGGTTCTCGAACACGGCCTCGATCACCAGGTCGGCGCCCGCTACGTCCTCCGGCTTGTCGGTCGGGGTAATGCGGGCGAGCAGGGCCTCGCCCGCCTCCGGCGTCGACTTGCCGCGCGACACCGCCTTGGCAACGAGGTTCTCCGAGTACGCCTTGCCCTTCTGGGCGCCCTCGAGGCTCACGTCCTTCAGGACGACCTCGATGCCCGCCTTGGCGCACACGTAGGCGATGCCGGCGCCCATCATTCCGGCGCCGAGGACGGCGACCTTCTTGGCCTTGTAGACCTCGTGGCCCTTGGGCCGGCTGCCGCCGCCGTTGACGAACTGCATGTCGAAGAAGAACGCCTTGATCATGTTCTTCGAGACCTGACCCACCGCCAGATCGACGAGGTACTGGGTCTCGATCTTCGAGGCGGCCTCGAAGTCGACCTGCGCGCCCTCGACGGCGGCCGCCAGGATGTTGCGCGGAGCCGGCATCGGAGCGCCCTTGATCTGCTTGCGCAGATTGGCGGGGAACGCCGGCAGGTTCGCCGCGAGCGCCGGCGTCGACGGCGTGCCGCCGGGGATCTTGTAGCCCTTGACGTCCCAGGGCTGGGCAGACTTCGGGTTCTCCCTGATCCACGTCTTGGCGTCGGCCAGCATCGCCTCGGGGGTGTCCACGACCGCGTGCACCAGGCCCTTCTTCAGGGCGTCCGCGGGTGAGTACCGCGTGCCCTGCAGCAGGACGTTCATGAGCGCGTCCTGAATTCCCATCAGGCGCACCGTGCGGGTCACGCCGCCGGCGCCGGGCAGCAGACCGAGGCTCACCTCGGGCAGCCCGATCTGGCTGCCCTTGGCGTCGAGTGCGATCCGGTGGTGGCAGGCGAGGGTGATCTCGTACCCGCCGCCGAGCGCGGCGCCGTTGATGGCGGCCACGACGGGCTTGCCGAGGGTTTCGATGCGGCGCAGCTGGCGCTTGATGTTGTCCACGCCCGCGGTGATCGCGGGGGCGTCCTCGCGCCGCATCTCGAGGATCTCGTTGAGGTTGCCGCCGGCGAAGAACGTCTTTTTCGCCGAGGTGATCACGACACCCGCGATCGAGTCCTTCTCGGCCTCGAGACGGTCGGCGACCTGGGTGATCGACTCGACCCAAGCGACGTTCATGGTGTTGGCCGAGCCGGCCGGGTCGTTCATCGTGAGGACGACGATTCCGTCGGCGTCCTGCTCCCACTCGATCGTGCCCAGCGTGTCCTGCCCAGCCATCAGCCAGTTCCCTCTCTACCTGTCCCGAATACGGCGTCGTCGTTCGCTCGCAAGCTCGCGAACCAACTGAGCGTCAGACTCGCTCGACGATCGTCGCGATGCCCATGCCGCCGCCCACGCAGAGCGTGATGAGGCCGTAGCGGCCGCCGGTGCGGTGCAGTTCGTCGATCACGGTGCCGAGCAGCATCGCGCCGGTGGCGCCGAGCGGGTGCCCCATCGCGATCGAGCCGCCGTTGACGTTGACCTTGGCCTCGAACTCCTCGGGAGTCAGGCCCATGTCCTTGGCAAAGCGCATCGGCACCGAGGCGAAGGCCTCGTTGACCTCGTAGAGGTCGATGTCGTCGACGGTCAGACCGGCCTTGAGCAGCGCCTTGCGGGCCGCCGGAGCCGGGCCGGTGAGCATGATCGAGGCGTCCGAACCGCTGACCGCAGTGGACACGATGCGAGCCCGCGGAACCAGGCCGAGGTCGTCGCCGACGGCCTCGCTGCCGACGAGCACCAGCGCGGAGCCGTCGACGATGCCGGAGGAGTTTCCGGGGTGGTGGACGTGGTCGACCTTCTCGACCCAGTGGTACTTCTGCAGCAGCACGGCGTCGAAGCCGCCGAGTTCGCCCATCATCTCGAAGGACGGGCTGAGCTTGCCGAGGGATTCGACGCTGGCGTCGGGCCGGACCGTCTCGTCGTGGTCGAGCAGCACGACGCCGTTGCGGTCCCGCACCGGTACGACCGAGCCCGCGAACGCGCCGTTCGCCCAGGCTTTCGCGGCACGCTCGTGCGAGCGGACGGCGAAGCGGTCCACGTCTTCGCGGCTCCAGCCCTCGAGGGTGGCGATGAGGTCGGCGCCGATGCCCTGCGGCACGAAGGCGGTCTCGTAGTTGGTCTCCGCGTCCAGCGCCCACGCGCCGCCGTCGCTGCCCATCTTCACCCGGGACATCGACTCGACGCCGCCGGAGACGACGAGGTCCTCCATGCCGGAGCGAACCTTCTGCGCGGCGAGGTTCACGGCTTCCAGGCCCGAGGCGCAGAAGCGGTTGATCTGCAGGCCCGCGACGGTCTCGGGCAGGCCCGCCATGAGCGCCACGGTCTTGGCGATGTCCATGCCCTGGTCGCCGATCGGGGTGACGCAGCCCAGGACGACGTCGTCGATGCGATCGGTGTCCAGGCCGGGGTGGCGGCGGCGGAGTTCGTCGACGAGGCCGACGACCAGCGAGACCGGCTTCACGGTGTGCAGCGAACCGGTGTTCTTGCCCCGGCCGCGGGGAGTGCGGATGGCGTCGTACACGAACGCTTCGGTGCTCACGGCTGCTGCCTCCCTGGCGAATGTGACTCGCGAGTAGCTTAGCGGGCTGAGTGAACCTCGGTAAACATGCCGGGGTCCTCGACGCAACGCGTTGCGGACCTCCGCGATTCCCGAACGGCCGCATCCGAGGCTCCGCCCGGCTGCCCGAGTTGTCCCCATTTGGGCGCACTCCGGCGGGGGGCGTTCGTCACGATGTCGCCAAGGCGGATAAATGCCCCCCGAACGTCACAGGCCACGCATAAGCAAGTCGCCTACGATTCCGATCAAGTTGGCGTTCGTTTTCAAGAAGGAGTCGGCATGCGGGTGCAGCGGCGCAGGGGCGGGCGCGCGGTTGGAGTGGCGCTCGGTGTAGCCGGCCTGGTGGGTGCGGCCCTGGCCGGCCTGCCCGCGCAGTCGGTGCAGGCGAGCCCCCCTCAAACTGCCGAGCACGGGCACGACCACGAGAGCGGTCTGATCCAGTTCGGCGAGGATCTGGCGCTCCTGCACCCCGGCGCCACCTACAGGCTCTCGCCCCAGCTCGCGACGATGCTCGGGCGCGATTCGATCGACATTCCCGGTCTGAAGAAGCTGCAGACCGCGCTGTCCAAGCCGGCGCTCGTCGGCGAGGGCACGCCGGCGGTCGGCACGAAGCTGCTGTGGCCGGCCATCGACGCCACCAACCCCAGCGTCCTCGGCATCTACCTCAAGGAGTACGAGCTCAAGGGCGTCGGGAAGAAGATCGAGGTCTGGGTCGCCTCCGGTACCGACGCGACCTCCGTAGGCACCGCGTTCCCGGAGGGGGACTGCCGCAACGACGGCAAGAGCACCACGGTCAGCACCGAACAGGTCAAGGGCCTGATCGACGAGTTCGACAACACCATGTTCCCGCTGGAAACCAAGGTGTTCTCCACGCCGATGGACCGCGCCGGCACGCAGACGATCCCGGGGATCTCGGCCGCCGGCATCAACTTCTCGGGCGCCGGAGACAAAACGGTCACCCTCGTCGACAACGTTCGCGACCCGAACTTCTACGACTTCCCGGCCAACAAGACCTACGTCGCCGGCTTCTTCGCCCCGATCTTCAACGTGCTCACCGACCGCAACGTGATGACCATCGACGCGTTCGACTGGGAGCACCGCACGGGGATCAACCCGAAGAACGAGCCGAACAAGGACCTGTGCAAGTCCCGCCCGGCTCGCCCGCGCGCCTACGAGGGCGTCTTCGCCCACGAGTGGCAGCACCTGCTCCAGGGGTACACCGACGCCGGCGAGACCACCTGGCTCAACGAGGGTCTGTCCGACTACGCGATCAACCTCGTCGGGTACGGCCAGACGACCCGCGGCATCAAGCAGAAGCGCGCCGAGAGCCACCTGTTCTGCTTCCAGGGCTTCGGCACCGTCAGAGGCCCGAGCAACCCGAACCCGAGCGACTGCGGCGGACCGCAGAACTCCCTGACGCTGTGGCAGGACGAAGGCGCCGGGGCAGAGGTGCTCGCGGACTACGGCAACGCCTGGTCGTTCCTGCTCTTCGTCGCCGACAGGTACGGGGAGAAGTTCATCACCGCCCTGCACAACGACGGCGCGAACCAGGGGCTGGCCAGCGTCGAGGCGGCGCTCGAGGACATCGGTTCCAAGGACAAACTCGCCGACCTGCTGCACGAGTACCAGTTGATGAACCTGCTGGACACCTACGCCAGCGCCAAGGGCGCGAAGGTCTCCGGCATCGACCGCAAGCTCATCACCACCAAGAGCCTGAACGCGACCGTCAACCTGAAGAACCCGGCCGCCTACGACCTGCCCGGCGCCGCCCCGAACGGTGCGGACTACGTCCTGCTCAAGGACGGCAACCGGGTCCTGCGCGGAAGCGACCTCACGTCCATTTCGTTCGAAGGCGCCAAGACCGTGGCGGCCAATTCGGCCGGCAGCGGCGACATCTCGATTCCGCCGAGCAGCGGCGAGGAGGTCGTGGACGTCGAGAACTGGAACTTCACCCTGGTCGGACTCAACCCGAAGACCAACGAGGTCCTCGTGAAGAACTTCGGCAAGGGCTTCTCGCAGAAGGCCAACGCCGCGACGCTCAAGGCCTTCGCGAACTTCCCGCAGGTGATCGCGGTCGTCGCCCACGACGCGCTCGCCGACGTCGCCTCGCAGGTCACCGTCTACGCGCCGTACGAGCTGAAGGTGAACGGGAACCTGCAGCGCGGCGGCTGATCCAGCCTGGTCCAATCGGCGGCGCGGTGCCCGGGCACCGCGCCG
>JBQTIB010000192.1:0-13928 GCA_052389435.1 Sporichthyaceae bacterium | reverse complement strand
GCCGGGGCGAACCCTCCTTTTTGCCCCGGGCCGATCCGGGGTCGGATACGTTCGACCCGGCTACAGACACAACGGCGGGCGGCGGGGCGATGATGGCGCCCCGCAGCCCGCGTTGTTCTTTGCGGTGCTCTTTAGAAGATGAAGCCGACGGTCCCGCCGACGAACGCGGCAACCGGGCCGAAGACGTAGGAAACGGTCGCGGCCTTGGCGCCGGAGAGGAAGGTACCGAGAAGACCCAGCATGTCGAACCCCTTATGGACTCTCGGGCATCGAAACGATGCCCCGTGGTGGATTGACGTCGGCACGTTCGCCTGACGTCGAGTGAAACTGCACTGCCCCAAACAAATTGCGCGCAGAGACAGGCCGAAGTCGACAGTCGGCTTCGTCGACCCGTCACGTTCGATTCTCCGAACGTGCACTGGGGTGACCGTTGTGCAGTTTCCGCAGTTCGGTCCGCCACGGTGGGCGAGGTGGACCGACTGACTTTCTCGGGGGTTCTGTTGGTTCTGGCGCGCCGATCACGCTACCCGATCTTGATGCCGGGTCAAGGCAGACTTTGATCTTTCACTCGCATGTCACAATCCTTGCGGGGGCGCAATCCGAGGGTCCCTCAGAAAATCACGAGAAACACTCTCTATTGTTCGATGAAGCCGCGGTCGGCGTCCTTCCAGACCATGCACCTGCGCAATTATCGGGCCGAGACGCCCCACCGCGGGCGGCGAGTCGAAGGCGAATTGATCGTCGGATTCCTCGAATGGATCGCCTCCGACGCATTGCGCCTTACCCCTTAATGGCGAATGGCGTACACCCGCAAGGGTGTACGCCATTCGGAGGCGAAGTGAACTAGCGCAACAGGCCGCGGGCCTTCATCCACGGGATGGGGTTGACCGGCTTGCCGTTGACCCGGACTTCGAGGTGCAGGTGCGGGCCGGTGCTGCGGCCGGTGGAGCCGACCCGGCCGATGACGTCGCCCGCGTTCACGTAGCCGCTCTTCACCAGCATCTTGGACTGGTGGGCGTACCAGATTTCGGTGCCGTCGTTGAGGACCTGTACGGTCTTCCAGCCGTACGCCCCGTCCCAGCCGGCCGAGACGATGCGACCGCTGCCGATCGCGCGAATGGCGGTGCCGTAGGGGCAGGCGAAGTCGGTGCCGGTGTGGCCTGCCGACCACAGGCCGTACTGCCCGAAGCCTGCAGTCAGGCGGTACCCCTGCACCGGCATGCGGTAGGCCTTGGCGAGACGGGCGAGGCGAGCGGCGCGCTCCTTGGCCAACTTCAGCGCCTTGGCGGCGGCGAGTTGCTTGGCCTTCTTGGTCGCGGCCTCCTTCTGGCGCTTCGCGAGCGCCTTGCGGGCTCGGTCGCGGCTGGCGCGGGTTTCGTTGCGCTCGGCCAGGGCCTGCTGTTCGACCAGGGAGACGCCGTTGCCCGGGGCGGACAGGCCCGCCGCAGAGGCGCGCGACAGATCCGAACTTCCAGCGCCGGCGCCGCTGCCCGCGGCACCGAGGGCGCCCACGGCGGCCACCGCCACGGCGGCGGCGCCGGCGACGATGGCCGGTGCGCCGGGCACGGCGAACGTGCGCGCCTTGGCCTTGCGGCGAGCGCCGGTGGAACCGGCCGCGCGGCGGGCCGCGGTGATCGGAACGACGGGGGCGAGCGGCTCGTCGATCGCGACGGCCGGAGCCTCGACCGGAGGGGCCACGACCGCCGGTGCGGTGCGACGAACCGGGGACGACGGGGCCGCCTGCACGGCGGGCTTCGCGCGGCGGCCGGTGGCCGGAGCGGCGGATTCGACGGTCTGGGCGGCTGCGACGGTCTGGGCGGGCTCGCCGGACGGCTTGCGGCGACGGCCGGTCCCGGGCGCCGCGGGCGCGGCGGCTTCGGGAACGGACGGCTGCGCGACGGTCGACGAGGTGGTCTCGGCGGCGGACTTGCGACGGCGGCCCGTACCCGGCGCGGTGGCTGCCGCGGGGGCGACGGGTTCGGCGGCAGCGGGCTTGCGACGGCGACCGGAGCCGGTGGTGGGTGCGCCGGCCGCCGATGCATGCGCCAGGGCGGGGGGCTCGGTCTCCGCGGGGGCGAGATCCGGAGCGACGGTCTGCTCGACCTCGAGGCGCGCAGACCCGGTCTGGGCCGGGCGGGCGCGGCGGCCCGTCGGCGTGGCGACCTGAACCGGCGTGGTTACGGCGCTTCTGCGCGGGGGAGAAGAAGCGGCAACCGTCGCGGACGGGGACGATCTCCGGGCTTCGTCGGCGACGGGCCCGGCTGCGGCGTGCGCAGCGGGCTCTTCGTTCGGACGAGCGTGGCGAGGCACCGAGACGTCTCCCAGGCGAGTGGAGTCGGGCGGGCGGCAGAACAGAATGTATCGAGACGGTATCGACGTCTCGGTCATCGCCCCACGGCGCAGGTGCAAAGAACGCTCAAAGTGACGACTCTCTCGCGCGAGTGTCACAGAGAGTAAAGATTCACGTGGATTGCGTGACAGAGGGCAATGGCATCTGCGGCGTCGATCCCGACACGGGCGCCCAAAGGGCACCAATGGGGCGCGCGCGCTCGACGCAGTGTCGATATGGCACTACGGAAAGCGATCGGAAAAATGTGATCCCGTAGATCACGTAGGACCGCCGTCGAGCCGGGTCCTCACGGCTCAGTACGCTCGCGGAAATCAGCAATCCAAGCCCGCGTGTCGTGCGCGGGCCGTGACGATGCGAGGGCTTACGGGTGGATCTTTTCGAGTACCAGGCACGCGACCTCTTCGAGAAGCACGGCGTACCGGTTCTCGGAGGACTGGTCGCCACCACCGCCGCGGAGGCTCGCGCGGCGGCCGAGAAGCTCGGCGGCAAGGTGGTCGTGAAGGCCCAGGTGAAGGTCGGTGGCCGCGGCAAGGCCGGCGGCGTGAAGCTGGCCGACGACGCCGCGGACGCCGAGGCCAAGGCCGGCGCCATCCTCGGAATGGACATCAAGGGCCACACCGTCCACCGCGTGATGCTCGCCCAGACCGCCGACATCGCCACCGAGTACTACGTCTCCTTCCTCCTGGACCGCGCCAACCGCACCTTCCTGGCGATGGCCACCACCCAGGGCGGCATGGACGTCGAGCAGGTCGCGGAGGAGACCCCGGAACTGCTCGCCAAGGTCCCGGTCGACGCGAACGTCGGCTGCGACGCCGCGAAGGCCGCCGAGATCGTCGCCGCCGCCGGCTTCCCGGCCGAGCACACGGGCCAGGTCGCCGACGTCCTGCAGAAGCTCTGGACCGTGTTCAAGGAGGAGGACGCCACTCTCGTCGAGGTGAACCCGCTCGTCGTCACCGGCGACGGACGCCTCATCGCGCTCGACGGCAAGGTGTCCCTGGACGAGAACGCCGGATTCCGCCACCCCGACCACGACGCGCTCGAGGACAAGGGCGCGGTCAACCCGCTCGAGGCCCGTGCCAAGGCCAAGGACCTCAACTACGTCAAGCTCGACGGCGAGATCGGAATCATCGGCAACGGCGCCGGCCTGGTCATGTCCACGCTGGACGTCGTCGCCTACGCCGGCGAGAAGTACGGCAACGTCAAGCCTGCGAACTTCCTCGACATCGGCGGCGGCGCCTCGGCCGAGGTCATGGCCAACGGGCTGGACATCATCCTGTCCGACCCGGCCGTGCGCTCGGTCTTCGTCAACGTCTTCGGCGGCATCACCTCGTGCGACGCGGTCGCCAACGGCGTCGTCAAGGCCGTGGAGCTGCTCGCGAGCCAGGGCAAGCCGGTCGACAAGCCGCTCGTGGTCCGCCTCGACGGCAACAACGCCGAAGAGGGCCGTCGGATCCTCGTCGACGCCAACCTGTCCGTCGTCGAGATGGTCGAAACGATGGACGGCGCAGCCGACCGCGTCGCCGCCCTCGCCGCCCGCTAGACAAGCCGAAGGAATCTGTAGCTGTGGCAATCTTCCTGACCGAAAACAGCCGGATCGTCGTGCAGGGCATGACCGGATCCGAGGGACGCAAGCACACCCAGCGCATGCTGGCCTCCGGTGCGCAGGTCGTCGGCGGCGTGACGCCGGGCAAGGGCGGCCAGAAGGTCGAGTTCGACGGCGCGACGCTGCCGGTCTTCGACTCCGTCGCCGACGCCGTGAACAACGGCGGCGCCAACGTCACCGTCGTGTTCGTTCCGCCGAAGTTCACCAAGGGCGCGGTCATCGAGGCGATCGACGCCGACGTGCCGCTGATCGTCGCGATCACCGAGGGCGTCCCGGTCCACGACACCGCCGCGTTCCACGCCTACAACGTGGCCAAGGCGGGCCTGAGCCGGATCATCGGCCCGAACTGCCCCGGCATCATCAGCCCCGGGAAGTCGAATGCGGGCATCATCCCGGCCAGCATCGCCGGCCCCGGCCCGATCGGCCTGGTCTCCAAGTCCGGCACGCTGACCTACCAGATGATGTACGAGCTGCGGGACTACGGCTTCACCACCGGCGTCGGCATCGGCGGGGACCCCGTCATCGGCACCACCCACATCGACTGCCTCCGTGCGTTCCAGGACGACCCGGAGACCAAGGCGATCGTCATGATCGGCGAGATCGGTGGCGACGCCGAGGAGCGTGCCGCCGACTTCATCAAGAGCTACGTCACCAAGCCGGTCGTCGGCTACGTCGCCGGCTTCACCGCCCCCGAGGGCAAGACCATGGGCCACGCCGGCGCCATCGTCTCCGGCTCGAGCGGCACCGCCGCCGCGAAGCAGGAGGCCCTCGAGGCCGTCGGCGTCAAGGTCGGCAAGACGCCGTCGGAAGCCGCCCGCCTGATGCGCGAAATCATGGCGAGCCTCTAAGTCCTCACCAGGTCCGGCCCGTCGAGCCTCGCGGCTCGGCGGGCCGTTGCCGTTTTCTAGTCGGCGAACAGATCGTGGAAATCGCCGTCCTGCCAGGTGTGCCATGGTCCGCGGAGGTGGCCGAGCCAGAGATCGCGGGTGTAGCGCAGCGCCTCGGCGTCGGCGGTCGGCGCGTAGGCCATCCCGTGCCCCTTGCCGAAGGTAAAGAAGACGGAGCCGTCGATCACGCGGACGGCCTTGACCCGGTAGGTGCCGACGCGGCCGAGGTCTCCGCGCTCGAGCGCGGCCTCGGCCGGGTCCGGCGCGGCAAGCACCTGACGCGCCACCCGGCCCAACTCGGACTGGGCCGGCGTGAAACGTGCCTGCAGGGGCGCGCTCGACACGACCAGCACGGCGGTGAGCAGGCCGCCCACCGGCGCGACCAGCCAACGTCGGTCCAGACCGGTGCGCAGCACGGCCAGCGACACCAAGCGCAGGAACCACAGCAACGCCAGCAGAAGCAGCGAGCCCACGGGCAGGATCAGATCCCAGACCGGAAATGCGGGGCGGCTCGCGAGCCAGAGCAGGCTCAGCGCGAACCCGGCACACACGGCGTGGAAGCCCCAGAATTCGACCCGTCCCGGCGCGCAACTCCGCGGCGGGATGCACTCGCACGGGTCGCACGCGGGCTTCGCCAACCCCGGGCCGCTACGCGTATCCACCAGGACATTGACCCACGTACGTTCCGCGCATCGCACCGTACGAACGGACCGAAGATGCGCCGATAGGGCAGTAGAGCACCGGTTTGAAGATCACTTTCGGTGTTCTACTGCGCTATCGGCCACGTTCGGGCGCGAGGTGGGGGTTGAAGCTCGGGTCGAGGGTGAGTCGTTGCGGGGTTGGCGGGCCCGCTGCCTTCAGAGTTGTCCGGTGGCAACGATCCTCGCGCCTGCGCCGAGCACCCCCGCGCAGACGGGGAGAGAGCGGGAGCCGCGCTTCACCGTCTCCTACGGCGCCGGAGCGGGCATGCTCGCCGCCGCGGTGGGCCTGGCGATGCTCAGCGCCGTCACCGTCCTGCTCTGGGCCACCGGGCCGGAGACGACCGGACGCAGCACCGGACCCTTCCGCACCGCCGCGGCGCTCTGGATCCTCGGGCAGCGCGGCAGCGTGGAGTTTCCCGGCACCGAGGTGCGCCTCGCGCCCCTCGGCCTCGCGGCCGCCTTCGCGCTCGTCGCGGCCAAGGCGGCCGGGTGGGCGGTGCGCCGGTCCCGCGCCCACGACCTCGCCTCCGCAGCGCGTGTTGTCGGCGGGTTCGTCGGCGGCAGCGCCGTCGCCGCCTACGTCGCGGCTCGGCTGACCGCCGACTTCCAACTGCACGTCGGACTGTGGTCGGCGCTCAGCGCAGTCCTCCCCTTCGCGCTGGTCTGGGCATGCGTGGGCGCGATCCCGCAGACCTACGGCTGGGCCGTATTCGCCGCTCGGCGCCGCGCGCGGTGGCGTCCGATCCTGCGCTCCGCGCTCGCAGCCGGAACCATCCTGTTCGCCGGCGGGGCCGTGGTGGTCGCCGCGGCTCTGTTCGTCCGGTCCGCGGCCACCGGCGACCTGTTCGCCCTCACCGGCGGCGGGTTCAGCGGCGCCCTCGGCACCCTCATGCTCTGCATCGTGCTGCTGCCCACGGCGGCCTGTTGGGCGATCGCGTTCGCCGCCGGCCCCGGATTCGCCCTCGGTACCGATGCCTCCGTGGCGCTGTCCGGAGTGCACTCCGGGGCCCTGCCGTCGCTGCCGATCTTCGGCGCCGTTCCGGAGGCGGGCGGTCTGCCGTGGTTCGGCTGGCTGCCGCCGGTGCTGGTCGTTCTCGCCGGGGTCGCCGCCGGCTGGTACCGGCCCGCCGGCTTCGTGCGACTTCGCTCGGCGGTCGCCGCCGCCGCCGCGGCCGGCGCGCTCGCGGGCCTCGGAGCCGGCCTGGTGCTGGCGTTCTCCTCGGGCGACGCGGGCGGGCGCCTGTCCACGATCGGTCCCGACGGCCTGACGGTCGGCGGCGTGCTCGCCGCCGAACTGGCCGCGGCCGCGGCCGCGACGGCTCTGCTGCGCCATCTGACCTCGCCCCGCCTGCCCGACCCCAACGCCACCGTGCCCGCCCCACGCGCCGCCGCGGACGACTCGGGCTCCCCGGTTGCCGCGGGCGTTGGCGAGAGCCCCGGCCAGAACGTGCCGCGAGTGGTCCCGGTGCTCCTCGACGACCCACACCGCTGGGACCATCTGCTGCCCGGACGCTGCGACATCGAGGACACCGTCGAACTGCCGGTCGTTCGCCGCGTGCCGACACCGATCGTGGACCTCGCACCCGCCCCGGCCGAGGTCGTCGACGACGAACTGCTGCTCGGGCGGTGGGCTCGGGCCAAGGCCCTGCTGCGGTCCTCGGGTGCCGTCGAGCCCGTCGAGGACCCGTCGCCGGCGGCGGCGGAGGCCATGTCGGTGGCCCAGGCCGTCTACTCCGGGGACTTGGCCCAGAACTGATCGATTCTGCTCCCGGGCCTGGTCCCGGATAGGGTTTGGCACGTCCCCGACGGCCCCAACCTGGAGCGAACTCCGCACAGTGGCGCACCAGTTTTCCTCCGGGCACTTCTCCCCAGAGCAGGGGGCGACTCGGTTGGTGGTCCTGGTTTCCGGGTCCGGGACCAATCTCGCAGCGCTGCTCGAAGCCGCCGCCGACGCCGCGTTCGGCGCGGAGATCGTCGCCGTCGGCGCGGACCGTACAGACATCGAGGGACTGCGCCGAGCCGAACGTTGCGGCGTGCCGACCTTCGTCGTCGCGCCCGGGGGCTTCGCCGATCGCGCCGACTGGGACCTCGCACTGACCAAGGCCGTCGCCGCGCACGAACCGGACCTGGTGGTGTGCGCCGGCTTCATGCGGATCCTCGGCGCAGCCTTTCTCGCGGCCTTCGGCGGGCGGTGCGTGAACACCCACCCCGCCCTGCTTCCCTCGTTTCCCGGCGCCCACGGCGTACGAGACGCCATGGCCTACGGGGTGAAGGTCACCGGATCGACCGTCCACCTCGTCGACGCGGGAGTGGACACCGGCCCGATCGTCGCCCAGGCCGCCGTCGCGGTCCTGGACCAGGACGACGAGGCGAGCCTGCACGAACGCATCAAGGTCGAAGAGCGGGCTCTGCTCGTCGACGTCGTGGGCCGCATGGCCCGTTTCGGATACGAAGTGACTGGCCGTCAGGTACGGCTGGGCGATGGGAGCACACCATGAGCGACGGACGTCGACCGGTTCGCCGGGCCTTGATCAGCGTGTACGACAAGACCGGCCTGGTGGAGTTCGCGAAGGGTCTGCACGCCGCGGGCGTCGCCATCGTGTCGACCGGATCGACGGCCTCGACCATCGCCGGCGCGGGCGTGCCGGTCACGCCGGTCGAAGAGCTCACCGGCTTTCCCGAGTGCCTGGAGGGCCGGGTGAAGACGCTGCACCCGCGGGTGCACGCCGGCATCCTGGCCGACCTGCGCAAGGACGAGCACGCGGCCCAGCTCGCCGACCTCGGGATCGAGGCCTTCGAACTCGTCGTGGTGAACCTCTACCCGTTCACCGCCACCGTCGCCTCCGGCGCCGGCCCCGACGAGTGCGTCGAGCAGATCGACATCGGCGGACCCTCGATGGTCCGGGCCGCCGCGAAGAACCACCCGTCCGTGGCCGTCGTGGTGCAGCCGTCGCGCTACGCCGAGGCGCTCGCCGCGATCGACGCCGGGGGCTTCACCCTCGAGGCGCGCCGCCTGCTCGCCGTCGCGGCCTTCCGGCACACCGCCGACTACGACATCGCGGTCGCGAACTGGCTCGGCACCCAGTACTCCGACGACCCCTCCACCGACTGGCCGAGCTGGCGCGGGCACAGCTGGAGCCGCGCCGACGTGCTGCGCTACGGCGAGAACCCGCACCAGTCCGCGGCGCTGTTCGTCGCGGGCGACGGCTCCGGACTCGCCGGTGCGGAGCAGTTGCACGGCAAGGAGATGTCGTTCAACAACTACGTCGACACCGACGCCGCGCGCCGGGCCGCCCAGGACTTCGCGGATCCGTGCGTCGCGATCGTCAAGCACGCCAACCCGTGCGGGATCGCCGTCGGTTCCGACGTCGCGGACGCACACCGCAAGGCCCACGAATGCGACCCGGTCTCGGCCTTCGGCGGCGTCATCGCGGCCAACCGCACCGTCACCGTCGCCATGGCCGCGCAGGTGTCCGAAATCTTCACCGAGGTGATCGTGGCGCCGGACTTCGAGCCCGAGGCGCTGGAGATCCTGCGCGGCAAGAAGAACCTGCGCATCCTGCGGTGCGCCGTCGACTCCGGGTTCGCCGGCGTCGAACTGCGCCCGGTCTCCGGCGGGATGCTCGTGCAGCAGGCCGACGCCATCGACGCCCCCGGCGACGACCCGGCGAACTGGACGTTGGCCAGCGGCGAGCCGGCCGACGCGGCGCTGCTCGCCGAGCTCGTGTTCGCCTGGCGCGCGGTTCGCGGCGTGAAGTCCAACGCGATCCTGCTGGCCGCCGACCGTGCGACCGTCGGCGTCGGCATGGGGCAGGTGAACCGGGTCGACTCCGCGCGCCTTGCCGTCGCGAGGGCGGGGGAGCGGTCCGCCGGCGCGGTGGCCTCCTCGGATGCGTTCTTCCCCTTCCCCGACGGCCTGCAGGTGCTCATCGACGCGGGCGTTCGCGCGGTGGTGCAGCCCGGCGGCTCGATGCGGGACGAATCGGTGATCGAGGCGGCCAAGGCCGCCGGAATCACCATGTACCTGACCGGGACCCGGCACTTCGCGCACTAGTTCGGCGCGGCGTCGTGGGCCCCGACCGGCCCCATGCGACAACCGTTCCTCGGCGAGGCATTGGGCAAAGTTTTCGCGCCCATGTCGGACATGGCCGGGCGAACCGTGCCGAGGCGGGCTCGTCCGTTCGGCCGGCCTTGGCCCGAATCCCTTGTAGCCCAACCCTTCTGTCCGTGTACTAGGTGGCGGGGCTTTGGGTGTCGAGGGGGGAATCGTCGTGGGACAGACACGTCAGGACGCAGGCGACTCGAGCGGACGGCCGGCTCGCGATGTCGCCGACTACGTGCCGAGTTTCGAGCTGATTCCGCTCGAGGACGGTTCGGAGCCCGACGCATCGCTGTTCGACTTCGGTCCGGACCTCGCGCGTCCCGACGGCGCCCCGGAGGCCGTACTGCCGCCGTGGATGGAGGACCGCGACGCCCCGATGCCGGGCGAGGGCGACGGTCGTCGTTCCCGGCGGCGCGGCCAGTCGCTGCCCCGGGCACGCCGCCACCGGCGCTCGGAGGACTCCTCCGAAGCCGCCGCCGTCGAACGCGTCGCCGAGCCCGTCGACGGAGTGCTGTTCGACGAGGTCCCGGACCCCGCGTCGATGGAGGACACCCGCGACGTCGACGTCACCGCGGTGATCGCCGCGGAGATCGCCGCCGAACGCGCTCGCAAGGCCGCAGCCGGCGCAGGCCGGGACGTGCCGTCCCAGGCCCCGGGCCGCCCGGAGCGCCCGGCCAACCCGCCGGTCACGATCCTGAGCTCCACGGCCGTGCCCGCCCAGCCCGTCGCGCACGAGCGGCCGATCGCGTCCGCCAAGCCGGTTCCGTCCGCCAAACCCGTTGCGTTTGCCAAGGCGAGCGCGCCCGGCGCGACGGCCGGGCCCGCCAAGCCCGGCACTCCCGCGCCGCCGCGGACCGAGGTCCGTACCACCGCGCCCGAGGAGACCCCCGCCCCGCGCCGCAAGTACGTCGCCGCGATCCTGATCGCGGGCGCGCTCATCGGCGGCGGTGCAGCATGGACGTTGAGCGGCAGTGGAACCACGGAGGTCGTGTCCGACGTGGCCGTGACCGGTTCGGCGCTCGCGGCCAAGGACTGGGTCAACGCCAATCTCGGCGAAAAGTCCTCGCTGCTGGCGCCCGCGTCGGTGGTGTCTGCGTTGAAGAAGGCCGACTTCGACGCCGAGAAGCTCGTCCCGTACCCGGACGCCGCCTCCGCCGTCGGCAGCGAGATGCCCGACTGGCGCTGCTGCAACGTGCTTCTGGCCAGCGCGCCGAACGGCGTCGACCTTCGGGACGCCCTGCCGAGCGCGCTGCGCAACTCCTACGACCGCTCCCGGCTGATCGCCACGTTCACCGGTGGCGGCACCGTCACCGAGATCCGCCAGGTGCTCGACGGCACGCCGGAGGCCGTCGCGGCCGCCCTGAAGGCCGAAAAGAGCGAGCGAATCGCCGCCGGCAAGGAGATCGCGACCATCGCGGCGGTCAAGCTCAGCAAGGCCGCGAAGGCGGACCTGGTCGCAGGGCGAGTCGACTCGCGCGTGATGCTCGCACTGGTCGGCATGTCGCGCCTGGTGGAGGTCCACGTCCTCGACTTCCCGATCGACGCCGCCGACAAGGCCGCCGGAGCCCCGGCCCGGAGCATGCGAATCGACAAGCTCGACGGCAAGGGCATCGCGGTCGGCGGCGTCGCGGCGAGCAAGGCCTTCGACTTCCTCGACGCCCAGGTCGACCCGTACCGCCCGGCCGAGCCCACCTTCGAGGACGCCGAAGGCAACTCCGAGGGCCAGCTCATGCGGATCGACTACGACGCACCGGGCACCCTGGGCCTCATCCGCCCGCGCGACTAGGAGCCCGCCTCGCCCGCCTAGACTCGTGCCCGTATGGGGCACGGGTTCTAGGTCGGTAGAGAGGCAAGGCATGGGTGCACAGATCCTCGACGGCAAGGCCACCGCTGCGGCGATCCGCGCCGAGCTGCGCGAACGCGTGAGCAAGCTGGCCGAGTCCGGCGTGGTTCCCGGCCTCGGTACGGTGCTGGTCGGCGACGATCCGGGGAGCCACTCCTACGTGGGCGGCAAGCATCGCGACTGCGCCGAGATCGGCATCGCCTCGATCCGCCGCGACCTGCCCGCCAGCGCCACCCAGGCCGAGGTCGAGCGCGCAGTCGCCGAGTTGAACGCCGACCCGGCCTGCACCGGATTCATCGTGCAGCTGCCGCTCCCCAAGGGCCTCGACGCCAACCGCGTGCTCGGCCTGATCGACCCGAACAAGGACGCCGACGGCCTGCACCCGGTGAACCTCGGCAGGCTGGTGCTCGGCGAGCCCGCGCCGCTGCCCTGCACGCCGCGCGGCATCGTCGACCTTCTGACGCGCTATCAGATCTCGCTGGACGGCGCGGAGGTCACGGTGATCGGCCGCGGCGTCACCGTCGGTCGCCCGCTGGGGCTGCTGCTCACGCGCCGGTCCGAGAACTCCACCGTGACCCTGTGTCACACCGGGACGCGCGACCTGGCCGCTCACGTGCGCCGCGCCGACATCGTGGTCGCCGCCGCCGGCGTGCGCGGGCTCGTGACCGCGGACATGGTCAAGCCGGGCGCGGTCGTCCTGGACGTCGGAACCTCCCGATCCGAGGAGGGCAAGCTCGTCGGGGACGTCGCCCCCGAGGTGTCCGAGGTGGCCGGCTGGCTGGCTCCGATGCCCGGCGGCGTCGGCCCCATGACGCGGGCGATGCTGGTCGACAACGTGGTGCTGGCGGCCGAGCGAGCTTGACAAGCGAGGGACGAGTGAGGATCGCGAGCGATATGGGCGCCGAGCGAGCATGACGAGCGAGGGACGAGTGAGGATCGCGAGCGATCTGAGCACAGAGCGATCGCTCTCGTGAGCGAACGGGGCGAGGAGAAGGCGGAGTCCGTGCCCCGCCCGTCCGCGGTCCGACTCGTCCTCGTCCAGTGGCCGTTGGCGCTCGTGCTGTCGGTGTGCGTCGCCGGTCTGCTGGTTGTCCTTTCCAATCACTTTCGCCGTGGCACCGTGCTGTTCGCGGGCGGTCTGGTCCTCGCCGCGGCCCTCCGCGCCGTGCTCCCGGCGCCCGCCGCCGGCCTGTTGGTGGTCCGCAATCGCCTGCTCGACGTGTTGACGCTCGGGGCGCTGGGACTGGGCGTGCTGCTGACCGCACTGGTGGTCCCGCCGCCGTCCTAGGCACTCCCGGAACTGGGGTAGGGTCGCCTCGGAAAGTCTCTTGATGCCGAGATATTCCCGAGGCCTGCCGAGGGAATCACAAAGAGAGCTCGGCGGTCCTGCGAAGGGGAATGACGCGATGGCGCGCAAGGGCAAGGTCACGGTCGTCGGTGCCGGTTTCTACGGATCGACCACCGCGCTCCGCCTGGCGGAGTACGACATCTTCGACGAGGTCGTACTGACCGACATCCTGGAGGGCAAGGGCGAAGGCCTGGCCCTGGACATGAACCAGTCGCGGCCGATCGAGGGCTTCGAGACCAAGCTGACCGGCGCGACCACGGCCGCCGACGGCGGCGGGTACGAGAAGACCGCGGGTTCGGACATCGTCGTGATCACCGCCGGTCTGCCGCGCAAGCCGGGCATGAGCCGCATGGACCTCATCGAGGTCAACGCCGGCATCGTCCGCGGCGTCGCGGAGAACATCGTCAAGCACTCGCCCGACGCCGTGATCGTCGTCGTGTCCAACCCGCTCGACGAGATGACCGCGCTGACCCAGCTCGCCTCGGGCCTGCCGAAGAACAAGGTCATCGGCCAGGCGGGCATGCTCGACACCGCCCGCTTCACCAACTTCGTCGCCGAGAAGCTCGGCGTCGAGGTCGGCTCGGTCACCACCCTGACCCTCGGCTCGCACGGCGACACGATGGTCCCGGTCCCGTCCGCGTGCTCGGTCGACGGCAAGCCGCTCGCGGACCTGCTCTCCGCCGAGGAGATCGAAGACCTCGTAGTCCGCACCCGCAACGGTGGCGCCGAGGTCGTGGCGCTGCTCAAGACCGGCTCGGCGTACTACGCCCCGTCGGCCGCCGCGGCCCGCATGGTCAAGGCCATCGCCACCGACTCCGGCGCGGTCATGCCGGTCTGCTGCTGGGTCGACGGCGAGTACGGCATCGAGGGCGTGTACCTCGGCGTCGAGGCCGAGCTCGGTGCCGGCGGCATCAAGAAGGTCGTCGAGCGCGACCTCACCGCGACCGAACTCGCCGCGCTGAAGGAGGCCGCCGAGGCCGTCCGCGCGAAGCAGGGCGACGTCGCGACTCTCTAGTACTGCACTGGCGTGCGCGGCACCGGTGGCCGAAGGGTCACGGTGGTGGGACGCCCTGGGGGTGTTTGGTGGCGCGCCC
>JBQTIB010000191.1:0-18045 GCA_052389435.1 Sporichthyaceae bacterium | reverse complement strand
GCGTGTGGGCAGGTCTGCCCACAAACTGCCCACAAGGACGGGGCGGAGGTGCGGGCATGCCGTGGGTGACGAAGCGCCGCGGCGCGACCGGGACGCGGTTCATCGCGCTCTACCGCGACCCCACCGGGAGCAAGCGATCCGCCGGCACGTTCGGCACCGAGCGCGAGGCCCGGCACGCCGCGCGACGTGCCGAGAGCTCTGTTGAGGCCGGGTCCTGGTTCGACCGGACAGCTGGGAAGACGACCTTCCGCGAGTACGTCGAGCAGACGTGGTGGCCCAGCCGGCACCTGGAGCTCTCCACGAAGCAGAGCTACCGCTCCTACCTCGACCGGCACTTCCTGCCGTTCTTCGGCGACCTGCCGATGGCCAAGATCATGCCTTCGACCGTCCAAGCGTGGGTGACCTTCGCCGTTGCTGACGGACTGTCAGCTCGCAGCGTTGTGAAGTACCACGTGATGCTGCACAGCATCTTCAAGCGAGCGGTCCGCGACCGGATCATCCCCTACAACCCCTGCGCCGAGACCGAGCTACCCAAGGTCGTCGCCAAGAAGCTGCCCACGTTGACGCCCGAGGAATTCGACCAGCTCCTAACCGCGATCCCCGAGCGCTGGACGCCGCTGGTGCTCACGGCCATCGAGACCGGGCTGCGCTGGGGCGAGCTCATCGCCCTGCGCCCACGGCACGTCGACTTCCTCCGTCGCACGATCAGCGTCGAGGAGACGATCGTCGAGTTGTCGAAGAAGAACTCCCCCACCGGCGAACGGATGATCGTCAAGCCGTACCCGAAGAACAACGAACCCCGCACCGTTCGAGTCGGGCAGGAGCTACTCGACCTGCTCGCTGCCCGGATCCAGCACCTCGGCCTCGGCCGGGACGACTTGCTGTTCCCATCCATCGAGATCGCCGGGGGCAGCCCGGTCTCTAGGAACACCTTCCGGACGCGGGTATGGCTGCCGTCGCTGGAGAAGGCGAAGCTCGGCCACCACGTCCGGATGCACGACCTACGCCACGCGCACGCGTCGTGGCTGCTGGCGGGCGGCGCGGACCTGAAGACAGTGATGGACCGGATGGGCCACAGTCAGATCCAGACGACCCAGAAGTACCTGCACTCTCTCCCCGACGCGGACGACCGCGCGATGACGGCGTTCCAGCGCACCAGGAACCGAGCGCGGGGCGCGCCCTGACGGCGCCGGGCGCATTACAGGGCGGCCAGCAGCTCCCGAACCAGCACAGCGAACGCGGGCGCAACGACGGGATCGCCCTGCGCAGCGGCAGCGGCCAACAGCGGGATGCGCCCCTGCGGAGTAGCGCAGTCGGCGCGCATCAGGTCCAACGCCTCGTCGGTGACGGCCGCTGCGTGCTCGTCCGCCCGATGGAGGCCGAACCCGCGGACCAGCACCTCGGTCTCGACAGCCTGCAGCAGCCGGAAGACGTCGAGGGCGTCCTTCTCCTTGAGCCTGTCCGGCTGCCTGTCGGCCTGATCGAGTCGTTCACCGATCTTGATCAGCTTCGCGGTCAGCAACGCGGCGGGACCGGCGACCCGAAGGCTCGCGGTGCGCGTGTCGAGGGGGTGAAGCGCGGCCAGGACGACCAGGCCGTTGTCCACCAGCGCGGGTTCCAACCCGCGCGCAATGCGCGCGGTGAGCTTCTCGTGTGGAGCAAGGCGCGCGCTGCGCGCCGAGACCTTCGCGGTACCGGCCTGGTGGGGCACGACCATCAAGTCGACCGCCACGTCACCGGCCGACACCCAATGCCCGGGGTTGGGGCCCGGAGTGAATCCCGCCTGCCGTAGGACTGCGCCGATCTCGGGCACGTCGGCCAGGTCCGCGGTGTTGATGGCCAGGTCGGCGTCGGTGGTCATCACCGGCACGTTCAGGTCGGCGTCGCCGCTGTGGTGATAGACGGCTTGGGCGCCGACGAGGATCAGATTGTCGAGGTGTCCTTCGAGCGCAGTGAGGGCATCGAGTAGGACCCTGCGCGCAGCGACGTACTCGGGAACCAGTTCGGCCATCTCACAATCTCCATGCCGGGTCATTGGCCGCAAGGGCATCCATGAGCTGTTCGGCCTCGGCGTCCGAACGCCCCGGCAGGGTCAGCAGGTCCGCCAGTACCAGCGCCACCGGTGCCAACACGATCCGACGCTCCACCGTGGATCTTCGCAGGATGTCGAGGTCCTGAGGACGAGCGATTACGACGTTGGAGGAGGCCGGGTCGGCGTCGATCAGACCCGATGCTTCCGCTACCCCTGCCGGGTCGGTCGCGTAGAGGGCGAGCTGACGAAGCGGCACCACCGAAGTCGCCGAGGTGGGCAACATCCGCCGAGCGGCGGCGGAGCCGGTGAGAGCGATCTCGGCCTGCTCCCCCACTTGCGACAGCGCGCGCTCCAGCCCGCGAGGAGCGATGCAGTACCGCACAACGGAGTTGGACTCGGCGAAGAAGTAGTCGCTGACCCATCGCCGGATCAGCGCGCGCCGGCGCACGGCGACCACGGCACTGGCCTCGTCGCGGTCGACGACGCCCTCTGCCGCGAGCGTGACGAGCAACTTCGACACCGAGCCGGCTGAGACCTCGGCGAGCCCGGCCAACTCCCGAACGCCAAGCGGCGGCGGCGTCTCGCACAGTGTCCGGATGATCCGGTTGGCCGCGACTCCGTTCAGGCGAACCACGGCGCTGAGGCGCTGCTGCGAGCGCGGGGCCCGCTGCGCGCCAATGCCGGTGAGCAGGATCAGCGGATCCTCGCAGGCCACCCGCACCCACCCCGTCGCATCCACGTAGCTCATGCCGGCTTCCGCCAGCGCCTCCCGCAGCGCCGGTCCGATGTAGTCCGAGGCGAACAGCACCGGCAACCCACTGCCCACCTGCAACTCACGGAGCGTGGCAAGCATCTGGGCAATCGGCATCGCACCGGACCGCTTGGCTTCGACCACGAACGACGCGCCCGCGCCGTTCGGGCCGGCGAGCTCGACCACCGCATCCACACGAGCCTTTCCCACAGTGGGGCCGGACACTCGGTTCAGTTGCCAGGAGGCAGGCAGCAGTGCAGCGAGCCTTTTGAGCGCGTCGCCCAGCGGAGCTGTTTCTCGAATAAGTGCGTTTCCCGACATGGGAAACATCATAAAACGAGAAACAGAATAGGACAAGCGCAGACAGTCCCGGTCGCCACGAGCGCCGATTCCGCGGAGGTTGCCCCGAAAACGGGGGGCGCAGCCCAGGCCCCGCCAGGCATGGTTGCCCAGTGCGGTACTTCACCTCGGACACCCACTACGGGCACGCGAACATCATCGGGTTCTGCGGACGCCCGTACTCCGACGTGCACCGCATGAACGTCGACCTCGTCCATCGGACCGCGAGCCTGCTCTCCGTCGAAGACGAGCTGTGGCATCTCGGGGACGTCGCCCTCGGCCGCCTCGACGACACCCTGACCCATCTCGCGGGGATCGCCGTGGAAGTAACCTTGGTCGCCGGCAACCACGACCGCTGCCACCCGTCCAACGGCTCCCGCAGCCAGCGGTTCGTCGAGACCTATCGCGACAGGTGCCAACTCAGCGAACTGTTCCTGACGAACACCAGGCTGACGCTCGGCAACGGCGTTGAGGTTCAGGTCTCCCACTTCCCCTACCCCGAAGCGAATCCGCAGCCGAAGGTCGGCCGCAACGGCAAGTTGCTCACCGACAAATTCGCCGCCTGGCGCCCGACCGACGATGGCTCGTGGCTGCTGTGTGGGCACGTCCACGAGAGCTGGCGCCAGCGCGGCCGCATGATCAATGTCGGTGTCGACGCGTGGGCGGGGCAGCCGGTGAACGAGGAGCTGATCCGCGAGCTGATCGACGCCGGACCACGAGACCTCGCACCCCTGCCCTGGCGGTGACGGGCTCGGTGCGCGACGACCGTCCGCAACCTTTCGTTCAGGCGTCCGGGATCGCACCCAGCTCGGTCAATCGCTCCAGCGACAGCCCGGTCATGGCGGAAATGGTCCGGATGTTCGTCCCATCGATCCCCTGGAGAATTCGATCAATCTCCGCGATCCGCTCGGACTCGCGCAGGTAGTGGCGCCGGAACTTCGGATCGGCAAGATCTCTGTTGAGGTCGGCCCAGAAGCCGTCGCCCTGAGCCTGCCCACTGCCGATCTCCATGCATCGGACCGTAACACCGCGGCGGGTCGCGTGGTGCTCGCAGCCGACGGGCTCATCAGCCATGCCGAGCCTCCAAAGCGCGCCCGAGGTCGTCGCGCTCGGAGGTCATCAGATAGCCCTGCGCATGACCGCGCTCGATGGCCTGCCGGATCAACTGAGTCGGCGTGCCGTAGGCGAGGCACTGCGCGATGGCCGTCGCCGGCGTCACCGTCGGGATCTCCTGCCACCAGCCGATCCGGTCCGCGGCGAGGTCCTCGTGGTGCACCACGTAATCGTTTCCGCTGGCGCGGCGGAATCGGCGCTGCTTGCCGACCGTGAGGTGGATGCGGTTCGGGTTGATGTCGCTGATTCCGTAGGCGTCGAGGGCGGTCTCGTGGGAGAGAACTGCTTCGGGTACCCGCGTCCACAGGACGGCGAGCATCAGGTGGTCGTGCTCGCCTACCGGGTACCGGGGAAATCGGTAGACGCCGTGGGCCGCGCGCTCCAAGGTCCCCCGATGGACCAGCATCTGCAGCGCATGCTTGTCGATCCCCATCTCCGCGGCCTGCTGCGCAGTCACGAAACCGTGCTGAGCGACCGCGGCTTCCCACAGCTCGTCCCGTGCCATCGGCCTGGTCGTCATGGCAATAGTGTAACGGAACCATGACACTGCCAGTGTCGACAACACCGCATACCCGCAACCGCGGACGACGGTTGCTACCGAGTCGACCCTCGCAGGATGCCCGTAGCGCTCCGCTCGGCCGCCGTCATGGGCTGGAGCTGAACCCGCAGGCCCAGGACTGCCGCCAGCTGCGCCACGAGGCCGAGCTGCGGGTTCGCCGAGGGCGCCGTTAGCAACCGGCGGACGGACTCCGGCGGCACCCCGGCGGCGCGAGCCAGCGCCGCCTTGGTCATCCCCCGGGCGATCCGGGCCTCGTCCAGGGTGCGCACGACGTCGTCGACGGTCGCCACCCGCAGGGAGGCCAAGAAGTAGTCGCGTTCAAAGTTCGGGCGACTCAGGTCGTCCGCCAAGTCCGCCCAGAACTGCCCGCCCTCGCGCCCGTCCACCACCGCACGAACGTAGCACTGATGTTACGCGGTGGCCTGCGCGCCGCCGGTGCGCAGCATGAGAGATTCGGCGGGTGACGAACCTGTCCGACACCGTCCTCCCGCTCATCCGCACCCGCGCGGAGCTGTGGCGCTGGAGCGCCGCCAACGCCCACGGGCGACAGATGCACGAGGCCGTCGACGCCCTCGAACGAGCCATCGAAACAGAGGACCCGGCAGTTGTCCTGACGGTCACCCAGAAGGCCATCGCCTCGGCCATGGGCGTCATCGCGAAGGCCGACGACTCAAGCGGCATCATCGGCGACGCCTGCCGCCGCCTGCTCGACCTGCACCCGACCGCCGCAGCCCGCGCCAAGACGCCCGCGGCGAAGCTCGTCGCCTGGATGATCGACTTCCAGTTCCACGGCAAGGTCGACTACTTCGAACTCGACCCCGCCGCCTACGCCCCCGCCCTCGGCGAGAAGGGCCTGGCCGCCTACCGCGCCCGGCTGGAGGAGGTCCGCACCGGACTCGGACCGCGACCGGTCGAGCGGTGGAACTCCGCCCACTCCCACGAATGGTTCGTGCTGGACTGGAACGCCCAACGCCTCGCCGTGCACGACCGCGACGTCGAGGCGATCGTCGCCACCCACGCCCGGGACCGCAAGGTCGCCGCGTGGCTGCACGACACCGCCAAGGCACTCGCCGAAGCCGACTACCCCGACCTCGCCATCGACTGGGCGAAGCAGGCCACCGACTTCGACGACGGCCACCAGGCCCGCGCCGCAGGCGACTACTGGTGCACCCTGCTCGCCCGGCACCGCCCCGACGACCTGCTCGCCGCCCGCCAGCTCGTGTTCGACCGGTGGCCCTGCTCCGGCACCGCCGCCGCCCTGCACGAGGTCGCAGGCCCCACCTGGCCGACGCTGCAGACTGGCGTGTACGACCGCCTCGCCGACTCGCCCCGCGACGCCGTCCTGTTCGCCCTGCTCACCCTGCGCGACCCCGTCCAGGCCTGGACCCTCGCCCACACCCTCGGCCTGTCCTGCACCGACACCTGGACACGGTTGGTGAAGGAGTACCAGAAGCACGACCCGCTCGCCGTTCTCCCGGTCCTCGCCATGCTCGTCGAGAGCGATCTCGTCCGAGCCGACGCCCGGAGTTACCAGATCGCCGCGCGACGGCTGAAGACCATGCGCAAGCTCGCCGCCGGGGCAGAGAAGGCAGGCGACGTCGACGACCTCGTCGCCGGACTGCGCGAAGAACACCGACGCCGTCCGCGGCTGCAGCAGGAGTTCGACCGAGCGGGGCTGCCGTGACCGGGCATCCCGCGGAGTGCACTGCGGCGAGCGAAGACCAGCCGAGCCGCGATCTCGCGCTGCTCCTGCGACTGAACCGAAGTTGGCGCCAGGACATGAGCGCCGCGGAGCTCTACGAAGTCACCCGCGGCTGGTGGGTGATGTCCGCCGCCAACGCCCACCGGGTGCGCCGGGTACTTGCAGTCGCCGGCGGAATCGTCCGCGAGGTCTACGAACCCGTCCAGTGGTTGACGTCCCCAGTCCCCGGCGAGGAGAACCGGATCGGGTTCGCCGGCGCCGTCGCCTCCGACCGCGACGACTACCTCGGTCGGGACGTGTCCCACCTGTTCCGGCCCGGCTCGGCCAACCCCGTGCGCTACCTGCCCGTGGCGTCCCTCCAGGCCGTCTCGCCCTCCAACGAGGCGAGCATCGACACCGAGCCAAACCTCGAACTGGCCGAGGCCCCGGCGGAGCCTGGCCTGGTCGAGCGGGCACGTCCGCTCTTCGACGCCTTCGGCGAGGACCTGCTGTGGGCCCAGTCCCGCGCCGGGCAGGAACTGTTCCACTCCAACACCCTGGCCTGGCTGCTGCACCGCCATCCCGGCCCCATGCGCCCACTGCTGGCCCTGCTGGGGAACGAGCCGTACCCGATGGTGGATCGCGTCGAGATCTGGCGGGAACGCCGCAACCTCGACGTCGTCGTCGACCCGGTGGGCGCCCACCCCAAGGTCGTGGTGGAGAACAAGCTGTACTCCGTCCCCTACCCCGCACAGCTGACGAAGTACAACTCCTACCCGCTGCCGTGGTCCCCCGCCCACGGGCCGGACGGCGCGGCGGGCACCCGCTACGTCCTGCTCAGCCTGATGACCCCCACCTTCCCGCTCCCCCCGCCATGGGTCCACGTCGGCTACCGGGAGCTGGCAGAAGCCCTCGACCTGATCGATCCGGCACCGCTCGGTCCCATCGGTGCGCAGTTCGAGCAGTACCGGGTCCTGGTCCGGCGTCTGGTGGCCCTGGCCGAGGCCGTCGACCCCGCCCAGGCCCTCGACGAGCCATTCATCGTCACCGACCTACTCGCCGACCTTCCCGACCACGGGCTAGATGCGTCGATCGCCAAGATGCGCTTCAGCCAGCTCGCCCAGGTGATCCAGGCAGGATTCGCAGAACCCAAGAGCTTCGAGGTCGGCGGGGATCGCGACGGCCTGATCACCTACTGGCGGCCACTGCCAGGCAACCGTCGGATCGGATGGCAGTTCCAGGAAGGCCAACTGCGCTACTGGATCGGACTCGGCGACGAGCACCTGCAGGGCGCCGCCGCTCGCGCCGAACGCGAGCGCATCGTGGAGGCCGAACACCTCGACTTCTTCGACCACACCGAGATCGAAGCCATCCTCGGTGACCACCTGCGGCCCAAGGCCTACGGGGTCGGCGACTGGTTGGGGTTCAACCCCGACTTCGTCTACCGCCATCGCCCGGTGCGCCCCACGGTGACGACCGCCGCGCTGGCCGAGGCCCTCGTTGCGATGACGAAGCGTGTCGACTCATTCGCGGCGGCGGCGAACGAGGAGTGAGCCCCCGCGTCGTCGGTAGTGTCGGGCCCGTCCACGACGGGCCACAGCTCAGAGGCGAATGGTTTGCCGCTCCGAGTACTCGCGGCCCTCGTCGTCTTGCCATGCCATCTCGATGCCGAACGAAGACGGGCCGCCCATTCCGTTGCTGACCAGGTAGTGGACGTGGGCGCCCTGCGGAAGATCAGCAACGGGCTCGTCGAGATCGAAGATCGCGGGCCGATCGAGGCCGTCGGTCCGGGAGACGCGCACATCGCGGGCCGAGGCATCGCCCGTGTTGGCGACGTAGAGCTTCGATGAACCGCCTTGGTCACGCACAAACTCGGCGAGGAGTCTGGGCCCAGCGGCGCGGGTAAACCCCGCCGGAACAGCCGTCGGCAGTTCGTACTGCTCCCTCACGAGTCGCAGCAACGCGGTCCGCGCCTTCTCCACCAAGGTCTCGGGAAGATCGAAGCGATCAATCAGCCCCCAAGCCTGCGCCTCCTCCTTGAACTTGTGCACTGCCGCCAGCTGTTCAGGGTCAACCGAGCCCGGCACAACCGGCCGATCGGAGAAGTAGAGCAGGACCTGTTTCCCGGCGTCCTGAGCATCTTTGATCTCGTGAACCGTTCCGCTCGCCGAGTCGGGCGTCGGCGTTCCGAGACGAGTCCAGAACACTCCAATCAGGCTCACGTGAGCGTCATCAACGAACAGCGCGCGTAGCCTGTCGCTCTGCTTGTCGGTGAGCAGGTCCGCGCCGGTGTGCAGCGTGCGCCGCGACTTGTAGAGCGGGTCGTCCCTGAACCCACGGTGCCCTAGCGGGACGGAGGGCAAGTTGACACAGTTGCGCTGCCATGGAACCGCGCTGGCTCTCTCGATGACCACCGGTGAACCAGTGCCGCTCCAGGCTTGCGCCTGGTGTTGCCTGGCCCCCCTCGTGATCGGCCCGTCGGGGATCGTCAACGTGGTGCGGGTGTCGAGGCGGTCGGGTCCGACGGCTCGGCGGGGCGCGATCGTCTCGTGCGTTGGCGGACTACGGGAGCTTGGACGCGAGGACGTCGGCCGCCAGGATCTCGGGTGCTGCGCCGAGGAGGTGCTGGTTGGCCATCAGGGCTGCGACGATGGCGCCGTTGGCGTGGGCGTCGCGAGCGGCCTCGTCGGGGAATGCATCGAAGATCCAAAAGGTGTCGGCGTGGGTTCTAGCCGCGAACCAGACAATCGTTCCCACTTCTTCGTTGGCGAGTGCGACAGCGCCGGCGAGCAGATCGGCGAGCGCGTCGTGCTGTCCATCGGCCGCGACGATCTTGGCGACGAAGGCATACGGAAGTGATGCGGGTGTGGACATGAGGGGTTCTCCTTGAAGTCGGGGTTCTTCGTGGGGCGAGTTCAGCGTATGACGAGCGAGGGCCGATGGGGAGTGGCGTATACGACAGTATTGCTATTGTTCGCGCCATGCGTATCGGACTGATCGCGATCGACGGCTGCTTCGGTTCGGCTGTCGCGTCGGTCATCGACATCGTGCGGGTGGCCGACGGAGCCCGCGGCGATATCGACCCGCGGATCGACCCGATCGAACTCGCCATCCTCGGACCGAAACGGCGAGTGACCACGACGGCATCGATGACCCTGTCGGTTGACCACCCGCTGTCGGAGTCCGGAGAGTTCGACGTGGTCGTCGTCCCTGCGCTTGGAACCCTCACGGCCGCCGCTACCAACGACGCCCTCCAGAGCCGAGATGCTCGTTCGGTCATCGCCTCGCTCGGGCGCCTCGACGACGCGACCACCCGGATCGCCGCGGCGTGCACCGGCGTGTTCGCCGTCGCCGAGACCGGACGGATGCATCATCGGCGGGCGACGACCAGCTGGTTCCTGGGGCCGGAGTTCCTGAAGCGCTATCCGACCGTCGCCCTCGATCTCGACACCATGGTCGTCGTGGACGGGAACCTCGTCACCGCCGGCGCCGCGTTCGCCCACATCGACCTCGCGCTCTCACTCGTGCGATCGATCAGCCCCGACCTGGCCCAACATGTCGCCAAGCTCCTCATCATCGACGAGCGTCCGTCGCAGGCGGCCTTCGTCGCCTACGAACATCTCCGGCACGAGGACCCGATCGTCGTCGAGTTCGAACGCTTCGTGCGCGCCCGCCTGGACGAACCGTTCAACGTCGCCTTCGTCGCGCAGTCGCTCGGCACCAGCCGGCGCACCCTCGAACGACGAGTCCGTGCGGCGCTCAACCTCACTCCGCTCGGCTTCGTCCAACGGCTTCGCATCGAACGAGCTCGGCACCTCTCAGCAACCACAGACCTCACCTCCGCCGAGATCGCGCTACGGGTCGGCTACGCGAACGCCGAGACTCTGCGCTCCCTCCTGCGCAGGGAGCGACGCCGTTCCTGACCTATCGCCATGCCTGTAGCCGGTGTCCTAGCGCCCGGTTGGAACCACCTCTCAGCACGTCGCGTCGACGCGCCTGCGTCGCCCCTGGACGACCCACTCGACACGCCCGCAGCACAGGCCATGTGACGTGCCCCGGCTTCCCGGCCGGTCGGGGTTGGGTGGCTGTGATGTCGCTGCGTTCTCGTCGAGGGGGTCAGCAGACCCGATCAGGGTCGATTGGGATGAGACGCGAAGGCGGTCAGGTCAGGGCGGCCGAGGCCGGCCGGCGGGGTAGCGTCGGTCACGTCGAGGTCTTTCGGATGGATGGCGTAGGAACCTCCATCGTCGGGAGACCTCGACGTCTATCTGCGGACCGACGCGCCCGGCCGACCTACACCCTCATCTGGGAAGAGCCTCCAATCACCACGTCGGTCTCGGCCGTGACCTGGCGATCAATCAGCGCCTGGGGGTGCTGCCCGAGTTCCGGTCGCGAGTGGGTTTCCCATCCCACAGGAAGGAGGACCACTCCGAGCGCGGCTGCGTGCTCGTCGTTCCACTTCCATATGGACTGAGCTTGTCAACTTGTCTGTGTAAGACAGTGATCTGATTGATAGTCAGTTCAGTATTGGATCGCTTCGGGCAGACGCCCGGGGTAGGCGATGGCGAGTGCGTTGAGCGCCTGGTTCCAGCCGAGGACGGCGCCGCCCTCGACGAGCTTGCCCGGTGCCTTGCGTTGCTTCTTGGGCAGGCCGGTCTCCTTGGCACGGGCGCGGGCGCGCTTGTCCTCGATGTCGCGGATCGCGAGCCAGAGCAGTTTGACCACGGCGTCGTCGTTGGGAAAGTGGCCGCGGTTCTTGATGATCTTGCGCAGTTGGTAGTTCAGCGACTCGATGGAGTTGGTGGTGTAGATGATCTTGCGGACCTCGGGCGGGAAAGCCAGGAACGGGGTGAACCGATCCCAGGCCCGCTCCCACGTCGCCGCGGCCGCGGGATACTTCCGGCCCAGGTCGGAGTCGGCGAACGCGCCGAGCGCGTCGAGTGCCGCGTCCTCGTTCGCGGCGGTGTAGACCCCGCGCAGCAGTTTGGCGGCGGCCTTGCGGTCGCCGTAGGAGACGTAGCGCATCGAGGCGCGGATCAGGTGGACCACGCAGGTCTGCACCACCGTGCGGGGCCAGACGGTCTCGATGGCCTCGGGCAGGCCTTCCAGGCCGTCGCAGCAGGCGATGAGCACGTCCTTGACCCCGCGGTTGGCCAGTTCGGTGAGCACGTGCAGCCAGAACTTCGCGCCCTCGCTGGTCTGCACCCAGATCCCGAGGACGTGCTTGACGCCGTCGGTGTCCACGCCGAGCACGATGTGGGCGGCCTTGTTGACCACGTGCCCCCCGTCGCGGACCTTCACGACCAGGGCGTCGATGTAGACGATCGGGTAGATCGGGTCCAGCGGCCGGTTCTGCCAGGCCTTGACCTCCTCGAGCACCGCGTCGGTGATCTTGGAGATCGTGTCGCGGGAGATCTCCACCCCGAGCGTGCGCGCCAGATGGGCCTCGATGTCGCGCACGGTCATGCCCCCGGCGTAGAGGGACACGATCATCTCGTCCAGCCCGCCCGCGAGGCGCCGCTCGCCCTTGGGGACCAGCGCCGGGCTGAACGAGCCGTTGCGGTCGCGCGGCACCTCCAGCGCGACCGGGCCGGTCTCACTGAGCACGGTCTTGGGGGTGTGGCCGTTGCGGGAGTTCCCGCTGCCGCGCCCGACCGGGTCGCCGGCCTCGTAGCCGAGATGATCGCTCAGCTCGACGGCCAGTCCGGCCTCGAGCACGCGTTTGATCAGTTCCGGGATGAACCCGCCCGGGCCGGTCAAGGCGAGCGTGCCGTCCTGCGCGGCGCCGATCAATTCATCGAGGAACTCGCCATCGGCGATCTGCTCGGCGAGCACCCGCTCGCGGCTGCGCCCCTCGGCATCGGCTCCGGCCGCGCGCACGCTCAGCGCCGAAACCGCTTCCCCGGAGACGTTCCTGGCTGCACCGGTGGAGGTCATCAGAGTGGTCCTTTCCTGCCCGCAGCGACCCCAGTCGCTCAAGGCTGTCGGCTCACTCCCTTACACAGACCATCTGACACGCCCTATGGACTCGCGAAGCGCCTTTCGCTCGTCGACAACGTCGCTCGGCGAAGCGATCAAGACTCGGACAACATGAGCAGGAAACGGCAACGGAGCCTCCGGTTTCGATGACGCAGCAACGCTAACTGTCAGTACCGACAGTCCGGCGGGACGAGCCGCCAAGACGCTTACTCGTCTTGCACCATCGGTGCTCCGCGTCGATCTCGGGCCCCTGCGCGCGCACATGTAGGGCATGGACGGTGGTCGGACGGGTCGGAGGGTGGGCCGATGATGTCGCTGTCCCGGCTGTCCGCGGGCGCCGGCTACAAGTACCTGCTGCGCCACACCGCCTGCGGCGACGCGTGCCGCGAACCCGGGTCCGCGCTCACCGCCTACTACGCCGCGTCCGGCTACCCGGTCGGTCGCTGGCACGGCAGCGGACTGGCCGGTGTCGACGCCGGGCGGGGGCTCGCGCCGGGCACGGTCGTCACCGAGGAAGCGATGGCCGCGCTCTACGGGACCGGCCGCGACCCCGTCAGCGGCGAGGCCCTCGGACGCCCCTACCCAACCTTCCGCAACGCCGAGGATCGCATTGCCGACGCGGTTGCCGAGCTGCCCAACAGCCTCGGCGACGTCGACCGGGCAGCGCGCATCGCAGAAATCGAACAGACCGAGCGAGCGCGGCCGACCCGCAATGCGGTCGCGGGGTTCGACCTCACCTTCACGGTCCCGAAGTCCGCCAGCGTCCTGTGGGCCCTCGGCGACCAACACGTGCAGATCGCGGTGATGGAGGCCCACCGAGACGCGGTGAGCGCCGCGCTCGCCTTGATCGAAGACCGATTCCTCTACACCCGCGTCGGACACGCCGGCTGCGCCCAGGTCGCCACGCGCGGCATGATCGCGGCCGCCTTCGACCATTGGGACACCCGCACCGGCGACCCCAACCTGCACACCCACGTCGTCATCGCGAACAAGGTCCAGGGCCCCGACGGGCAGTGGCGTTCACTCGACGGGCAGGTCCTCTTCCGCGCGGCCGTTGCGCTTTCCGAGGTCTACGATGACCTGCTCGCCGACGCCATCGCCGCCAAGCTCCCGGTCGCGTGGTCCTGGCGCGACCGCGGCCAGCGCCGCACCCCGGCATTCGAGATCGACGGACTGTCCGACGAACTGCTCGCGGTGTTCTCCAGCCGATCCAGGCAGATCGCCGCCGCCATGCAGACGCTGATCGCAGACTTCCGGAATCGACACGACCGGGATCCGAACCGCCGGGAGGTCCTGCGGCTACGCCAACAGGCGACGCTCGCGACTCGGCCGGACAAGACCGTCCGTCCCCTCGGCGAACTCATCGGCCGCTGGCGTGCGACCGCGACCGCGCTGACCGGACGAAGCCCCGAGCAGATCCTGGAAGCCGTCCTGCGCGCGCAGCCGGCAGGCGCGGACGCCGATGTCGAACTGCTGGCCACCGCTGTCCTGGCCGGTGTCGTCGAGCGACGTTCGACCTGGACGCGGGCGAACCTGCTCGCCGAGGCCGCCCGTGCCTCACGCCATCTGCGTCTGCCCACTGCCGCTGCGCGCGTCACACTCCTGGACAGCGTCGTGACCGCCGCCCTTGCGCACTGCGTCGCTCTGGACCCGCCGGAGGTCTTCGACACCCCGCACCGTTTCCGCCGCCTCGACGGCACCAGCGTGTTCACCCGGCTCGACGAGCACTCCTTCACGACGACCGCGGTCCTCGCGGCCGAGGACCGCCTCGTCGCCGCCACTGCCAGTCATGGCGCGCCGTCCGCCGGGGACGAGGCACTGGTGTCGGTCCTGGCCGCGGCCGCGGCCGGGATGCCCGGTGCCCGTGGCCTGACACTGGATCAGACCGAGGCCGTCACCGCGATCGCCACCTCCGGACACCTGCTCGATGTCCTCGTCGGCCCGGCCGGTTCGGGCAAGACCCGCACGCTGCGCGCCCTGCGTGCGGCGTGGGAGAACACCCACGGCCCCGGCAGCGTCCTCGGGCTCGCACCGTCCGCGACCGCCGCCACGGAACTGGGTGCCTCGCTTGGGGTCGGTTGCGAGAACACGACCAAGTGGCTACACGAGAACGAACGTCGCCCCGACGAACCGCAGTGGTCCCTGCGTGCCGGGCAGCTCGTCGTCGTCGACGAGGCGTCCATGGTCACCACCGACCACCTCGACAAGCTCGTCGCGCACGCGGCCGGAGCCGGTGCGAAAGTCGTCCTGGTGGGGGACCACCACCAGCTCGACGCCGTCGGCGCCGGAGGTGCCTTCGCGCTGCTCGCCCAGACCGAGAAGACGCAGACCCTCACCGGACTGTGGCGCTTCGCGAACCGGTGGGAGGCGCACGCCACCCGCGGCCTGCGCGAGGGCCGCCCCGACGTGCTCGACGCCTACGCGGCACACGGACGCCTCTCCGACGGCCCCGCGGAGCTGATGCTCGACGCCGCCTACACCGCCTGGGCCACCGACATCGCCGCCGGCCGCAGCGCACTGTTGCTCGCCGCCGACCGGACCACCGTCACCGCCCTGAACGTCCGCGCCCACGACGACCGCGTCGCCGCGGGCCAAGTACAGGAGGACGGCATCCCGCTGGCCGACGACACCACCGCCGGCCGCGGAGACATCGTCGTCACCCGACGCAACAACCGGCGACTGCACACCTCCGACGGCGGACACGTCCGCAACGGCGCGCTGTGGCACGTCCACGAGGTCCACCCCGACGGCGGCCTCGACGTCGTTGCCGACGCCGGAGACGAACCGGTCCACCTGCCGGCCCACTACGTCCGCGAGCACGTCGAGCTCGGGTACGCCGCCACCGTCCACCGAGCCCAAGGCATGACCGTCGACCGCGGGCACGTCCTCGCCACCGGGGCGATGAAGCGCCAGAGCCTCTACGTCGCGATGACCCGCGGCCGTGACGCCAACCACGCCTACGTCGCGGTCGACTCCATCGACGGGATCTGCCCGAACCCCGGCGAGCAGCCACTGACAGGTCGTCAGATTCTGGAAACCGTCCTGGCCACCGATGGCGCCGAACTCTCCGCCACCGCGACCCTGCGCCGCCGCCAGGACCACGCCACCTCACGGCGGCGCCTGCTCCCCATCCGCGAACTCCTCGACCGTGCACCCAACGACCCGGTGGCCGTCGAGGCGGTCGCCCGCATCGACGCGATCGTCCGCGAAAGGGGCGCCGAGCGGGCCGGGCGAGCCGTGACAACCAACCCGATGCGTATTCAGCGAGATCAGGAAGGACTCCACCGATGACGCACCCCGAGCACGTCGAACAACTCCCACCGGACCTGTTCCCCACCCTCGCGGTCTGCTGGGCCGCGATGGACAGCCTGCAGTCGGTCGAGGACGCCCTCGACGAACTGCAGGACTGGGTCGCCTGGGCCATCGACCGCTACGCCCTGGACCACCGCGTCATCCCCGAGTGCTGGGACAACCACGGCGCGCTGATCGAGGAACTCTCCGCCCTGCGCACCGCGTGGGTCGCCGCGTTCTGCGTCACCGGCCGACCCGAGGCGCCACTGGACTGGCATCAGAACTTCGCGTTCGCCCGCCAGCGTCTGTCGGACTGGGCATCTCGTACTGGCTGTCGGCCCGGGGAACACCGACCGGATCACCAGTGAACATCGTGACAGCGCCCACCATGATCGACCTGTTCGCCGGTTGCGGCGGGATGACCGCGGGGTTCGCGACCCAGGGCTTCCAGCCGGTCCTGGCGGTCGAGTGGAACCTGCACGCCGCTGCGACGTACGCGGCGAACTTCGGCGAGGACCACATGATCTGGGGTGACATCGCCGAACTGCCGGACGACGCGATCCCCACGGCCGACGTGGTAATCGGCGGGCCACCGTGCCAGGGGCTTTCCAACCTCGGCAGCCAAGACGTCGACGACCCTCGCAACAGGCTGTGGAAGCAGTACCTGCGGGTCGTGCAGCACGCCCGCCCCAAGGTGTTCGTGATCGAGAACGTCGAACGGTTCCGACGCAGCTCCGAGTTCGAACTGCTCCTCGACGAGGCCGATCACGGCACGATCCGCGATTACGAGCTGCGTCACGGCGTAATGCTCGCCGCGGACTACGGAGTCGCACAGCGCCGGCCCCGGACGATCGTGATCGGGTCCCGGATCGGCACGATCGACCTTCCGGCACCGACACACGCCAAGACGCCGACCGGCGACTTGGCCGCGTGGGAAACCGTGCAGTCCCGCATCGGTGACGTGGAGCGGTTCCCTCGGAAGCCTGCGACCACCGAGCTGCCCGCCTCGACCGTCGACGTGTTCGGCGAGCGAGTGCCAGGGATGTTCGAGTCGCGCGACCTGCACTTCGGACGTCAACCGCGGGATCTGTCCCTCGCCCGTTACGCCGCGGTTCCCCCCGCCGGTGGCCGCTTCGACGTGCCGGACCACCTGCTGCCCAGCTGCTGGCGGGAGAAGCCGACTGGCACGACCGACGTGATGGGCCGCATGCGCTGGAACGCACCCTCACTCACCATCCGCACCGAGTTCTTCAAGCCCGAGAAGGGCCAGTACCTGCATCCGCAATGGGTCCATGGGCGATCCGGCCAGCAGGTCAACCGCGTCATCACCCACGCGGAGGCCGCGGCACTGCAGGACTTTCCGGACTGGTTCGTCTGGTGTGGCTCGAAGATCGAGATCGCCAAGCAGATCGGCAACGCCGTGCCCGTCGGCCTCGCCGCTGCCATCGCCCGGCACCTGCGAATCGTCCTGGCGGGCTAGCTCAAGCTCAGATCCACGGCCAGGTTGCGGTAGGAACGCAACCCGGCGCCGGCCGACCATCTCCGCCCACGCCGCCTGCCGCTCCTCACCCGCTGCTCAGCGACGGCCCGCGGGCTCGTCGAACATCCGTCACCGGGCCAGTCCATTCGTTTGCGTGGGCGCCGTTCGGACCGTGGGTCTGCTCGCGCCCGGTGGGGTCCGGACGGCACGCGCTACGGAAAGGACGGCGGCCAGCCCCGAGGGGTGCAGCGGTTGGGTCGTCGCCGCTCGTACTGCGGCGCCGGCGTCCCTCGCCTGCGCCAGGGGTCCAAGCATCGGCGGGACGTACCCCGACTCGGTGGCCGACGCGAAGGCGTGCGGCACCTGCGCGTCGGGAGCACGGTCGGGAATGGCCCACCTGTAGCCGTTGATCTGGTCGCCCACGCGGGCGTGAAGTCGGTCGACGAGGTCCGGGAGCCGCCGAGCGAGGCGGGTGCCCTCCTGCTCGCCCAGCCCACGCCCGCCGGCGAGCTGCAGCGTGGTGGTGGCGTGCACGTCGCGCAACTGCAGCTCCAACGCCCGCGAACCCGCCGGGTTGATCGAGAACTCTCGCCCGTCGCGGATGGCGACGGCGTGCAGGCCGCGGGCCAGCGTTCCGAGCTTCTCGAGGAGGCCGGTGCCGTCGACCGCGACCGCGTCACGGGCTGCAAGGACGGCTAGAGCGTGTCCCGCGGATCATCTGACGGGGTCCCGTAGCCAGATCCGGATCGAGGCGACGTCGATCGTTCCGCGGAAGACGAAGTCGCGCTTGTCGTAGCGGGTGGCGACGGCGCGGTGGCCC
>JBQTIB010000190.1:0-29066 GCA_052389435.1 Sporichthyaceae bacterium | reverse complement strand
GGGCAGGTTGCCCACGTGTTACTCACCCGTTCGCCACTGATCCCCACCGAAGTGGTTCACCGTTCGACTTGCATGTGTTAAGCACGCCGCCAGCGTTCGTCCTGAGCCAGGATCAAACTCTCCGTTGATGTCTTGTTGTTCGGCCGTCCGCGGCGAAGCGGATTGGGCCAGACACCGGAGTGTCCTGGCATATCGATCTGAGCCACTGACGAACTCAGTATCGATTACCAAAGGAACCGTCGTGAAATGCGCTGACTAGGTCGAATGACCGAGCCTGCCGCACCCACGAACGGGGTTATTTGGCATTGACTTTCGGCACGCTGTTGAGTTCTCAAGGTACGGATGCACACCGCTTCGAGTCTCTCGACTCTCTTTCGGGGCAACTCTCCAAACTTACGGGACCGGATCGTGCTTGTCAAATCGCATGTTTCGCGATGTGACTTCCGGGCTCGCCACCCCGTGGTTATAGTCCGGATGTCGCGTTGGACGCGATTCCGGTTTCTCTAAGTTCCGGGGGGTCTCGCTGCGGGACCGGCCACCTTGTCTTGCTGGTGTCCGTTGCTCCCTGCTCGGCGCGACATGGAGAACATTACGAGCGGCCGCCTACCGAGTCAAATCGAGGTGACACGTCGGCGTGGCTCGCGGCGCGTCGACCTCGTTTGACCGCATTTGCGCAGGTCAGGGACCGATCGGTGCCGGGGAGGCCGGCGGGGCCCCGCCGGCTCGCACCAACGCGACGATCACGTCGTCGAGGGTGACCACGCCCACGGGACGGGCCTTCGTGCCGAGGACGGCCATCGGCGCACGCGCTTCGCGCAGGACGGCAAGGGTGTCCGGCAGCGGGGTGTCCGGGGCGATGGCCGGCAGATCCCGAATCACCGGGCCTCGGCGCAACGCCCCCGGCGCGGTCTTTCCCTCGTGGAGCAGGTCCTTGAGGTGGACGTAGCCGACGGCACGCCCGGATCCGTCCACCACGGGGAATCGCATGTGGCGGGTGCGGACGGCAAGAGCCTCGATCTGCTCCGGGGACGCGTCGATCGGCAACGTGTGGAGGCGCTCCGGTGGGATCGCCACGTCTCGAGCGCGCCGCGCGGTGAAGTCGAGCGCACGCTCCATCAGGCGGTACTCCTCGTCGTCGAGCAGCCCCTCCCGATGGGACTCCGCGGCGATGGCCGCGACCTCCGGCACGCCGAACACGTGCTCCACGGAGCTCGGCGGTTTGATCCGCATCAGCTTGAGCAGCCCGACGGCGGTCGCTCGGATCGCCGTGAGCATCGGGCCGAGGATCGAGGAGAACGTGGCCAACGCCGGCGCGAGGAGCACGGCTGCGCGGTCCGGAAGCGCGAGGGTGAAGTTCTTCGGGACCATCTCCCCGACCAGCACGTGGGCGAGCACCACCAGCAGCAGCGCCACCGAGAACGCGACCGGATGAACCCAGCCGGGTGGCACTCCCATGGAGTCCAACGGGCTTTCCAGCGCGTGGGCGATGGCGGGTTCGGCCAGCGCGCCCAGGCCGACCGAGCAGATGGTGATGCCCAACTGCGCGCCCGCCATGAGCTCCGGGAGCCGGTCCATGGCCTGCAGGGTCCGCCTCGCCCGCCGAGACGTGGCGGCCAGCGGCTCGATGCGCGACCTGCGGGCCGACACCAGGGCGAAGGAGGCGCCGACGAAGAAGGCGTTCGCCAGCAGCAGCAGGATCGATCCTGCGATGCCCAGGCCGAGGTTGTTCACGACGGCACCTGCTCCCCCGTCGGTTCGACCGTCTGGATTCGGGCCATCCGCACCTGGTCCACGCGCCGACCGTCCATGGCGAGGACCTCGAGTTCGACGGGCGGCACCGTGATGCTGTCCCCCACCATCGGCACCCGGCCCATCCCGGCCATCACCAGGCCGGCGAGCGTCTCGTACACCGCCCCGCCGTCGGGGATCTCCACGCCGGTGAGGTCGCGGACCTCGTCGGGCCGCAGCAGCCCGGAGAGCGTCCATTCGTCCTCGGGCGAACCCGGATCGGCCTGGTGGGCGGAGAACTGGTCCTGATCGTGCTCGTCGAGTACGTCGCCGATGAGTTCCTCGAGCAGGTCCTCCAGGCTCACGACCCCGTCGAGGCCGCCGAACTCGTCGAGCACGACCGCCAACTGCACGCGCTCCCGCAACAACCCGGCCAGCAGGTCGTCGAGCGGGAGCACCGAGGGGACGAGGTGGGCCGCCGCGGAAATCTCGCCGACGCGGGTGGTCTCGCGGTCCGGAGGCGCGACCGCGTAGGCGTCGAGCAGGGTGACCACCCCGCGGACGTCGTCGACGGTCTCGCCCACCACGGGAAAGCGCGTTCGGCCCGTCTCGCGCGCCGTGGCCATCAGGTCCGCGACCGTGTCGGCGGCCCCCACGGTCGCGACCCTGGTCCGCGGCGTCATCACGTCCGAGGCCCGCTTGTCGTCGAAGGTCAGGACGCGGCGGAGCAGTTCGGCGGTGGTGTCCTGCAGGGCTCCGTGTTCGGCGGACTTCTGGAGGAGAAAGACGAGTTCCTCGGGGTTGCGGGCGTGCGCCAACTCCTCGGTGGGTTCGACGCCGAAGGCCGAGACGACCCGGTTGGCGGCGAGGTTCAGGCCGTGGGAGAGCGGGCGGGTGATCAGGGTGAAGATGCGGACCGGTCCGGCCACCACCTTCGCCACCGCATAGGGGTGGGACAGCGCCAGGTACTGCGGCACGAGCTCGCCGAGCACCATCGTCAGGATCGTCGCGAGCACCAGCGCGGTCACGGCGCCCACCGTGCGGGCGCCGTTCTCGGACAGTCCGGCGTCGAGCAGGTGCGGTTTCAGCAGTTCGGAGACCGTCGGCTCGGCAAGGAAGCCGATGGCCAGGTTGGTGAGCGTGATGCCTACCTGGGCGCCGGAGAGCTGGGTGGTGAGCGAGCGCAGCGAGGCGAGCACCACGCGGGCGCCCTTCTCGCCGGCGGCGGCGTCCTGCTCGACCGCGGTGCGGTTGACCGACAGGAGGGCGAACTCGGCGGCCACGAACACCCCGCACGCCAGGATCAGGGCGAACGCGGCGAGCAGTGCGGCGGCTTCACCCATGCGCGGCTTCGGTCCTGCCCTTCCCGGCTAGAGGTCCCAGTCTGTCCTACCTCCCGCGGGTCACCTGCAACGCCCGACGGCGAGGAGGCCACGGTGTGTCGCTCCACTGCGGGCCGGCAGGCTGCCGACATGGTCCTGGCGATCGCACACCGTGCACCGGCGGACCCCGAGCGGTGCGCCGAACTCGCCGAGATCGGCGCCGAAGTCTTCGAGATCGACGTTCAGGCCCACGCGGAGCACCTCGTCAGCTCCCACTACCTCCCCCTGCACCCACGGGTTCCGCTCGTGCGCCGCGATCGGCGTTCGTTCACCGTGCGCCGCCGCGTGGCCGCCGAGATCGACCTCGCCAGGGCCGTCGCCGCGGTTCCGGCTCGCTCGGCGATCCTGTTCGACCTCAAGTGCGACGTGGGTCGAGCGGCGCTCGACCTCGTCGAACTCCTCGCCGCGGCCGACCCCGATCGCGGGCGCTGCGTCGTGAGCACGAAGGGCTGGCACACCCTCGATGCGCTGCGGGCGCACGGCTTTCGCACCTGGCGGACCGTCGCCGACGCTCGAGCGCTCGCCTCGGTGCTGGCCGGCCCGCCGCTCGCCGACGCGGCCGTGACGGTGCGGCACACGCTCCTTACCCCGGAGGTCGTCGACCGGCTACGGGAGCGGGTTGCGGCGGTGATGTGCTGGACGGTCAACGACGTGGACCGCGCCCGCCGCCTCGTGGACGCGGGGGTCGACGGGGTCACCTCGGACGCCGCCGAGGTCCTCGCGACCGTGGCCGCGACGTAGGTCCGCCCCACCGGCCGAAGCCGGTGGGGCGGTGAGTCCACCGTGATGCGATGGTCGCCTCGCGGCGCGTTGCACGAACGCAGCCCCAGCCGAACTGGGTTTCCACGACGGCATTTCATATTGAGACCCGGGGACACATGACGCACCCGTGTGGACTCGATAGGAATGGTAGGCCACGACGCCCCGCCCGGGCAGGGTTGACACGAACAGGAGCCGCGCCATGTCTGCAGCCCCCTCCACCGTCGTCGACGAGATCGGCGACCAGATCTTCCGGATCTCCACGTTCGTGCCGGACGTCGGACCGAGCGGGTTCACCTTCAACCAGTTCCTGATCCGCGACGAGGCCCCGCTGCTGTTCCACACCGGGCCGCGCGGGATGTTTCCGCTGGTCAGCGAGGCGATCTCCACGGTGCTGCCGGTCGCCGACCTGCGCTGGATCGCCTTCGGCCACCTCGAGTCCGACGAGTGCGGCGCGATGAACGAGTTCCTGCGCGTCGCCCCCGGAGCGCAGGTGGCGCACGGGGCGATGGGCTGCATGGTCTCCCTCGACGACCTGGCCGATCGACCGCCGCGGGCCCTGGCCGACGGCGAGACGATCGACCTGGGCAGCAAGCGGGTCCGGCACATCGACACCCCGCACGTGCCGCACGGCTGGGACGCTCGGGTGCTCTACGAGGAGAGCACCGGCACCCTGTTCTGCGGCGATCTGTTCTCCCACGTCGGCGCCGGTCCGGCCGTCACCGACCGGGACCTCGTCGAGGCCGCGGACCAGGCCGAGGCGATGTTCCGGTCCACGAGCCTGACCCCGGACACCGCGCCGACCATTCGACGGTTGGCCGACCTGGAGCCCACGACGCTCGCGATCATGCACGGGTCCTCGTTCTCCGGAGCCGGCGGAACGGCGTTGCGCGACCTCGCGGACTGCTACGCGGCGCGCTTCGCGGGCGGTTAGCCGGCGGTCGCCCAGCCGTCGACGTCGACTCCGCCCGCGGTGGCGGTCTTGCCCACCGGGCCGGACAGGACCTTGACCACGACGGTGTGCCGACCGCGGGCGAGGGCCTCGGAGACGTAGACCACCCGGCGGGCCCGGGGCGAGATCGCGGACAGGTCGACCGTGGTCACCATCCGCCCGTCGACGTAGATCGCAGCCCGGCCGGCGGAGCTCGCGCGGCCCGACAGCCAGGCGAACTGGGTTCCGGTGAAGGTGAAGGTCGCGGTGGACGCCGCCTGCTGGGAGGCGAGCACGCTGCTCCCGGCGGCGCTCGGCGTGGGCGTGTCCGTCCACGCCGAAGCGGGTTCGTAGACCGTCGACTGGCTCTGGGAGAACAGCGACACCTGCTGGGGCGGCGCCTGCGCCCACGGTCCCGGCCTGCCCTGCGCGTCCACCGCCCGTGCACGAAGCAGCAGCGCGCCGGGGGCCACCTCCAGACCGACGGCCCGGGCCCGCTGATCCGGCAGGGGCACCGGCGTCCACGTCTTGCCGCCGTCGGTACTGCGCTGGAGTTCGTGACGGGCGGGCGCGGACTCGCCGGAGGCGGCCGGGTCGAGGCGAACCGTCACCGCGACCGCTCCGTCCGCGGCGGCGCTGCCCGGTCCCAGACCGATGGTGGGCACCCCCATCGCCGGGCCGTCCCCGAGTGCGGGGGCGTTCCCGAGGACCGAGAACAGCAGCCTGTTGGGCGAACCGGTGCCGATCCCGCGCAGCACGTCGGGGGTGGCGACCCGCACGAGCGCCGCGCGGATTTCCGCGGTGGTCGCGGCCGGGTGGAGTTGCAGGTACTGCGCGACGACACCGGACACGTGCGGAGCGGCCATCGACGTACCGGACAGGACCGCGGTCGCGGAGTCGCCCGTGCCGTCGGCCGAGAAGATGTCCTCCCCGGGGGCGAACAGGTCGACGCACGGGCCGAAGTTGGAGAAGTCGGCGCGCTCGTCCGTGCGTCCGGTGGCACCGACGGTGATGGCCTCGTCCAGGCGCGCCGGGGAGTAGGAGCAGGCCTGCTCGCCCTCGTTGCCCGCGGCGACCACGTAGTGCACGCCCGACTTCACCGAGGCCTGCACGGCCTTGTCGAGGGTGTCGGAGACGACGCCGCCGAGGCTCATGTTCGCGATCGCCGGGCCCTGGTGGTTCTTCGTCACCCAGTCCACGCCGGCGACGACCCCGGAGATCGTTCCCGAGCCTTCGCAGTCCAGGACGCGCACCGAGACGATGCGCGTCTTCTTGGCGACGCCGAAGGTGGTGCCGGCCAGGATGCCGGCGACGTGGGTGCCGTGGCCGTTGCAGTCCTCGGCCTTGTTTCCGTCGTCGACGGCGCCGAAGCCGTCGCCGACGCGACCGAGGAGTTCGCGATGGGTGGAACGCACTCCGGTGTCGATGACGTAGGCGGTGACGCCCGCGCCGGTCTGCTCGAAGCCGTAGGAGCGGTCGAGGGGCAGTGCGTGCTGGTCGATGCGGTCCAGGCCCCAGTTCTCCGGGTCGTTCTGGACGACGGCGTCGTTGGAGACCGAGGCCACCGAGATGCTGAAGTCCGGTTCGATGCTCGACAGGTGCGGATCGCGCCGCAGGCGATCCAACGCGGCGTCGGTCAGTTCGGCCGCGAAGCCGTGGACGGCGCGGGAGTAGGTGTAGTAGGCCCGACCGCCGGCGTCCTCCGCGGTGCGGCGAGCGGCGCGCACCGTCTCGCGGTCGGTGTCCGGGCGGAAGGTGACGAGGTAGCGGTTCTTCAGCCGCTGGGCGCTGACCTTCGGTGCGGGCTTGGCGGCGGCCGCGGCGGTCCGCGGCTGGCCGTAGGAGAGCAGCATCTCGCCGGACTCCGTCGGCGCAGGGGGCGTGGTCGCGGAGGCGACCGGCAGGAGCCCGCCGATCGCGAGCACCACCATGCCCACGACCGCGACGGAGCGCCCGCTCGACCGGCGTCGTCCCACTCAGCACCCCATCCCCACAGCGCCGTGCCGAGCACGGCCGCCGCGTTTGCGCGCGATGTACCGGCAACGTCGAAACCTCGGCAGGGCCGACCTTGCGCAGCGACGGCAGGCTGTCAGGAGCGAACGGGCGCGCGGGGGCGAACGGAGCTTTGCGGGCAGCAGTCCCGATTTGGGGTCCTACGGGACGGCTTCACGCCCGTCGGCGTGCGGACTTCACCGTTCCGCGAGGGGTCGACAGAGAATCCGAGGCGGCGTCAGATTGCTTGCAGGCGCGGAAGTTCGACTCGAACTCACCCGACGGAGGGAAAGCTCCGCAACTGCCGGAAAGGTCCGGTTCGTCGGGCGTGGGAATCTCGACGGCCGAAGGTGGGCGGACCTCAGGTGTTGGCGCCGCGGGCGGCCACACGCCAACGGTGCGTCGGTGTGCCGCCTCGCATGACGACGAACTCGTCGGCGAGGTTGACGGTCGCACACACGTGGTTGGGAACGAGGGCGATCGTCTCGCCCACCGCGGGCACCGGAGCCTGCGGCCACGGGACGGTGGCGTGGTGCTCGGACAGGGCGGACACGACCGCGTCGGGCCGGCCGAGGACGTAGCCGAATCCGGGCGCCCAGGCGGGCCGGTCGGCGCCGAGCACCTTGCTGCCGACGTCCAGGACGATTGCGTCCGGTTTCGAGGCGACGACGGTGCCGACCGCGACGAGCGCGATCCGGTCGTCGGTGCCGCTGCCGAGTGCCACCTGTTGGGCGTCGCCGAAGACGTAGACCCCCGGCCGGAGTTCGTCGACGGCGCCCGCGTCGGTGCACCGGGCACTCGGCGTCGATCCCCCGCTGCGAACCTCGACGTGGCAGCCGGCGCGCTCCAGGGCCGCGGCCGCGCGAACCAACGCCTGCGCCTCGCCCGTCGCGGCCGGCCGGGCGGCGTCGGGGCCGTAGGCGTGGCCCGGAAAGGTGAAGACGCCGCGCACGCGCAGCCCGGCCCGCAGGGCCGCGACGGCCACCTCGCCGGCGGCCTCGGGCGCGACCCCGGTGCGGTGGTGGCCGCTGTCGACCTCGACGAGCACGTCGAGGGCGCCGCCGTGCCGGGCCAGCGCCGCCGCCGATTCCGCGGAGTCCACCCCGACCCGCAGGGCGACGCGCTCGGCCAACGCCCGTAGGCGAGCGCCACGGGCGGCGTCGGCCCACACCGGATAGGCGATGAACAGGTCCCGGCACACCGGGGCGAAGACCTCCGCCTCGGCGACCGTGGCGACCGTCAGCCCGATCGCGCCGGCCGCCAGTTGCGCCGCGGCGATCTCCAGGCACTTGTGCGTCTTCGCGTGCGGACGCAGCACGAGGCCCGCGGCGGCGGCGAAGCCGGCCATCTCGGCGAGGTTGGCGTCCAGTACGTCCCGATCGACCAGAAGGTAGGGCGTCGGGAGGTCGGCGGGAATCTGCACACCGGCATCCTGACAGTGGGGGCTGCGTCCCCACGCCCCCCGAACTGCACGAGGACTCCAGGGGCACAACCGCCCAACCGCCCCCGACCGCCCAACCGCCCGGGAGCCTCGCGGGCGTTCTGTCGGTGGTGGCCGGCAGGGTGGGCGCCAATGTTGCACCTACACCGCTGCTCCTCGGCCGACGTCCTCGTCGGCGAACTCGCCGCGCTGCTCGCCGCCGCCGGCGAGGATCCGTTCGCGGCCGAGGTCGTCGCCGTGCCCGCCGCCGGAGTGGAGCGGTGGTTGGCCCAGCGCCTGTCCCACGTGCTCGGCGCGGTGCAGGAGGGAGCGGGCATCTGCGCCAACGTCGAGTTTCCCTCCCCCGCACGCCTGCTGGACGGGGCACTCGCGGCCGTCGACGACGCCCCGGACGCCGGCGCCTGGGCGCCGAACCGCACGGTCTGGCCGCTGCTGGCGCTCATCGACGACGGCCATCCGGTACCGGGCGGGGCCACCGCCGCACCGGGGCGTCGGTACGCCTGGGCGGCGCGCATGGCGGGCGTCTTCGCGCGCTACGGGCAGGAGCGCCCCGAGATGCTTGCGGCGTGGGCCCGCGGCGAGCAGGGTCCGGAACTGCCGGCCGACCTCGCGTGGCAACCCGTGCTGTGGCGGGCGCTGCGGGCGAGCATCGGAACCCCGTCGCCCGCCGAACGGCTGCCGCAGGCCTTGGCGCGACTGCGCGCAGACCCGCAGGCGGCGCCGCTGCCCGGGCGGCTGTCCGTCTTCGGCCTCAACCGGTTGGACCGCGCGCGTCTGCAGGTGCTGGTCGCGCTCGCCGCGCACCGGGAGGTCCACCTCTGGATCCACCACGCCTCCCCCGCGCTGTGGCAGGCGATCGCCGACGGCAGGAAGCCCGCGCATCCCTTCCTCGCCTCGATGTCGCGGGACGTGCAGGCACTCCAGCGGCGCCTGATCGACCTCGCGCCGGCGATCGTCGACCGACTGCATCCGGCCCCGGCCCCTCCCGCGACGCTGCTCGGCCGGTTGCAGGCGGCGCTCTACGCGGACGCCCCGCCCACCGCCGCCGGCCGAGTGAAGGTCGAGGCAGGCGACGAGAGCATCGCGGTCCACGCCTGCCACGGCCGCGCGCGCCAGGTCGAGGTGCTGCGCGACGTTCTGCTCCACCGGCTCGCCGCGGACCCGACCCTGCAACCCCGCGACGTCCTGGTGATGTGCCCGGACATCGAGGCGTTCGCACCGCTCGTCGCCGCGGCGTTCGGCGCCGCCGTCGAACCCGACGCGGGCACGCATCCGGCGGCGACCCTGCGCGTGCGGCTGGCCGACCGCGCCCCGCGAGCGGGCAACCCGCTGTTCGGGACGGTCGAAGCACTGCTGCACCTCGCCGCCGGACGGGCCGGCTTCGGAGCCGTGCTGGACTTCGTCGAAACCGATCCGGTGCGTCGGCGGTTCGACCTGGACATCGAGCAGACCGCACAACTGCGCGACTGGGCGGCTGCCGCCCGCGTGAGCTGGGGATACGACACCGAGCACCGGCGGCACTACGGACTCGGCGCCATCAACGCGGGCACCTGGCGCAACGGCCTGGACCGCCTGCTCCTCGGCGTCGCGATGGAGGACGCCGGAGAGTGGATCGCCGACGCGGTACCCCTGGACGACGTGGACTCCACGCAGATCGAGCTCGCCGGGCGTTTCGCCGAGCTGTTCGATCGGGTGCGGGCGGCCGTCGACTTCTGCGGCGTTCCGAAGTCCGCGGCCGCCTGGGCACGGGGGCTCGGAACGATTCTGGAGGGCCTTGCAACGCCGTCCGCCTCCTGGCAACTCGGGGCGCTGCTCCGCGACCTCGACGAACTCGCCGAGCAGACCGCCGGGTACGAGGTGGTCCTGGACTTGGCCGACTTCACGGCGCTGTGGGCGTTGCGCACGCCCGCGCGGCCGAGCCGAGCCGGGTTCCGCACGGGCTCGTTGACGGTCGCGACGATGGTGCCGATGCGCTCGGTGCCGCATCGGGTGGTCGTCCTGCTCGGCTTGGACGACGGGGCGTTCCCGCGCGCGGACTACGTCGACGGCGACGACCTGCTGACCCGAGACCACCGCGACGGCGAACGCGACCCCCGCACCGAGGACCGGCAGCTGCTGCTCGACGCCGTCTGCGCGGCGCGCGAGCATCTGGTCGTGCTCCACACGGGCGCGGACGAACGCTCCGGGCTCGAGGTGCCGCCCGCCGTCCCGCTGGCCGAGCTCCTCGAAGCCGTCGACGGGATCGCCGTCGGCGCCGGGAACGTCCGCGCCTCGGTCGAGGTGACGATCCGTCACCCACTTCAGCCGTTCGACCCGCGCAATTTCGGCGCAGCGGTGGGCGGCGCCGAGCCACCGGCTCGCCCATTCCGCAGCTTCGACCCCGCGGGCCTGGCGGGCGCCACCGCGCTGGCCGGGACCCGCCATCCGCGCGGGCGGTTCCTCGTGGGCGCCCTCGCCGCGCGGGAGCTCGGCGACGTCGATCTCGCCGAGCTGCGCTCGATGCTGGTCAACCCGGCGAAGGAGTTTCTCTGGCAGCGCCTCGGCGTGCGGTTGAGCGAACCGGTCTCCGAACCGCCGGAGGCGTTGCCGATCGAACTCGACGGTCTGCTCGCCTGGGGCGTCGGGGACCGGCTGCTCGAGGCGCGGTTGGCCGAGCGGGAGATCCTCGCGTGCCTGGAGTGGGAGACCCGCCGCGGCGTGGTCCCGCCCGGGCTGCTCGGGGTGGCGGCGGCCCGCAGGATCGGCGCCGCCGCCGAGGCCGTCGCGGCACAGGCCCGGCCGTATCTGGTCGGTGACCCCGACAGCGTCGACGTCACCGCCGAGGTCCGCGTGGACGGCACGGACCGCCGGCTCGCGGGGACCGTGGAGAAGGTCTACGGCGGGACCGTCGTTCGGGTCTCCTACTCCCGTCTCGGTCCGGGGCACCTGCTGCGCGCCTGGGTCGACCTCCTGGCGCTCACGGTGGCCCGGCCCGCGCAGCCGTGGCAGGCGGTCGCGATCGGCCGCGGCAGCCAGGACGCCGTTCGACGCGTGCTCGGCCCCGTTCCCCTCGAGCAGGCGACCGAGGCCCTCGCCGATCTGATCGGGGTCGCAGACCGAGGACGGTGCGAGCCGCTCCCCCTTCCGCTCAAAACCGCGTACACCTGGGCCAGCTGCCTCGGGCGGAACATGTCCCAGGCGAAGATTCGCGAATCCGCCGAACGGGACTGGACCAACCGCTGGGGCGGAGAATCCGCCGAGCCGGCCCACGTGTTGGTGTGGGGCCCCGAGGCGCCGCTGGACGCACTCGACCTCGCTCGGCTCGCGACACTGTCGAGCCGGGTGTGGGCACCGTTCCTGGCCCAGCCACGCGGAGGCGGTCGATGAGCGGGCTCGCCACACCCGCGGCCTTCGACGTGCTCGGACCGCTTCCGACGGGGACGACGCTGCTCGAGGCCGCGGCCGGGACGGGAAAGACCTGGACGATCGCGGCGCTCGTGACGCGATTCGTCGCCGAGGGGGCCGCCGATCTGCGTGGCGCGCTGCTCGTGACCTTCGGTCGAGCGGCCACCCGAGAACTGCGGGAGCGCGTCCGCGAACGTCTCACGCAGGCTCGGGACGCCCTCGCTCCGGAGGCCCGCGCGACCGCGCCCGGCCACCCCGATCCGGTCGTTGCATTTCTCGCGGCCGCCCCTGCGATCGAGGTCGAGGCGCGCTACCGCCGCCTGCTCGCGGCGACCGCCGACCTGGACGCGGCCACGGTCGTCACCACCCACCGGTTCTGCCAGTTGGTCATCCAGGGATTGGGCAGCGCGGCCTCGGCCGACCCAGGCACTCAACTCGTCGAGGACATCGGCGACCTGGTCACCGACGTCGCCGCCGACCTGTACCTGCGCAAGTGGGCGGCCATCGGCGATCCCGCGTTCTCCTGGGAGATCGCGCGCAAGATCGCACGTACCGCCGCGGGCGACACCCACGCGGAGCTGACGCCCCGTCCGGCCCAGTTCGACGGTGTCGCGGACACGCGTGCCCGCTTCGCCGAGCGAGTCCGGGCGGAGGTCGCCACGCGGTTGCGGGCGCACCGGGCGATGAGCTTCGACGACCTGCTGCGCGAACTGCGCGACGTGCTGGTGGACACCGAAACCGGCGAGGTCGTAGCGGCGCAGATGCGCGGGCGCTACGGCCTGGTCCTCGTCGACGAGTTCCAGGACACCGACCCGGTGCAGTGGGAGATCCTGCGCAGGGCCTTCCACGGGCATTGCACGCTGGTGCTCATCGGGGACCCGAAGCAGGCGATCTACGCCTTCCGCGGCGGGGACGTCCAGAGCTACCTCGACGCCGCCGGGCACGCCGCATCGCGGGCGACGCTGGCCCGCAACTTCCGTAGCGATCCGCGCCTCCTCGACGGACTGGCCGCGTTGTTCGCCGGAGCCACCCTGGGACACGACCTGATCCGCGTGGCGCCGGTGCAGCCCGGCCGCTCCGAAACACTGTTGAGGAGCACCCGTCCGCCGGTGCAGGTCCGGCTGATGCCGTCCGAGAAGCTGCCGACCGACAGGTACGGAGTGCCCAAGGCACCGGACGCTCGGCGGGCGGTCGTCGCCGACCTCGCCAACGAGATCGTGCGCCGCCTGCAGTCCGGAGAGCTGCTGGCCGCCGAACCCGGCGCCGAACCCAAGCCCATCGCGCCCGGGGACCTCGCCGTGCTCGTCCGCGCGAACAGCCAGGCCGAGCAGGTCCGCGACGCCCTGATCGCGGCGGGCGTACCGGCGGTGCTTCGCGCGACGACGAACGTCTTCGGCACCGCCGCGGCCCGGGACTGGGCGGTGCTGCTCGAGGCCATCGAGCAGCCGCACTGGACGGCCCGGATTCGACGACTGGCCCTGTCCTGCTTCGTCGGCCACGACGCCGCGGCGCTCGACACCGGCGGAGACCGGGACACCGAACGTCTCGCGGAGCAGGTTCGCCTCTGGTCGACCCTGCTCGCCGACTGCGGCGTCGCGGCGCTGTTCGCCGCAGTCGACACCACGCACCGGACCACCGCGCGGCTGCTCGCCGAGCGCGGCGGAGAACGGCAGTTGACCGACCTTCGGCACATCGCAGACGTGCTGCACCAGGCCGCAGCCGCCGAGGGCCTCGGCCCGGCGGCGCTGCTCACCTGGCTGCGCCGGCGCATGGTGGAGGCGGAGCGGTCCGAGCCCGGTGCCGAACGAAGTCGGCGGCTCGACTCGGACGCGGCGGCCGTTCAGGTCGTCACCGTGCACACCAGCAAGGGACTGGAGTTCCCTCTGGTGTACCTGCCGTTCGCGTGGAACCGCTACGTCGAGCCACCCGAGGTTGCGCTCTACCACGACGCCGACGGCCGGCGATGCCGCGACGTCGGCGGAACGTCGGGGCCGGACTGGTCCTCGGTCCTACGCGCGCATCGCAGGGAAGACGCCGGCGAGGACCTGCGCCTGCTCTACGTCGCGGCCACCCGAGCCCGCAGCGCGCTCACCGTCTGGTGGTGCCGGTCGACCGTGACCGCGGAATCGGCCCTGCACCGCCTCGTGTTCACCCCTGTCGGGGCGCCGATCCCGACCGACGCCGTCCTCGTGCCGGACGACGCAACGGCCCAGAAAACCCTCCGGGAGCGCTTCGCGGACGCTCCATCCGTCGAAGTCCTCGCCGCCGAGTCGGGTCCGCCGCTGCACTGGACGGCACCGGCGGCGGCCGGTGAATCGCTGTCCGCCGCGACCTTCGCCCGCGTGCTGGAGACCGGCTGGCGCCGCACCTCCTACAGCGGCCTTACGGCGCTGGCCCACGACCGCGCCGGCCACCCGCCCGCCCTGCCGCCCGAGGCCGACGTCGAAGAGGCGGGCACCGTCGACGAACCCGACGGCGCCGACCACCCGCCGGTCGCCGGCCCGATCGACTCCGCGCCGGCTCCCGCCTTCGCACTTCTCCCCGGCGGGGCGGCGTTCGGCAGCCTCGTGCACGAGGTGCTCGAGCACGTCGATCCGGCGGGTTCCGAGGCCGACGTGCTGGCCGCCTGCGTCGAAGAGTTGCGCCGCGCACCCATTGCCGACCTCGAGGCGTCGGCCCTCGCCTCGGCCCTCGGACCGGTGCTGCACACGCCGTTGGGACCGCTGGCCGACGGGCTGACCCTCGCCGAGGTCGGGACCGCGAACCGGCTGTGCGAACTCGACTTCGAACTCCCCCTGCTCGGCGGAGACGCACCCCTCGGGAAGCTCTACCTCGGCGAACTCGCCGACGTCCTGCGGTCCGGGCTGTCCGCCGCGGACCCGGTGGCGCCCTGGGTCGATCGGCTCGCCCACGCGGATCTCGCCGACCAGTCGCTGGTCGGGTACCTGACCGGGAGCATCGACGTCGTCCTGCGCGTCGGCGGCGGCCGGGACGCGCGCTACCTCGTCGTGGACTACAAAACCAACCGGCTGCACCCGGCCGGCACCGAACCGAGACTGTGGCACTACCGGGACGAGGCCATGGCCCGCGCGATGCACGACGCGGACTATCCCCTGCAGGCACTGCTGTACCAGATCGCGCTGCATCGGTATCTGACGTGGCGTCACCCCGGCTACGTCCCCGAGCGGAACCTCGGCGGCTCCCTCTACCTTTTCCTGCGGGGCATGGCCGGTCCCGACATGCCCCGGGACGACGGCATCCCCGGGGTCTTCCAGTGGCGCCCGCCGGCCGCCGTCGTTGTCGCGTGTTCGACTCTGCTGGCCCGAGGAGTGCGATGACCGGCGAATGGGGCCCCGAGCTCGCGCTCCGCGCGCCGACGCTGCTGCGCGCCTTCAACGAGGCCGGGGTGATCAACGCGGCCGACGTGCACGTCGCCACCACGCTCGGCCGACTCGTCGGCGAGCCCGACGAAACCGTGCTGCTCGCCGCCGCCCTGACCGTCCGCAGCACCCGGATGGGTTCGGTCGTCCTGGATCTGATGCAGGCTCAGGCCACGACTGCGGCGGAGACCATCGGCGACTCCCTCGAGACCGCGGCGCCCGACCTGCCGTGGCCGGACTCCCTGGGCTGGGTGGCCGCGTGCGCGGCCAGTCCTCTCTTCGGCACCGCCGACGACGCCGACCCCCGCCCGCTGCGCCTGGTCGAGGGAAACCTCTGGCTGGACAGGTACTTCCGGCAGGAGCGGTCGGTGGCCGACGACCTGCTGGCCCGCCTCGACGGACCCCCACCGACCCTGGACGAACAGCGCCTCGCGGCGGGTCTGGCCCGGCTGTTCTCCCCCGAGGACGCCGATCAGCGCAGCGCCGCCGAAGCGGCGGCACGGTCGCGTTTCGTGGTGGTCGCGGGAGGGCCGGGAACCGGCAAGACCACCACCGTGGCGCGCCTGCTCGCCCTGATCTGCGACCAGGGCGGCCCCGCCCCCCGCATCGCTCTGGCCGCACCGACCGGCAAGGCTGCAGCCAGACTGACCGAGGCGGTTCACGGGGCGGTCGCCTCGCTCGGCGAGCAGGACCGGGCACGGGTCGGGTCACCCGTCGCGACCACCCTGCACCGCCTGCTGGGCTCCCGACCCGGGAGCAGCCGCTTCCGGCACGATCGAAACAACCGACTGCCGCACGACGTCGTGGTCGTCGACGAAACGTCGATGGTCTCGTTGACGTTGATGGCTCGTCTCCTGGAAGCCGTGCGTCCAAGCGCCCGGCTCGTGCTGGTCGGCGATCCGGACCAACTGTCCTCGGTGGAGGCCGGCGCGGTGCTCGGCGACCTGACCGGCGAGTCCGCCGGAGGCCGCGAACAGCCCCCGGCCACCTCCCGCATGCAGGGCGCCGTGGTGCGCCTGACCAGGCCACGCCGCTACGACGAGCGGGGCACGATCGCCGCCCTCGCGGCGGCAGTGCGCGAGAACCGGGTCGACGCCGTCCTGGAAGCCGTGCGAAACAACGCGCCCTCGGTCCAGTTCGTCGAGATTCCCGACGATCTGGCGTGGGTTCCCGAGTCGATGCTCGCCGCCCTGGCCGAGGACATCCAGACCACCGGCGCGTCGGTCCTGCGAGCGGCGCTCGCGGGCGAGGCGGAGGTGGCGCTGAAGGCCGTCGACGAACATCGCCTGCTGTGCGCCCACCGCGCGGGTCCCCGCGGCGTTCGCCACTGGTCGGACCGCGTGCTCCTGTGGCTGGCGGAGAAGGGCGTGCGCCCCGCCGCCGGCGCCGGACAGTCCCGCCCGATCGGCGAGCCGTTGCTGGTCACCGCGAACGCCGCCGACCTCGGACTGTTCAACGGCGACACCGGGGTGGTCGTGGCGGATCCCGAATCGGACCGCCCCGTCGTGGCGTTTCGGACGAGTGAGGGACTGCGGCGCCTCCCGCTCGGGCGCCTGCCCGACGTACGGCCGGTGTACGCGATGACGGTGCACAAGGCCCAGGGCAGCGAGTTCGCCCGGGTTACCGTGATCCTCCCGCCCGCCGCCTCGCCCTTGGCCACCCGCCAGACGCTCTACACGGCGTTGACCCGTGCGACCGACGAGGTACGGCTCATCGGCTCGGCCGAAGCCCTCGAGCGTGCCGTATCGCACCCGGCCGCTCGCGCCAGCGGCCTCGCGGCCCGACTGCACGCGGCACTCTGACGATCAGTCAGATTTTGCCTGGGCCGGTCTACGAGCCCGCAGGTGCACGGCCGCGGCTCGGCGCTCGAAATCGCCCTCGGCGAAGGCTCGAGCGAGCCGAGCCCGCAGCCGCGCCTGCTGCGGCCCGGACAGCGCCGCGGCGAGCAGTTCCGCGTACGTCGGCGCCAGCGGGTTGGGGGCCGTCGCGAGGAAGGCGTCGAGCCCGCCACCCGGCGGCGGCGCCTTGGCCACCTCGGCTCGGTATTCCATTCGCACGTCGACGAATCCGGCCTCGAGGGTCCAGGCGAACAGGTCGCGTTCGTCGAAGCCGAGCATGGTCGCGTGCTCGGCGGCTCCGGCACGGGCGACCTCGCCCACCCGCTCGGCCAGGTCCTCGACGCCGCAGACGCCGAAACCCCACAGCCGTGTCGGATCCGCCGAAGCGCCGAAGGCGTTGATCGGTTCGAAAATGGCCAGCCGACCGCCGGGCCGGAGCACGCGAAGCAGGGCCGCCAGCGAAGCCGCCTTGTCCTCGAGGTAGATCAGGACCGAGCGGACTACGACCGCGTCGTAGCCGCCGCGCTCGACACCGGCGAGATCGGGCAGCGCGGTGCGCAGGAACGCGCAGCGGTCGAGATGACCGGTGACCGTCGTCGCCCCCCGGCAGACGTCGAGCAGGGTCGTCGATACGTCCCCGAAGCAGACGTGTCCCGTGGGGCCGACGAGCTCGGCCGCTCGCCGACCGAGCAGTCCGTCCCCGCAGCCGACGTCGAGCACCCGATCCCCGGGTGCGATCTCGGCGTCGGCCAGCACCCGATCCCGGATCGGCACGAGGGCCGCGACGGCCGCTTCGCGCGTCGCCGGGTCGCCACCGTCGCGACGGTGGAGCAACCACTCCGCCCAGGGATCGCCCGTCATCGGCCGGCGGCGGCGCCTACTTCTGGCAGAGCTGGTTGAGGTCCAACCCGGCCACGGAGACGCCGACGCACACCGGCGCCTTCGGGTCTTCGGCCGGGGCCGCCGACGCCTGCCCGGCGCCGATCAGCGAGACGGCGAAGGCCAGCCCGACCACGGTGGCCGTCGACGATCGCGACATGGCCTCTCCCTCCACGAGCGAGCGCCTGCGGGTGCGCTCCCGCTTGAAATGTACCGACGCGGAGCGGTTTGACCAGGGTCGTTGCCCAATGTATCGACGCGCAGCGGGCCGGTCCGCGCTCCCGGCGCGGGAACCGGCCCGTGCTCGCGTCCTGCTCAGCCCCCGTTGTGGGCGTCGCGCCAGGCGACCCACTTCTCGAGCAGCGCGAGGTCGTACTTGGCGTCGCCGTCGCGGTGGATCGTGAACTGGGTGATGCCGGCGGCCAGCGCAGCGTCGCCGAACTCCTCCGGGGTCTGCTCCCCGACGCCGACCGAGCGCTCGATCTCGCCCGGGTCGCGGCCGAACTCGGCGCACCAGGTGTCCAGCACCTTGGACTTGTGGGTGACGGTCTCGAGGTCGCCGAAGCCGTGCCAGATGTCGGCGTGCTTCGCGGTGAACTTCAGGGTCTTCTTCTCCCCGCCGCCCCCGATGAGCACCGGGATCTTTCGGGTCGGAGCCGGGTTGAGCTTGGCCCACCGCGCCTCGATACGCGGCAGGGCCTCGCCGAGGACGTCGAGCCGGCCGCCCGCAGTGCCGAACTCGTACCCGTACTCCTCGTAGTCCCGCTCGAACCAGCCCGAGCCGATGCCGAGGATCAGCCGACCGTCGCAGATGTGGTCGACGGTGCGGGCCATGTCGGCGAGCAATTCGGGGTTGCGGTAGCTGTTGCAGGTGACCAGGCACCCGATCTCGATGCGGGAGGTCTGCTCCGCCCAGGCGCCGAGCATCGTCCAGGCCTCGAAGTGCGGGCCGTCGGAGTCGCCGTAGAGCGGGTAGAAGTGGTCCCAGTTGTAGACGATGTCCGCGCCGGCGTCCTCCGTTCGCTTCACGGCGTCGCGGATCTGGGCGTACGTGGCGTGCTGGGGCTGGACGTGCATGCCGATGCGAATCGGACGGGTCACGTGCGTTCTCCTCGAACGTCGACGGGTGATCTTCTCTGCAACCTAACCGCTAACGTGCCGAACATGACTCCGCTGACCGATTCGGTGACCGTGACCATGAACGCCCCACCCGAGAAGGTCTGGGCGCTGATCACCGACGTCACCCGTATCGGCGAGTTCAGCCCCGAGACCCTCGAAGGGCGGTGGATCGGCGGAGCGACCGGGCCGGCGGTGGACGCGAGGTTCCAGGGGCACGTGAAGCGCAACGGCCGCGGCCCCATGTACTGGACGACCTGCCGGGTCGTCGTGTGCGAGCCGAACCGCCAGTTCGTCTTCGCCGTCGAGGCGGGCGGCAAGGCGGTGAACACCTGGGGCTACCGGCTCGAGCCGAACGGCGCCGGGACCTCGGTGACCGAGTTCTACCGGCTGACCCCGGCGCTTCCGCTGCGGCTGTACTGGGTCCTGCTCGGCCCACTGCGCTCCAAGACCAATCGAGCGGGTATGCGGACCACCCTGGACCGCATCAAGGCCGTGGTGGAGAGCGCCTGAAACACCGGTGCTCTAAGGTGCCCGAGCATGCAGCTCAGTCCTCACGAGACCGAACGGCTCCTGATCCACGTGGCGGCCGACGTCGCCACGAGACGACGGGAACGGGGCCTGAAGCTGAACCACCCCGAGGCCGTCGCGATCGTCACCGCGTTCCTGCTCGAGGGCGCCCGCGACGGTCGGACGGTCGCGGAGCTCATGCGGGACGGACGCACCGTGCTCTCCCGCGACGAGGTCATGGACGGCGTCCCGGAGATGCTGCGCGAGGTACAGGTGGAGGCCACCTTCCCCGACGGCACCAAGCTCGTCACCGTCCACGACCCGATCGCATGAGCGGGTTCGCGAGCGAGCGCGCGGGCGCCGTGCCGGGCGAGGTGCTCTACGGCGCGGGCGAGATCGAGATCAACGCCGGTGCCCCGACGACCCTGCTCCGCGTCGCCAACGAGGCCGATCGGCCCATCCAGGTCGGTTCGCACTACCACTTCGCCGAGGCCAACGCCGGGCTGGTGTTCGACCGCGCCGCCGCCTGGGGGCTTCGCCTCGCGGTGCCGGCCGGGACCGCGGTGCGCTTCGAGCCGGGCATTCCCCGCGAGGTGACGCTGGTGCCCATCGCGGGCGCGCGCATCGTGCCGGGACTGCGCGGCCTGGCAGGCGGGGAGTTGGACGGAGAGCGCCCGTGAGTTTCCTGAGCCGCGAGCGGTACGCCGCCCTCTACGGACCGACCGTCGGAGATCGGATTCGGCTCGCCGACACCAACCTGCTGATCCAGATCGACGAGGACCGCTCCGGCGGACCGAACGCCGGCGAGGAGGCGGTGTTCGGCGGCGGCAAGGTCATCCGCGAGTCCATGGGCCAGGCCCGCACCACCCGTGGCGAGGGCACCCCGGACACCGTGATCACCGGTGCGGTGGTCTTGGACCACTGGGGCGTGGTCAAGGCCGACGTGGGTCTGCGCGACGGTCGCATCGTGGCGCTGGGCAAGGCCGGCAACCCCGACACGATGGACGGGGTCCACCCGGACCTGGTGATCGGTCCGTCGACCGAGGTGATCGCCGGCAACGGCAAGATCCTCACCGCGGGTGCGGTCGACTCCCACGTTCACCTGATTTGCCCTCAGCTGATCCCCGAGGCCCTCGGCGGCGGGATCACCACCCTGATCGGCGGGGGCACCGGACCCGCGGAGGGCAGCAAGGCCACGACGGTCACCCCCGGGGTGTGGCACCTGGCCCGGATGCTCGAGGCCATGGACGTCATGCCGGTCAACCTGCTGCTGCTCGGCAAGGGCAACACGACCGGCACCGAGGCGCTGTGGGAGCAGCTGCGGGCGGGCGCCGGCGGCTTCAAACTGCACGAGGACTGGGGCACCACGCCGGCCGCCATCGACGCCTGCCTGCGCGTGTGCGAGGAGTCCGGCGTCCAGGCCGCCATCCACACCGACACCCTGAACGAGGCCGGGTTCGTCGAGGACACCCTGCGGGCGATCGCCGGCCGCGGAATCCACAGCTACCACACCGAGGGTGCAGGCGGCGGGCACGCTCCGGACATCGTCACGGTGGCCGGGTACTCCAACGTTCTGCCGTCCTCGACCAACCCGACGCGACCGCACACGGTCAACACCCTCGACGAGCACCTCGACATGCTCATGGTGTGTCACCACCTCAACCCGTCGATCCCCGAGGACCTCGCGTTCGCCGAGAGTCGGATCCGGCCTTCGACCATGGCCGCCGAGGACGTGCTGCACGACCTCGGCGCGATCTCGATGATCGGTTCCGACTCCCAGGCGATGGGCCGCATCGGCGAGGTCGTCACTCGCACGTGGCAGACGGCGCACGTGATGAAGGCGCGCCGCGGCTCGCTGCCGGGCGACGGCGCCGCGGACAACCGTCGGGCCCGGCGCTACGTCGCGAAGTACACGATCTGCCCGGCGGTCGCGCACGGACTCGACCACGAGGTCGGGTCGATCGAAGTCGGCAAGCTCGCGGATCTGGTGCTGTGGGATCCCGCGTTCTTCGGCGTTCGGCCGACCCTGGTGATCAAGGGCGGGGCGATCGCGTGGGCGCAGATGGGCGACGCCAACGCCTCGATCCCGACTCCGCAGCCGGTGTTCCCGCGGCCCATGTTCGGTGCCTACGGCGTGGTGCCGGCTCGGACGTCGCTCGCCTTCACCTCGCAGGCGGCGCTCGACGGCGGTCTGGCCGAGCGACTCGGGCTGAACCGACAACTCGTGGCCGTCGGCAACACCCGTCGGACCACCAAAGCCGATCTGCCCGAGAACGACGCGCTGCCGCGCATCGAGGTGGACCCGGACACGTTCACGGTGCGCATCGACGGCGACGTGGTCGAACCCGCGCCGGTGGCCGAACTGCCGATGGCCCAGCGGTACTTCCTCTTCTGATGATCCCTCAGATTCCCATGGCACTGCTCGTTCTCGCCGACGCGCGACTGCCCGCCGGCGGTCACTCCCACTCCGGCGGAGCGGAGGCGGCCGTGGCCTCCGGCGCCGTGTGCGATCTGGCGACGCTGGCGGCCTTCCTGCGCGGGCGACTGCACACGCAGGGTCTGACCCAGGCCGCCCTGACCGCGGCGGCGTGCGCCCGAGCGCTCGCGCCCGCCCGGGCCGAGGCCTTCGCCGACCTGGACCGCCACACCGACGCCCGCCACCCCGCCCCGGTACAACGCCGCGTCTCCCGGGCCCAGGGCCGGGCCCTGCTGCGCGCGGGCCGTGCCGCGTGGCCCGGGCCGATCGTCGAGGACCTCGCGGCGACGGCTCCGGACGGTCCGCACCAGGCCGTCGCGCTGGGCGCGCTGGCGGCGGCGGCGGGTGTCGCCCCGGGCCAGGCCGCCCTCGCCGCGGCCTACACCTGCCTGACGGGCCCGGCGACGGCGGTGCTGCGACTGCTGGGTCTGGACCCCTACGGCGTGCACGCCGTGGTCGCCGCCCTCGCCTCCGACTGCGAGGGGGTCGCACGGACCGCGGCGGCGTTCGCCCACGTTCCCTTCGCCGACCTACCCGCGGCGGGCGGGCCCCTCTTGGACATCACCGCGATCGAGCACGAGCAGTGGGAGGTGCGTCTTTTTGCATCGTGATCACCTCGACCCGCACTCGGGCGATCTGATCGGCCATCCGCACGGCGCCGATCGCGCCCTGCGGATCGGCATCGGCGGGCCCGTCGGCTCCGGAAAAACGGCGCTCGTCGCGGCGCTGTGCCGCACGCTCGCACCGGAACTGGAGTTGGCGGTGGTCACCAACGACATCTACACGACCGAGGACGCCGACTTCCTGCTGCGCAACGGCGTGCTGCCGGCCGAACGGGTGCGCGCGGTGGAAACGGGATGCTGCCCGCACACCGCCATTCGCGACGACATCGCAGCGAATCTCGACGCGATAGCCGAACTCGAGGCGAGCCTGCCGCCGTTGGCGCTCGTCCTGGTGGAGAGCGGCGGGGACAACCTGACCGCGACCTTCTCCTCCGGTCTGGTGGATCGTCAGATTTTCGTGCTGGACGTCGCCGGCGGCGACAAGGTTCCCCGCAAGGGCGGCCCCGGAGTCACCTCCGCCGATCTGCTCGTGATCAACAAAATCGACCTCGCCCCTCTGGTGGGCGCCGATCTCGAGGTGATGGCGCGGGACGCCGCGGCCCGCCGCGGCGCGAAGGCGACGGTGTTCTGCTCGCTCGTCCGCGACCCCGCCGCGAGCGAGGTCGCCGCCTGGATCCGCGGCCTGCTCCAGACCCGATGACCGAGCTCGGCGCCCACGCGAGGCTGCGCGTCGAACTCGACTCCACCAGCGGCGTCTCCGTGCTGGTCGAGTGCGTCTCCTCCGGCCCACTGGTGCTGCGCCGCACCGGCGGACGCGGGCCGACGCCGACGGTCCACCTCGTGGGCGGGGCGGCGGGGCCGATGGGCGGGGACCGCTGGCGTATCGAGGTGACCGTCGGCGCCGGGGCCGCACTGTGCGTGCGGTCGGTGGCCGCGAGCATCGCCCTGCCCGACCGGGCCGGACGGTCCTCGCTGCTGGAGATCCACGCCGACCTCGGCCCCGGGGCCAGGCTGGACTGGGCACCGGAACCGTTGATTCTCGCGGCGGGAGCCACCCACACGACCGCGGCCACACTCCACGTCGCCGACGGCGCGACGCTGCGCTGGCGCGAGGAGATCGTGTGCGGGCGCGCGAACGAAACCAGCGGAACGGGCTTCACTCGCCTGCGCGCCACCTACGCCGGGAGGCCACTGCTCGCCCACGACCTCGCGCTCGGACCCGGAGCACTCGGCTGGGACTCCCCCGCCGTCCTCGGTTCCGCTCGCACGGTCGGCACCGTCCTGCTGGCCGCGCCTGGAATCGAGACACCGTCAGGTCCCACCGGCGGAAACTCCGCCGGCGTGCGAACTGCCGTCGCACGGCTGGCCGGACCCGGGGTGCTGATCACCGCGGTAGGTCCCGACGCGCGATGCGTGGGGCAGATTCTCGACGACCTGACGCCCGTCCCGCTTCTGACGTAGAAGCCGAAAGCGCCGCAACGCCCGAGACGTCTGGGAATTTGCCGGGAGCGGGAGCACAATGCGCTGCGTGATCTACCGTTCTCTGCGGTCGACCGTGCCGGCGCTGGCCGTCGGCACCCTCGCGCTCGCGGCGGGATGCACGGGCCAGCCGACCGTCGTTCCCGCCGGCTCGGCGGGGTTGGACCTTCCTCCGAGTGCGTCCGCGCCCGTGCGCGCGGACGCCAAAGCCGTCGAGACGGCCGCACAGACCGCCACCCCGCGTCCACGCTCTCGAACGCAGGCTCCTCCGAGGGCCACCCCGGCTCGGAACGTCGTCGAGGCGACACAACGGCCCGCGCGCGCGGATGCCGAGCAGCCGACGACACCCAAGGCGAAGGCGAAGGTGCCCGTCGCGTCAGCGGCCGCGCCCCGCGCCGCCACCGCGGCCCTGCCGCCCACCGGCACCTACCGCTACGCGGTCACCGGAACCTCGAGTCTCGGACCTCCGCCTGCCACCTCGACGCTCGTCGTGGCCGACGGGGGCGCCGGGAGGCAGCTGTGGACGTTGGACTTCCGCCGGCAGGACGGCGCCGGAATCGTCGAAGAACTGACACTTCGTCAGGACAACGCGGGGGCCCACCTCACCGCCTATCGCCTCGACGCCTCCACCGGAATCGCCGGCGTCATCCTCGAGTTCGCGCCCGAGCGACCCGCCCTGCTCAGCCCCTCGGCGGGTAGGGCGGGGACGACCTGGCGCTTCGACCTCGGCACCTCCGAAGACGGCTGCGCCACGGCGAAGGGCGTCGGCACCCTGCTCGATCCCGGAAGCGCCTCCTCGCTCCGCACCTTCCAGATCACCACGACCGTCCGCACGGTCGGGCCGGCCAGTTGCATCCAACTGAACGGCGAGCGAACCCAGGAGATCGGCCACCCCCGCGACTCCCTGCTGCCCACGACCATCGACTCCGATCTACAGGGGACCGTCGCAGGGGTCGCCTTCGCCGCCACCATCGCGGCCGAACGGGCGCCAACGGAGTCGCGCTCGCCGGCCAGGCCGCGCATCCTGCCGGCCGATCGGCTGCGCCGATGACCCTTCGGGCCGACAACCGGTTCGCCGCCCCGCGGGAGGAACGCCTCGCCATCGGCGGCACGTGGACCATCACCTGGCGCGACCTGCAGTGGCGGCGGCGCCGATTCGCCTTCGGCGTACTGGGAACGGCGCTGGTGTTCTCCGTGACCCTGCTCCTGGCCGGCCTGTCCGCCGCCCTGCACGGCGAGGCAGATCGAGCCGTGCAGGCCGTCGGCGCCGACTCCTGGCTCGTCCGCGCGGGCACCAACGGTCCGTTCAGTTCCCTGTCCGCCATGCCGGACACCACGGTCGCCGCCGTCGCCGCCGCGCCCGGCGTCGAGCAGGCCGACGGGCTCATCGTCGCGTTCGGCACCACCGACGGCGACCGGGAGGTGGACGTGACGATCGTCGGCTACCGACCCGGTGGTCTCGGTCCGCCGATCCCGACCGCCGGGCGGCAGCCGACCCGACCCGGCGAAGCGCTCGTAGACCGTGCGACCGGCTACCGCCTCGGCGAAGCCTTCACACTGTCCGGCCAACGGTTCGCCGTCGTCGGCGAGGTACGGCACATGACGCTGCGCGGCGGCGTCGGCAACGTCTACCTGAACCTGCGCGACGCCCAGTCCGTGCTGTTCAAGGGCAACCGCATCGTGACCACGATCGTCACGAAGGGCACGCCCGTCGACCCGGCGGCGTTGGGACTGAACGCGATCGACTCCAGCGCCGCCCGCGCCGACCTGCTGCGCCTGTTCGACAAGGCCCTCGACGGAATCGAGGTGCTGCGCCTGCTGCTGTGGGCGGTGGCGATCGCCGTGGTCGGCACGACGATCTATCTCTCGGTGCTGGAACGGATCCAGGACTTCGCGGTACTCAAGGCGATCGGCATCTCCACCGGTTCGCTGCTCGCCAGCCTGACCCTGCAGGCGTTGGCCGTCTCCGCGGCCGCCGCCGGCGCCGCGTTGGGGCTGGCCTACGCGATCGCGCCCGCTTTCCCGATGCCGATCTACCTCGCGCCCGCGACGTCGATGGCGCTCGTGGGCATCTCGATCGCCATCGGACTCGGCGCCAGTCTCGCTGGACTGCGCAAGGCCGTGAGCGTCGATCCGGCGACTGCGTTCGGGGCGGGAGTCTGACGCGTGCAAACCCTGACGATTTCCGAACTGACCGTCGAGTTCGCCAGCGGCGGCTATCGGGTGCGACCGCTGGAGAACTTCTCCGCGGAGTGCAGGTCCGGCGAGCTCGTGCTCCTGCTCGGCCCGAGCGGCTGCGGCAAAACCACCCTGCTCTCCTGCCTGGCGGGCATCCTGAGCCCGACCTCGGGCGGCATCGACCTCGACGGGACCGACATCACGACGCTCAGCCCGCAGGCGTTGACCGAGTACCGCCGACGCAGCATCGGGTTGGTGTTCCAGGGCTTCAAGCTGCTGCCGAGCCTGACGGCGCGGGAGAACGTCGAAGCGCCGCTGCGCCTGGCCGGCGTGAGCGCCAAGAAGGCACGCGCACGCGCCGAGGAACTGCTCACCGAGTTCGGCCTCGCCGAGCGGATGTCGCAGCGGCCCGGGCGGATGTCCGGCGGGCAGCAGCAACGGGCCGCGATCGCCCGGGCCCTGGCCCACGACCCCCCGGTGATCCTCGCCGACGAACCCACCGCGGCTCTGGACTACGTCCAGGTCGAGACCGTGCTGCGCACCCTCCGCGCGTTGGCCGCGCCCGGTCGAGTCGTCGTCGTGTCCACCCACGACCACCGCCTTGTGCCGTTGGCGGACCACGTGATCCGCATGGGCTCCGCGGTGGCCTCCGACGGTCCGACCCCCGGCCCGGTGTCGCTGCGCGCGGGCGAGATCCTGTTCGAGCAGGGCGACCGCGGCGACCTGGTGTACTTCGTCGAGACCGGCGCCGTCGACCTGTACCGCGAGCGCGACGACGGCGCCGAAGTTCCCGTGCACACCAGCGGACCGGGGGAGTACTTCGGCGAACTCGCGCCGCTGCTCGGCTTCCGACGCTCGGCCACCGCCCGCGCGCGCGTCGACACCACCCTGACCGCCGTCACCGTGCAGGAGTTCCGCGAATCCGCCGGCCCGGAGGGCCGGCACGACTCGCTCAGCGGGCGTGCAGCCGGGCAGACGGCCCACGCGGCTACGCCCGAAGGCATGCGCCCCTGAGCGGGACGCGCGGGAATCGACACCACCGCCCAAGGGTGTGGTCCTGCGCGGTGCGCCGAGCCGCCCGCGTCCGACGTCCCGGTCCGGCCTAGAGAGCCTTGGCGAGCACCGCGAACTCGAGGTCCGGCCGGCGCGGCAGGCCGAACCGTTCGTTGCCGTAGGGGAAGGGTTGGCGCTCCCCCGTCGGGGCGTAGCCGCGGCGAACGTACCAGGCGATGAGGTCGGTGCGCTGCACGATCACAGTCATCTCCATGCGCACGGCTCCGAAGCCGCGGGCGCAGTCCTCCGCTGCCGCGAGCATCGCGGAGCCGACTCTGCCGCCCTGGGCGGAAGGGCGTACGGCGAACATCCCGAAGTAGGCGACGCCCGCTCCCCGGTCGGTCACGGCCGCGCAGGCCAGCGGGCCGTCGGGATCGACGGCGTACAGCACCGTCGTGGCCGGGTTGGCGAGCTCGGCGACCAGGAGTTCGGGATCGGTGCGCTGGCCGTCGAGCAGATCCGCCTCTGTCGTCCAGCCGACACGCGACGCGTCGCCGCGATAGGCGGAGTGGACGAGCGCGAGCAGGGCGGGGACGTCGTCGGCGGTGGCCAAGCGGAACTGGAGGGTCACGGCGGCCAGTAGACCGGACCGGGGCGTGCCGCCGTGACTGTGGGGGCTGTCAGCCTCCACAGTTGTCCCACCACGCTTGGGCGCGAGCGAAACCCCAGCCTTTACCCAGCAAGTTCCCGGTCTACACCCACGTTCGGGCTCCGTTTTTGACGCGAATCGGGCTGGTGGCAGGCCACCCCGCGCGGCCGAAGATCGACACGAATTGGCGGGCCGTTAGGGGGACCTAGAGCCCCGTCCCGCCGCATAGCATTCGCTCACCCACTTCGCCGTGCCCCCGCGGGCCCATGGAGGACGTCGTGACGCTTTTGGGCGATGCCGAGGCTCCCGAGCACACCCGCGAACCGTCGGGAACCCCGACCAGCCGCGACCTGGCCGATCTCCTGCACGCGCTCGACGCCCTGCACGCCGGGGAGTTCTCCGTACGCCTCGAACCGCGCGAGGGCACGCTCGGCCAGCTCGTCGACCGCGTCAACGCCCTGGCCGTGCTGCACGAACGCCGCACCCGCGAACTCGTCCGCGCCAGCCGCGTCATCGGCCGCGAGGGCCGCATGACCGAGCGCCTCGACGAGGTCTCCGCCGACGGCGGCTGGGGCGTCGGCGCCTCCGCCATCAACGCCCTCATCGACGACCTGGTCCGCCCGACCACAGAGGTCGCGCGCGTCATCGCGGCCGTGGCCGAGGGCGACCTGTCCCAGCAGATGGCCATGGAAATCGCCGGGCAGCCCGTCAAGGGCGAGTTCCTGCGCATCGGTACGACCGTGAACACGATGGTCGACCAGCTCTCCTCCTTCGCCGACGTGGTCACCCGCGTGGCCCGCGAGGTGGGTACCGAAGGAAAGCTCGGCGGCCAGGCCCAGGTGAAGGGCGTCTCCGGTGTGTGGCGCGACCTCACCGAGTCCGTGAACTCCATGGCCGGCAACCTGACCGGCCAGGTCCGCAACATCGCCCAGGTGACCACCGCCGTGGCCCAGGGCGACCTCAGCCAGAAGATCACCGTCGACGCGCAGGGCGAGATCCTCGAGCTCAAGTCGACGATCAACACGATGGTCGACCAGCTCTCCTCCTTCGCCGCCGAGGTCACCCGCGTCGCCCGCGAGGTCGGCACCGAGGGAAAGCTCGGCGGGCAGGCGGAGGTGCGTGGAGTCTCCGGTACCTGGCGCGACCTCACCGACTCGGTGAACTCGATGGCCGCCAACCTCACCGACCCGGTCCGCAACATCGCCCAGGTCGCCACCGCGGGGGCGCGAGGCGACCTCAGCCAGAAGATCACCGTCGACGCCAAGGGCGAGGTCGCGGCGCTCGCGGCCACCCTGAACACGATGGTCGACCAGCTCTCCTCCTTCGCCGACGAGGTCACCCGCGTCGCCCGCGAGGTCGGCACCGAGGGAAAGCTCGGCGGCCAGGCC
>JBQTIB010000189.1:0-22451 GCA_052389435.1 Sporichthyaceae bacterium | reverse complement strand
CCAACGGCCCCCCGAAAGACCCGTACGAAGAGCGACAACCGAAAAGCAGTGCCGCCCGGACTTCGTCCGGGCGGTGAGGACCGCGATGGCGCGGGATCGCTGGGCGATGCCGCGCCATCTCGGACCTCAACCCCTCGAGAGGCTTGATCTTGGACCCGCGAAGCGGGTCTAGGAGGCGAAGTCTCGGCCCGTGGAGCGGCGGGGGGTGGTCGACCTGGGATGTCCCCGGGTCCTCTCCGAAAGGGAACACGACATGCCTCAGCCCGCCAAGGGTCCGCGGATGGGCGGCTCTGCCGCCCACGAGCGTCTGATGCTCTCCAACCTCGCGACCCAGCTGTTCCAGCACGGCGCGATCACCACCACCGAGGCCAAGGCTCGCCGCCTCCGCCCGGTCGCCGAACGCCTGATCTCCAAGGCCAAGAAGGGCGACCAGCACAACCGGCGCCAGGTCATGCGAACCGTTCGAGACAAGAGCGTCGCGCACGTGCTGATGACCGAAATCGGCCCGCGCTTCGCCAACCGTCCCGGTGGCTACACCCGCATCACCAAGCTCGGCCCGCGCAAGGGCGACAACGCCCCCATGGCGCTGATCGAGCTCGTCGAGGCCCTGACCGTGGCGCAGACCGCGGTCGGCGAGGCCGAAGGCGCCACCAAGCGCGCCGTGAAGGAGTCGAAGGCTGCCAAGGCCGACAAGACCGAGGCCGCCGAGACCGAGTGACCTCGTCCGTAGACCTCGACGCCCCCGCCCTCCGCAAGGAGCGCGGGGGCGTTCGCGTGCGGCTGGACGTGGCCTACGACGGGACCGACTTCGCGGGCTGGGCTCGCCAGGACGGCCAGCGCACCGTCGCGGGGGAACTCGAGGCTGCGCTGACCACGGTGCTGCGCCTCACCGAACGGGCCGATCTCACCGTTGCCGGACGCACCGACGCCGGAGTCCACGCACGCGGCCAGGTTGCGCACGTCGACGTCCCGGAGGCCAACTGGTCCGGCGTCGTGGGGCGGATGCCGACCGGTCCGGCCGAGGCGCTCGTCCATCGGCTGGCCGGGATCCTGCCGCGAGACGTCCGCGTCCGCGGGGCTCGGGTGGCTGCGCCGGGCTTCGACGCCCGTTTCGCCGCGCTGTGGCGGCGGTACGCCTACCGCGTGGGCGACGCCGTCGGAGGTGTCGACCCGTTGCGGCGGTCGCACGTGCTCTGGCACCCCCGGCGGCTGGACGTCGCCGCGATGGACGCGGCAGCGGGAACTCTCACCGGCGAGCACGATTTCGCCGCGTTCTGCAAACTCCGCGAGGGCGCCACCACCGTCCGCACGCTGACTCGGTTCGGCTGGGGTCGCGATGCGGACGGCCTCCTGGTCGCCGACGTTCAAGCCGACGCCTTCTGCCACCACATGGTCCGGGCGCTGGTCGGCGCCTGCCTGGCGGTCGGGGAGGGGCGGCGCCCCGTGGACTGGCCCGCCAGGGTGCTGGCCTCGCGGGCGAAGGACTCGGCGGTGCAGATCGTTGCGCCGCACGGCCTCACCCTCGAGGAGGTGCGCTACCCGGCCGACGTCGACCTCGCCGCCCGAGCGGTTCAGGCCCGCCGTCGGCGGGACGCGCCGGGCGGTTTTGCCGGCGACGGGATGGCCCGATAGGCTGCCCTGTCGCTGCGTCGTAGACCGCGTGCGGTCTCGGCGTGTGCCGACTCCGCGCCGTGTCCACCCGGCCGCGGCACCCAAGCTTCGCGAGTCCGAACGCGGAGGCCATCAGGTGGCCCCGCGCGAGGCGCGTGAATCAGACAGCACTCTCGAGACGAAGGCCAGTCACGTGCGCACGTACAGCCCCAAGCCCGGCGAGATCACCCGTACGTGGCACGTCATCGACGCCACGGACATCGTTCTCGGGCGCCTTGCCACCCACACCGCCCAACTGCTGCGTGGCAAGCACAAGCCGGTTTTCGCGCCGCACGTGGACACCGGCGACTTCGTCATCATCGTCAACGCCTCGAAGGTTGCGCTCAGCGGCAACAAGCTGACCGACAAGAAGGCCTGGCGTCACTCGGGCTTCCCCGGCGGTATCCGCGGAGTGTCCTACTCCGAGCTCATGGAGACCAGCCCGCGCAAGGCCGTCGAGAAGGCGGTCAAGGGGATGCTTCCGCACAACTCCCTCGGGCGGGCGCAGCTGCGCAAGCTCAAGGTCTACGCCGGCCCGGAGCACCCGCACCAGGCGCAGCAGCCGACCCCGTTCAACATCTCCCAGGTCGCGCAGTAACCCACAGTCTGGGGCTCCGCCCCAACGACCCCCGAACCGCACGGGCGTAGAACCACCGAAGGGAATCAGTAGCTTGTCCAGCGAGACCACCGACGTCGTGGACGTCGTCGACACCGAGGACTCCGAGACTCCGCAGTCCTGGACCAGCGAGTCCGCTCCGACCGTCGCCATCGTTTCGGACATCGTTCCGGGCGCTGCCGTCGGCCGTCGCAAGGAGGCCATCGCCCGCGTCCGGATCGTTCCGGGCACCGGCGTGTGGAAGCTCAACGGCCGCACCCTCGAGGACTACTTCCCGAACAAGGTGCACCAGCAGATCGTCAAGGACCCGCTGGTCCTGCTCGGTCTCGAGGGCAGCTACGACGTTTTCGCTCGCATCCACGGCGGTGGCATCTCCGGCCAGGCCGGCGCGCTGCGCCTTGGCATCGCCCGTTCGCTGAACGAGGCGGACAAGGAGCACAACCGTCCCACGCTGAAGAAGGCGGGCTTCCTGACCCGCGACGCGCGAGCCACCGAGCGCAAGAAGTACGGCCTGAAGAAGGCCCGCAAGGCGCCTCAGTACTCCAAGCGCTAGCCGACCTCCTCGAGCGCCCGGATCCCGTTGGGTCCGGGCGTTCGCGTTTTTCCCGGATGGCGGCGGGCGCGTTTGCGCACCCGGCGTGCCGGTGAGGCTTCGCTGCGGAATCATGGCCGATGGACCCGCGGGGGGTTCGGGGTCGAGGAGCTGTGGAGGTTGCGTCGTGGCGCGTCTGTTCGGGACCGACGGGGTACGAGGTCTGGCCAACCGCGATCTGACGGCGGAGCTTTCGCTCAAGCTCGCCGCGGGAGCGGGGCGGGTGCTCGCGCGGCATCGCACCTCGCCCGGCCGCCCGGTGGCCGTGGTCGGCCGCGACCCCCGCGCGTCGGGTGAGTTTCTCGAGGCGGCCGTGGTCGCCGGTCTCGCCGGCTCCGGCGTGGACGTCGTCCGGGTCGGCGTGCTGCCGACGCCCGCCGTCGCCTTCCTGACGGCCGAGTTCGAGGCCGACCTCGGCGTCATGCTCTCCGCCTCGCACAACCCCGCGCCGGACAACGGCATCAAGTTCTTCGGCCGCGGCGGGCACAAGCTCCCCGACGACGTCGAGGACGAGATCGAGGCGATCCTCGACATTCCGGCCGAGAAGCCGACCGGCGCCGACGTCGGCCGGGTCACCGACGACCACGACGCCGGCCGCCGGTACCTGGACTTCCTGCTGACCACCGTCCCGAACCGGCTGCGGGGCCTGCGGGTCGTGATCGACTGCGCCAACGGCGCCGCAGCCGGGATCGCTCCGACGCTGCTGCGCGGTGCGGGGGCCGAGGTCATCGTCCTGTCCGCCTCGCCCGACGGGCTGAACATCAACGACCGGTGCGGCTCCACCCACATGGAGGCGCTCGCGCACGCCGTGCGGGAGCACGTCGCGGACGTCGGGTTGGCCTTCGACGGCGACGCCGACCGCTGCCTGGCCGTGGACGCGCACGGAGAGATGATCGACGGCGACCAGATCATCGCCGTCCTTGCGCTGGCGATGCGGGAGGCGGGCAAGCTCGTCGACGACACCGTCGTGGTCACCGTCATGAGCAACCTGGGGCTGAAACTGGCCCTGCACGAGGCGGGCATCAAGGTCGTGGAGACCGGTGTGGGGGACCGCTACGTGCTCGAGGCGATGCGCGCCGGAGGCTACGCGCTCGGCGGCGAGCAGTCGGGCCACCTGATCATGCAGGAGCACGCCACCACCGGCGACGGCCTGCTGACCGGCCTGCACCTGCTCGCGCGGGTGGCCCGGACCGGCACCTCGCTGGCCGATCTCGCCGGAGTGATGACGCGCCTGCCGCAGGTTCTCGTGAACGTCAAGGGCGTCAACCGCGCCGGCGTCGACGGCAACGCCGCGCTCGCCGCCGCCGTCGCCGCCGCCGAGACCGAGCTGGGAACCTCGGGCCGGGTGCTGCTGCGTCCGAGCGGTACCGAACCGGTCGTCCGGGTGATGGTGGAGGCGGCCTCGGCGGTGCAGGCCCACGAGATCGCGGACCGTCTCGCCGACGTCGTTCGCACCCACCTGTCGCTTTAGGGCTTTCCTCCCTCGCCCGAACGGGTCAAAACGACCAAGATCGAGCGGACGATCCCGCTGATGGCGCGTTTGGCTTTAGCGGGTCTGGCTGCGCTCCTATCCTGATCACCATGTGCGGAATCGTGGGTTACGTGGGTGGGGGCGCCGCGCTCGACGTGGTGCTGAGCGGCCTCAAGCGGCTGGAGTACCGCGGGTACGACTCCGCGGGCGTCGCGCTGGTGAGCGACGGCGAACTGGTGATCCGGCGCAAGGCGGGCAAGCTCGCCAACCTCGTCGGCATGCTCGAGACCGATCCGCTCGCCGCGACGAACACGGCGATGGGCCACACCCGCTGGGCGACGCACGGCGGTCCGACCGACCGCAACGCCCACCCGCACCGGGCCGCCTCCGGGAAGGTCGCGGTGATCCACAACGGGATCATCGAGAACTTCGCCAGGCTCCGAGACGGCCTCGAGGGCCGTGGCATCGAGATGAGCTCGGACACCGACACCGAGGTCGTCGCCCACCTGCTCGGCGAGATCATGGACGCCAATCCGACGATCTCGCTGGCCGAGGGCATGCGTCGCGTGTGCGCCGTGCTCGAAGGCGCGTTCACGCTCGTCGCCGTGCACGCGGACATGCCGAACGTCGTCGTGGGTGCGCGCCGCAACTCCCCGCTCGTCGTCGGCCGCGGCGAGGGCGAGAACTTCCTCGCCTCCGACGTCGCGGCGTTCATCGCCTACACCCGCGAGGCCATCGAGCTCGGTCAGGACCAGGTCGTCGAACTGCGCCCCGACGGGGTCGAGATCACCAACTTCGACGGCACGCCCGCAGCGGTGCGCGAGTTCCACGTCGACTGGGACGCCTCCGCCGCCGAGAAGGGCGGCTTCGACTACTTCATGCTCAAGGAGATCGCCGAGCAGCCCAAGGCGATCGCCGACACCCTGCTCGGGCGCATGGGCGCCGACGGGAAACTGCAACTCGACGAGATGCGCCTGTCCGACCAGGAACTACGCGTCATCGACAAGATCGTCATCGTCTCCTGTGGCACCTCCTTCCACGCCGGGCTGATCGCCAAGTACGCGATCGAGCACTGGACCCGCGTCCCCTGCGAGGTGGAACTGGCCTCGGAGTTCCGCTACCGCGACCCGATCCTGACCCGCTCCACCCTCGTCATCGCGATCTCGCAGTCCGGCGAGACCATGGACACCCTGATGGCGATCCGCCACGCCCGCGAGCAGCGCTCCCGGGTGCTGGCGATCTGCAACACCAACGGCTCGACGATCCCGCGCGAGTCCGACGCGGTCGTCTACACCCACGCCGGCCCGGAGATCGCGGTCGCCTCGACCAAGGCGTTCCTCACCCAGATCGTCGCCTGCTACGTCGTCGGCCTGTACCTCGCACAGGTCCGCGGCACCAAGTACGGCGACGAGATCACCGACGTGATGAACCAACTGCACGAACTTCCGGCCGCGGTGGAGAAGGTGCTGGAGACCGTCGAACCGGTGCGGGCGCTCGCGCGGACCCTCGCCGAGAAGCGTTCGGTGCTCTTCCTCGGCCGCCACGTCGGGTACCCCGTCGCCCTCGAGGGCGCGCTCAAGCTCAAGGAACTCGCCTACATGCACGCCGAGGGCTTCGCCGCCGGCGAGCTCAAGCACGGCCCGATCGCGCTGATCGAGGAGGGTCTACCGGTCGTGTGCGTCGTGCCGTCCCCCGTCGCGCGCGGCGTGCTGCACGACAAAATCGTGTCCAACATCCAAGAGGTGCGCGCTCGCGGTGCGCACACCATCGTGATCGCCGACGAGGGCGACGAGACCGTCGTTCCCTACGCCTCCACGCTGATCCGGGTGCCCGCGGTCTCCACGCTGCTGCAGCCGATCGTCACCGTCGTTCCGCTCCAGGTCTTCGCGTGCGAGATGGCCACCGTCCGCGGCCACGACGTCGACCAGCCCCGCAACCTCGCGAAGTCCGTCACCGTCGAGTAGTCAAGAGCCAATGGCACACGTCATCCTCAATGGCTGTTGGAACGGGCGATTTGTCCCGTTTTGTGGAGCCATCTCGGATGACGTGTGCGATGGCACTTGACGCTAGGCTCCCGCTGTGATCGTGGGAGTCGGGATCGACGTCTGCGACATCGAGCGTTTCACCGCCGCCATCGAGCGCACGCCCGGGCTCGTGGAGCGGCTGTTCACTCCGGCCGAGCGGGCCAAGCGGCCCGCGTCGCTCGCTGCGCGGTTCGCCGCCAAGGAAGCGCTCGCCAAGGCGCTCGGCGCCCCGGGCAATCTCAGCTGGCAGGACGCCGAGGTCGTCACCGACGGCGCCGGACGGCCGTGGCTCAGCGTGCGGGGTACCGTCGCGGCCCGCGCCAGGCTGTTGGGGATCTCCAACTGGCACGTGTCGCTGTCCCACGACGCGGGGATCGCCTCGGCGTTCGTGATCGCCGAGGGAGTGGGCGCGCCGTTCGTGGAGGACGTGCTCCCGCGGGGCGAGACGTGAGGTCTGCGCACACCGTCGCGCAGATTCGGGCGGCAGAGGCGGCGGCCGCCGCGGACCTGCCGCCGGGCACGCTCATGGACCGGGCCGCGACGGGTCTCGCGCGGATCTGCCAGTCGATGCTCGGACGGATCTACGGCTCGCCGGTCGTGCTGCTGGTCGGCAGCGGGGACAACGGCGGCGACGCCCTGTTTGCGGGCGCGCACCTCGCCCGGCGCGGCGCCGGAGTCCACGCGATCCTGCTCGACCCCGATCGCGCGCATGCGGCGGGCCTCACCGCGTTTCGCCAGGCGGGAGGTCGAGTCACCGCCGACCCGGCCGTGCTGGACCGGGCCTTCCTGGTCCTCGACGGCATCGTCGGGATCGGCGCCACCGGTGGACTGCGGCCAGAGGCGGCCGCCCTGGTCGAGCGTGCCGAGATCGGCGGCGGGCTCGTCGTGGCCGTCGACCTGCCCAGCGGAGTCGACGCAGACACCGGCCGCACGCCCGGCGCGTTCGTGCACGCCGACGTCACCGTCACCTTCGGGACGTGGCGCATCGGGCTGCTGGTCGATCCCGGCGCTCGGCTGGCCGGCGCCACGACCTGCGTGGACATCGGGCTCGAGCCGTACCTGCCGGAGCCCGTCGTTCGCAGCCTGCAGACCGCCGACCTCGAGTGGTTCCTGCCACGTCCGGGGCCCGCCGACGACAAGTACAGCCGCGGCGTGCTCGGAATCGTCGCGGGATCCGCCGGCTACCCGGGCGCGGCCGCGCTGACGGTGGCCGGAGCGCAGGGGGCCGGCGCGGGGATGATCCGATTCGTCGGAGCGCCCGAGATCGGCCGCGCGGTGCTGGCCGGCGCGCCCGAGGTCGTCGTGTCCGAGGGGCGCCCGACGCAGGCCGGACGCGTGCAGGCGTGGGTCGTCGGGCCGGGGATGGGCACGGACGAGGCAGCCGACGTGCTGTTGCGCGACGTTCTGAGCAGCGACGTTCCCGTTCTCGTCGACGCCGACGGGCTGACGCTGCTCGCGCACAACGGGTTTCCCGAGCGAAGGGCGCCGACGCTGTTCACCCCGCACGCGGGGGAGTTGGCGCGCCTGCTCGGCACGGACCGGGCCTCCGTGGAGGCGTCGCGGCTGGCGCACGCGCGGCAGGCGGCCGAGAGATTCGGCGTGCACGTGCTGCTCAAAGGCTCGACGACGGTCGTCGTGGGACCCGGCGGCACGGAGGCGTGGGCGAATTCGACCGGCTCCGCCTGGTCGGCCACGGCGGGCAGCGGCGACGTCCTGTCCGGCGTGGCGGGGGCCCTGCTCGCGGCGGGCCTCCCCATGGGACGGGCCGGGGCGCTCGCGGCGCACGTGCACGGTCTCGCGGCTCAGAAGGCCTCGGACCTCGGTCGGCCGGTCACGGCGGGCGACATCGCGGCTCACGTGCCCGAAGCCTGGGAGATCCCGGCGGGCTAGAGCGCTCGCGCGCGAGCGCGCAAGGGTGCAGAAGCGGCCCGCGTAACGAGCGTGACGCGCGCGCCACGACTCAGTACGGGAGCTTCTTGCCGGACGGAGTGCGCAGGTCGGTCTCGACGTTCCGGCGGCTCTGGACGGCAGACTTCGACGCCAGCGCCTTGCGGTCGATCTGGATCTGTTTGCTCGCCATCGGAGCCTCCTGCCCGTCGGCTCCGCGCTCGCGAAGCCTGAGGTTCACTGAGACGGACCAGCGTGCGCTCAGGTTCGACCTCGTTCGGTTGATTTGCCTCTCCGTCGAACGGCCTAGGACAAGGCATGTACGGAGCGTGACAACCGACGCTCGCTCTATAACGCCCGCGAAGGTCCCGCGGCGCGCGAACACCGCACGCCGGCGGCGATGTAAGGATGGGACCGTGACGACCTCCGCCGGTGCCGTGACCCATCTGGCGTGGCGGGCGCAGGCACGCGTCGACCTCGACGCCATCTCGGCCAACGTGCGAGCGCTGGCCGGGTTCGCTCCCGGCGCGGACCTCATGGCCGTGGTCAAGGCCGACGGCTACGGGCACGGGCTGGTCCAGGCCGCGCGCGCCGCCCGCGCCGGGGGAGCGGGCTGGCTCGGGGTCGCCGTGCTGGAAGAGGCGCTGGCCCTGCGCCACGCGGGCGTCGACGGGCCCGTGCTGTGCTGGCTCGCCGCGCCGGGGGAGGACCTCGCCGCCGCGGTGCGCCTCGACGTCGATCTGTCCGCCGACTCCACCTGGCAACTGGCGGAGATCGCGGCCGCCGCCGGACGGGCCGGCCGCAGTGCACGGGTGCACCTGAAGATCGACACCGGCATGGGACGCGCCGGAGCGGCCTTCGCCGACTGGCCCGAACTCGTGGACGCCGCCGGTCGGGAGCAGGCCGGCGGTGCCGTGGAGATCGTCGGCGTCTGGTCCCATCTGGCCTGCGCCGACGAACCGAACCATCCCAGCGTCGCGCGGCAGATCGCCGCGTTCCGCGACGCGATCGCCGCGGCCGAACGCGCGGGGCTGCGGCCCCACCTGCGCCACCTGTCCAACTCGGCCGGAACCGTCGCCGTGCCGGCGGCGCGCTTCGACCTGGTGCGTCCCGGCATCTCCGTCTACGGCTACTCCCCAGCGCCCGAACTCGGCGACAGCGCCCACTTCGGACTCCGGCCCGCGATGACCCTCGCCGCGCGGCTCGCGCACGTGAAGCGAGTTCCGGCCGGGCACGGCGTCTCCTACGGGCACACGTACGTGACGCAGCGTCAGACAAATCTCGGACTGGTGCCGATCGGGTACGCCGACGGCATCCCGCGCACGGCCAGCGGCCGCGGGCCCGTTCAGATCGGCGGCACGCGGCACCACGTCGCCGGGCGCGTGTGCATGGACCAGTTCGTCGTCGACCTCGGCGGGCAGGATGCGGCCCCGGGCGACGAGGTGCTCGTCTTCGGCCCCGGCGACGGCGGGGAGCCGACGGTGGCGGAGTGGGCCGACCTGCTCGGCACCATCTCCTACGAGATCGTGACGCGCATCGGCGGCAGAATTCCCCGGGTGTACACCGGAGTCAGCGCATGAGCCCCGCGCGGACCGAGGTCGTCCGGTGGGCCCTTCGCGCGGGCGTGCTGGCGGGCACCGCGGCCGCGACCACCGTGGTCCGGCGCCGGGCCGCGCGCCGGGCCGAACCCTCGGTGGACCGGCGCGACGAGCCCGGCCTCCTCGGCGGTCTGCACACCGAAGCCGTCGTGGTTCTGACCGAGGACGGGGTCCCGCTCTGCGTCGAGATCGAGCCGGGCCCGCCGGATCTGGACGGCCCGACGATCGTCTTCCTGGCGGGGTTCTGCCTCAACATGGACGCCTGGCACTTCCAGCGCGAGGACCTGCGCGGCGTCGTCCGCTGCGTCTTCTACGACCACCGGGGGCACGGCCGGTCCGGCCGCGGCGACCGCGATCGCGCCACCATCGAGCAGTTGGCCCGGGACCTGCGCGCCGTCCTGGACGCCGTCGTCGGCGACGGGCCCGTCGTGCTCGTGGGGCACTCCCTCGGCGGCATGACCGTGATGGCCTTCGCCGAGGCCTTCGGCGCCGAGTTCGGCAAGCGCGTCGTCGGGGCCGCGCTGATCGCCACGTCCTCGGGCAAGCTCGCCGAGGCGACGCTGGGCCTGCCCGCCGCCGTGGTTCGCCGGCTCTGGAAGTACAGCCCCGGCGTCGTCGACCTCGTGTCCAACCGGCCGATCCTGATCAACCGCGGCATCGGCGCGGACCGGGACGTCGGTCTGTTCATCACCAAACGGCTCTCGTTCGGCCGTCGCGACGTCGACCCCGAGGTCGCGCAGTTCGCCGGCGACCTGCTCAACTCCACCCCGCTCGACGTCTTCGGGGAGTTCTTCCCCGAGTTCCACCGCCACGACAAGGAGGCGGCGCTGCCCGTGTTCCGCGAGTGTCAGACGCTCATCGTCGCCGGCGCCCGCGACGTCCTCACGCCACCGGACCACAGCCGGGGCATGGCCATGCAGGTGCCCGAGGCGGAACTGATGGTGCTCGAAGAGGCGGGGCATCTCGTTCTGCTCGAGCAGCCCGACGAGGTCAACGCCGCGATCCGCCGGCTGCTGGAGCGAGTGCGTCTGGCGACCCAACGGCCCTCTGTCGGCCACCAGCGAAGGGCTGCGCGATGAGCAAGGACACCCTGGTCGAGACGGAGGTCTGCGCCGCGTGCGTCGATCTTCCCGGCCCGCGCAGCCACGGCGTCGTCGGCACCTTCCCCGACGGTGCCGAGCTCATGCTGCTCTCCGGTGCCCCGACCAAGCAGGAGGTCAGCGCCGGCCGGCCGTTCGTGGGCCGCCCCGGCCACCACCTCGACTTCCTGCTCGGCAACTTCGGGGTGCTGCGCAAACGGCAGGTCGTCACGCTGTCCATCGTGAACTGTCGGCCGGCGGCGGACGACGTGCTCGCCGACCGGGCCGACCTCGAGGCCTGCCGAGCCTGGGCGATGGAGCAGATCGAGAAGGTCGACCCACTGCTGATCGTCACCCTCGGACCGCAGGCCACGGAGTGGGCACTGGGCCGGGGCACCGTGCTCTCGGCCGTGCGGGGCCATCTGCACCAGTTCGGCCCCCGTCCGCTGCTGCCTTCGCACTCGCCCGTGTCGGCGATTCACTGCGGTACCCGCGGCGGTCCGGCGATCCAACTCGAGCAGGACGTGCGCTACGCCGTCGAACTGCTCCCGGAGCTGCGGCGCCTGCGAGGGCGGTCGTGACCTCCTCGACCGCGACGACCCTGCTCGTCCCGACCGCGCAGGACATGCAGGCCCTCGGCGCGCGGCTCGCCGGGATCCTGCGCCGCGGGGACCTCGTCGTGCTCACCGGCGACCTGGGCGCCGGCAAGACCACGCTGACCCAGGGTCTGGGCGCCGCTCTCGGCGTGCGCGGGCGGATCGCGTCGCCCACGTTCGTGATCTCCCGCATCCACTCCTCGCTCGCCGACGGGCCCGACCTCGTGCACGTGGACACCTACCGGATGGCCGACGCGCTCGAGGTCGCCGACCTCGACCTCGAAGACTCCATCGCCGACTCGGTCACGGTCGTGGAATGGGGCGCAGGCCTGGTCGAGGCGCTGACCAGCGACCGCCTCGAACTGGTCCTGAACCGCGGCACCGACGTCCCGCCGGACGCCGACCCCGACGACCCGAGCGCCGCCGTCCGCGAGGTCGCGATCACCGGGATCGGCGCTCGGTGGGTGGGCGTGGACCTGGCCGCCGCGCTCCGCCCTTAACCTTCTCTGGTGCTGCTCCTCGCCATCGACACCTCCACGCCGCAGGTGGGCGTCGCCGTGTGCCGCGACGGCGAGGTCCTCGCCCGCCGCACCGTCGTCGACGCGCGACGCCACGGCGAACTGCTCGCCTCGAGCGTGTCCGGCGCCCTCGCCGACGCCGGCCTCAAACCGTCGGAGCTGGAAGGCATCGCGGTGGGGGTGGGACCCGGGCCGTACACGGGGCTGCGGGTCGGGCTGATGACCGCGCGCGCCCTCGGCCACGCCCTTGGCGTCGACGTGCACGGCGTGTGCAGTCACGACGCGCTCGCCGCGCAGGCGGGCATCGCGGGGGCCCCGTTCGAAGGAGAGCTGCTGGCGGTCACCGACGCCCGCCGCAAAGAGGTCTACTGGGCGCGCTACCGCGACGGGGTCAGGGTCGACGGCCCGGCGGTGAACCTGCCCGCCGAGGTGGCCTGGGACGGTCCCGCGGTCGGTGCCGGGGCGGTCCTGTACGGCGCACACTTCCCGGACGCCCGCGACCCCGCCTACCCGGACCCGGCGCAGATCGCCGCGGTGGCGGAAGCGGTGCTCGCCGCGGGCGGCACGAACCTGCCGCCGGACCCGCTCTACCTGCGCCGTCCGGACGCCGTCGAACCCGGCGAGCGCAAGCCCGTCGGCCAGCCGCGGGTGGGCGACCGGGCGTGACCCAGCTGCGTCCCGCGCGGTGGTGGGACGTTCCGGCGCTGGCCGAGATCGACGCCGCCCTGTTCGGAACCGACGCCTGGTCGCAGGCCACGTTCTGGTCGGAGCTCGCGGGTGTCCCGGACCGGCGCTGGTACCGCGTTGCGGAGGTCGACGGCGCGATCGTCGGCTACGTGGGCCTGGGGATCGGCGAGGGCACCGGCGACGTGCAGACGATCGCCGTCGCCGCCTCGGCCCAGGGGCGGGGCTGGGGCCGGGTGCTCCTCGACGCACTGCTCGATCGGGCGAGCGCGCTCGGCTGCACCGAAGTGCTGCTCGAGGTGCGAAGCGACAACGCTCCCGCGCTCGCGCTCTACGAACGCAGCGGTTTCGCGCCCATCGCGACCCGCCGCCGCTACTACGCCGACGGCACCGACGCGCTCATTCTCCGGTGGCGATCGCCAACCGACCAGGCGTCAGCGACGTCGTAGGCCCGGCCGTCCGTCGAGCACCTCGAACGAGGCGTCGGTGAACGCCCGTGCCCCGGGCGTGGACACCTTTTCCACCACCTGGAAGTCCGCCCGCAGGCGCTCGGCGTCCGCGCGGCACTTGATCCAGCCGCGGCGGCCGTCCCAGTACTTCAGGTGCGGCTGGCTCTTCAACGCCTCGCGCACCCACGGCTGCTGCGGGATCAGGTCGCCGCCGGTGGTGATCGCACTGGTCACCAGTTCGACCGCCACCGGCCCGTCGGAGGAGACGGTGCCGCCGGGGTGGATCTCCGCGGCCCAGTGGACGTGCGCGTCGCCGGTGAGCACGACGAGGTTGCGGACGTCGGCGGCCTTCGCCGAATCGAGCAGCCGCCGCTGCGCGCCCGGATACCCGTCCCAGCAGTCGGTGTTCACGTACGGCTCCGCCAAGGCCCGGCCCGCGGAGTCGACCGCGCGCGGCGTGGACGCGAACATCACCTGCTGGGCCAGGAACTGCCAGGTCGCCCCGGAGGCGGCGAGACCGTCGGAGAGCCACCTCTCCTGCGCGGCGCCGAGCATCGTGCGGGTCGACGGCAGGTCGGCCACGCACGCGGCCTTGCTCTTGGGTTGGCAGCCCTGCCGGTCGCGGTACTGGCGGGTGTCGAGCATGTGGAAGGTCGCGGTCCGTCCCCACGGCACGGTGCGGAAGATCGGCAGCCCGGCCCGCCCGGGCCGCGCGCCCGGCCGCAACGGCATGTGCTCCCAGTAGGCCTGGAACGCGGCGGCGCGCAGCGCCGCGAACGTCCGCGGGTCGGTCACGTCCTTGGCGTTGGAGGAGTTCCAGTTGTCGGCCACCTCGTGGTCGTCCGGGATCACCAGCCACGGCGCGGCGGCGTGCGCGGCCTGCAGGTCCACGTCGCCGCGGTACTGGGCGTGCCGACGTCGGAACTGGGCCAGGGTCGTGCACCGGCCGCCGAGGTGCTCGCGCACGATCCCGCTGGCCGGCGGCTTGAAGCGCGGTTCGTACTCGTAGAGGTAGTCCCCGAGGTGGAGCACCAGGTCCGGCCGGTCCTCGGCGATGTGCCGGTAGACGGTGAAGTGGCCCTGCTCCCAGAACGCGCAGGAGGCGACGGCGAACTCGATCGCGTCGCGTGCGCCGGCGGCCGGGGCGGTGCGGGTACGGCCGATTCCGGACAGGTGTCCCTCGGCGCGGAACCGGTACCAGTACTCGCGCGCGGGCTCCAGACCCGCAACTTCGACGTGCACGCTGTGCGCGTCGCGCCGGGTAGCGGTCTCCCGGCCGCTGCGCACGATCGAGCGGAAGTCCGGGTCGCTCGCCATCTGCCACTCGACGTCGACGTCGCGATCGGGCATGCCGCCGTGGCCGTCGGTCTCCAGCGGGCGCGGCGCGAGGCGCGTCCACAGCACGACCCCGGCCGCGCTCGGTTCGCCGGAGGCGACCCCCAGGGCGAACGGAGGAGCGATGCGGCGGGACGGCGCCGCGATCCGGTCGATCGGGGCCGTGTTCGGGATCTCGGGCAACGCGGCGGCGGCGGCCGCAGGCAGCGCGACGGTGGATTCGGTGAGCACGCGCCACCCGGTGGGGGCGGCGACGGCAACGCCGACGAGGGAGGCGCTGCGAACGAAGTTTCGGCGGGTGGGAGCCATGCCACCAGGGGAGCCGCGCCGGTCATCCGGCCGGCGGCGCCCAGGTTGCGTGTCGGCGAATTACACGCGGCGCAGCCCCGGAGCCTCGTCGGCGATCTCGAACGACGCGGCGATCGGGCCGCCGGACCACGGCTGCGACACCTTCGGGACCACGTGGAAGTCGGCCCGGAAGGTGGAGGCGTCGGCGCGGCAGCGGATCCACCCGCGCCGGCCGTCCCAGTAGCGCAGGTAGGGGTGGCGGCGCAGTTGGTCCCGGACCCAGCGCGGTTGCGGGCGGCCGTCCCCGCCCGTGGTGATCGAGGACGTCACCAGTTCAACGCCGACGGGGGGTAGACCCGCGGCGCCGAAGTCGCGGTGGATGTCCGCGGCCCAGTGCGAGTGCACGTCGCCGGTGAGCACGACGAAGTTGCGCAGCCCGACGGCCTCCACGGCCGCCAACAGGCGATCGCGGGCGCCGGGGTAGCCGTCCCAGGAATCGACGGTCACCGCCTCGTGCGGAAGCACCGCGCCGTCGGCGTTCACCGACCGGGGCTTGGCGGCGAACATGATCTGCTGCGCGAGCAGGTTCCACACCGCCCGGGACTGCCCCATCTGCTCGCTCAGCCACGCCTCCTGGCGCGCACCGAGGACGGTGCGTCCGGGATCGGCTCGATCGGCCTGCGCCAGACAGTCGAGCTGGTCGGGATTGTCGTCCCCGGGCTGGCAGGCCAGTTGACTGCGGTACTGGCGGGTGTCGAGCACGTAGAAGTTCGCGGTGCGGCCCCAGGGCAGGGCACGGAACAGCTGCATTCCCGTGCTCGTCGGGTAGGACGTCCGCCGCAGCGGCATGTGCTCCCAGTAGGCGCGGAAGGCCGCGGCGCGCATCGTCGCCCAGTGCTTCTGGTCGCTCTTGCGGGCCGCGAACTCGCCGGTCCAGTTGTTGGCCACCTCGTGGTCGTCGGGGACGACGACCCAGGGAGCGGCGCGATGTGCAGCCTGCAGGTCGGCGTCCGTTTTGTACTGCGCGTGCCTGCGGCGGTAGTCGGCGAGGGTCTGCAGGCGCCCGCCCGCGTGCGCCCGGACGTCGCCCTTGCTGATCGGCTTGAAGCCTTCGCGGTACTCGTAGAGGTAGTCGCCGAGGTTGAAGATCAGGTCCGGGGTGGAGGCGGCGATGTGCTTGTACGCGGTAAACCAGCCCTCCTCCCAGTTCGCGCAGGAGGTGGTCACGAACTCGATCGGCGCCAACGACTCCGGCGCGGGCGCCGTGCGGGTCCGGCCGGTCTGCGAGACGTGCGATCCGGTCTTGAACCGGTACCAGTAGTCGCGTCCCGGTTCGAGTCCGGCAAGTTCGACGTGGACGCTGTGTGCCTCGTCCGGGAGAGCGGCGACGCTGCCGGCCCGCACCACCCGCCGGAACCGGCGATCGGTGGCCAACTGCCACGACACCGCGGTTTCGCGGGCGACCATCCCGCCGCTGCCGTCTTCGGCGAGCGGGTCGGGCGCCAGACGCGTCCACAGCACGATGCCGTCCGGCGTCGGCTCGCCCGAGGCGACCCCGAGGGTGAACGGGTTCCGCGCCGGGAGCTTGGAACTGACGGTGTCCAGCGCACGCCCGGCGGTTCCGGGTGGGCCGCTCGGCAGATCGGACAGGCCGGGAACCAGCGGCATCATGGCCGCGGCACTGCCGGTCTGCAGGAACTGGCGGCGGCTGAACGGGTACTTCGGCAGTTGGGTCGGAGGTTCCACGAATCGATTCCCCGCGTCGAGACTGCGCGACCTCGGCATGGTCACGGCAGGAGAACATCAGGTGAACCTGGGAAGGACAACCGATTGTGCGCGTGTCGCGCGAACCTGTGCCGATTTCCAATGTGACGTAGCGTCAGGGAAAATGTCCGACGGGTTTCACGAGGATGGCGGTGGCCGCACCGGCGACCTTCGTGACCACGAGCGTCGCCTCTGCCCCGCCGTGTCCGCCGCGCAGCAGGTCGCGGCGCAGTCGTTCGGGATCGATCGACGAGCCGCGCTTCTTCACCGTCAGCACGCCGACCCCGCGCGTTCGCAGGAGCGCCCGCACCTTCGTCGGGTTGAACGGCAGCACGTCGGTCACCTCGTAGGCCTTGGCAAACGGGGTCGACACCGGACGGTCTGCACTCACGTAGGCGATCGTCGGGTCCACCAGCCACCCGTCGACCGCTGCGACGACGGAGTCCACCAGGTGCGCCCGGATCACGGCGCCGTCCGGTTCGTAGAGCCACCGGCCCACCGGCCCCACGGGCGGCGGGTCCACCTCGTAGTCCGCGACCGCCGACGCGAGGGTGGCGCCACTCGGCAGCAGCGTCGCGCGCCGCCGAACGCCGCCGGTGAGGGCTCCGCCGTAGAGCGCGGCCTCCTTGACCTCGCCGTGCAGCGACACCCACTCGGTCTCCACCCCGGGCGGCACGATCTCGTGCGCAATCCCCGGCGCGACCTTCGCCGCCCCGGCCGGGCGAGAGCTCAGCACGTCCAGGACGAACGTCCACGGCGGCCGATAGGAGGCCGGGTCGAACACCCGTCCCCGCGTCGTGCGCCGTGCCGGATCGACGAACACGGCCGCTTCGCCGAGCTCCCGCGCGGTGGCGTCGGCGCACTCGACGGGCCCGCCCGAGTTGGCGGCGGCCATCGCCGCCGTCAGCGGATCGAGTTCGACGCCGACCGGGGCCAGGCCGGCCGCGGCGAGGGCGAGCAGTTCCGAGCCGATACCGCAGCACAGGTCGGCCACCGAGGCGCCGGGGCCGAGCGCGTCGACGATCCGCCGCGCCCGGTGCGCGGCGACCGTCGGGTGGGTGGCCTGCTCGAGGCCGTCCGCGTGCAGCCACAGCCGGTCGGCGGCCCGTCCGAACTTGGTCCGGGCACGTTCGCGCAGGCGGGTCATCGTGACGGCCGCCGCCACGAAGTCCGCGGGGTACTCCCGCCGCAGCGCCGAACCCAGCCGCAGCGCGCCGGCGTCGTCCAGCGGGCCCTGCTCGGCGAGCCGGGCCAGGAGCGCCTCGCCGGCGGGGGAGCGCAGGGCCTGGAAGGTCTCGAGGTCCACCGGGTGCGGGTTCTCGTTTCGACGATCGACGCGGCCGACCCCACTGTCGCACCGAACCGCCCGGCGGGCCCACTCCGCGATCGGCCGACGGTGTGGCGGCGCCAGGAACCTCCACCGCTCCGGCGCCGTTGTCTTCATCGATGTCCGAATTAGGCAGTCATACGGGCGGCGTCGGTTGATCGAACTGGCGCTGTTGATTCTCGCGGCGGGACTGGTCGCCGCGTGCGGCATGTTCGTGGCCGCGGAGTTTTCGCTGGTCACCGTCGACCGGGCGGCCGTCGAGCGTGCCGCGGGCGCGGGCGATCGCGCCGCGGAGGGGACTCTCTCGGCGCTGCGCTCGCTGTCCACGCAGCTGTCCGGAGCGCAGGTCGGCATCACGGTTACCAACCTGGCGATCGGCTTCCTCGCCGAGCCGTCGCTGGCTCGGCTGCTCGACGGCCCGTTGGAGTCGGGCGGAGTGCCGCCCGACGCCGTCCCCGGCATCGCGTTGGGACTCGGTCTGACCATCGCCACCGCGGTCACGATGGTCGCGGGCGAACTGGTGCCCAAAAACCTCGCACTGGCCCGGCCCATGCAGACCGCGCGGAGCACGCAACTCTTCCAGCGTGGCTTCACCCGCGCGATGGGGCCGGTCATCTCGGCGCTGAACGCCGCGGCCAATGCGATCCTGCGGCGGATCGGCGTCGAACCGCAGGAGGAGTTGCACTCGGCCCGGTCCCACGCGGAGATCTACTCGCTGGTCCGGCGCTCCGCCCAGGAGGGCGTGCTGGAGCCGCGGACGGCGGATCTGCTGCAGCGATCGCTGGAGTTCGGCGGTCGGACGGCCGAGGACGTGCGCACCCATCGCACGCAGGTGCAGTTCGTGAACGCCGACGATCCGGTCGAGGCGGTGATTGGACTCGCTCGGCGCACCGGCCTGTCGCGCTTCCCGGTCGTCGAGGCCGATCCCGACGAGGTGGTCGGGTTGGTGCACGTCAAGCAGGCGGTCGTCGTGCGGGCGGCCGATCGCGGGAACGTCCGAGTCCGCGAGGTCGCGAGTCCCGCGCTGCTGGTTCCGGCGGCACTCGACCTCGACGCCCTCTCGGTCCGGCTGCGTCGGCACGCGATGCAGATGGCCGTGGTCGTCGACGAGTACGGCGGTGTCGACGGGGTCGTCACCCTCGAGGATCTCGTCGAGGAACTCGTCGGCGAGATCGCCGACGAGCACGACACCGCGGACCTTCCGGTGCTCCCGATGGCCGAGGGACAGTGGGCGCTGTCCGGCGCGCTGCGCCTGGACGAGGTCGAGAGCGCCACGGGCATTTCGCTGCCGCGATCGGAGCACTACGAGACCCTCGCCGGCCTGGTGTTGCGACGTCTGGGGCGGATTCCCGTGGTGGGCGAGCAGGTGCAGGTCGACGACGTCGCCCTCGTCGTGCTGGGCATGACCAAACGGCGGATCGACGGCGTGGAACTGCGGCGGGAGGCCCCCGGTGAGTGACCGGACGGCGTTGCTCGTGGCGGTGGTGCTGCTCGCCTTCAACGCCTTCTTCGTCGGTGCCGAGTTCGCGTTGATCTCCGCCCGCCGCACGCAGATCGAGCCCCGGGCGGCGGCCGGATCCTGGGCGGCCAAGGTCACCCTCGGGGCGATGGAACGGGTGACGGTGATGATGGCCGGTGCCCAGTTCGGCATCACCATCTGCTCGCTGGGCCTCGGCGCGATCGGGGAGCCGGCGGTGGCGCACACGATCGAGCCGGGACTTTCCGCGCTTTCGGTGCCCGACGGCCTGCTGCACCCGATCGCGTTTGCGATCGCGTTGACCCTGGTCGTCGCGCTGCACGTGGTGCTCGGCGAGATGGTTCCCAAGAACATTGCGATCGCCGGTCCCGAACGCTCCGCGCTGGTGCTCGGTCCGCCGATGGTCGCCGTCGTCGCAGTGCTGCGCCCGTTCGTCCTCGGCCTGAACGCCGTCGCGAACGGCGTGCTGCGCCTGCTGCGGGTGGCGCCGAGCGACGAGGTTCGCTCGACCTACACCAGCGAGGAGGTGGCCGACCTCGTCGAGGAGTCGCACCGCGAGGGCCTGCTCGACCCGGAGGAGTACGGCCTGCTCGCCGCGGCGCTCGGATTCGAGTCCTCCTCCGTCGAACGCGTGGTCATCGGCATGGACCGCCTGGTCGTCCTGCCGCGCCGCTCCACCCGGGCCGAGGTCGAGCAGCGCTGCGTCGACACCGGCTTCTCCCGGTTCCCGCTCGTCGAGGGTGGGCGCCTGGTCGGCTACGTCCACGTGAAGGACGTCCTGGCAGACGCCGCGAGCGCCGCGGAGACCTTTCCGTCGGAGGTCGTCCGCCCGCTTGCCACTGTCGGTGCGGACACGGGCCTGCACGACGCGCTGCGGCTCATGCAGTCGCGCGGTTCGCACCTCGTCGCCGTCGTCGACCCCGGTGGAGAACCGTTGGGCGTGGTGATGCTGGCCGACCTGATCGCCGAACTCGTCGGCTCCGAGCGACGGGGGCTCTAGCGGGGCGGGCGGCTCGCCGTCGCCACGCGGCGAAGGGCGCGCAACCCCTGCGTGCTCGGAGAGTCGGTGGCGCGCAGCGCGCGCTCCAGTCGGCGTCGCACCCCGACGGTGTCCAGGTGCAGACCGATCGCGACGAGGTGGCTCCCGGCCCCGGCGCCTCCCGCGCCGGTGGGCAGCGGCGCCACGTCGCCGTGACCGCCGACGACGTTGACCGCGTACCGGCGCGGCTGGGCGCCGCCGGCGACGTGGACGATTCCCTTGATGCGGTAGGCCGTCGCCGGCGGATCCGCCAGCAGTTCGACGAGCCCCGCGGGCTCGACGGGTCCGGCAACCTCCACCGCGACCGAGTCGGCGTGCACGTGCTCCTCTCGGTGCTCGCGGAGTTCGGCGCGCAGGGCCTCGCCGAAGGGCAGTTGGTCCGGGGGGTCCTCGGTGGCCGCGGCGTCGTAGATCAGCGCAGGGTCGACTCGGGCGTGGTCGGCGTGGACGATCTGTACGGCGGGGTTGCGAGATCGCACCCGCTCGGCGATGCGCTCGAGCCTCGCGAGCGTGGCGGGTTCGGCCAGGCCGCTGGCCTCCACCACGACGACGTCGAGCCCGAGGCGCGGTGCGGCGAGCTTGGCCAACGCCTCGTCCAGGCCGCCGGCGTCGGGCAGGCAGCAGATGCAGCCGCCCGCGATCGACGCGGGCTCGTCGACCTGGCCGGCCACCAGGGCGGCGTCGACGTTGATCGCGCCGAAGTCGTTGACGACCACGCCCATCCGCGCGCCCGGGCGGCGCAGCAGGAAGTTCAGCAGCGTCGTCTTCCCCGAGCCGAGATGGCCGGTGAGCACCACGACGGGCACGCGATCGGTCACACGCCGACCCTACGGGCTGGCACTCGGGTTGACCGAGTGCCAGCCGTTGCATAAGGTCTGGTCTGGCACTCGCACCACGAAAGTGCCAACGGCGCGACCGGATCTGACCCCCGCGACGGCAGAACCGCGGCGCCGCCTTCGACTCATTACGAATCCGCCGGGCTCGCTCGACGAGCCTGGGTACAGGGAAGGTCTGCATCCAATGGGCAAGGTCTCCATCACGCCGCTCGAGGACCGTGTCGTCGTCAAGCCGCTCGAGGCCGAGACGACCACCGCCTCCGGCCTGGTCATCCCGGACACCGCCAAGGAGAAGCCCCAGGAGGGCGAGGTCCTGGCCGTCGGCCCGGGCCGCTTCGAAGAGGGCCAGCGTCTTCCGCTGGACGTGGCCGTCGGCGACGTCGTGCTCTACAGCAAGTACGGCGGCACCGAGGTCAAGTACGGCGGCGAGGAGTTCCTGATCCTCTCCGCGCGCGACCTGCTCGCCAAGGTCTCCAAGTAAGAGCTCTCTAGCTCCATGCATCCGCCCCGGGCGGCCCTCCCGGGCTCCGGGGCGGATGCGTGTCCACGGTCATTCATGAGGAGTAGATCCCCCCGATGTCGAAGATCCTGCAGTTCGACGAGGCCGCCCGTCGCTCCCTCGAGCGCGGCGTCAACACCCTCGCCAACACGGTCAAGGTGACGCTCGGCCCGAAGGGCCGCAACGTCGTGATCGACAAGAAGTTCGGCGCCCCGACCATCACCAACGACGGCGTCACCGTCGCCCGTGAGGTCGAGCTGTCCGACCCGTACGAGAACCTCGGCGCGCAGCTGGTGAAGGAGGTCGCGACCAAGACCAACGACGTCGCGGGCGACGGCACCACCACCGCCACCGTGCTCGCCCAGGCGATGGTCCGCGAGGGCCTGCGCTCGGTCGCGGCCGGCGCGAACCCGATGTCGCTCAAGCGCGGCATCGACCTCGCCACCGCCGCCATCGGCGAGAAGCTCAAGGAGAGCGCCCGTCCCGTGGAGACCCGCGAGGACATGGCCTCGGTCGCCACCATCTCGGCCCAGGACAAGGGCGTCGGCGAGCTCATCGCCGAGGCGTTCGACAAGGTCGGCAAGGACGGCGTGATCACCGTCGAGGAGTCCAACACCATGGGCCTCGAGCTGGAGTTCACCGAGGGCATGCAGTTCGACAAGGGCTACATCTCGCCGTACTTCGTCACCGACGCCGAGCGCATGGAGGCCGTCCTCGACGAC
>JBQTIB010000188.1:0-9100 GCA_052389435.1 Sporichthyaceae bacterium | reverse complement strand
ACGCCACGGTGTTTCGCGGGGAGGTGGGCGGCGGTGAGCGTCGACGTCGCCGCGACTCCGACCGTCGCCAACGGGGTGGGCACCAGCGCCGCGCGACCGGACGGGATCGCGAAGGTGTCGGGGGAGTTCGCGTTCTCCTCGGACCTGCACCACGAGCGGATGCTGTGGGGCGCCACCGCCCGCAGCCCGCATCCGCACGCGCGCATCCGGTCCATCGACACGTCCGCCGCGGCGCAGATCCCCGGCGTGCACGCGGTGCTGATCGCCGCCGACGTGCCGGGATCGGCCACGTACGGCCTCGAGCACCGCGACCAGCCGGTGCTCGCCTGGGACGTCGTGCGGTACCAGGGCGAGGCCTACGCAATCGTCGCCGCGGACCATCCCGAGACCGCCCGCCGGGCCGCCGCCGCGGTCCTCGTGGACTGGGAGGTGCTGGCTCCGCTCGTCGACCCGGAGGTGGCGCTGGACCCCACCGCGCATCCGCGGCATCCGGGCGGAAACCTCGGGCGGCACGTGCCGCGCCGGCGCGGCGCCGTCGCCGCCGCTCGGGCCGCGGCCCACACGGTCGTGCGCCGGGAGTACACCGTCGGCATGCAGGACCAGGCCTTCCTCGGCCCCGAATCCGGTCTCGCGGTACCGGCCGAGGACGGCAGCCTCGACCTGTACGTCGCCACGCAGTGGCTGCACGTGGACCGGGACCAGATCGCCGCCTGTCTGAATCTGACGCCCGATCGGGTCCGGATGTCGCTCGCGGGCGTCGGCGGCGCGTTCGGGGCGCGCGAGGACCTGTCGATGCAGGTGCACGCCGCCCTGCTCGCCCTGCGTACCGGACGGCCGGTGAAGATGGTCTACAGGCGCGACGAGAGCTTCTTCGGCCACGTCCACCGGCACCCGGCGCGGATGACCTACGAGCACGGGGTCGACGCCGCCGGGCGCATCCAGTACGTCGTCGCGCGGATCCTGCTCGACGGCGGGGCCTACGCGTCGAGTTCGCCCGCGGTGGCCGCGAACGCCGCGACCTTGGGGGTCGGCCCGTACACGTGCGACAACGTCGAGATCGACTGCTACGCCGTCTACACCAACAATCCGCCCTGTGGGGCGATGCGCGGGTTCGGCGCCGTGCAGGCGGCGTTCGGCTACGAGAGCCAGATGGACGCCGTCGCGGCCGAACTCGGTCTGGACCCGATCGAGGTCCGGCTGCGCAACGCGCTGACCGAAGGCGGCACGATGCCGACCGGCCAGGTCGTCGACAGCCCCGCGCCGGTCGCCGAACTGCTGCGCCTGGTGTCGCAGCGTCCGATGCCCCCCGCCCTGCCCGCCGCTCCCGATCCCCGCTCGCTGCCCGGGGGAGTGGGCGGCACGACCCGGGGGGAGGGGGTTCGCCGCGGCGTCGGCTATGCGGTCGGCATCAAGAACGTCTGCTTCAGCGAAGGCTTCGACGACTACTCGACCGCCCGCGTGCGCCTGCAGGCCGTCGGGGGAGTCGCCTCGGCGGCCGTACACACCGCCGCCGCCGAGGTCGGCCAGGGCCTGGTGACGCTGCAGCAGCAGATCGCCCGCACCGAACTCGGGGTGGACGACGTGGTCGTGCTGACCGCCGACACGTCGGTCGGCAGCGCCGGTTCGACCTCCGCGTCGCGCCAGAGCTACGTCACCGGCGGCGCGGTCAAGGCCGCCTGCGAGCAGGTCCGGGCCGAGGTGTGCCGCCGGGCCGCCGCGCGCTGCGGCGCCGCCGCGGCCCACCTGCTGCCCGGCGGCGTCGTCGAGGTGGCGGGGGAGCGCGTCGCGTTGGCCGACGTTCTCGGCACCGACGCGATCGAGGCGACCGTCGAATGGCACCACCGGACCACGACGGAGCTGGATCCGTCGACCGGTCAGGGAACCGCGCACGTGCAGTACGCGTTCGCCGCGCACCGCGCCGTCGTCGACGTGGACCTCGACCTCGGGCTGGTCAAGGTCGTAGACCTGGCGTGCGCGCAGGACGTCGGCCGGGCGATGAACCCACAGGCGGTCGTCGGGCAGATCGTCGGCGGCAGCGCGCAGGGCCTCGGGCTCGCGGTCATGGAGGAGATCCAGGTCTCGGGCGGGATCGTGCGGAATCCGTCGTTCACCGACTACCTGATCCCGACCATCCTGGACATGCCGCCGATGACCGTCGACGTCCTGGAACTGGCCGACCCGCACGCCCCGTACGGACTGCGCGGCGTAGGCGAGCCGCCGACGATCTCCGCCACCCCCGCGATCGTCGCCGCGATCCGCGCCGCGACCGGCCTGGCGCTGTCTCGCGTACCGGTGCGCCCCGAACACCTGACCGGAACCTGACGTGACATCAGATCCACTTCCCGACGGCTTGCTGGCCGATCTCGACGCGCTGCTGGTCCGGGCCGACGCGGCCGTCGCGGCCCGCCGGGCGACGCCGTTGGGGCGCCAGCCGGTGCACACCTGCTACGTGCCGGCCGACCGCTACTCGGTCCGCACGGTGGCGGAGTGGGGCCACGTGGCGCGGGAGACGCTGGCCGCCTACGGCGGGCACGCCGGCCTGCCCGAGGCCCTCGGGCTGGACGTGGAGACCTTCGCCGCGATCCTGCCGCGCGTGCAGTCACGACTGGAGGCCATGCCCGTCGAGGACGTCCGGATCGACTTCGAGGACGGCTACGGGATCCGCCCGGACGCCGAGGAGGACGCCGCCGCCGCCGCGGCCGGCGGCGCGCTCGCCGCCACCCGCGCCCAAACCCGACTGGCCGGACTGCGAATCCGGAGCCTGGAGGCCTCGACCCGCCCCCGCGCCGTTCGGACGCTGGCCCTGTTCCTGGACGCCTACCTCGTCGCCGGGGGCGATCCCGGCGACCTCGTCGTCACCCTTGCGAAGGTTTCGCACCGCCAACAGGTGGCGGCGCTGGCCGTGGCGTGTTCCCGGCTGGAGGAGGCGCACGGTCTCGTGCCGGGCGCGCTGCGCGTGGAGCTTCAAATCGAACTGCCGGCCGCGATTCTCGACCGTTCCGGAGGCGCGACCGCGGTCGGTCTGCTGGACGAGGCCCACGGGCGATGCCTGGGCCTGCACTTCGGCACCTACGACTACTCCGCCGCGCTGGGGATCGACCCCGCCGAACAGCGGGCCGACCACCCCGCCGCCGAACACGCCAAGGCGGTCCTGCAGCTCGCCGCCGCGGACCGGGGCGTGCGGGTCGTCGACGGCTCGTCGAACGTGCTTCCCCTCGGTTCGCCCGAGGAGGTGCTCGACGCCTGGCGGATCCAGGCCCGCGTGATCCGCCGGGCGCTGACGTGGGGGATCGCGCAGGGCTGGGACCTGCACCCGGCCCAACTGCCGTGCCGCCACCTCGTCGTACTCGGCCATCTGCGCGCCGGCGCTCCGGCCGCTCGCGCCCGGCTGGCCGCCTACCGAGCCCGTCGCGAGTCCGGAGTTCTCGACGAGCCGGCCACCGAGCGAACGCTGACCGCGTTCCTGACCCGCGCACACGAGTGCGGCGCGATCGACTCCCTCGACGAGGACTGATCCGTCGCACCCCAGGCGCGGGTCGATAGCCTCCCGTCAACGCCGGACGAGCACCGACCGGCGTCGACGGGAGGCCACACACCATGCCGTTGGACGCGCAGATCGCCGGAGTGCTCGCGCAGGCCAGGGCGATGGGCGGCAAGCCCGTGCATCGGCAGACCGTGGCCGAGGCCCGGGCCGCGCTCGCGATGATGTGCGCGATGGGCGGGCGGAGCACCGCGACGTTGGCCGACGTCGCCGAGCGCACGATTCCCGGTCCCGGCGGGGACATCCCGGTGCGGGTCTACACCCCGGTCGGCGACGGTCCGTTCGGGCTGCTGTGCTTCTTCCACGGCGGCGGCTTCGTCCTCGGCGACCTCAAGACCCACGACGGCGTGTGCCGCGAACTCGCCGCCGGAGCCGAGTGCGTCGTGGTCGCCGTCGACTACCGCCTCGGCCCGGAGCACAAGTACCCCGCCGCGGCGGACGACTGCGAAGCCGCGACACGGTGGGCGCACTCCAACGCCGCGACGCTGAACGTCGACCCGTCCCGGATCGCCGTCGGCGGCGAGAGCGCCGGCGGCAACCTGTCCGCCGTCGTCTCCCAGCGCCTGCGCGACTCCGGCGGACCCGCGCTGTCCGCGCAGTTGCTGGTGTACCCGGCGGCCCGTCTGTCGGGCGACCCGACGCCGTCGATGATCGCCAACGCCGAGGGCTACTTCCTCGAGGTCGAGGACATGGTCTGGTTCCTCGGCCACTACCTCGCCGACCCGGCGCACGCCGACCTGGCCGACGCCTCGCCGGGCTTTGCCGCGGACCTCGCCGGGCTGCCGCCCGCGCTGGTGATCACCGCCGAGTTCGACCCACTGTGCGACGACGGCGAGTTCTACGCCGAGGCGCTGCGCTCGGCCGGCGTCGAGGTCGTGCTGACGCGCTACGACGGCGCGATCCACGGCTTCTGGAACTTCTTCGGTCTGTTGAAGATCGGCCGCGCCGCGATGGACGAGTCCATCGCGTGGCTGCGCCCGAAGTTGGCCAACCCGGCCAACCGGACCGCTGGGGGCCGGCGCGTAGCTTGCAGGCCATGGCCGCAGCCGGTGTTGGCAAGCAGGAGACGTTGGCCGCGCTGTCCGCCGTCGGCGCTCGGTTCGCGGGTCTGGTGCGGTCCCTCGACCCGCCCGACGCGAAGCTGCCGGTCGCGGGCCTGGGCTGGGACGTCGCCGAGACCGCGGCGCACACGCTGACCGTCGCGCGGCGACTGCTCGGCGACCGTCGGCGCGGCGTCGATCCGGCGGACGTGGGTCGGTTGAACCGGGAGTGCCTGGACGAGTGCGCGGAGCGGGATCCGGCGAGCCTCGCCGCCGAACTGGAGACGGCCCTGGCGCTGGTCGCCGAGCGCGTCTACCCGAAGGTGGACTTCGACCGGGCGTATCCGTTCCACGCCGGGGTGACCATCACCGGCGGAGGCGGCGCCGCGTTCTTTCTCTGCGAGTTGCTCGTCCACGGCTACGACATCGCCGCCGCCGCCGGGCGGAGCTGGGAGATCCCCACCGACGAAGCGGCGATCGCGGTGCGCGGACCGGCGGAGTTCTGGGGCACGCTCGCCGAGCCGAACGGGTGGCCGACCCTCGCCGTCGACATCGGGGACTCCGGCCCGGTGGTGTTGCCCGTCCCGCCGGGGGTGGAGGGCGCGGGGTCTTCCGTCGTCGCCGACCCGGTGGAGCTCCTGCTCGCCGCGTTCGTTCGCGCGACCCCAGCGGACGCCTCGCTCGCGGCGGTGCTGGCCGCCCAGCCGCAGATGTAGTCGAGCCGGTCGCCTCGGAAATCGGCCGATCGATCCCGCCGGGGGCGTAGCGTCGAGCCATGGACTGGGTCGCGTACTGCGAGGACATCGCCGGCGAGCTACGCGGCCTGCTGATCCGGCTCGAGGACCGGCTCGGCGCGAACGCCGAGGAGATCGGGGAGTACATCGACGACAACGAGCTCGGCCTCGCCCTCGACGTCCTGGCCGGCGCCGTTTCCGCCGCCGCGGTGCCGCTGACCGCCGCCGAACGCGCCGACATCCTGGCGCTGGTGGACCGCATGGACATGGGCGGCGGGGTGGCCCGGGCGCTCGAACTGTGCCCGGAGGCCTAGGGCGCGTCCTCCCGCGGCAGTCGCAGCGATCGGCGCACGTCTTCGGCCTTGAGCCAGGTGACGACCTCCCGGCGCCGCCCGTCCTGCCCGACCACGTACTGCACGACCAGCACGTGCGTCCTGGTCCACCGGTTCGCCACGGCCGGGACGTACTCCTCCCCGTCGGGCCAGACCAGCCGGGCGATGACCAGGGGAGCGGGCCCGTTCGCCGGCCGCAGCGGGATGTACGGCGGATGCTCGGCGTTGAGCGGCGACGTCACGGGAAGACTCTAATCGAACAGATGTTCGTTTTCATCCCTGAGATCGATCCAGGAGATGCCGAGTCAGCGTGTCGAGAAATCGACAGAAAGGTAACGGGAGCGGCGACGAACCGCTCGAACGACGGCTCGCGCGTTACCTCTCTACCTCTGCGTCGACGCCCCCGCGCCGCTGGGCGCGGTCGGCGCACGCGGTCCGCCAGGCGGCGGTACACCGCGCGCACCGGCAGCCCCAGTTGCTGTAGGTCGTCGCGATGCCGTGGGGCGCCAGGTCCGGGTTGGCCGCCAACTGCTCCCGACGCTGGGCCTTGCGCTGCGCCTGGTACGCGCTGTTCGCCGCGCGGCAGGCCTCGCACCGGCATTTGCGGTTGGTGTACGTGCCGACGACGCCGTGCTCCCAGTCGTCGTCGGCCATGGACCCATTCTTATCAAGCGCGCCGAACCTGGCCGATCGGCCGACCCCAAACGGACCAAACGGACGATCTCGCGCGCCGCCCGGTGTCGTCTCCTGGAGGGATCGACCCGAGGAGCCGACGCCGATGTCCGAGCCCTACGTTCCGAAGCAGCGCAACGAGCTCTACGAGCGCGGCCCGGCCACGCTGACGGTGCTCGTGCCCGAAGGCGTCGTCCTGTCCGAGTACGACCTCGACCTGCTCTGGTCCGCCATCCTCGGCACGCAGTGCCCGTGCCCGCAGGCCGGCCCGCACGCCCACACCATGCCGTTCAGCGCCTTCTACGAGGTCGACCTCGACCACCCGGACTACGAGGACTGGGCCGTGCGGCAGGCGGGAACCACCCTCCCTCGGTGACCTGCGCGCGGTGTCGGTCGCACCCGCGGCTCGGCGCAGCCGGCCAGCCAGCGGACCACTCGATGCCGCGAGAATCGCCATGCTCGGAGCGCGCATGCTCCGCCTCCTCCCCGCGAAAACGCTTCCGGAATCGTTTTCCCGTGACACGCCCGGCCATGGTCACCAGCCTGCGGACGCCCCGCGTCCTCCCGGCCGGCGTCTGCCCGTGTGTCACAGCCACGGCCGGGTAATCGGCCGACGTGACCACCCACCGCACAAGCCGCCGCACGAACCGCCGTCATGTCTGAGCGACGCTTCGTCGTCCGCCCGTTGGGCGGCGCCGCGGGCTGTGAATCGCCCCGGGTCTGGTGGAGGCTCCCAAACCAGGGAGCATGAGAGTCATGGCGGCACCGAAGAAGTACAGCGACGAGTTGCGTGAGCGCGCGACCAGGATGGCGGTCGAGGCTCGGCGGGATCCGGCCTCGGCGATCGGGGCGATCAAGCGGATCGGCGACCAGCTCGGGGTCCATCCCGAGGCGCTGCGGAACTGGGTCAAGCAGGCCGAGATCGACGACGGTACCCGCGCGGGCACGAGCAGCGAGGACACGGCGCGGATCGCGGACCTGGAGCGGGAGAACCGCGAGCTGCGGCGGGCGAACGAGATCCTTCGCACCGCCTCGGCTTTTTTCGCGGCAGCGGAGCTCGACCGCCGCTTGAAGTGATCGTGGCCTACATCGACGCCCACGCCGGTCGTGTCGTCGAGGGCCGCAGGCTCGGGGTCGAGCCGATCATCGACGCGCTGCGCAGCGCCGGCGTCGAGATCGCCCCGAGCACCTACTACGCCGCGAAAACACGGCCGCCGTCGGCACGCGCGGTCCGCGACGCCGAGCTGATTCCGCTGATCGAGGCGGTGCACGAGGCGAACCTGGGCGTCTACGGCGCCCGCAAGGTCTACTTCGCGCTGAACAGGATCGGGGTGCCGGTGGCCCGGTGCACGGTCGAACGACTGATGCGCCGCCGCGGCATCCGCGGAATCCGGCGCGAGAAGCAGGTCCGCACGACGATCGCCGAGGGAGCACAGACGCCGCTCGCCGAGGATCTGGTGGAGCGTCAGTTCGTCGCCTCGGAGCCGAATCGGCTCTGGGTGGCCGATCTGACCTACGTCCGCACCCACACCGGCTGGGTCTACGCCGCGTTCGTGCTCGACGTCTTCTCCCGCATGGTGGTCGGCTGGCAGGTCTCCACCAGCCTGCGCACCGAACTGGCCCTCGACGCGCTGGACATGGGCCTGTGGGCGCGGCTGCGCGCCGGGCAGGACGTGTCCGGGCTGACCCATCACAGCGACAGAGGCGTTCAGTATCGAGCGATTCGCTACACCGAGCGCCTGGCCGAGGCCGAGGCCGTCGCGTCGGTCGGCAGCCGCGGCGATTCCTACGACAACGCCATGGCCGAGGCGTTCAACTCGCTGTTCAAGGCCGAGTGCATCCGCAATCCCGCGATGCGCCCGCACGGGGGCTGGGCCTCGGTCCGCGACGTCGAGATCGCCGTCGCGGAGTACGTCGACTGGTTCAACCACCGGCGCCTGCACGGCGAACTCGGCCACGTCCCACCGGCCGAGTTCGAGGCCAACCACTGGGCCGCACACGGACACCCGAACTACCCTGCAATCAGAGCGACTGTGGGAGCCGGAGCCAGATAACCGAGTCTCCACGAAACCCGGGGCGATTCACTGCCTGGGAATGATCGTGTTCTCGCTGCTTGCGTCGCTTCTACTCACCTTCCTGCTCAACGCACTGCGCTGACCCGCTAGTACGGGGCCTCGAGTTCGACCTCTGCCCGCCGACGGCGCGCATGGTTATGTCATCCGCGGTTGCGAACGCAACCGGGGCCCATGGGCCGGACCGACCTTGGCGTTGCCCTCTCAGAGCAGGACACGATTTCGCGGAATCGTTTCCTGCTCTTCCGAACAGTGCGGATTCCACCTGCCGTCAGGGATCAAGATTCGAGTGCCGCTGCGACCGGCGCCGGCAGCACGGTCCTCATGGGGGATAACCGCGTCGGGCGGCTGTGCGGCCCTGCAGACACGCTCGTATTGCCTGGAGCACGCGCTCGGCGAATTGCACGTTCAGGGTCCCAACACTGACCGTTCGGCTGAGACACCCAGCGACGTGGACCGCCGATCCTTTAGATCACGGGCCAGGCGTTGCCCCTCCGCACTCGCCGCCCGGGACACGTCTGAACGTTCTCGTGCCCCGCTCCGTCTACTTGATGGGAACGGAAGGGAGAACGATGACGATGAGGCTAGGAGCTTGGGTCGGTAATCGGTTAGAGGGGCCTTGATCGATCCGGAGATTGGTCTGGCCGTTCGCGGGCGGGTGGTGCCGCCGGTGCGCCCGCGGAGCGGTGTCGGGGCGTTCTCGGCGGCG
>JBQTIB010000187.1:0-28074 GCA_052389435.1 Sporichthyaceae bacterium | reverse complement strand
TCGTGCGCCGCACGCGCTGTAGCGCCCCGTCTACGCGCGAGGCGCGGTTGGGGTGCCCCGGCGGCGGGGCTCGGCCCGATTCCAAAACGGGGGAGGGTCCCGCGGGGGAGGCCGGGGGACCCTCGCTGCCGCTGGGCTAGCTGCAGCCGCTGGTGCTGCCGCAGCCCTCGCAGACGTAGCAGCTGCCGGCGGCGCGCATCTTGGTGCCGCAGGTCAGGCACAGGGGGGCGTCCGCGGTGCGGCCCTGCTGGGCCTCGAGGAGTTCGGTCGTGGAGCCCGGGGTCTCCCACGTGGCCGAGGCGCCGCCGACGGTGGCATCGGCCGGCTCGATCGGCGCGGACTGGGCGAGGGCCTGGGTGTCGATCTCCTCCTCGCCGTCCTCGGCCTCCTCGAAGTACGAACCGGTCTCCAGGTGGCGGGCGCGCTCTTCGGCGGAGTGGATGCCGAGCGCGGCGCGCTCCTCGGCCGGGAGGTAGTCCAGCGCGAGCCGACGGAAGATGTAGTCCATGATCGACGCCGACATCCGGACGTCCGGGTCGTCGGTCATGCCGGCCGGCTCGAAGCGCATGTTGGTGAACTTCGTGATGAAGGACTCCAGCGGAACGCCGTACTGCAGGCCGATCGAGATCGCGATGGAGAAGGCGTCCATCATTCCGGCGAGGGTCGAGCCCTGCTTGGACATCTTCAGGAAGATCTCGCCCAGGCCACCGTCCGGGTACGCCGCGGCGGTCATGTACCCCTCGGCTCCACCGACCGAGAACGAGACGGTCTTGGAGTCGCGGACCTTCGGCAGACGCTTGCGGATCGGGCGGTACTCGATCTGGGTGGCGACCTCGGCGGGCGCGTCGGCCCGAGCCGAGGAGCCGGCCGAGAGCGGCTGGCCGACCTTGCAGTTGTCGCGGTAGACCGCGAGGGCCTTCAGGCCCATCTTCCAGCCGTTGGCGTAGACCTCGGCGATCTCCTCGACGGTGGCCGACTCCGGCATGTTGACGGTCTTGGAGATCGCACCCGAGATGAACGGCTGCACCGCGGCCATCATGGACACGTGGCCCATCGGCTTGATGGTGCGCTCGCCCATCGCACAGTCGAAGACCTCGTAGTGCTCCTGGCGCAGGCCCGGGGCACCCACGACGTGGCCGTTCGCGGCGATGAACTCGACGATCGCCTCGATCTGCTCGTTCTGGTAGCCCAGCTTGTCCAGCGCGCGCGGCACGGTCTGGTTGACGATCTGCATGGAGCCGCCGCCGACGAGCTTCTTGAACTTCACCAGGGCGAGGTCCGGCTCGATGCCCGTGGTGTCGCAGTCCATCATCAGGCCGATGGTCCCGGTCGGCGCGAGCACCGAAGCCTGGGAGTTGCGCCAGCCGTTGGCCTCGCCGATGCGCAGGCACTCGGCCCACGCGAGCGTCGCGAGTTCCAGGATCTGACGGTCCATCTCATCGACCGAGCGAACGGCGTCGTTGGCGGCGGCGTGCTTGCGCATGACGCGGGTGTGGGCGGCGGCGTTGCGGGCGTACCCGTCGTACGGGCCCACGACCCCCGCGAGTTCGGCCGAGCGGCGGTAGGCGGTGCCGTTCATCAGCGAGGTGATGGAGGCGGCGAGAACGCGGCCGCCCTCGGAGTCGTACCCGTGACCGGTGGCCATGAGCAGCGCGCCGAGGTTGGCGTACCCGATGCCGAGCTGGCGGAAGGCGCGGGTGGTCTCGCCGATCGGCTCGGTCGGGAAGTCCGCGAAGCAGATGGAGATGTCCATCGCGGTGATCACGAGCTCGACGACCTTGACGAACGTCGGGGCGTCGAACGTGCCGTCCTCGCGCAGGAACTTCATCAGGTTCAGCGAGGCCAGGTTGCACGAGGAGTTGTCCAGGTGCATGTACTCCGAGCACGGGTTGCTGGCGGTGATGCGCCCGCTCTCGGGGCAGGTGTGCCAGTCGTTGATGGTGCCGTCGTACTGGATGCCCGGGTCGGCGCAGTCCCACGCGGCCTGGGCCATCTTGCCGAACAGCTCGCGTGCGTCGACGGTGTCGATGACCTCGCCGGTGCCGCGGGCGCGCAGACCGAACTCGGTGCCGGCCTCGACGGCGCGCATGAACTCGTCGGTGACCCGGACGGAGTTGTTGGCGTTCTGGTACTGGACGCTGGTGATGTCCGCCCCGCCGAGGTCCATGTCGAAACCTGCGTCGCGCAGGGCGCGGATCTTGCGCTCCTCGCGGGACTTGGTCTCGATGAACTCGCAGATGTCCGGGTGGTCGACGTCGAGGATGACCATCTTGGCCGCTCGGCGGGTGGCGCCGCCGGACTTGATCGTCCCGGCCGACGCGTCGGCGCCGCGCATGAAGCTGACGGGTCCCGATGCGGTGCCGCCGGAGGAGAGCAGCTCCTTGGAGGAGCGGATGCGAGAGAGGTTCAGCCCGGCGCCGGAGCCGCCCTTGAAGATCAGGCCCTCCTCGCGGTACCAGTTCAGGATCGAGTCCATCGTGTCGTCGACGGAGAGGATGAAGCAGGCCGAGACCTGCTGCGGGGCAGAGGTCCCGACGTTGAACCAGACCGGGGAGTTGAACGAGAAGACCTGGTGCAGCAGCGCGTGGGTGAGCTCGTCGGCGAAGGCCTCGGCGTCCGCGGGAGCGGCGAAGTAGCCGTGCTGCTCGCCGGCGGCGCGGTAGGTGCGCACCACGCGGTCGATCAACTGGCGCAGGCTCCACTCGCGGTCCGGGGCGCCGACGGCGCCGCGGAAGTACTTGGTGGTGACGATGTTGGCGGCGTTGACCGACCAGGTGGACGGGAACTCCACGCCCTTCTGCTCGAAGATGACCGAACCGTCGCGCCAGTTCGTCATGACGACGTCGCGCCGCTCCCAGGTGACCTGGTCGTACGGGTGCGCGCCCTCGCGGGTGTAGATCCGATCGATCTTCAGGCCCTTGCGGGCAGCCGAGCGCTGCGGACCCGCGGGCCACTCCGCGCCGCCGCGCCTGTCCATGTCACCGCGCTGTCCGTTCGACATCGTGGTTGCCCCGCCGTTCACGCTCTCGGTCACGTTTGGTCCTCTCCTGATTGCAACAACCGGGGCCGTCTGCTCGATGCCGCCCGGCAGGCTGGAAATTCGAAAGTTCGTGGGTGGATCCGGTTACTCACGGTGCATGTTTTTCGTCAGCGTGCGGCCGGGACGGCGGCCTTCCGCTCGGTGCGCAGGGTCTCGATCTCGGCCTCGAAATCGGCGAGCGATTCGAACCCGCGGTACACGCTGGCGAAGCGGAGGTAGGCCACCTCGTCGAGTTCGCGAAGCGGCGCGAGCACCGCGAGGCCGACGTCGTGGGCGCGGACCTCGGGGGCCCCCGCACCTCGTACGGCCTCCTCTACCCGCTGGGCGAGCAGGGCGAGGGCGTCCTCGCTGACCGGGCGCCCCTGGCACGCCTTGCGGACGCCCACCAGGACCTTCTCGCGGCTGAACGCCTCCGTGGCTCCGCTGCGCTTGACCACCCACAGGCCCGCGGTTTCGAAGGTCGTGAAGCGACGTTCGCACCGCTCGCACTGGCGCCGGCGCCGGATCGCGGTGCCGTCCTCGGCGGTCCGGGAGTCCACGACGCGGGTGTCCGCGTCACGGCAGAAAGGGCAGTTCACGCCGGCTCCCGAGGCTCGTGCTGTGGATGGGCCTGTGCACGGCTTGCGGATATCAGGTGCACAACCTGTGGGTACTTACAGCGGTGTAACTACTACATGTGGGAACCGTAGGACTCACGACCCACGAGATGCAAGCCGCCGACGACGACCGAAACCGACCCGGATCCGCCCGTCGCGACAGATCCGCAGGTCACGGGCACGTCACGGGTTCCGAGGCGCCGGCCGCCCCGGCGTGTCCGCCAACCTGGCCGGGCGTGTCGTTCGTCCCACCCGTCACGGCAGTAGCAAAACCTGGCCCGCCTGGATCTCGGCCGACGGCAGGGCGTTCAGCCGGCGGATCTCTCCCACGACATTGCGCGGGTCCCGACCCGGGTCGGCCGAGCGCGCGATTCCCCAGAGGGTCTCCCCCGGCTGCACCACGACGCTCGCGTGCTCGACCGGTGCCGGCGCCTCGTCGGCGCCGATGGCCGAGGACCCGAAGGCCATGCCCAGACCGAAGATCGCCGCGAGCAGAACGAGCACCGCGACGCCGCGCCCGCGCGGCGTCAGCCGCAGCACGGGCCCGGCCACGGCGGCGGGAAGGGCCGAGAGCAGGGCGTCCGAAGAGGACACCGGAACGAGCCGGACGGGAAGCTCCGCCCGCTCCGCCGGCGGCGGCACCAGGTGCAGCCGGGGCGCGACCGGGGAGCCGGGGCCCGGCCGCAGCGCGCGGCCGGCGGGGTGCGAAAGACGGCTGCTGCGGTTGACGACGGTGCCAGTGCTCATGACTGCCTCCTGGGGCGATTGCGGGGCCGACACGGCCCCAGATCTTCGAACATTCATTCGACCCTTGTGATGGGGACAGTTGTAGCGGACACCTCCGACATTTTTCGAGAACGCTCGAACATTTGTTTGAATGTCGTGTCGCCGACCGCTACTGTCGGTGACATCGAGACACGGTCGGGCGCATCCCACGGCGCCCCGACGGCGACGAGGAGGCAGTAGTGGTCAAGAGCACGGGGAAGGGCGACGAGCCGGCGGCGCGGGGCGGCGAGGCACAGGCGGGCGAGGCCCAGCTGCACGCCCTGCCGGACGGCCCGCCGGACGTCAACGGACTGACTCCGCGCCAGCGGCGGGTGCTCGAGGTGATCAGAGACTCGGTGGAACGCCGCGGCTACCCGCCGTCGATGCGGGAGATCGGGGACGCCGTCGGCCTGACGTCCACCTCGTCGGTGTCGCACCAGTTGGCCACGCTGGAGAAAAAGGGCTATCTGCGCCGGGACCCGAACCGTCCGCGCGCGGTCGACGTTCGCTTCCCGGAGGGCGTGGAGCCGAGCGGGTCTCGCGAGTACGACGAGGAGGAGTTCCGCTCCTCGCGTCCGACGCCGGCGTTCGTGCCGGTCGTCGGCCGGATTGCCGCCGGCGGGCCGATCCTGGCGGAGCAGGCCGTCGAGGACGTGTTCCCGCTCCCCCGCGAGCTCGTCGGCGACGGCGCGCTCTTCCTGCTCAAGGTCGTCGGAGACTCGATGGTCGACGCGGCCATCTGCGACGGCGACTGGGTCGTCGTGCGCCAGCAGAGCACGGCGGAGAACGGCGAGATCGTGGCCGCCATGCTCGACGGCGAGGCCACGGTGAAGACCTTCAAGCGACGCTACGGCCGGATCTGGCTGCTGCCGCACAACGAGGCGTACGAGCCCATCCCCGGCGAGATGGCCACCATCCTCGGCAAGGTCGTCAGCGTGCTGCGCAAGGTCTGAACATCTGACGAAGCGTCAGTCTGCGGCGGCGGTTGCCTTCTGGGCGGCCGCCGTCAGCCGTTCCAAGGCGTTGCGCGCGACCTGCGGGTCGGTCGTCGTCCAGAAGTCCGGCAGCGAGGCCGTGATGAAGCGGCCGTAGCGGGCGGTCGAGAGCCGCGGATCGAGCACGGCCACCACGCCGCGGTCCGTCGCCGAACGGATGAGGCGTCCCGCTCCCTGCGCCATTTTGATCGCGGCGCCGGCGGCGTAGACGGACATGAAGCCGTTCCCGCCCGCGCGGTCGGCAGCGCGGGCTCGCGCCGAGGCCAGGGGGTCGTCGGGCCGCGGGAAGGGGATGCGGTCGATGACCACGAGCTGGCAGGAGTCCCCGGGCACGTCGATTCCCTGCCACAGCGAGAGCGTGCCGAACAGCGAGACCTCCGGCTCCCCGCCGAAGCGCGCGACGAGTTCGGCGAGGGTCCCGTCCCCCTGGCACAGCACCGGATGCGGCACGCGCGTCCGCACCTCCGCGGCGGCGGCCTCCGCGGCGCGACGAGAGGAGAACAGGCCGAGCGTGCGCCCACCGGCGGCCAGGACCAGTTCGATCAACTCCTCCGCGGCCGCGGCGGACAGCCCCTCGCGGCCGGGGGGCGGCAGATGGCGGGCGAGGTAGAGAATGCCCTGCTTCGAATAGTCGAACGGCGAGCCCACGTCCAACCCCCGCCAACGCGGCGGCGGCCGTTCGGCCTCCGCGTCCTCGGCGCGTTCCGCGGTCGCGGCGTCGCCGACGTCGGCCTCGGCGGCGGATCCCGGCGGCGGGGAGCGGTCCACGGAGTCGTTCGGGCCGAGCCCCACGCTGCGAGCCGCGAGGTCGAAGTTCCCGCCGACGGCAAGCGTCGCCGAGGTCAGCACCACGGTGCGGGTTCCGAAAAGCGCCTCGCGCAGCAGACCGGACACCGACAGCGGAGCGACCCGCAGCACGCGCCCGCGACGCTCCTCGATCGCCAGCCACGCGACGTCCCACTCGGTGGGACTCGCCAGCCGGTTCGCGACGTCCATCAGCTCGTCGCACGCCGTGCGCGCGATGCGCTTCGCGAGAGCCTCCGCGGGTTCGTCGTCCTTGCTGGTCGAGATCGAGACCAACACCCCGCGCGCGGCCTCCCGCAGGGCGGAAAGCTCCGCCGCCAGCAGCGGCGGCACCGGCTCCAACGGGCCGGGGAGCACGGCGTCCATGGTCGCACCGAGCCCCTCTCCGACCCCGGCGAGGATGTCCACCGCGCGCTGTTCGCCCACCCGGGTGCACACGCGCACCGCCCGCTCCACGATCCCGGTGCTGAGCTCGGCGGTCGCCACCCCGGAAACGCGATCGACGAGTTCGTGCGCCTCGTCGACGACGACGACGCCGTGCTCGGGCAGCACCGGGATGTTCTCGATCGCGTCGATCGCCAGCAGGGCGTGGTTGGTGACGACGACGTCGGCCTCGGCGGCGAGCAGGCGCGCCTTCTCCGCGAAGCAGTCGACGCCGCTGGGGCACTTGCTCGCTCCCAGGCATTCCCGCGAGCCGACCGAGACCTGCGCCCACGCCCGGTCGCTGACGCCTGGCAGGAGGTCGTCGCGGTCCCCGCTGTCGGTCTCGCCGGCCCACTGCCGTGCCCGCAGGACCTCCTTGCCCAATGGGCTGGTCGGCGCCTGGGCGGCGGCGACGTCGAAGAGCCCGTCTCCGCCGTCGGTGGGCGCCCCGTCCCCGATGCGGTGCAGACACGCGTAGTTGTTGCGACCCTTCAGGATCGCGAAGGTGGGCCTGCGGCCCATGACGGGAGTGGCCACCTCGACCAGGCGCGGGAGGTCGCGGCGCACGAGCTGCGCCTGGAGCGCCAGGGTCGCCGTGGAGACGACGACGGGCCGCTTGTGCAGCAGCGCGTTGACCAGGTAGGCGAGCGACTTGCCGGTGCCGGTGCCCGCCTGGACCAGCAGGTGCTCCCCGGTGCGCATCGACGCGGCGACGGCCTCGGCCATCGCGACCTGTCCGGGGCGCGGGGCGCCGCCCAGCTCGCCGACGGCCGCGGCGAGAAGGTCGCGTACGGCGGCGGTTGGGGGCACCGCCGAACCCTAACCGGCCGGCGGTACCCCTTCCGACTGCCTCGTGCGACTGCCTCGTGCGACTGCCTCGTGCGACTGACCCGGCGTCTACTCCGTCGGCGCGGTGCCGGCGGTGGCGTACTCCGCCAGTTCTCCGGCCAGCGCCTCCGGCACCCGGGCGCGCAGCCGAGTGCCGAGTTCGGTGTGCTCCTCGCCGACGACGATCCCGTGCCGGTGGATCCGAGCGACGAGACCGCCCTGGCTGTAGGGCAGCAGCACCTCGACCTCGACGTCCGGGCGCGGCAGCGCCGTCATCACCGCGGCGAGCAGGTTGTCGATCCCGGTGCCCGCTCGCGCCGAGACCACCACCGCCGTCGGCTCGGAGCGGACCAGTCGCTCCAGGGTGTAGGCGTCCGCGGCGTCGGCCTTGTTGACCACCACGATCTCCGGGATCGAGCGCGCGTCGATCTCGGTCAAGACCTCGCGAACCGCACGAAGCTGTTCCTCCGGCGCCTCGTCGGCGCCGTCGACCACGTGCAGGATCAGATCGGCCTCGCCGATCTCCTCCAGCGTGGAGCGGAAGGCCTCGACCAACTGGTGTGGCAGGTGCCGCACGAACCCGACCGTGTCGACCAGCGTGTACGGCCGACCGTCCGGGGTGCAGGCCCTGCGGACCGTCGGGTCCAGGGTTGCGAACAGTGCGTCCTCCACGAGCACCCCGGCCCCGGTGAGCCGGTTCAGCAGCGAGGACTTGCCGGCGTTGGTGTAGCCGACGATCGCCACCGACGGCACGGCGTTGCGCTTGCGTTCGCCGCGCTGGGTCTGGCGCGAAGTCCCCATCTCGCCGATCTCGCGACGGAGCTTGGCCATCTTGGTGCGGATGCGCCGACGGTCGGTCTCGATCTTCGTTTCGCCGGGTCCGCGACCGCCGATGCCGGCGCCACCCGCGGCGCGTCCACCGGCCTGCCGGGACATCGACTCGCCCCAGCCGCGCAGGCGCGGAAGCATGTACTGCATCTGGGCGAGTTCGACCTGCGCCTTGCCCTCGCGGGACTTGGCGTGCTGGGCGAAGATGTCGAGGATCAGGGCGGTCCGGTCGATCACCTTGACCTTGACGACCTTCTCCAGCTTCACCAACTGACTTGGCGTCAGTTCGCCGTCGCAGATGAGGGTGTCGGCTCCCTCCGCGGCGATGGCGTCGCGCAGCTCGATCGCCTTGCCGGAGCCGACGAAGGTGGCCGGGTCCGGCCGGTCGCGGCGCTGGGAGTACCCGTCGAGGACCACCGCGCCGGCGGTCTCGGCGAGGCGGCGCAGCTCCAGCAGCGAGTTCGCGGCCTGCGCGGCGGTGCCGGAGGTCCAGACCCCGATGAGGACCACGCGCTCGAGGCGAAGCTGGCGGTACTCGACCTCGGTGACGTCGGTGAGCTCGGTCGACAGACCGGGGATGCGGCGCAGCGCGTTTCGATCGGCCAGGTCGAGCTGATCGCCGTCGAAGTCCACCGCGGGATCTGACGCCACGTCATCGAGGTCGTCGTACCGGTCGTCCCGCGGTTGCATGCTGCTTGTCATATGGTCCCTTCGCTACGGCTCTGAGATCGAGGGTGCCACGCGGTCGCGTGGGCGGGCGACCCCTTATTCGGGCCGAAACCATTCCCCGGCCGCGACGAACACCGCGGGCCCGGTCATCGACACCGTTCCGTCGGCGAGAACCTCGATCTGCAGTCGACCGCCGGGGACGTCGACGTCGACGACACCCGGACCGAGGTGGCCTGACCGCTGCGCCGCGACGACCGCCGCGCACACGCCGGTACCGCACGAGCGGGTCTCCCCCGACCCGCGCTCGTGCACCCGCAGTTGCAGGTGCGCGGGCCCGAGGATGCGGACGAATTCGACGTTCACTCCGTCCGGGTAGGCGCTCGGGGGCTCGACGATCGGCGGGCGCAGCAGGTCTCCGGCGTCGGCGACGTCCTCGACCACGACCACGGCGTGCGGGTTCGGCATCAGCACCGCCGAGGCCGACCAGCAACGGTCTGCGACGCGGACGGTCACCGGACCGAGATCGGGCAGGACCGCGGCGCCCATGTCCACGGTGACGGGGCCCTGGACCGCGCACTCGACGATCCGCACGCCACCGCGGGTCGCGATCGCAAACTTCCCCGGCGCGGACAGTCCGGCGTCGACGAGGTACCGGGCGAAGACCCGGATGCCGTTGCCGCACATCTCCGCGATGGAGCCGTCGGCGTTGCGGTAGTCCATGAACCACTCGGCCTGCCCGGCCCACGCGCCGGCCTCGGGCTCGGCCGCCGTGCGCACGACGCGCAGGATGCCGTCGGCTCCGACGCCGGCGCGCCGATCGCAGATGGCGGCGACGTCGGCGGCCTCGAGCTTCAACTGCCCGTCCGGATCCGGGAGCAGCACGAAGTCGTTCTCGGTCCCGTGGCCCTTCACAAAGGGCAGCCCAGCGCTCATATGCCTCTCAGCCTACGCAACCGCAGGGCCGCCGGCAGTACGGACGATCCGCTCGGCCGAGGACACCAGGCCCTCGGCGCCGGCCGCGAGCCAGTGCACCCGAGGGTCGCGACCGAACCAGGCCTGCTGGCGGCGGGCGAACCTGCGGGTGGCCGCGGCGGTGCTCGCCCGCGCGCTCGCCTCGTCGAGGTCGCCGTCGAGTTGGGCGATCGCCTGCGCGTAGCCGAGCGCCTTCGCGGCGGTGCGGCCCTCCCGGAGCCCGAGCGGGAGCAGGCCCCGAACCTCGGCCACCAGACCCGCCTCCCACATGCGGTCCACCCGGGCGTCGATGCGGGCGTCGAGCTCGGTCCGATCGGCCGCAAGCCCGATCTGGACCGCGGGACGGACGTAGGCAGGCTCGGGGAGATCGGCGAGGAACGGCCCGCCGGTGAGCTCGACGACCTCCAGAGCCCGCACGATGCGGCGCCCGTTGCCGGGCAGGATCCGCGCCGCGGCCACCGGGTCCACCGTATGCAGCCGGGCGTGCAGCGCCGCCGATCCCACGACCGCCAGCTCCGCCTCGAGTCGGGCCCGCAGCGCCGGATCGGTCCCCGGGAACTGCAGGTCGTCGAGCACGGCCCGCACGTACAGTCCGGAGCCGCCCACCAGGATCGGGACCACCGCGCGGCCGATCAGCTCGGCGAGGAGCTCGCGAGCCATCCGCTGGTACTCGGCGACGGCGGCCGGCTCGGTGACGTCCCAGACGTCGAGCAGGTGGTGGGCGATTCCGCCGCGTTCGTGCGGGGCGAGCTTCGCCGTGCCGATGTCCATCCCCCGGTACAGCTGCATCGAATCGGCGTTGACCACCTCCCCGCCCAGGCGTTGCGCGAGGGCGACGCCGAGATCGGACTTGCCGACGGCGGTGGGACCTACGACGGCGACGACCGGCAACTCCACCCGCCCAGTCTCCCAGCCTCCCCGGCCTGCCGGCGCGCATCGGGAACGTCGGGACCGCTGCGCGCGTTGGGCCTCACGATTGCCAGTGCCCACACCGGGCAGGGGGACCTTGGAGGTAGCGATGAGCTTTCTGAAGAACGCACAGGCCAAGGCCGAGAAGCTGGTCGCGGGCAACCGCGACAAGATCGACAAGGGCCTGGCCAAGGCAGGCCAGTTGGCCGACAAGAAGACCAAGGGCAAGCACCACGACAAGATCGGCAAGGGCCTGGGCGCGGTGTCCAAGGGTCTGGACAGGGTCGGGCGACAGAACCCGGGCGCGCCCGGCTCGCCCCCGCGGCACTGACGTCGCGTCAGGGCCTCGGTGTGCTCACACCGAGGCCCGGCACAGTTCGGCGTGCCAGGAGATGGCGGTCGCGTCGGTGAGCGAGGCCACCTGGTCGACCACGACTCGTCGCTGAGCGACGTCCCCGGACGCAGCCACCCAGTCCTCGCGGAAGGCGGGTTCGAGCACCTCGGGGCTGTTCGCGTCGAGGGCGTCGACCAGTTCGGCGATCAACGTCCGCTCCCGCGCCTGCAACCCCATGCGAAGTGGGCTGCGCATCACGTAGCGGTCGGCGAGCGCCTTGAGCAGCGCCACCTCCACCACGGTCTCCCGAGGCACCTCCAGGTGCGCCTGATAGCGCGTCAACGGCTCGCCCGGCAGGCCGCTGCGCGTCGCGTGCTCGGCCGCGATGCAGAACCTTCCGATGAGTTCGCTGGTCATGTTCTTGAGTTCGGCCATGCCGGACCGGGTGCGGTCCGGGCGCCGCGGCCAGAACTCGGCCGCCACGAGGGAGGCGGCGGCGAGGTCGAGTTCGGCGGGGTCGAGATCGTCGAGATAGCACTCGAGGACGATCTCGGCGAGGTCCGCGCGCTCCGGGGCCGCGCCGAGCACCCGCAGGTCGATGTTCCCGGCGTGCGTCCCGTCTTCGACGTCGTGCACGGAGTACGCGACGTCGTCGGCGAAGTCCATGATCTCCGCCTCGAGGCACCGCTGCCCGTCGGCCCGTCCGGACCGCAACCACCGGTACACGGCCTCGTCCTCGGCGTAGCAGCCGAACTTGCGGGTCGCCGGGCCTCGCGGCCACGGGTACTTCACGGTCGCGTCCAGGGTCGCTCGGGTCAGGTTCAGTCCGGCGCTGCGCCCGTCGGGCGCCAACGTCTTGCCTTCGAGCCGGGTCAGCACGCGCAGCGTCTGCGCATTGCCCTCGAAGCCACCGCAGCCGGCCGCGGCGAGGTCGAGGGCGTCCTCCCCGTTGTGTCCGAACGGCGGGTGTCCGAGGTCGTGCGCGAGGCACGCGGTCTCGACGAGGTCCGGGTCGGCGCCGAGCCGCCGCCCGAGTTCGCAGCCGATCTGACCGACTTCGAGGGAGTGCGTGAGGCGGTTGCGCGAGAAGTCGTCGCTGCCGGGCGCGACCACCTGGGTTTTGGCGGCGAGGCGCCGGAACGCCGCCGAGTGCAGCACGCGGGCCCGGTCGCGGGCGAAGGCGGTGCGTCCCGCGCGCTTGGGGGGTTCGGGAACCCACCGCGCGATGTCCTCGGGGGTGTACCCGGGTGCCAGAGCCTCCTGCGCCATCGTGGGCTCAACCTATCCGAGCGTTCGCGCCACTCCCTCGGAACGCGCCGGCGTCAGGGTCGGTGCATCGCGCGCGCCGCGGCGAATCGCGAGGCGACCTCGGCCGGACGACGACGCAGCGCCCAGGCTTCGGCGGCCTGGCGGCGGGCGTACCACAGGCGTCGACGGCGATAGGCCAGCGCGAATCGGTAGACACGGCGGCGCTCGGCGCGCTCTGCGCCCACCGCGTAGCCGTTCGCCCGCAGCGCGGTGCCGGCGACCGCGTCGAGCAGAGCCACCTCGCGCGCGCTCAACTCGGTGCGCCAGGATTCCACCCGCGCAGCCACTACCGGGCCCGAGGTGTTGGCGTGCCAGGTCTTGCGCTCCGGCACCACCGCACCCTTCACCTCGGCGGGTTTGAGCATCGCCGGGTCGAAGTCCTCGCCGAGCCACCCGCACAGCCGGCGGAGTTCGGCCTCGGGGTCGGTCACGAGGTCCTCGTAGCGCAGGTCGAACCAGGTGTCGGCGGGCAGCGAGGCCCGCGCGGCGTCGGCGTGCTCGACGGCCAGCAGCCAGGTGCCGATCGCCTGCTCGAGGCCGTGGTCGAACCACGGCATGCGGATCAGCGAGGCGGCGGCGGCGCGCCCGTCACGGGTGAGGTTCACGAACATCGCGTCCGGAAACAGCCGGCGCAGCGCCGGTACGTGCCGGACGTAGAGCGGGCGCTTGTCGCACCAACGCTCGGCGCCGACGTGTTCGGCGAAGGCGAGTTGGACCGCTTCCAGGGCCGAGCCCAGCGTCGGCGGTGCGGCCAGTATGTGCTCCGCGACGACCGCGCGGTCCAGTCCCATCTCCCAGATGGCGGATTTGGTGCCGGTGACGAAGGAGGCCAGCCGCCTCCTGTTCGCCTCGCGGCCGAGGTCGCCCCACTCCTCGCGTCGATCCCAGGCCGGCAGAACGTGCCGGTTCTCCGGCGGAGCGACCAGCCGTGGATGGGCGTGCAGCATCAACTGCAGCAGCGTGGTCCCCGAGCGCGGACAGCCGAGCACCAGAACTGGGCGATTGCCGGGCGCGCGGGGGCCACTTCGGTCGGTCATCGAAGCGATGGTGCCCGACGAGGCCGGCGATCGGCTGGGAACGGCACCCGCCCGCAGCGTTTGCCGACGTCTTCCCCGGGGAGTTCTCCCGGAGCGGCATACGCCGCGCGAAGGAACGGAGAGCTGCCATGGGCATCGGGGTTGGAATTTTCTTGGTCGCCGTCGGGGCGATCCTCGCGTTCGCCGTCAACACCACCACCGAAGCGGTCGACCTCGAAACCATCGGCGTCATTCTCATGGTGGTCGGTGCCGTCGGAATCGCCCTGTCGATGGCGTTTTGGAGTAGCTGGGGTGGCGGTGGCATCAGCCGCCGACGCGTCGAGACCTACGACTCCGCAGACCCGAGCCGCCGGGTCGTCCGCGACGAGACCTACGACCAGCGCTAGGTCCAAAAACGTCCGAAGGGGGCGAGCGCCGCGTGGCGCTCGCCCCCTTCGTCGCTGTGGCTAGCGGCTGTCGCTGCCGCTGCTGCTGCTCGCGGCGCGGCCGGCCTCGAGCCGGGCGACCGGCACGCGGAACGGCGAGCAGGACACGTAGTCCAAGCCCACCGCGGCGAAGAAGTGGATCGAGTCCGGGTCGCCGCCGTGCTCGCCGCACACGCCGAGTTTCAGGCCGGGCTTGGCGGCCCGTCCCTCTTCGGAGGCGATGCGCACCAGTCGTCCGACGCCCTCGCGGTCGAGGGACTCGAACGGGGAGACGCCGAAGATGCCCTTCTCCAGGTACTGGGTGAAGAACGCCGCCTCGACGTCGTCGCGGGAGAAGCCCCACGTCGTCTGGGTGAGGTCGTTGGTGCCGTAGGAGAAGAAGTCGGCCGCCTCCGCGATCTGACCCGCCGTCAGAGCTGCGCGGGGCAGTTCGATCATCGTGCCGATCGGGATGAAGGACAGGTCGACGCCGGTGGCGGCCTCCACCTGCTTGATCACCGTCTCGGCCTCGTCGCGCATGAGCTCGAGCTCCTGCACGGCGCCGACCAGCGGGATCATCACCTCGGGCAGCGGGTTGCCGCCGGCCTTCTTGCGCTCGGCGGCGGCCTCGGCGATCGCCTTGACCTGCATGCCGAACAGACCGGGGATGACCACCCCGAGGCGCACGCCGCGCAGGCCGAGCATCGGGTTGGACTCGTGCAGCCGGTTGACCGCCGCTAGCAGTTCGCGGTCGTGCCCGGGGTCCTGACCGAGCGCCTCGGCGACGGCGACCTTGACGGCGAGGTCGGTGAGGTTGGGCAGGAACTCGTGCAGCGGCGGGTCGATCAGGCGCACCGTCACGGGCAGGCCGTCCATGGCCTCGAAGATCTCGAGGAAGTCCTGCTTCTGCAGGGGCTCGAGGGCGTCGAGCGCGGCCTGGCGGCCGGCGGCGTCGGGAGCCAGGATCAGCTTCTCGACCTGGATCGCCCGGTCGCCGAGGAACATGTGCTCGGTGCGGCACAGCCCGATGCCCTGCGCGCCCATGCGACGGGCACGCGCCGAGTCCTCGGGGGTGTCGGCGTTGGTGCGGATCTTCAGCACTCGAGCGGCGTCGGCGTGGCTGATGATCCGATGCACGGCCTTGACCAGGTCGTCGGCGTCGGCCGAGTCGGGAGCGAGGTTGCCCTCGAAGTACTCCACGACCGGGCTCGGCTGCACGGGGACCTCGCCGAGGTAGACGGCGCCGGAGGACCCGTCGATCGACAGGACGTCGCCCTCGGCGATCGTCACGCCGCCGGGGGCCTTGATGGTCTTGGCCTTGGTGTCGACCTCGAGTTCCTCGGCGCCGCACACGCAGGTCTTGCCCATGCCGCGAGCGACGACGGCTGCGTGCGAGGTCTTGCCGCCGCGGGAGGTGAGGATGCCGGCGGCGGCGATCATGCCCTCGAGGTCGTCGGGGTTGGTCTCGCGACGAACGAGGATGACGGCCACGCCGCGCTCGGCCCACTCGACCGCCGCGGCGGAGGAGAACACGGCCCGGCCGACGGCCGCGCCCGGGGAGGCGTTCATGCCCTTGGTGATCCGCTTCGGGTTCGACGAGGTGTCGAACTTCGGGAACATCAACTGGGTCAACTGCTCCCCGGTGACGCGCTGCAACGCCTCGTCGAGGTCGATCAGGCCCTCGTCGATGAGCTGGGTCGCGATGCGGAACGCGGCACCCGCGGTGCGCTTGCCGACGCGGGTCTGCAGCATCCAGAGCTTGCCGCGCTCGATCGTGAACTCGATGTCGCACAGGTCCCGGTAGTGCGTCTCGAGCTGGCTCATGATCGCGATCAGCCTGTCGAACGCGGCCTTGTCGATGCGCTCGAGGTCCTGCAGCGGCAGGGTGTTGCGGATGCCGGCGACGACGTCCTCGCCCTGTGCGTTCTCCAGGTAGTCCCCGTACAGGCCGATCTGCCCGGAACCCGGGTCGCGGGTGAAGCAGACGCCCGTGCCGGAGTCCATGCCGAGGTTGCCGAACACCATCGACTGCACGTTGACCGCGGTGCCGAGGTCGGCCGGAATGCGCTCCTGGCGGCGGTAGAGGATCGCGCGCGGTGCGTTCCAGGAGTTGAAGACCGCGTAGACGGCCGCGTCGAGCTGCTCGCGCGGGTCCTGCGGGAACGGCTTGCCGGTGTGCTCGTGGATGATCGCCTTGAACGTCTCGACCAGCCCGCTCAGGTCGTCGGCGTCGAGGTCGAGGTCCGCGGTGGTGCCCTTGGCCTTCTTGGCCGCGTCGATGGCGTCCTCGAAGTGCTCGCCCTCGATGTGCAGCACGGTCTTGCCGAACATCTGCAGCAGGCGACGGTAGGAGTCCCACGCGAAGCGGTCGTTGGACGACTGCTTGGCCAGGCCCGCGACGGACTCGTCGTTCAGACCGATGTTCAGGACCGTCTCCATCATGCCGGGCATGGAGAACTTGGCGCCGGAGCGTACGGACACGAGCAGCGGGTCGTCCGCCTGCCCGAGCTTCTTGCCGAACTGGCCCTCGAGCCACGCGAGCTTGTCGGTCACCTGCGCGGAGAGCTCCGCGGGCGCCGAACCGGTGGCGAGGTAGGCCTTGCAGGACTCGGTGGTGATCGTGAAGCCGGGCGGTACCGGTAGACCGAGGTTTGTCATCTCGGCGAGGTTGGCGCCCTTGCCACCCAGCAGGTCCTTCTGGTCTCGGTTGCCTTCGGTGAAGTCGTAGACGAACTTCGGCACGACCCTGCTCCTCCATATGTTGGGAATCCCACCCACCCTATGGCTTGCGTACCCATGGGTAGGTCAAGGTCAACGGCTGAACCGCTCCACCTTCGCGTTCTCCAGCCCACGACCGGTGGCGTTCAGCACCGTCTGGGGCTCGCCCAAACCGGCGTTCATCCGTGCCCGCAGCGCGTCGCAGGTCGAGTTCAGGGTGGTCCCGTAGCTGCGCGAGGAGATCAGCCAGACCGAACCCTCGGGCTGGTTCTTCAGGTACCGGGTGAGGCCGGAGGCGACGGAGCGCGGCGAGGTGTCCGCCAATCGGTCCATGTAGTCGGTCCAGTCGAGGATGCGCGGGTTCGTCTGCTCCGGGATCGTCAGGCGGTTGACCTTTTTCGACAGCTCCAGACGTTCTTCGATCGCGGGCGCGAGTTGATCCGGGCAGTAGACGATCAGGTCGCCTTTGGCCACCCTGGCGTTCAACACCTCGGCGATCTTTCCCGCCTTGGTGTGCGGGGTGGTGGCCGCGGTGACGCCGCCGGCCACACCGATGACGAGCATCGCGGCGACCATCCCGGTGCAGGCCAGGCCGGGCAGTTTGCGGGCGCCGAAGGCGAGCAGCACGATCACGGCCGGCACCACGACCGCGGTGTACCGGACGACGATGCCGGCATCGCTCAGGCGGGCTGCGCCGAGCGCGAGCAGGAGGGTGGCGACCATGATGGCGCCGACCACCCCCGTGACACCGGACGGGCGGGTGGCCAAGACGACCGTCCCGTCCGGCTGGCGTCGAGCGAAGACGGCCAGGGCGAGGAGCAGGATCGCCAGCACGCCGCCGACGCCGTCGTTGCCGAACCACTGGCTCGGCAGGTCGGTGAGAGTGTCCAGGGTCGGGGTGGGCGCCCACGGGGACCCGGTGCGCTCGGACTGGTACAGCATCGTCGGCACCCAGGGCAGGTAGGCGACGGCGGCGGCGGCCAGCGCCCCGAGGGCGTGACCGGCGAAGGCACGCTCGGCGGGCCGGCGCCACGCCGCGACGAGGAGTAGGCAGCCGATCGGGGCGAGGAGGAAAAGCGCCCAGTAGTGGGTGTAGAGCAGCGCTGCCGCGACCAGCGCCAGGCCTGCCGCAGTGCGGATCTCGGGAGCGCGCCGAAGTCGGAGCAGGGCCAGCGAAACGAGCAGGACCTCGACGACGACGAGGGAGTACATGCGTGCTTCGCCCGCGTAGCGGATGGCCCAGGGGTTCACGGCCAGGAGCAGCACGGCGATCACGGCGGTGGTGGCATCCCCGCGCAGTCGGCGCACGAGCAGCCACATCAACGGAAGCGCGGCGATCGACAGCACCATGGACAGGGCACGGGCCGTCCAGACGCCGTCGCCGAAGACCTGAATCCACACGTGCAGCAGCGCGTAGTAGAGCGGCGGGGCCCCGTCGATGCGCAGCGCGCCGGGCAGTTCGCCCAGCGACATCCGAGCGAACGCGACGGACTGGGCCTCGTCGAGCCAGAACGGCGAGAACGACCACAGGCGCAGGCCGACTCCGACGCCCACGACCACCGCCACGACGACGGGAAGGCGAACCCCCCGAGGCAGAACCAGGCCCGGGTCGGTCGTCGGGACCGACCCGGACCGGGTCAACGTGTCGTGCACGCTCAAGGCGGCCTTCCTAGCGCAACCGTCCCGGCTCGGAAGCCCGGCTCAGGCGTCGGCGGCGCGGGCCGCGACCGATCCGCCGGCGGGAGCCGACGATTCGCGGTTGCGGGCCGGGACGATCGGCGCGGCGCGGCCGGTGCCGCCCGCCGGGGTCGAGCCCGACGTGCCGCCGGAGGACGCCGACTTCTCCTCGTGGTACTCCTTCTCGACGTTCACCGCCCACAGGTCGCGCGGGGTGCCGGTCAGGTTGTCCACCGCGTAGATCGCGGTGACCATCGAGTGGTCCTGGTTGTTGTAGCGGTGCATGCCGTTGCGGCCGACGGGCTGGACGTTGGAGGCGTTCTCGGCCAGCCACGCCCGCACGATCTCCACCTTGGCGTCGTAGCCCTCGTCGTAGACGGGGTAGGCCTTCGGGACGCGGACGACGTAGCCGGCCTCGACGGTCTCGGTGTTGGCCAAACCGAGCTCGGTGATCTCCCTCTTCGCGAGTTCGATCAGCTCTTCGTCGGTGGCGTCCCACATCTCGTCGCCCTCGTTGACGAAGTACTCCAGGCCCAGACAGGTACGACCGTCCTTGACCAGGTACGGCGACCAGGAACCGTAGTTCTGCACGCGGCCGACCTTCACCCCGGGAGTGTGGATGTAGATCCAGTTGTCCGGGAAGCCGTCCGACTCCGGCACGACCAGCGCCACGGTGAGGAAGTCCCGGTACCCCAGACCCTCGGCCGCGGCGATCGCCTCGGAGGAGGCCTTCGGGTCCATCGCCAGCAGCAGGGTCGAGAGCGGCATCGAGGAGATGACGTCGCTGCACGGCACCCGGGTCTCGACGCCGTTCTGGACGACGGTGACGGACTCGACCCGGTTGCCGTCGCGGTGGAAGGCGACGACCGGGGTCTCCATGTGGATGGCGCCGCCGCCGTCGAGCACCAGGTCCCGGGCCTTCTCCCACATCATGCCGGGGCCGTACTTCGGGTACTGGAATCGGTCGATCAGGGTGGTGATGTCGGTCTGACCCTTGGGCTGGAAGATCGCGTTCTTGATCGCACTCATCAGCGACAGGTTCTTGATGCGCTGGGCGGCCCAGTCGGCCTGGATGTCGGTGGCGGGGATGCCCCAGACCTTCTCGGTGTAGGTCTTGAAGAAGATCCGGTACAGGCGCCTGCCGAAGCGGGCCGCGACCCAGGTCTCGAAGTTGCTCTGGTCCTTGGGCGGGTTGATCCGCACCCAGAAGTAGGACAGCACGCAGCGGACGGCCTCGAGGACGCCGAGGCTCTTCAGCGCGTTGCCGGCCTTGAGCGGGTAGTCGAAGAGCTTGCCGTTGTAGAGGATGCGACTCATCCGGGGACGCTGTAGGAAGTCTTCGTCCGGGAGCACCTCGTGCCAGAACTTCTCGACCTCGGGGACCTTGGTGAAGAAGCGGTGGCCGCCGATGTCGAAGCGCCAGCCGTCGCGCACCTCGGTGCGGCTGATGCCGCCGATCGCGTCGGTGGACTCCAGCACCGTGACCTTGCGGTCGCGACGAACGAGTTCGAGCGCGGCGGTCAAGCCGGCCGGCCCAGCTCCGACAACCACCACCGGCGGTTCGGAGGAGGAGATGTTCTCCAGCTCTTCCATGCACGCTCCTAGAGTTCCGCGGCCCCTGCCCTTGGCCGGGGTCGATTCTCCCCGGCTCTTCCCCGCGCAGGCCTGCTGCAGGCATGAGGGATTGGACACGTTTCCGTCACTCTCGGCGTGCCGCCGGGTGTCAGCCGCCGGAAACTGCCAGGTCACCGGCCCTGTCGGGGGCCACTTCGCCGTCCCAGTCGTCCGCCAGCCAGCCGTCCGGCAGGGCCACCCGGCGTGGCGAGCCGGTACGGCCCCGCGGGCTCCCGACGGCTTGGTCCGGGAAGGTCTGGGCGAGGTCGAGGCGACCGAGCAGGTCGTCGAACTCCGCGAGGGATTCCACCAGCGCGAGCGATCGCCGCAGGTCCGAACCCACGGCGAAGCCCTTGAGGTACCAGGCGATGTGCTTGCGGATCTCGCAGCACGCCCAACGCTCGCCGCCGTCCTCGGCCATCAGGTGGGCGTGGCGACGCATGGTGGCGGCGACGACTCCGAGGTCGGGGTGACCCGGATCGGGTTCGCCCGCGAGCACCGCGGCGAGGTTCGCGAACAGCCACGGCCGCCCCAGGCAGCCCCGGCCGACGACGACTCCGGCGCAGCCGGTCGCCGCCATCATCGCCACGGCGTCGGCGGCCTCCCAGATGTCGCCGTTGCCCAGAACGGGGGTACCGAACGGCGCCAGGTGCTCCACCAGGCGCGCGATCGCGCTCCAGTCGGCCTGGCCCGAGTAGTGCTGCGTGGCGGTCCGCGCATGCAGCGCGACCCAGGCGACGCCCTCCTGCGCGGCGATCCGGCCCGCGTCGAGGTAGGTGAGGTGCTGCTCGTCGATGCCGATGCGCATCTTCACGGTCACCGGGGCGCGCCCGTCGGCCCCGGCGACGGCGGCGGCGACGACGCGGCCGAACAGTGCACGTTTGTAGGGCAGGGCCGCTCCCCCGCCCTTGCGCGTCACCTTGGGCACCGGGCAGCCGAAGTTCAGGTCGATGTGGTCGGCGAGATCCTCCTCGACGACGAGCCGCGCCGCGGCCCCGATCGACTCCGCGTCGGTGCCGTAGAGCTGCAGGCTGCGCGGGCGCTCCTCGACGTCGAAGGCCACCATCGACCGAGTGGTCCGGTCCCCTTCGACGAGCCCGCGGGCGGTGACCATCTCGTTGACGTAGAGGCCGCCCGGAGCGTGTTCGCGGCACAGCTTGCGGTAGGCCCGGTTGGTGATCCCGGCCATCGGCGCGAGCACCACCGGCGGGTCGAGCCGGTGCCCGCCCAGCGCGAGGCTCAACATCCGAGGAGCCGCTCGGCCAGGAAACCGGTGAGCCGGTCCATCGATACCCGCTCCTGCTTCATCGTGTCGCGCTCCCGAACGGTCACGCCGTGGTCGAGGAGGGAGTCGAAGTCGACCGTCACGCAGAACGGCGTGCCGATCTCGTCCTGACGGCGGTAGCGGCGGCCGATCGCGCCCGAGTCGTCGTACTCGACGTTCCACTGCCGGCGCAGCGTCGCGGCGAGGTCCGCGGCCCGGGGCGAGAGATCGGAGTTGCGCGAGAGCGGCAGCACGGCGGCCTTCACCGGAGCCAGCCGCGGGTCGAGGCGCAGCACGGCACGCGGCTGGGGGTTCCCGTGGGCGTCGGCGGCGAAGTCCTCGGCCAGCGCGGCGCACAGGAAGGCCAGCACGCAGCGGGACAGCCCGGCGGTGGGAGCGATGACGTAGGGGGTCCAGCGGGTGTTGGTCTTCTGGTCGAAGAAGCTCAGGTCCGCACCGGACCGGCGGCTGTGCGCCAGCAGGTCGACGTCGGTGCGGTTGGCCAGGCCCTCGAGCTTGCCCCACTCCGCGTCGGGCAGGCGGAAGCGGTACTCGATGTCCACGGTGTGCACCGAGCCCGGGCGGCGCGGGTCGGCGATGCGGGCGTGCTGGCGCAGGTCGCCGGCGGCCAGACCGAGGCTGAGGTACCACTCCCAGCGCTGGGCGATCCAGTACCGGTGCCACTCGTCGTCCGATCCCGGCGGAACGAACCAGGCCAGGCCCATCTGCTCGAACTCGTGGGTTCGGAACAGGGGATGCCCGGCTTCGCTCTCGTTGCGAAAGGAGCGCCCGATCTGCCCGATGCCGAACGGCGGCCGGCGCCGGGCCGAACGCATGACGTTGGCGAAGTTGACCAGAATTCCCTGCGTGGGGTCGGGGCGAAGGTGGTGCACCACCTCCTGGCCGTCCTCGAACCGCAACGAGGCGTGTACCGAACCCCGCTGGGCCTGGTGCACGAGGGAACCGACGCTCCCGCAGTGCGCGCAGGAGGCCGAGGCGGCGGCGAGACCGCTCACGTCGGTCCGCCGACGGCAGATCTGACATAGCATCAGCGAATCGCTGCCGGCCTCGCGACCGCTCGAGGTCTGCCACACGTCGAAGGGCAGGATGACCGCGGAGTCGAGGCCGACGACGTCCTCGCGCCCCTGAACGCAGGTCCTCCACCACTGCCGCTTGACGTTCTCCTTGAGTTCGACGCCCAGGGGGCCGAAGTCCCAGGCCGAACACAGCGCCTCCGCGCCGCCCCCGTGGTGGTAGATGTCGCTGGAGGGATATCCGAACCCCCGCCGTTTGCCCAGCCCCGCGATCAGTTCGAGGCGATCGGGCGACAAGGCACTGCTCCGTGGGCCGGCGGTGGGAAGCCGTCAGACTACCGTCGCCACCCGCGCCGCGACAGGCGCTCGAGAACCTCACAGTCCGCTAGCCGGCCGCCACGATCTCGTAGGTCAGGCTGGCGTGGGGCAGTCGCGCCATCAGCGGCATGATCGCGATCCGGACCGCGCCCGTGGACAGGGCGCGGCGGCCGTTTCCGACCTCGTCCCACTCGCAGGTCAGCACCCAGCAGTCGGGTTCGTCCAGCGATCGCGCGAGCCGGCCGCCCACCCAGCCGGGGCGGGTGGCGAGAGCGGCGAAGGCGGCGACGGCGTCGGCCCGGAGGCCGTCGGGATCGGAGACCTCGGGAAGGCGCGCGACGAGCAGCATGCCCGCAGCCTGTCAGCCCGCGTGCTGAGGCAAGATGGGGCCCGTGGCGACGAAGAAGGCAACGAAGCGGCGGCCGGCGAAAGCAGCCAAGGGAAAGCCGATTCGGCAGGGCGTTGCGCCGGAGGAGGTGGCCAACCGCGTCGCGGTGGCCACCGCGCCGGTGTTGGCGCGTCTGCTCGGGCTCCCCAAGTGGCTCGTGCCGATCCTCGCGCTCGCCATGCTGTTCGGCGGACTGGCCCTCGGCGGCGTCGGGGGCCTGCTGCTGCTGTGGACGCTCGCGGGCTTCCTGGGCTGGTTCCTCGTCGCATTCTGGCCGGTCACTCCCACCCCGGGCCGCGTGCTCCGGGCCCTGGTGGTGCTCGGCGTCCTCGCGGCCGGACTGCTCAACCTCTAGCCGCCGTCACCGGCGAACGCGGAACCGCCACCCGGCCGGGGACTCGTCGACGTTGCCGGCGGCGTCGATGGCCCGGGCCTGCACCAGGTGGTGGCCCGGACCGAATCGCTGCCGATAGGTCGCCGGGCAGGGGCGCCACGGGCCCCGATCCACTCGGCACTCGTAGCGCACGCCCGGCTCGTCGGATCGCAGCACGAAGGCGACGGGGCCGGCCGACACGGCTTCGGTGGGGCCCTTCCAGAACTCGGTCTGCGGCGCGGATTCGTCCGCCACCGCCCGGCCGTCGGCGACCGGATACCGGGCGCCCGCCCGATCGATCGCGAAGACGTCGTCGCTGTGGTTGTTGTCGGTGCGCACCAGATTCTCGGCGCCGGAGCCGAATACGACGTGCGCCGCGTCGGGACTGAGCACCGCCGCGTACGTCGTTCCACGCGCCCCGGCGGCCAACCGAGTCGTCCGGCCGGTCCGCCGATCCCAGAGGTAGGCGTCCTGCTCGTAGGTCGGATCGGCGGCTACGAGGTCGGCGGCGAAGGAGGTGAAGGCGATCCAGCGACCGTCGCCGCTTAGCGAGGGTGCGTAGCTGCCGCCGCGATCGCCGATCCGGGTCGGTCCGGGCAGGGCCCGGCTGACCAACTTCGTGCGGCCGGCGACCAGGTCCCGCGTGTAGACGTCCGGCGCCCAGTCCCGATCGGCTCGGCTCATCGGCCACGGGGTGCCGAACGCGACGTGCCGGCCGTTGGCGCTGATCGCGACGTCGCTGAAGCGTGCGCAGCCCCCGCCGACGGTGACCAGTTCGAGTTCGCCGGACCGGAGGTCCTTGGCGTAGACGTCTTCGCAGCCGCCGCCGCGGGTGCCGGCCACCGCGAAGGCGACTCGACCGCCGTCCGCCGACAGCGCCGGATACGCCGCGCCGCCGGGCAGGTCGGCCCCGGCCGAATCGCGGCTGACCCGATCCAGGCCGCGGCCACGGGTCCACACGAAGACGTCGGAGTGGCCGTTGCGATCGCCGGGCACCAGGTTGCCCGCGAGCGATCCGAACGCGACGCGGGTCCCGGTGGCGTCGATGGACGGAGCGGTGCTGTCGCCGTCCGCGCGACCGACGACGGCCGCGGACAGCAGCGTCGTCGTTCCGGTGCGCAGGTCGCGCAGGTAGACGCCGGTGCCGCCGTGCGGAATCCCCGCGCCGGCGACGAGGTCGGGCGCCCAGGACTCGAAGGCGAGCCACCGGCCGTCGGCGGACAGGACGGGACCGCCGCTGGCCCCGGCCCCCGGAAGTCCTGCCGGGGTGGCGCTGACGAGCACGGTCCGTCCGGTCGACCGGTCGCGCACGAACACGTCCTCGAAGCCGTTGCGATCGCCCGGCACGAGGTTGGTGGCGAGCGAGGCGAACGCAACGAAGCGTCCGTCGGCGGACAGCGAGGGTCGGCCGACCAGGGAGTCGTTGGCCTGGGCGTCGCGCACTCCCACGCCGACCCGGGAGATCCGCCCGTGCGCGGGAAGCGAGACCCGGCGCGAGGTCGTCGCGGCGGACCGCGCGACCTTCCGCGGTTCGGGCGGGACCGACGCGGTTGGGCGATCCTCGCGCACGTGCTCGGCGCGAGCGGTCTGCCGGGGCGCCGCGAGGGCCGTCTCCCCGGCCACGATCGCGGGCGACTCCTCGGCCGGTGCGAACACGACGGCTGCCGCCGCGACGGCGAGGGCCAAGGCGCCGAACCCGGCCGGAAGAACTCCTCCGCGCAGCCCGCCCATGTCCGTCCTTCCCCCGGTTGATCGTGAACCTAGGGAGGCGACTTGCCGGGAATGTTTCGGGCACGCACTTCTCAGGACGATCTTCGACGGATCTCAGGTCCGGCTCAGATCTGAACGGGATATGCCGGCTCTCCTCAACCTGAGGTGGCGTCAGACAGCGGCCGGCGGGGGGTTCGGCACCGCCCCGCCGTAGCGGCGGTCCCGCGAGGCGTAGAGCTCGATGGCGTGCCAGAGATGACGGCGGTCGAAGTCCGGCCAGAGTGTGTCGAGGAAGACCAGTTCCGCGTACGCGCTCTGCCACAGCAGGAAGTTGGAGGTGCGCTGCTCCCCCGAACTGCGCACGAACAGGTCGACGTCGGGCAGGTCGGGCTCGTCGAGATAGCGGGCGAAGCGCCTCTCGTCGATCTTGTCCGGGTTCACCCTGCCGGCGGCCACGTCGGCGGCCAGCGCCCGCGCGGCGTCGACGATCTCGGCGCGGCCGCCGTAGTTCACGCAGAACTGCAGGGTGATGACGTCGTTGTCGGCCGTGCGCCGCTCGGCGTCTTCGAGTTCGGAGACGACGCTGCGCCAGAGTTTGGGCCGCCGCCCCGCCCAGCGGACGCGCACGCCCATCGCGTCGAGTTCGTCCCGGCGACGATGGATGACGTCCCGGTTGAAGCCCATCAGGAAGCGGACCTCGTCCGGGGTGCGCTTCCAGTTCTCGGTGGAGAACGCGTACGCGGACAGAGTCGAGACGCCGATCTCGATGGCCCCGCAGATCACGTCGAGCAGGGACGCCTCGCCGGCCTCGTGCCCGACCGTGCGCGGCTGATTGCGCTCTTTCGCCCAGCGGCCGTTGCCGTCCATCACGATCGCCACGTGACGGGGAATCAGTTCTTTGGGCAACTGCGGCGGGCGCGCGCCGGAGGGATGCGGCGGCGGCGCCGCGTACTGCTTCTTCTTCATGCGGGCGCGGCCGCTTCCGGCTCCCGGTCCACGTGCCGCAGGGACCGCAGACCGCGCTCGAGGTGCCACTGCAGGTAGGCGGCGACCAGACCGCTGCCCTCGCGTCGAGCGCGGGGCCCGGCGGCCTCGGCCGTGTCCCAGTCCCCGGTGCGCAGCGCGTCGAGCAGGGTCATGGTCTCCGCGCCCGGGGAGGCGGCGCCGGGCGGGCGGCAGTCCGGGCAGACCGCGCCGCCGCCGGGAACGGTGAAGAAGCGGTGCGGGCCCGGAGTGGAACAGGCGGCGCACTCGGCGAAGCTCGGCGCGTACCCGCCGAGTTCCAGGGAGCGGACCAGGAACGCGTCGAGCACCAGGTGCGCGTCCCGGCCGGTCTCGGTCAGCGCCCGCAGACCGCCGACCAGCAGCAGATACTGCCGCAGGGCCGGGTCCCCCTCGTTCTCGGTGAAGCGCTCCGCGGCCTCGAGCATCGCGGTACCGGCCGTCCAGCGACCGTAGTCCCGCGAGAGCTTGCCGCCGAACGGATCGATCGTGACCACCTGCGTGGCGATGTCCAGCGTCCGGCCGTTCGCGCACTGCAGGTCCACGTGGCTGAAGGGCTCTAGCCGCGCCCCGAACTTCGAGGAGGTGCGCCGCACGCCCTTGGCGGCAACCCTGATCCGGCCGTGCCGGCGGGTCAGCAGCGTGACGATCCGGTCCGCCTCGCCGAGCTTGTGCGTGCGAAGCACGACGCCGGCGTCGCGGTAGTAGGGCACTCCCCCATTGTGCTGGGTACCCCCGACAGAACCGCCGGCTACACGCCGCAGAGCAGGCGGGCGGTGAACCCGGCGCCGACGGCGGTGGCCACGGTGGAGCCGGCGAGGATCAGATCGGCGCGGTAGCGCGCGAGGAATCCACCGTTGCGCTCGGGAGCCGGCAGGTAGGCGATCTCCTCGTCGCTCCACGGCTGGTGCATCTCGATCACGGCGGTTCCGGTCACGTCGCGTCCCCCATCGGTTCGGGCCCAGGGAATCGGGCCAATCGCCCAGATCGGACGAATACCGCTTCGACGCATCGACCGGACGGATGGTTCCCCATCGGTCAAAAGGAGGATGCCACCTGGAAATGCCGTCAGCGCCGCTGCTGTTCGGCGGCTAGGCGCGCCTGGATGGTGGCCGAGAGCGCGGTGAGCCCGCCGACGTCGAGCGTCTCCACCTGGGCAGCCGTCGTTGGCGATCATCGCGCCACTTCGGGCGCGCATCGTCTCTCCGGCCAGGACGGCCTCGAGCACCTTGTGCCCGTTCAGCCGAAACTGCACTGGTTCTCCCCCGCGACGGGCCTGCGCCCGCCGCGATCGTGCCACTCGAGCACGGCCGCCAAACATCCTCCGAGAGGCCGATGGACGTCAGGGGAATCCGTCGAGTTTGTCGGGGACTATCCACCCGTTGGCGTCGTGATCGGGTCAAAGAAGTGCGAAGAGCACCGATCGGACGATTGGGAAAAACCATGGTGGGCCCCGGCCGGCGGTAGGGACACAGTCGGCCTCACCCAGGGGAGGGACTTCATCCAATGAACAAGAACCTGCTTCGCGCCGTCGTCGTCGGCTCGGTGGCCGCGCCGGCCGCCATCGCACCGGTGGTCGCCAACGCGGCCCCGTCCGAACGCGAGGTCCGGACGACCGTCGAGGGCAACGCGCGCTTCGACCTGGCCAGCGGGGACCGGGTGTCGCTGTCGGTCATCGGCATCGACGACGACGCCATCGGCTGGCTGAACCTGCGAACCAACGCGGGAGAGGCGGCCGCGAAGGTGCTGTGCGCGACGGGTTCGGTGGTGGACGGGGTTCGCTACGCGGCCATCGGCGTCATCTTCAACAAGTCGACGATCCCGGGCATCGATCGCTTCGCCACCGGCGTGGAGTACATCCGCGACGGCGAGCGCCGTGGACGCGACCAAGCCGACGGCTCGCGTCTGCAGCTCGGCAGCCCCGCCTGCCCGACCGCGGGCTTCGCCGCGCCGGCCGACCTCGTCGAGGTCGACCGCGGCGACTACGAGGTGAAGATCCGCTAGTTCACTCACCGGTCGCGGGGGGGGGGGGGGGGGGGGGGGGGGGGCCCCGGCCCCGGGGGC
>JBQTIB010000186.1:0-15195 GCA_052389435.1 Sporichthyaceae bacterium | reverse complement strand
TACCGCCACCTCGACCGCCCAGGCGTAGCGCACCGAGGCCGCGACGTTCCTCAACCGCTGCGCGGCGCGCAGCATCTCGACCGTGTCGTACCCGCACGTCGAACCCGGCTCCACCCCGATCACCAGGACGGCCAGGTCCGGCAACGACGTCGTCGTCGCCAGATCGGGCGGCAGGGGCCGAAGCGAAACCATAGGTCGATAGTATGTTCGATTTCCAGTGGAATCAATCGATTCGAAAGGTTGAATACTGGAATGCATCCAGGACGACAGGACCGTCGGACGCGACGGTTGCGTGCGCCTGGGCACCGCAGGCCGCGTAGCGATCGGGGCAATCGAGCGCCGTTGCACGCCGGTGCGAACTGCGCCGCCCACCCCGATGCCCCCCTACGCAGCGACTCTCATTCCCCCGGTTCGCCTGCCGGTTGGGTAACGGCAGGCTTCGGCGTCGCCGACGGAGCCGCCGCCGGCTTGTGGAGCGCCGGCTTCTGGGGCGCGGGCCGCGCGGTCGGCGCCGTCGCCCGCGCGATGGCCACGGCAATCGCCGGAGCGGGCGCAGGCACCGGGACGCCGGCGCACCAGACGTCGACGTCGGCGGTGCCGATCCGGTTCGGCAGCGCGCCGGTGCGCAGATAACGCAGCGTCAGATCGTTGACGCACGCGTTGGAACCGCCGCTGGCGATGTGCCCGACCTCGCGGGAAACGACGAGCACCGACCCCGGGAAGAGCGTGCGGACCTTCACGCTGTTCGCAAGTGGCGTAGGCCCGTCGATCTCGCGGCTGGCGAGCAGGAACGGCGGGGCCTCGGAGCCGTCGAGGACGGCTCGCGACTTCTGCGACGGCCACGTCAGGCACGGCAGGTAGTTGTCCATCAGGCGCCAGGCGGTCAGCGGCGCCGCGGCGGCGGTGGCGAAGGCGTCCGCGCGCCAGGTCGCGTAGGCGGCCGGCCACCGCGAGTCTCCGCAGGCGGCCGCGTAGTAGGCCGCGTTCTCGTTGTCGGTGCCCGGAGCCTCTGCCCGCGGCGCGGTGGGGCCCGGCGCGGAGACGGCTTCGACGAGGCGATCGGACACCGCAAGGTTGCCGATGGCCATGAGCGTGGCGAACTTCGCCCAGCGCTCCGGGCCGTAGAGGTGCTCGACCAGCATGGCCCGCCACTCGGTCGAGGTGAGCTTGGCGGACTGTCCCGCCTGCAGCGCGCGGTCGATGGCGTAGAAGGCTTTTTCGACGGCGGCGGCGTCTGCGCCGATCCGGAACGTCGCGTCGTGCTCGGCGATCCAGGCGAACAGGGCGCGGGCGGCGCGGTCGAATTCGCGCGCCGTCGTTCCCGCGTTGCGATAGCCCCAGGTCGTCGGATCGATGTTGGAGTCCAGCACCATCCGGCCGACCCGCTGTGGGTAGGTGCTCGCGTAGAGCTGCCCGAGGTAGGTGCCGTAGGAGAACCCGTAGTAGTTCAACCGCTGCGCGCCGAGGGCCGCCCGGATCGCGTCGAGGTCGGCGACGACGTCCGTGCTCGTCAGGTGCGGCAGCGCCGAGCCGGCCGCCGCCGCGCAGTCCCTGGTGTAGGCGCGCGCCAACTCCAGCGAGGTCTGCTCGTTGCCGCCGGGCGTCTGGCCCGGGCCCGTCAGCGGCTCCAGGATCGCCGCCCGGGCGGAGCGGTCGTTGCCGCAGCGAAGGGCGGGAACGCTGGCTCCGACGCCACGCGGGTCGAACCCGACGAGGTCGTAGTCCCGCCGGATCGCGGCGCCGAAGGCACCGGCGATTGCTCGGGTGGGATTCAGCCCGCTCTCGCCGGGACCGCCGGGGTTGACCAGCAGCGGCCCGCGGTAGGTCGACGGGTCCCCGGTGGCGGGCAGCCGGGACACGGCGATCGCGATCGAGCGGCCGCCCGCCACGCTCCGGTCCAGCGGGACGGTCACGAAGCCACACTTCGCCCCGGCCGCGGCAAGCGCCGCGTCGGTGCACGCGCCCCATTCGCCCGCAGGATCGGCACCCGCACGATCCGTGCCGGTGGCGGATGCCGTGCCGAGGGCCGTCGCAACGGCACCCACCGCGCCGGTGACGACGACCGCGATCTTGACGACCCTGCGCATGCACGACCTCCGGCAGGCCCGCCGTCGGCGGTGGGCAGCGCCGTAATGGTGCATATCCGGACAAACCGAATCAAGGTCTGGAGGCAAGATCGTTTGTGGAGCGAGCCCCCAAAAAGCCGAAGGGGCCTAGCCAATGGCGAGGCCCCAACGGGAAGTGCGTTCTGACGTGCAGTCAGCCTGCCGGTGCTACGGCGTCGAGGTCGACGAAGGCGACGGGCTGGTGGTGGCGGTGCTGGTCGCGCTGCTGGTGGCGCCGGCGCTCGGCGAGGAGGTGGTCGGCGAGGCGCTGGTGCTCGGCGACGGCGACGAGGTCGACGCCGGAGCCGGGCTGAAGGTGCTCGGGGCACCCGAGACCGAGCCGGACTCGGTCTTCAGCAGCTTGAACTTGTTGTCCGCGCCGAACTGGTAGACGCCCATCGCCGCGAACGACGGCTCGCCGGTGGTGTCGAACTCGATCGGACCGGAGATGCCGTCGTAGTCGACGTCGGTGCCGGCGCGGACGAGCTCGAGGCACTTGGCGACCTCGGTGCACTTGGTGCCGCCGGTGCTGACCTCGATCATCTTCGCGGCGATGTCCTTGCCGAGGTCGCTCTTGGCGGCCTCGGTGGCCAGCGCCAGCAGGACGGTGGCGTCGTAGGCCTCGCCTGCGTAGCTGTAGTCCGTCAGGTTGGCGTCGAACTCCTTGAGTCGAGCCTGGAAGGCCGTCGTCGCCGCTGCGCCGGGGATGGTGCCCTTGATGCCCTCGAGCGAGGCCGGAGCGACCGACAGGGAGTTGGACATGTTGCCGTCGACGAAGTAGAGCTTCTTGCCGCTGGTCTTCATCGGGAGCAGACCCTGCTTGATCATCTCCTCGACGATCTTGGAGGTCTCGTCGAAGGCGATCACGGCGATGGCGTCCGGATCGGCCGCCTTGATCTTCGCGACGTCGGCGGAGAAGTCCGTGGCGCTCTCGTTGTAGATGATCTTCTCCTTGAGCTCGCCACCGCCCTCGGTGAAGGCCTTCTCGGCCTGCGTCGCGAGGCTGGTGCCGTAGGAGTCCTGGCGGGCGAGGATCGAGAGGGACTGCGCGCCGTCCTCGGCCGCGGTCTCGCCGACGATGCGGCCCTGGAAGACGTCCGAGGGCGCGGTGCGGAAGAACAGGCCCTTGTCGTTCCAGGTGCTGAAGTCGGTGGAGGTGGCCGATCCGGAGATCATGACCACGCCGCTGCCGGTGATCTTGTCGATGACGAGCTTGGTGACCGAGGAGGCGGCCGCACCGACGATGGCGTCGGCGTTCTCGCTCAGCATGCGGTCCACGGCGGGGTTCGCGATGTCGTTCTTGGTGTCGCCGGAGTCGGACTCGGTGAGCTCGACCGGCTTGCCCAGGACGCCGCCGGCGGCGTTGATGTCCTTGAGCGCGAGCTGAACGCCGGCTTCCTGGGGCGGGCCCAGGATCTGCAGGCTGCCGGTCTGCGGAAGCAGCGTGCCGATCTTCAGCACGCCGTTGCCGACCTGGGTCTTGGCGGGCTCGTTGACCGGCGGTGCGGCGGTGTCGTCCTTGCTGCCGCAGGCGGCGAGCACCAAGCCGGCCGCAGCCGCCACCGCGAATACGCGAGCGGCAGGAAGGGCACGTGCCATGAGGCGGTCTCCTCGTTCGTCAGACGACGGGTGGACGACCATGCGGGCGCGCATGTCGATCCCCCATCAGGTTGGTTCCACGGAACCTAACGGAGTAACTCCCGCCGCGGCGGGAGCTTGGACAACGGTGCACAACCCGTATCCGCTTCGTGATCTTCGACCTGCGCCGGCGTCCGGAATGCCTCGAACGCGCAGGTCAGCGGCTCGGAACTACTCGACGACCGCGTCGGGGTCCGCAGCGGGGGAGCTCTCCTTGGCGGAGTCCGCGATGATCACCGTCGCGACCTCGCGCATGCTGAGGCGCCGGTCCATCGAGGCCTTCTGAATCCACCGGAACGCCTCGGGCTCGGTGAGCCCGTACTTGGACTGCAGGCAGCCCTTGGCCCGGTCCACGAGCTTGCGGACCTCGAAACGTTCCGCGAGACCCGAGACCTCCTGCTCCAGCTGCACGATCTCGGCGTGCCGGGAGACTGCCATTTCGATGGCGGGCAGCAGGTCGTTCTTCGTGAACGGCTTGACGAGGTAGGCCATGACGCCGGCGTCCCGTGCCCGGGAGACCAGTTCCTTCTGGGAGAACGCGGTCAGCATGACGACCGCGGCGCCGCGCTTGGCGACGATCTGCTCGGCGGCGGTGATCCCGTCCTGAATCGGCATCTTCACGTCGAGGATGACCAGGTCTGGCTTGAGCTCCTCGACGAGTTCGACGGCGCGGCGGCCGTCTCCGGCCTCCCCGACGACGTCGAAGCCCTCTTCCTCGAGCATCTCCCGCAGATCCATGCGGATCAGCGTTTCGTCCTCCGCGATCACGACGCGGCGAGCTTCGTCAGGCACACGACCAACCTACAGGCGGCGGTGGGCCTGACCCGAAATCGTGATTCGACCAACAGAGCCCGCCCCGGCAACGCGTCGAGCGACGGCTGGGCGCGGGGCTCGAGGGGGGTGCGGGCGACCAAGGGGGTGCGGGTGGCGAAGCCCCCGCCCCGCGAGCGAAGCGAGCGGAGTGACGACGAGACGACGTGGTCCGTGCTGTCTGCGGACACACCTCGCCCGTCGGTGAGTGCCGGGAGCGGGACTCGAACCCGCATGCCCTTTCGGACAGAGGTGTTTGAGACCTCCGCGTCTGCCATTCCGCCACCCCGGCCAGGGAGCCGGGTCAGTGTAGCCGGGGCGGGACCCCTACGGCGTGGCAGCGCGGAGGCGGCGTCCGTGACTGGTATCCACGTGACCAAGCGATCACAGGTCACGGGACGGGCGGGCATGACGGTGTCGAGAGTTGGCCGAACAGGTCGGGCAGGCACCCGGCACGCGCGTCGGCTCGCCCTGGTACTCGGGGCGCCGGCGCTCGGCGCGATCCTCGTGGCAACGGCGCTGCCGGCCGCTGCGGTCGGGCCCACCTTCGCCGACGCGATCTGCGACCCGACCCCGGGCGACTGCGCCACCTCCGCCGTCGGCGGAAGCACCGACACCTTTGCCGTCCGCGCCGTCGGCGGCACGCGCAAGGCGACACTCGTCGCGGCGATCAACCGCGGCGCCGGCCCGGTCTGTCCCGGCGCGCCCGCGAGCACCAACGACTTCGCAACGGTCGGCTTCACCAACCTGCGCGACGGCGCGAGCTGGACCAAGTTCGTCAAGATCACCGGCCTGCAGGCGGCCACCCCCGGTGCCGCGGTCCGCGCGGCCCGCACCAGCCTGGTGTGCTTCGAGGCCCCGTACAGGTTCTTCGTCCGCCCCGGGTTCAAGCCGGGCACGGGACCTGCCGAGAAGGGCCCGTACAGCGGCGTCCTGGCCACCTGCGCGGAGGTCGACAGCATCTTCCCGACCGAGATCCGCGGCCGCGTTCAGCCCCTCCCCTGCGTTCAGCGCACCCGCGCCGTCGAGGTCTCGGGCGGCTTCGCGGTCCACAACGAAGTCCGCATCCCCCGTGACGCCGCCTTCACCCGCCTGCGGCAGACCTACTGATCCGACGGGGCGTCAGATTTTCTGCCATGCGCGGCGCGGCTCGGCCGCAGATTGGACGGTTGCTGGTATCCCAGTGTGAACGTCGGGGTGATGTCGTCGAGGGGTGCCGCGGTGAGCAACGTCGGGTTCGGTTCTGAGTCCGTCCCGGGTGTGGGAAGACCGCGACGCTCGCTCGCCCTCGCGTCGGTGGTCACTCTCGCCGCCGGTGGCGTCGTGGCGCTGAGCGCGCCGAACGCGGCCGCGGCGATCGTGCCGATCGCCTGCATTCCGAGCGGCAGCGGCGCGGTCACCTGCGAGTACGGCGACACTGCCAACATCGGCCGCTTCACCGTTCCCGCGGGCGTCTCGTCGATCGCCGTCACCCTGACCGGAGGAGCGGGCGGCGACGGGGCGACCACCGAGGGAGTTGGCGACCCAGGCACCGGCGGCGCCGGCGGACAGATCACCAGCGCGACGCTCGCCGTCTCCGGCGGCAACGTCTTCGACGTCTACCTCGGCGCGGGAGGTGAGGATGCCTCTGGCTGCGGTGACCCGGGCCCGGGAGGAAGCTCCGGAGGGGTATCCCAGCTCGCGGGCGGATCGGGCAGCGCGTCCGAACTCGAAGCCCCCTTCTACTGCGCGGGCGGCGGAGGAGGCGGCGGAAGCTTCCTGATGAACGGTGGGCAGAATCCCCTCACCGCTGTACCGCGCGTCGGCGCGGGCGGCGGAGGAGGCGGCGGCGGTGCCGAGAACGATGGACCAGCCGATGGCGGCAACGGCGGCCGTGGCGGACCGGCAGGCTCCGACGGGCAGGGCGCCGGCGGCGGCCAACGAGGCGAGGACGGTGGCGGCGCCGCCGAGTTCGGCGCCGGCTTCAACGGCTCGCGCGGGATCGGCGGCGCCGGCAGAGACGGTGGTGGTGGCGGCGGCGGCGGCCTGCTCGGCGGCGAAGGCGGGTCGTTCGGCGGCGGCGGCGGTGGCGGTTGCGGGGGTCCGATCTGCCCAACGCCGACACAGGAAGAAGAAGAGGAAGAGCTGTCGATCTCTCCGTTCCGCGCCGCGGCGCTGGACGGCGGCCTGACGATCACCTACTTCCTCGGCCAGTCCGCGGAGAGTCCGGGCGGACCCGGTGGACCGGGCGGCGGAACTCCGGACCAGAACGGCGGCAACGCGGGCTCGAACGACCCGAACCCGAACACCAATCCGAACGCGCAGCCGAAGGCGCTGCCCGGCATGGATCCGGCGACGGCCACCGCGCTGTGCGAGCCGTCGAAGTCGTGTCGGGTGAACCCACCGCCCGGGGCGGACAGCAGGTTCCAGATCGACGCCAGTGGCGGTAGCCGGCGGGCGGTGCTGTTCGCGACCACCAACGGCAACTTCCAGATGGCCAGCGTTGGCGCGAGCAGGAACGGCGTCAAGGGGCGCCCGGACTGCCTGGACTACACCGAGCGCAACTCCGACTGGGTGCAGTTCGGGTTCCTAGAACCCGCGACCGGCGCCACCTGGAGCAAGACCGCGGTGATGACCCAGCGCAAGAAGCTGAAGAAGGCTGCAGCCCTCAAGCTGGCCGAGCAACTCCAGATCTGCTTCGCCGCTCCGTACTCCTTCCCGACCCGGGAGGGCTTCCGCGCCGGGAAGATGGGCAAGGACCGCACCGGCGTTTTGGCCGACTGCACCTCCGCGCGCGTCAAGGGCCGCAAGGTCCCGTGCCTGATTTCGCGCGAGATCGTCGAGGTCAAGGGCGGCTGGACCGTCCGCCTGACCTTCCGCATCCCCGCCAACGCCAAGGACCCCAAGGCCCTGGGCTAACGCTCGGAGACGTGTCCGAACCAACCCGACAGCGCAGTAGAGCACCGTCCGGAAGCCTCGGCGGCGTGTTCTGCTGCGCTGTCGGCGTGGAACGAGGCGCGCCGGAGGCGCTACGCCGCGTGGAGGGGCTTGAAGCGGCGTAGCCGCAGGCTGTTGCTCACCACGAAAACGGAACTGGCGGCCATGGCCGCGCCGGCGATCATCGGGTTCAGCAGGCCGCCGGCGGCCAGCGGAAGCGCTGCGAGGTTGTAGGCGAAGGCCCAGAACAGGTTGGCCTTGATGGTGCCGAGGGTCCTGCGGGCCAGACGGATGGCGTCGGCGACGGCTCGCAGGTCCCCGCGGACCAGGGTGAGGTCGCCCGCGGAGATGGCGGCATCCGATCCGGTGCCCATCGACAGGCCGAGGTCGGCGACCGCGAGGGCTGCCGCGTCGTTGACCCCGTCCCCGACCATCGCGACCGTGCGACCCTCCGCCTGCAGCCGCTCCACGGTGGCGACCTTCTCCTCCGGCAGCACCTCGGCGATGACCTCGTCGATGCCGACGGCCGCAGCCACGGCCTGGGCGGCACGGCGGTTGTCGCCGGTGAGCAGGACCGGGCGCAGGCCCATCGCCTTGAGGTCGGCGACGGCCTGCGCGGAGGTTTCCTTGATGGTGTCGGCGACGACCAGCACGCCGCGGAACTCCCCGTCCCAGCCCACCCAGACGCAGGTGCGGCCGTCGGTCTCGGACTGCTCCGCCACCTCCACCAGCTCGGCGGGCGCTTCCCGGTCGTACTGCTCGGCGAGCCAGGCCCGGCGGCCGACGCAGACCGTTCGACCGTCGACGACCCCGGCGACTCCGCGGCCCGCGGTGGCGCGGAACTCGCCCACCTCGGGGAGGTTCGCGGTGGCCGCGGCGGCATCGGCGATCGCGGCGCCGATCGGGTGCTCGGAGGCGTGCTCCACGGCTCCGGCGAGGTGCAGCACCTCGGCGGTCGACGCGCCGTCGACCGCGTGGGCGGAGAGCAGGGACAGCCGCCCGGTGGTGACCGTTCCCGTCTTGTCGAGCACGACGGTGTCCACACGACGAGTGTTCTCGAGGACTTCGGGGCCCTTGATGAGGATGCCCAACTGCGCGCCGCGGCCGGTGCCGACGAGCAGCGCCGTCGGCGTGGCCAGGCCGAGCGCGCAGGGGCAGGCGATGATCAGCACCGCGACGGTGGCGGTGAAGGCCAACTGCGTTTCGCCGCCGGTGAGCAGCCACAGCGCGAGGGTGCACAGCGCGATGAGAAGCACGGTCGGGACGAAGATCGAGCAGACCTTGTCGGCGAGGCGTTGCACCTCGGCCTTGCCGGCCTGCGCGTCGGCGACCATGCGCGCGATCTGCGCGAGGCGGGTGTCCGAACCGACGCGCGCCGCCCGGACCACGAGCCGTCCGCCGGCGTTGACCGTGGCACCGACGACGGCGTCTCCGGGCCCGACCTCCACCGGGACGGACTCGCCGGTCAGCAGCGACGCGTCGATCGCCGAGGTGCCATTGACCACGACGCCGTCGGTCGCGATCTTCTCCCCCGGCCGGACGACGAACTCGTCGCCGACGGCCAGTTCCTGCACCGGCACGCGAACCTCGGTGCCGTCGCGCAGCACGGCCACGTCCTTGGCGCCCAAGTCCAGCAGGGCGCGCAGCGCCGCGCCGGAGGCCCGACGGGCGCGCGCCTCGAGGAAGCGGCCGGTCAACACGAACAGGGTCACGGCGCAGGCGACTTCGAGGTAGATCTCGTGGTTGCCCGGGTGCCCCTGCGGGACCAGGTGGAAGTGACCCGCGGGCCGGTCGGCCGCACCCGCGTCGGCCCAGATCAGCGCATAGAGCGACCAGAGGAAGGCCGCGCTCACGCCGATGCTGACCAGGGTGTCCATGGCCGCCGTGCGCCGCAGGGCGCCGAGGAAGGCCGCCTTGTGGAACGGCCAGGCGCCCCACAGGATCACCGGCATCGACGGGACCAGCGCCCACCACTGCCAGTGGTCCCACTGCAGCGCGGGGAGCATCGAGACCGCGACGACCGGAACGGTGAGCACCGCGCAGATCAGCACGCGCAGTTTGAGCGCGGCGCTGGCCGCGCCGTGCTCGGCGCTGGTGTCCGGCACGCCGTCCTGAGGCAGCGTGGCCTTGCAGCCCGCTCCCTCGACGGCCGCGACGAGGTCGTTCGGCAGCACCGACGGCACGTGGACCACGCGGGCCTGGGCCATCGCGAAGTTGACGGTGGCGGTGACGCCGGGCATCCGGTTCAGCGCACGCTCGACCCGCCCCGCGCAGCCGGCACAGTTCATGCCGCTCAGCGCCAGGTCGATCTTCCGGAAGCTACCGTCGTCGTTCGCCCGGGTCGCTTCCTCGATGCGGCTCGTAGCCATCTACCTTCCGTTCCCAGAACGTGCGACCAGCCTATGCCCCTGGGGGGTATTTTGGTCGGGAAGGGTCGCTGATCGACGGACGGGGATCAGAGCCAGGACCGCCAGGGCGATCAGACTCACCGCCCACAGACTCTCTTCGGCGACCGCACCGCCGCGGAAGGCCCTCGCGAAGAACTCCCGGGCACCGGAGTCCATTCCGAGGAACATGTAGCCCATCGCCAGGCACATCGCGGCCTCGGCCGCGGCGACGTCCCACCGCCGACTGCAGTACAGCGTCCGGGCCGGCGGCCCCGCGGGACCCAGGTCGTAGGGGACTGCCGACCGGCGGGCGCCCGCCCTGGTCTCGACGAACCAGCCGTGGGTCCACGCCGCGAGCAGCAGCAGGTACACCCCGACGAGCAGTCGACTGAGCGCGGGGATTTCGGCGGTGCCGTGGTGCACCGCGAACATGTACGCCATCGCGGCGCATTCGCCGGCGGCGAGCAGCCACAGCAGGTTCACTCGGCGTCCGGATTGCAGTTCCAGCCCGATCCAGGCCACCGCCACGACGGTGAGCGCGCAGTAGAACGTCACCGGCCAACCGGCCGGCAGGGGCATGGTCGCCCACGGCGCGAACATGTACACCATGCCGACGCCGATCAGCAGGTGCACCGCGTGGAAGGCGCGGGCTTGACCACGCATCCAGCACAGGTGGATCACGTGCAGGGCGCACACCGAGGCCAGCAGGGGCACCCAGAACATCGCGCCCCAGACGGGCAGCAGGTTCAGGCCGAGTCCGCCGTGGTGGTCATGCATGGGTCATCGCCTTCGGCCGGCGGGCGCGCCGGATCAGACGTTCCAGGACGAGGTAGACGGCGAAGGAGATGCCGAGCGTCGGCATGAGGTAGATCAGGCCGGCGAAGATCAGGAGCAGCGGCATCGGGACGGTGCGCCACAGCGGCCCCGACTTCGGCGGGAAGCCGAATCCTCCGGGCGGACGGCTGAGCCACCACATCCGGTAGCCGGCGTAGACGATCACCACGACGCCTACGCCGAGCACGGTCAGGTAGATCTGGGTGGCGAGACCGAAGAGTTCCGCCTGGTGGAAGGCGATGCCCATCGTGGTGAGCTGGGCGAGCAGTGGGCGTTCGGACCAGTCGACGCGGTCCAGCACCGTTCCGTCGCGGCCGTCGACGGCGAGGTTGACCGGTGCGTTCGGGAACTTCTGGTCGGCCCGATCGGCTTTCCAGCCCTTGTCGATCGTCTTCGGGGGCGTGTACTTGATCAGCCCGGTCACCCCGGCGGCCGCGGTCGCGCGGGCCACGGTGTCGATCTGCCCGGCGACGTCCGCGGCCGGGAACGCCGCGGCCGTGGGCACGGCGGCGGCCGCCGCTGCGCCGTGCTCGGCGTGGTCCTCGTGACCCGTCGGAGCGGCGGCGGGGGTGGCGGACTCCATGCCGGGCAGCGTCGCCGAGGCGGCCGGGACGGGCGAGGAGAAGGTGGCCTTGAAGTCGTCGATGCGCGAGCCCGCGAACGAGGTCCAGGTCAGACCCGTCACCACGAGCGCGAGCAGCGGGACGATCAGCCACAGGCCGAGCGTGGTGTGGAAGGCCTGCGCCCGGCTCCACCCGGGAGTGCGCAGCTTGGGCACGAAGGCCGCGAACATCTTCTTGCGCATCACCGGCCAGCGCAGGTACAGGCCGGTGACCAGGGAGATCAGCAGCCAACTGGCGGCGAGTTCGGTCAACGGCGCGTAGTTGTCCCCGAGCCGCCAACTCGAGTGCAGGTTGCGCAGCCACTCGCCGGGCCGCTTGCTCTCGTCGATGGCGCCGAGGACCTGCGCACTGCCCGGGTCGACGTAGACGCTGACCGCTCCGGCGGCGTGCCCGAAGGCGGAGGCGGGGCCGGCCCCCGGCGGTGTCATCGCGACGGCGGTGGTCTCGCGACCGTTGAACACCCCGGGTGCGGCCGGAGTGACCGCCGTGACCGCCCACCCGGGCCGGGAGTTCTGCGCCGCGCGCACCTGGTCGGCCAGCGGGCGGGCCGGCCCGGGGGCCACGGCGGTCAACTCCTCGGAGTAGATCGCCTTCTCGATCTGCGGGTTCCAGGCGAACAGAATCCCGGTGATCGTCAGCGACAGGACGATCGGCGCCGCGAGAAACCCGGTCAGGAAGTGCAGGCGCCGCAGCACCGGTTCCAACCTCGCCCGCCGCGACGGCCTCGGCGGCGGGCCCGCCGGAGCGTCGGGGCGGGTCTGAACGTCGATCGCCATGCTCAAGAGGTCGCCGGCGACACTCCCCTGGTTCCAACCGGGGTGGCGGGCAAACCGACTCGCACGATGCCGAGCCGGGAGAAAAGATCGTTTCGCTCGGCGACACCGTCGTGGCCCGCCGTGCTCAACAGGTCCAGGGCGAGCGCGACGTCGTAGTCGCAGCGTTCGCTGCGTGCCGTCGCGAGGGACTCCAGCAGTCCTACCGTCGAAATGTCGGCACCCTCGTCGCGGCGGGCGATCGCCGCGGCGCGCTGCACCAGGGGACGCTCGCGAGGACCCACGGTCGGCAGCAACGCCTCGATCAGCGGGAGCGCACGAGCGCGCTCCCCCGCGTAGGCGAAGGCCTCGGCGAGGTAGGCGCGGGCGAGCACCGCGTCGTCCATGCCGTGGACGGACAGTTCCTCCACCGCCCGCGTGAGCAGGTCGACGGCCTCCGCGAAGCGGCCCTGCCGCGCGGCGGTCCGCCCGAGCAGCATGCGGGCGAAACCCGCGCCGCCGTCGTTGCCGGAGGCCTGCCAGTTGCGCCGGGCGGCCTGCAGGGCCACGGTCGCCGCGTCCCAGTGCCCCTGGTCGGACAGCACCTCGCCGACGTTGCACTCCGAGCACGCCACCGTCTCCACGTCGCCGGTTCGCTCGGCGAGTTCGCCGCACTCGCGGTAGAGGCGCACGGCGTCGTCCCACCGGCCCTCCCAGTAGGCGAACATCCCGAGGTTGTTCAGGACCTTGGCCTTCTCCTCGAGGTCTCCGAGCCGGTCGTAGATCTCGACGGCATCCGCCGAGTGCACCGCCTCGGCGGGGCGGCGCGCGACCACCAGCGCCCAGTCCAGGAGGTAGGCGGCGTGGGCGCGAGCCCGTAGCCCGACCTCGGTCGCCCCGTCTCCGGCCAGGGTCAGCGCCCGGCGGCACAGTGCGATGGCCTGGACCGAGCGGCCCTGGTCCATGCGGTCGGCGGCCTCGGCGGCGATCAGTCGCGCGCGCCAGGCGTCGGCCAGGGGTCCGGACTCGCCGTCGAGGGCGCGCACGCCGCGCCGCGCCCAGCGGATTCCGGCCGCGGGGTGGCCGGCGCGGTGCGCGAGCCGGGCCTGGCGCAGCAGCAGTTCGGCCTGTCGGAAGGCGTCCGCGCCGACGCACCGGCGGGCGTTGCGATAGGCGCGGTCGGCGGCCTCGGTCTCGGCGGCCAACCGCAGGGCGTCCCCGAGCCCCTCCCAGACCGGCGCCAACTCCGGGTCCGCAACGCCGATCTCGCGGGCGGACTCCAACGCGTCGCGATAGAGCCCGACGGCGTCCGCGGGGGCGGAGAGTTCGGCGGCGCGGCGGGCGGCGGTCCGATTGAGCGGCCAGGCGCGGTCGTGGCGATCGGCGCGGCGGTAGTGGAAGGCGAGCACGCCCGGGTCCACCTCGCCGGCGACACCCGCCTCGAGCGCCTCGGCGACCCGGGCGTGCAGGGTGCGCCGTTCGGCGTAGGGCAGGGCGGCGTAGGCCGCCTCCTGCACGGCCGCGCGCCGGAAGCGCAGATGACCGTCGGGCGTCGTGGCGATCAGGGCGTCGAGGCGCTCCCACGTCCCGTCGCCGGCCGGGCCGTCGAGCACCGCGTCGACCAGGCGCGGCGGGAAGGTGGATCCGAGCAGGCTCACCCGGCGCAGCAGACTGCGATCTCCGGGCGGCAGCGCGTCGAGTTGGGCCATCGCGGCCGCCTGGGCGGAGTCCGGCAGTTCGCCGCCGCGGGCCGCGAGCAGGTCGAAGAGGAACTGCGGGTTGCCGCCGGAGCGGGTAACCGCGACGTCGAGAACGTGCGGGGGCAGCGGCGCGGCGTCGGTGACGAGCTGCGCCAACGTGCGCGTGTCGGCACCGTCGAGCGGTCCGACGTCCAGCCGCTGCGCGCCCGCGGCCGCCACCGCGTCGAACCGGCTCGAACCGGCGCGACGCAGCGCCGCGACGGCCCACTTCGAATCCGCCAGCCGTGGGAGCAGGCCGGCGAGCAGCCCCGCCGAGGCTTCGTCGATCAGGTGCGCCGAGTCGATCTCCAGGACAGTCGGCTCGGCGAGCTCCGGGCCGAGGAACGCGGCGAGAACCTCGACGAGCCGCGCGGCGCGGTACTGCGGCAGCAGCGCCTCGGTCTCGGGCGTCGCCGGCAGGTCCACCCCGGCCGCGTCGCCGAGCAGGGGCAGCCACTCCCGCGTGCCGGGTACGTCGGCGCAGCGTCGCGCCAACGCGTCCGCGACGGTCTCGGCCGGAGCGGACCACCCCAGGTCGAGCAACCGACGCAGGACGGCGTGCCAGAGCGAGTACGGGACGCCGGACAGATGCGCTTCGCAGTTCGCGGTCAGCAGCCGCAGACCGGGCGGCGCCGCGGCGACGGCCTGGGCGAGCAGCCGGGACTTGCCCACGCCCGCGTCGCCGACGACGTCCAGGCACCGGCCGAGCCCGGCGCCGGCCGCGACGATCGCCTCGGTCAGCACGGCGAGTTCGTCTCCTCGGCCGACGAACGGCGCCGCCTCGGCACCGGCGTCGGCCGCAACTGCATGGGTCGCGGCGCCGACGGCCCAGGCCTGGACCGGCTTCGCCTTGCCCTTCGCCGCAAAGGGCGGCTGCTGCTCGAGCACGAACCTGGCCCCGCCGCGGGCGAGGATGCCCTCGGTCGCCCACAGCTGCCCGACGGGGGTCTTGGACATCACCCGAGCGGCGAGGTTGGTGGTGTCTCCCATGACGATGTAGGCACGCCGGTAGGGCGGGCCGATCTCTCCGGTGAACACCGGGCCGCGGTTGACGCCGATGCGCACCGGAAGCCGCCGCGGCTTGTCCAGAATCTGACGCAGCGCCAGAAGCATCCGCTCCTCGTCGTCGCCGACCGCTCGCGGGGCGCCTGCCGAAAGCAGGATCTTGCCGCCGTCCGAGTCGACGTCGGAGTCGAGGTAGCAGACCTCCCACCGATCGGCCGCGGCCTGCACGTCGGCGACGAGTTCGCCCACGACCTCGGCGGCGACGGCCAGGCCGTCGACGGCGGTGTGCGCGTCGGTCCCCGAGAAGTGCAGGAAGGCGCCGCTGGCGCGGCGGTGTTGCGGTTCGTGGTCGCCCGCGGCGAGGTGGGGGCGGACTCCGGTGGACA
>JBQTIB010000185.1:0-15065 GCA_052389435.1 Sporichthyaceae bacterium | reverse complement strand
TTCAACGTTTTCAAGCAGTGGCGAGGATTGGCCACCCGCTACGACAAGCTCGCACTCACCTACCGCGGTGGCGTCGTCCTGCGAGCCATCACCATCTGGCTACTCGAATAAGGAGACACGCCCTAGTCGCGACGACGACCTCGCCGCCTTGGTAGTTCGTCGGCCAGCGTTCGGCGTGTGCGGCCAGTGGGCCGTCGGCAAGCACGAACAGTCCGGGCAGGTCGGCCGCGGACGGCGGGGCGCTCGACGGTGGGGACGGACGGCCGAGTAGGCCAGCGGCCAGTTCAGTGGCTTGGGGTTCCCAACGCGCGTAGGCGTCGGGATAGGCGCTGCGCTGGACGGCCTGTGCCGCGACCGTGAGTGGCAGGCGCGGCCAGCCCGGGACATCGACCAGTCGGTCGAGGAAGGCGTTGGTCGCGGCGACGGGATCCATCGCGCGGGTGGGGTTTCCCCAGCCCTGCGAAGGGCGCTGCTGGAACAGGCCGAGGGAGTCTCGGTCGCCGTAGGACAGGTTGCGCAGGCTGGACTCCTGCATGGCGGTCGCGACGGCAATGACGGCCGCGCGGATCGGCAGGCGACGTGCGATCACCGCCTTGGCGATGACGGCGGCGTTGGCGTGCTGTTCGACGTCGAGGCCAGGGCCCGCCGTCGAGGTCGGGTCGACGACGACGTCTGCGGGCAGGCAGCCGAAGGCGTTCGCGGTCGTGGAGACCACGGTGGTTGCGGCCACCGCGACCACCAGCATCTGGGCGCAGACGAGCGCCATCGCCACGCGCTTCATCGCCCCCCGGCCCCGTGTCGCACCGTGTGCTGGCCCCCCGGCCAACGGTGCTCGTTCGTGACCCGCCGGTCGATCTGGCGGGTATCACCCGTTTGTCCTATCGCGGCTCGCTCGAACGGCGCAGCCAAATCGTGGAACTTCATCCGATGCTGCGACCTCTCTCGTGGTGGGCGATTTGGGCGGAACGTGCCCGAACTGGCACGTTCCGCCCGGCCGGTCAGTGCTGTGCGGGGACGGGTCTTCCGTTGCGCCTCAACGTGCCGGTGGCGTGGAACAGGCTCGGGCCGACGTCCTCCGCGGTGATCTCCCAGGCGCTGCGCCGTTCGCCTCCCTCCGCGATCCATTCGCGCTGGGCGAGACGTCCGCAGACGAGCACTCGGTCGCCCTTGTGCACGGTCTCGGCGACGTGTTCGGCCAGCGGCCCCCACGCCAGGACCGTGTGCCAGCTCGTCGGCCCGTCCACCCAGGAACCGGCGGGGTTCTGGAACCGCTCGGTGACCGCTACGCGCACGCGCGTGCTGGCCTTGCCGTCTGCGGTGAAACGCAGCTGGGGTTCGTCTCCGCAGTTGCCGGCGATGGTGATGCGCGTGCTGTTCATTCGGTCCCTCCAAGGGGTTGTGGTTGTCGGCCGAAGGCGGCCGTTGGGCCGGGCAGGCGTCCTCGCCTGCCCGTCTTGCCTGGCCATCCGTCGCGGCGGAGGCTCGCGGTCAAGCCAGAGGCGCTTCGAGGTTCGGTCGAGCGCGCAGCGGTTGACCGAACCTTGGAGCGCTGGCGGCTTGAGGGCGAGTGCCGCGGCGGTAGGCAGGCCGCCGACAAGAGTCATCGGACGGCCGCGCGCTCGAGCTCGTGTTCTGGCCGGAGCTCGAACTGATGAGCACTCAGATAGGCGATGAGGTTTTCGTCCGCCAGTCGTTCGGCGTCGGCTTGTTCCCTGCGGCCGATCTCGGCGAGGGCGGCTCGAGCTCGGGCGAGGGTCTGCGACGTCTGCTCCGCCGTGGGTATGCGGATCTCGTCTTCGGACGGCACCGCGACCGCGAGCTTGCGCGGCGCGACCGCCTGGGGCTGGTTCGGCAACGGCCGAACGCCGTCGAGTGCGGCCAGTTCGCTGTGTCGAGTGGCGTCGACGTCGCCGAGGTCTGCTTCGGAGACGATGCGGAGGTGCGAGTCTTCGACGCGCTGGTCTGCGCGGTGTGCCGCTAGCCATTGGTCTGCGGTGACGGGTACGTCCGCGGGCAGATCGCATCGGCGGGCCGCGAGTTCGAACTTGGCACGGTCCGCCGCGGCACGTGTCCCTGCCGTGTGGGCATACCAGAGGGCCCGCGCCGCATCGGCTTCGGTCAGGTCGCTGCATCGAGCGTCCAATACGGCCGCAAGGGCTGCGGCCTCGTCGGCACGACGTACGAGTCCCTCTCGCGCGATGCCGTCGTCGGCGGCGCCGGCCTGGGCCCGCCGGAGCGCGGCGGTGGCGTGCGCGGTGGCGGCGGCTTGGCTGGTGCCCGCGAGTTCGTTGGCGACGTACCGGGGCGACCAGGTCTGTTCGCGTTCCCATGCTCGAATTCGGACGAGCAGCTGTCCGGTGCTCATCTCGGCCTCGTCGCGCGCATGAGCCGGTACGCCCAGGGCGCGCCACGCGGCGTGCCACGTCGCGGTGGCCTCCGGGTGACCGGCGGTGGGCGGTGCCCCGAGGGGCCGTGGTCGGGTCGTCGTGACCGGTGATTTCACGGTGGGTGGCGACGAGGCCTGCGCGGCGGGCCCAGTCCGCGCGGTTCTCCGCGTCGCCGGGCACGGCGCCCAGGGTCTCCACTGCCCAGGCCGGGGCCTGATGCAGCGTGATCCATCCGAGGCGAGCGGTTTGCGCGTCGGCAAGCGCGGCCAGTTCGTCGAGGTAGGACGCCCACTGGGGGTTGGCTACGTGGGGAACCCGTGCGGCGAATCCGTCGTGGACGGGGTCTAGATCGACGGTGGCCCGGATCCGGTGGCTCAGGACGTTGGTGAGTTGGCGGGCGTCGTCGAGCGGACGATCGACGACGCTTGCGCGTAGGACTTCTCGAGCGTCCCCGCTGGCGAGTTCGACGCGGCGCAGCAGTTGGTGCAGGGCGGCGGCGCCCTCTTCGGCTGCCAGCGCGGTTCGCTGGTCCTGCCTGAGGTGTCCCTCGTCGACGAGTGCGTCGAGCCAGGCGGTGGTGCGGCCTGCCGTGGCGAACTCGACGGCGTCGGCGAAGAGTTCCGCCGTGGTGCGCAGCGAGTTCGCCTCGGCGTGCGAGTGTGCGGCCTCGTCGAGTGCGGAGCGCGGGTCCGTGTTCCGTTCGAAGAGGCCCGCCAGGACGGCGGAGGGACTCCGATGGATCGTGTTCGTTGCGGCTTCCGGCGGTCCGTCCGCCGGGGCGGGGGCGAGGGTTGCGACGTGCGCGGTGTTGCGCTCTCGACCTCGGCTCATCGAGACGTAGAGCGCGGCCGATCCGGTCGCGGAGTCGGCCACGACGTGCGCCGTGTCGACGGTCCGTCCCTGCACTGCGTGGACGGTGGCGGCGTAGCCGAGGGTGAGGTTCTCGCGTACGTAGGCGCTCGGTAGGCGTAGAACGTCGCCGAGTTCCTGGCCGTCCGGACCGGTGCCCACTACCGCCGCCGCGGTCAGGCCCCCGTCGGCAGAGATATCGAGGACCCGCAGGTATTCGCGATTCACCGGTCCGCGGCGGTTTCCTTCGAAGCCTGCGAGGCTCCACGCATTGGCCCGGGCCTGAACGATGTCTCCCGGCCCAGCGTGGGTTCCTTCGCGGTCCAGCGACACTCCGTCGTCGGAGACTCGGCCCAGCCTCACGAGTTCGGTTCGGAGAGTCGAGTTCAGGCGGGCGGCTTGGTCGTTGGTGCCGACGATCAGAAGGGAGTGGCGGCCGCCGACGGTGTCGGCGAGCCATGCGGTGGCGGCCGATTTCTCGGCGCTGTCGAGAGTTCCGCAGTCGAGCAGTCGTCCGTGCTTGTGGTACTCGGCGAGCGCGTGTGGGTCGCCTTCGCGCAGGCGGAGGGAGGCCGCCGCCTCCCACGGGTGGCGGAAGCGTCGTGCGGTGCTGAGTTCGTAGGTTGGTGCCGTGGCCGCAAGCATCGCCATGGCACCGCCAGCACCGACGGCGGAGAGTTGGCGGTGGTCGCCGCACAGGAGCAGCTTCGCCCCAGCCGCTGCGACGTGGGCGTGGACGCGGGCGAGGTCTGCGGTGTTGGTCATCGCGGATTCATCGACGACGACGAGGTCGCGCGGGGTGAGCCGCCATTCGACTTCGGCGTTGTCGCCCCGGTCCAGGCGCTGCTGGGTTGCGAGCCAGCGCGCGATGTTGCGGGCCGCGAGTCCTTCGTCGACGAGCACCTCGGTCGCCGCCTGGCTGGTGGCCAGTCCGAACGTGCGTCCGCCTGCTTCGTTCCATCCGCGAGCGAGAACGCCGACGACGAAGGACTTTCCGGTGCCGGCGGGCCCGACGAGGCATTCGACCGCGGCACCGGAGCCGAGGACGCCGCGGGCTGCGGTGGCCTGGTCCCGACCCAGTTCGAGTCCCTCTCGGGCGAGGCCGTCGAGGAGTCGATCGATGTCCGCGGTCAACAGCGCGTGGGCTTCGCCGGTGGCAGCTGCATCTCGGAGCGCGCGTTCTGCGCGGAGGTGGTCGGGTGTGGCGAACAGTCGCCGGCCGGGCGCCTCGTACGCGGAGCGGCCGTCGGCGAGTCGGAGGTCGTCGGGCAGGAGGTGCTGTCCGGGGCGGACGGTGTCGATGGCCGTGGCCGCTTCGAGCGTTTCGGCGGTGAGCCCGTCGAGGAGCGCCGCGGTCTGGTGGCCGTCGAGGTTGCCCAGGTGGTCCGGCAGCGCGTCGGAGAGGGCGCGGGTGAGGTCCGGCGCGGTCCACGCGGTCTTGCGGGACTGCAGGTCGGCGAGGGCGGTCGCGGCGACGTCGGCGCGCGACCAGGTCAGCGGCTCGCGCGTTCTGCCGGCCAGAGCCAGAACGTCGTGGGCGACGCGGCGCAGCCCACCGTCGATCTCGGCGCGCAGTTCGCGATCCCAGCGGTCAAGCCGCTCCCCCACGCTCTCGCCTCGGTGTGCCTTGGCACGGCGGGTCGCGAAGGTGGCCTGCCGCTGCAGACGGTCGCGCTCCAGCGGGTTGGGTTCGCGGCCGAAGCGGTCGGCGAAGGCCTCGGTCAGTTCCTGGGCGCGAGCGGTGATCGCTCGACGGCGGGAGCTGAAGAGCTCGCTGACCTCCGGCGGCACGCCGAGGACCTCGCGGGCCTTGCCGTCGGGTCGGGCGGCGAATCGGACTCCGAGCGTTCGGGTGAGGTACTGCTCGGTGGTTCGTTCCGCTACCGCTGCGGCAGCTCCTCGGTGGACGTAAAAGCTGCGGCCGTCCAGGGTCCGCCAGACGCCGTCGCTGCCCTGGACACGGTTGAGGATCGCGTTGTGGATGTGCAGTTGCGGGTCGTGGTCGCGCGAATCGTGTTGGAAGAAGGACGCGACGACGAAGTCGTGCGCATCGACGAAGCGTCCGGCCGCGCCGCCGTGGTGCCCGACGCGGGAGTACCCGGCGTGCGCCTGGAGATAGTCCAGAGCGGCTTGGTTTCCGGCCCAGATCGCGGATTCGACGGTTTCCCGGTGGCGTGCCCAGGCGAGAGCACCGTCGTGGTTCCCGAGCCGACGGGCGGCGACCTCCTGGGCCTCGAACGCGGTGTGCAGAACGGTGATCGACTTCTGGACGCTGAAGGTCGCGTCGAGGAAGGCGACGTTGCGGCGTGCTCGACGACCTGCGTCCAGTCGTAGTTCGGCTCGGCGTTCGGCCGTGGCATCCGGTTCGGCGGCGCAGGCCGCGTTGTACAGCTCGTCCTCGCCGATGTACGCGCGGCCGCGGTGGCCGAGGGTGGCTGCGCTGGCCCAGCCGGCGGGATCGCGGAAGGCAAGGTCGCGAGGATCGACGAAGTGGGCGAACAGCGCGGTCATGTCCTGCGGGTCGACGACGCCGTCGAGTCCGAGCGCGGCCGCGCCTGCTCCGTGCCAGCGGCCCGGGGGCTCGCCGGCCGCTACGGCTCCTGAGTAGTAGTTCTCGCGGCCTACGGCCACCGCGTCGGTGAGGTAGGAGGCCGAGTGGCCCGAGGAGATGGTCAGCATCCGGGGCCGCCGACGTTCTTCGGCCCTCGGGGCGACGCATCCCAACTGATCGTGATGCATAGGTGTGTAGTGGCTTTTGGGTTGGTGCCTTCGACGGCCGAAGGCCGTAGCCGGTGGGGGGCGATCGCGACGCGGGTCACGGCTGGCCTCCTTCGTCGATGTCGGCGCGAAGTTCCTTGAGAGCGGCTGCGGCGGTGCCGCGGGCGACGCCTGCGGCGTCGACGAGTTGGCTGACCGTCGGGAGGGCGCGGTGTCGGTCGAGGTGGGCGCGCGCGGTGGCCCGTGCTCGATCACCGGGGCCGGGCTGCGAGTCCTCGCTGGATGCGCCCGACGGGGCAATGGCGGCGGCCGTCTGTTCAACGGGTTGTACGGAGTCGAACGATTGAACGGCGCCGTCCAGCGGTTGGTCCGCACCGTTCGACGGGTCCGAGGCTGCGCCGGCCAACAGGTACAGCAGGTGGGCGACCACGGCGGCTGCGACCGCGGGCCAGGCTCCGACTCCGAAGCGCACCGGGCTTGGGACGGAATCGACTCCCCCCGCGAGCCAGGTGGCCTGGGCGATGCCGGACAGCCCGGCGGCGAGGACGACGACGGCCCAGGCGTAGCGACGCCCGCTGCGCTGCAGGCGCGTCGTGGTGGCGTAGGCGACGACGGCGAGGCCATCGGTGATCGCCGGATAGAGCAGCGCGACTTCCTGCGGCACCTGTGCCGCCCTGGCGACCCCGTAGGCGCCATGGGCCGTGGCGGCCGCCGCGGCCATGGCCACGGCGAGCCCGGCGGTCCACATCCAGCGCGCGGTCACGACAGGCGCCCGGCGACCCTGCCACGGCACGGCTCGGCGGCAGGAGGAGGGCCGTCGCGGTCGAGCGCCCACCATGCCGCGACGGCGGCGATGTGCCCTTCCGACGGAACTGCGGCAACGCCGAGGGCTGCGCCGCCGTGGTTCTCCAGTGAGCAGGTGCCAACGGCCGCGCGGATGCGTCGAGCGACGCCGGGTCGGCTTCGGTCGTGCCAGTCGCCGACCCGTAGGGCCGAGGCCGCGCGGCCCGTGTAAGCGACTGCCCAGGCGGTGCGCAGCCACAGGAGTTCTTCGACGGCGTCCGGGTGCCAGGGCCAGCACTCCGGCAGGCCGCCGGCTCCGTCGGGGTAGCGCAGGTAGACCGTGCGCACCCATCCGGCGAGATCGGTGAGAACCGAGGCCGCCTTGCGGAACGCCTCGTCCTTCTCGCAAACCTCCGTCGGCGCGAGCCACGAGGCGGGCTTGGGCGCCGCTGCGGTCTCGGCGGCGGCCAACCGCTCCGCGAGCTCGGCGATCCGCCCGCTCAGTAGGTGGACCGCGTCGGGCAGCTCCTCCAACTCGGTGACGCGTTGGCCCATGGCGTCGAGCAGCGCCGAAAGACCTAAGACGGCCGCGATCGGGTCGCCGTCGGGGCTAGGACGGGGGGTCACGTGGGCTCGCCTCCTAGGGCTGGGGATTCGACGGGGCTCTGCCACGAGTGGGGGCGAGACTTCGCCGCGCGTGCCGCGGCGCGGACGTCGCGGCGCTTCCATGCCATCTCGACGGTCCCGAGCGCTGGCGGCATGCCGCGGCGCTTGACGAGGACGTAGCCCGCTGGCAGTTGGGCGATGTCGGCGGGGCTGAGCACCGGCACCCGGCGCGTGCTGGTGGACGAGATGCGGCCCCGGCTGTCGCGGGTGACGACCTTCTCGAGCCGTTCGCCGGTCAGCACGGACCAGGCGGTGAGGTCGTCGCGGTCGCGGGTACCGCCGAAGACGAGGATCGTCGCGGCGTTGTTGAGGATGGCGGCGGCTCCGCTGTCGCCCCATCGCTGGCGCAGCTGCGCGCGGGACTGCACCGCGATGTGGATGGTGACGTTGCGCCCGCCCATGTCGGCGGTCCAGTTGTCCAGCGGGACGGGGCAGATCAGCGCCGCCTCGTCGAGCGCGAGGGTGAGTGGCGGGTCGAGTCGTCCGCCGGGCATGGTGCCCGCGATCCGTCGCGCCTCGCGGGCGATGTGCCCGGTGAGCGCGGCGACGAGTGGGGCGACCTTGGCGTCTTCTGCTCCGAGCAAGTAGACGGTGCCGCGGCTGTCGAGCAACTCCTGGACGTCAAATCCGCCTCCGGTGGCGGCGGCCGTGGCCGCCGAGTCGGAGAGCCATCGCAGCGCCGGCATGACGGTCGAGCAGATCGATGAGCGTGTGCGCTCGTTGGTGGTGAGGAACTGCAGGGCGTCGTCGACGACGCTGGCCTGTTCGGATCGACGAAGCAGCCGGGTGACGTTGGCCGCCGCCGCGTCGGGGTCCGCAAGCCAGGACTGCACGTCGCGCATCGACAGACCGCCGAGCGCTGCGGCGTGCAGCATCGCGGCGAGCACACGTTGCGCCTGGGCGGTCCAGAAATCTGCGTCGCCACCGCCGGGACCGCTTGTGGCGGACAGCAGGTCCTCGGCGCGGTACGAGGCGACGTTGACGTCGGTGCAGCCGGAGAGGGGGTCGAAGGAGGCCGTCGTCGGGTGACCGGCAAACCCGGCCGGGTTGAACACGCGGACGCGGCCGCGATTCGCCCGGCATGGGCCGGTGAGTTCGATGAGATCGGTCCGCGTCGAGGTTGCGATGACGGCACCCGGGGCGTCGAGGATGCGACCGGCCAGTTCGCCGGTCTTGCCGGTGCGCGGGCCGCCGATGCGCAAAGTCACGTCCTCGACGGCCGACCAGATGCGTTGACCGCCGACGCGCGCCAGCGGCGTCGCGTACTCCGTCGTCGGGAAGCGCATCCGTTGCCACCGTCCGAAGTCGCGGGTGCTGGGACGAAGAACTTGTGCTCGTCGCCGCACCGAGCGCCGAGACGCCGCGGCCCGAATGGCCTTGGCGCTGGCGACGCCGTCGTTGCGCTCGCTGGTCGCGTGCCATCGAGCGATCTGTCCGGCGGAGGCGTTGCCGCCCCGCCGTAGCAGCGCGACGAGCACGACCAGGGCGACGACCGTCGCCGCGGCGGTCCACGTCCAGCCGACCCAGGAGGCCGACCGAACGTGGACGCGCAGCCACTCGACAGCGACGGCCGTGGGGTCGGGCGTGGTGGGGTCGAGCGTCATCCGAGCAGTCCGGAGTGTGCGGCCTTTGCCGAGCAGACCCAGTGGGCGGGATAACCCTCGCGGTTGCGGAGGTGGGTCCACTCGCCGCAGTGGCGGCACACCGCCTTCGCGGACTGCCACCGGTAGTCGTCGCGCCACTGGTCGAGGTGTGCCTGCGTAGGGGTGCAGCACTCGGGGCAGGAGCACTCGGCGGACTGCACGCCGTGACGAAGCGTCAGGACGCTGACGACGACGTAACCCCACCCGCCGCAGCGGGTGCAGTTTTCGTTGGGACGGCTCACAAGAGCACTCCGTTCGAGTCGGTGGAGTGCAGGCGGGCGAGGACGGGACCGGCGTGCGCGTTGACGCGGTCGCAGACGACGGCGACGGCCCGTTTGGCGATGGAGACGTCGAGCGCGGCAAAGCGGGACGGGCGTGGAAGCTCGTCTTGCGAGATCGGGATACGAATCCGGCCGTCGACGAGGAGCGCAGGGCGGCGCTCGTCCGCGTGGCTCGGCCCTCCAACGGCCCAGCCCTGCGGGTCGGCGCCGTCTCGCAGATCGCTCGGCCAAGGCAGCGCCACCGCCACCTCGGCCAGCAGCCAGCCCGGTTCGTCCGCGTGGCGGCAGTTCACGCCGCGCACGGTGGGGCGAGTGCGGACGTAGCCGGGGCTCATCATCGGTCCGCTGGCGATGGTCCAGACGGTGACCGCGAAGGTGACGGGGCTGAGCGGTTCCCAGTCGTCGACGAGCAGGTGGGCGCGCTGGCGGACGTAGGAACCGAAGCGGGAGATCCCGTCGGAGGCGTAGTCCCGGTCGAAGGCGTCGTCCACGGCGACGATCGGTCTCATCGGGTACCCCCGAGTCCGCCGTGGGCCCGGTCGGTCATGGCGGTGTCGGCAAGGTCCTGGATGGCCGCCAGGGGAACGATGACGCGACCGCGGATCCGGATGGCCGCGATCTGTCCGTCCTGGATGGCGCGATGGACCGTCATCCACGAGACGCCGAGCATTCGTGCGGCGGCGGCGACGCTAAGGAACGACGAGCCGTCGGGTGCGGGCGAGCGCCTCGTTTGGGGGGATTTGCCTTGCTGGTTCGCGATTCCGGTGGGTTGCGTCGGCATCGGGTCGTCCTCTCCATCGTCGACGGCGGGGTCGCCGCTCGACGTGGAAGACACTCGTCGAGCACGAAGGACGTGATCACCACGAAATCGGGACGTCTTGGGATGTCTGCGTTAGCGTCAGACGTCCCTTGGCGGTTGGAGTTACCTGTGGCGAGCACCAACGAGCGCCTGCGCGATGCGTTGTTGGCGGGGTCGCTGACAACGCTCGACGTGGCGTGCTCGCTGGGGGTCGACCGTAAGACCGTCGAGCGGTGGATAACCCTCGGTCGGGTGCCCTATCCGCGGCACCGACGGCAGGTCGCGACGATGGTCGGGCAGAGCGAGGCGTACCTGTGGCCTGATGCCCTGACGCCCAGTCAGTTGGATTCGGTGACCGAATCGGAGGTGGTCCGGGTCTACCCGCACCGCGCGAGCGTTCCCCTGAACCTGTGGCAGCAACTCCTGGCGGACGCCGCACGCTCGGTCGACGTCCTCGTGTACTCCGGCATGTGGTTACCGGACCAGAACCCGCGGCTCAGCAAACTCTTGGCGCGGAAAGCGTCCGAGGGGGCGCGAGTGCGGATCCTGCTGGGCGATCCGGAGTCGCCCCAGGTGGCGCAACGCGGCGCCGAAGAGGGCATCGGTGACGCGATGGCCGGAAAGATCCGCAACGTGCTGGTGCACTACCGCGAGCTGGCCGGGTTCTCGAACGTCGGAGTGCGCCTGCACTCGACCACCCTCTACAACTCCATGTACCGGTTCGACGATCAACTGCTCGTGAACGCCCACGTGTACGGGTATCCGGCCGCCCACGCACCCGTGCTACATCTGAGGCGGCTTCAGGCGGGAGCCCTGTTCGAGACCTACACCGACAGCTTCGCCAACGTGTGGGCCAACGCCCGACCCGCTTGGCCGACCGAGGAGGCATAGCGAAGTGGCAAGCCGCATCGACTACCTGAACGACCCGAACGCGCCGGCCGCAAACAGCATCGTGCCGTCGGTCAACGTCGCAGTCGTCGACGCCGGGGGTCGTCTACTGCTGATGCGCCGCAGCGACAACGGCAACTGGGCGATACCCGGCGGAGCCATCGACGTCGGCGAATCGCTGTCCCAGGCGGCTGTCCGCGAGGTCGAGGAGGAGACCGGCATCCGCTGCGAGATCGACGGTCTGGTGGGCATCTACACGAACCCGCGCCACGTCCTGCACTACACGAGCAACGACGAGGTCAGGCAGGAGTTCTCCATCGTGCTCACCGCGCGGGCCGTGGGCGGCGAGATCCGTACGAGCAACGAGTCGACGTCGGTCGAGTGGGCCGCAGTGGCGAGCCTGGGCGGCTACGCGTTCCACCCGTCAATGCGACAGCGGATCGACGACTACCTCGCCGGCCCCGCCCGGTGGCCGCACATCGGCTGATCGCAGCCGACGCGATGGGTGCGAGGTCCCGGGCGTCGACGCTCGCTACGACGCCGCGCGCGGGCCAACACGACGGCGAGGCAAGCCCTGGGGCGACCCCAGCGCGTCGGCAAACTCGGAGTTCATGCGGAGTTGCACCGGTGTACGAAAACTCGCGCACTCAGGGGAGCCTCGGACCACAGAAGCTTGCGAACTGAGCCCGCGGCGGCCGTGAGCGCATGCCGTCATGCAGACGCCCGCTCCCAGTACTTCTCGCCGTCGGCCCTGAGCAGGCGAACCAGCACCTCCGTCACGGACGCACCTGCCGCGTACCAGTCGGTTCGAACATCCAGCGGCAGAGCGATGAGCCATCTCCGTTCGCCCGCTTCGGACGGTGCGTAAACAAGCAACTCAGAATCGCCGAGAAACTCGCCGACGACGACATCGTCGGCGCGAAGCTCGCCGGGCCGGCCTGCGCGCTCGACCGCCGTGCGCGAAGCGCTGGCGGCCGGGTTGAGGACGTGGAGTCCCCATTGGCCGTACTCAACGTCCTCGAAGAGCCAGGCCTCACGGCTGGCGGACCACAGCGCCCGCAGCTCCGCATGATCGGTTCCTCGCCAGGCCGCTGACTCGATCTCGTGGCTGTCGGCGCCGCCCTCGGCGCGGCACGCGAGTCTAAACGGGTTCGCGCCGCCGGGGGGCTGCTCCCATGCCGTGAGGGAGGCGAAGACTTCTTCCAGCGTCTGCATAGTAATCCCTCCACCACGCATTGAACTCTTGCTGATTAACAGTCCGCGGGACTGGCACTTGTCGAAGCTGCTCGTGCCGCCGTACTCGCGGGGCCTGGTGTGAATGTTGTGCTCGGCCGATCCGGCGTCGGGCGTCGAATAGCCGCGACCTCCCGCGCCCCCTCGGGCGTCGGAGGTGTGAGGATCCCGCCGTCCAGAACGGCGGGGAAGCGCTGGTGCTGCGAACGAGGGCCGCTGCAGTGGCCACACCTGCGACGCCGTTAGCAATCGAGGGGAGGACGTAGTAGGCGTGGAGGGGCGTCCGCGGAACGCCGCTACTCGACGCCCATGGGTTGTGCGGAATCACGCTCCCGTCGAGGATTCCCGCCGGACTGCAAAATGCTCGGTCAGCAGGTCGAACAAGACAACTAGCGCTTCCGCGTCCTGCACCTCGGTGAGATGACGTGGATCCCGGAGATCGTCCTTCGGGTACAACTCGCAGAGGACGAGCCACGGCCAGTGCAACTCAGGACGCGATTTGCCTCGCTCGCGCATCCACTTACTGAAGCCGACCAGGTCGGGATCTCCGTTGGCTGCGTCGTACCCCGCGATGAACGCGCATGCGGTGAGGTACGACGCCGCTGGCACATAGACACCGAGCCACTGACGCAACCTCGGGAGGGCCGCTTCCAGCCCGCCTGAGATGTCACTGTCAGAAGCCGAAGTCAATGTCGTCTCCAAGGTCGAATTTGGACTTGAACGAGTGAATGTCGATCCCGTCCTGGTGCCACTGGTCCTACACCCTTCCGTCGCGCACGATCGCGGTGTGGTGGAACCAGTCCTCCAGAATTGACCCCGCGACGGCAGGCTGGACTCCGCCTGACCGCGGTGGGGCCAAATCACTTGACGAGAACTCACTCGGCTGTGGCAGCCGGTCCAGGGCCTAGAGGTGTAGCTCGGTAGGCCAGCGCTCGGTCGACGATCTCCGCAGCGGTTGGCTCATGGTCGAACTCCACGTCTGGATAGAAGATCAGATCGCCCGCCTCGGGATGCGGGACCGCGGCTCTGAAGGTCCTCAGATCCGCGGAGGACTCAGCTTCGGTCTCGTAGTCCGCGTCGATCAGCCTCTGCACCAAGGCGATCAGCTTTGAGCGCTCCGCGTCAATCATCCTCTTCCTCCATAGTGGTAGGACTTGTCCAGCACCTCGGCGTGATATCGCGGCGTTACGACCACAATGGAGTCCCGTCAGCGAGGGCGCGCTGACCACAGAAGCCCGCGAACCGAGCCGCGGATCCGGTAGTGGGCGCATGCCGTCATGCAGACGCCCGCTCCCAGTACTTCTCGCCGTCGGCCCTGAGCAGGCGAACCAGCACCTCCGTGACGGACGCACCTGCCGCGTGCCAGTCGGTTCGAGCATCCAGCCGCAGAGCGATGAGCGATCGGTGTACCGGTGGTGAAGGTGCCGGAGCGCGTCAGGAGTGCTCGTCCAGCCAAGCATCAATGGAAGGCTGAAGGTGACCGTCGACTTCTTGGTCGCTCATCGCCCCCTCGCCGCCGAAGCCAACCCAGGATCCGATCTTCATCACGGTCACCATGGGAATCGCGAAGGCGCGGTTGAGATATGCGAAGACTTGCACCCGAGCATCGGCCGGGAGTCCCCGGCGGGCTTGAATGAGGTGCACCATGCTGCTGCCTGCCATACCAGCTGACGCCCCACGACGCAGTGCGTCGATTAGAGGGTCATCGAATTCTGAACTACCCACTGTCGTCACCGTCCGAAGAGCACTTGTAAAGAGGTGTACGAACCCGGGCTACCACTTGACGCGGTGACCGAAGCGGTTCCGAAGCCTCGACTCGCCGCTTGACCAGCCGTCCACGTGCTCATCACGGCTTGCTCGAGAGGAACACCACGCGCCGTGGCAGCGTTGACGGCGGCTAGGTTGTCGCCGTAGGTCTAGTTGCCCCGGACAGCCGTCACTCGGTCGCCGAAGTGATCCATCATCTCGTTGAACATCTGGTGTCCAGGGATAGCTGAGTTGCCACGCTCAATCGCGAAGTCCACCACTCCATCCTCGTTGAGGGTGCCATGGATGCCGCCGGTGCCGCTGAACAGCGAGAAGTCGCACGTGTTGTGCACGAGGACGACAGGTCCGGTCGCAGGCTTACCAACTGCGTTGGCGTCCCCGGTTACGACGTAGTAGGTGTGGATGCCGTCAACTGTCAGGTTGTAGGCCTTGTCTGTGGTTTCGGCATCCACTCGGAGGCCGTTGACCGGGACGAGACGGCCGTCGGCGGTGAGCAATGTGTCGCCCGCGTCGAGGTCTTGGGCCTCTTGCCACTGCCCGTCTGTGGCGTTCCAGAAGGGGTGGTCCTCCCTGGTGGTGAGGGCGTGGCCGTCGACGTCGAGGTCAACCATGTCGTCGTCGTGGACCCATAGTGCGGTGACCTTGCGGGGCCCCCGTTCCCCGGTTTCGGGGTCTTCAGCGAGGACCTCGTCGCCGATCTCGATCTCGGAGATCGCCTTGGTAGTGCCGTCGGCCATGAGGACGCCGGTAGCCGCCGAGGTTGACTCTTTCCAGCCCCATACGGGTTGTGGCCTAGGATGTGCTTCTCCTGGATGTCCCAGTTGACCTCTGGCAGTTCGTGTGGACGAGGACGGCAGGTCCAGTTGGAGGTCCTCCGGCGCTCCACGTGCCACGACAAGCAGGTGTCATGTCGTGGATCAGGTTGGAGCAATCGTCAAGACCTGTGGATGAGAAGTTTCAAGCAGCCTCCTGATTGTCCGTCAGATCGTCGGGTCGTTCGACGAGCTTGCCGTCCTTGAACACGGCGCCGGCGCGGACGAGGGCGACGAGG
>JBQTIB010000184.1:0-13074 GCA_052389435.1 Sporichthyaceae bacterium | reverse complement strand
GCGGCGGCCCCGTGGGGGGGTGGCCGGGGCCCGGCCCGGGCGCGCCGCCCTGCGGGGGGGGGGGGGCCGGCGTTCGTGGGTGGCCCGGCCCCGGCGGCTCCCCCCCCACACGATGGAGCGAAGGGCGATCTAGTGCTGAACTGCGCCTTCGGCGCCTGCGCCGGTGAGTGCGCGGACCTCGAACTGCTTGTACTTCTCGATGGACTCGCGGTCCTTCGAGGTGAGGGTGCCGATGATCCCGAGGAGGAACCCGGCGGGGATCGAGATGATGCCCGGGTTCTTCAGCGGGAAGTAGGACCAGTCGCTACCGGTCCCGTCGCACAGCTTGGTGGCCGCGTCGACGTTGCACTTGAACAGCGAGGTCGCCTCGCCCGAGACGTTCGGAGAGAACACGATCAGGCCGATGCAGACGATCAGGCCCCCGTAGATCGCCCAGGTCGCGCCTCGAGTGTTGAAGCGTGGCCAGAACAGATTCAGCAGGATCGAGGGCAGGTTCGCCGAGGCCGCCACCGCGAAGGCAAGGGCGACCAGGAACGCGATGTTCAGGTTCTTCGCGCCCAGACTCAGGACGATGGACACCGCGCCGATCACGAAGGCCGCGATCCGAGCGACCTTGATCTCCTGCTGCTCGGAGCAGTTGCCGTTCTTGATCACGTTGGCGTACACGTCGTGGGAGAACGACGAGGAGGAGGCCAACGTCAGACCCGCGACCACCGCGAGGATGGTGGCAAAGGCGACCGCCGAGATCAACGCCAGCAGGATGGCGCCGCCGGCGCTGCCCTCGCCGCCGCCGACTTCTTCGGCCAACAGCGGGGAGGCCAGGTTGCCGCCGCCGCCGGCCGCCGAGATTTCGTTGCGCCCCACCAGCGCCGCCGCCCCGAAGCCGAGGACGAGCGTCATCAGGTAGAAGCTGCCGATGATCGCGATGGCCCACATGACGGAGGTGCGCGCGTCCTTGGCCGTCGGCACCGTGTAGAAGCGAATCAGGATGTGCGGCAGACCCGCCGTGCCCAGGACGAGGGCGAGCGCGAGGGAGATGAAGTCGATCTTCGTCGTCCCGGTGAGGCCGTACTGCGCGCCGCCGCCGAGGAAGAGGAACTCCCGGACTTCGGCGTTGACCGAGTTGAAGGCCGTGCCGAGCTTCTCCGTCGCGTCGCGCTGCGACGCCTCTCCGAGCATTCGGGAGATGTTGAAGTCGAACTTCAACAGCGTCAGGAACACCACGATGACCGTGCCGCCCATGAGCAGGACGGCCTTGACGATCTGCACGTAGGTGGTGCCGCGCATGCCGCCCACGGTGACGTAGATGATCATCAGCGCGCCTACCGCGATGATGGTCATGTTCTTCGCGAAGTCGCTGGTCGCGCCGATGAGCAGCGAGACCAGCGCGCCGGCGCCGGCCATCTGAGCGAGCAGGTAGAAGATCGACACGACGACCGTCGAGGTGGCCGCGGCCATGCGGACCGGCCGCTGCCGCATGCGGTAGGACAGGACGTCGGCCATCGTGTACCGGCCCGTGTTGCGGAGCAGTTCGGCGACGAGCAGCAGCGCGACGAGCCAGGCCACCAGGAAGCCGATCGAGTACAGGAAGCCGTCGTAGCCGTTGAGCGCAATGGCGCCGGAGATGCCGAGGAAGCTCGCGGCCGACATGTAGTCGCCGCCGATCGCCAGCCCGTTCTGGAAGCCGCTGAAGCTTCGCCCGCCGGAGTAGAAGTCGGCCGCGGTCGCGTTCCTGCGCGAGGCCATCATCGTGATGGCCAGGGTGACTGCGACGACCACGCCGAACAGGCAGATCGTCAGAACCTCGGTGCCGCTCACTTGGCGCCCCCATCGAACCTGTCGCGCAGCGCGGTCCCGAGGCCGTCGATCTTCACAGCCGCCTGTTTGGCGTAGAAGTACGCGATCCCGAAGGTGGAGACGAACTGGAGTAGCCCGAAGACCAGTCCGACGTTGATGTTGCCGAGCACTTCCTCGGCCATGAAGTCGTGCGCGTAGGTCGCGCAGATCACGTAGAGCGCGTACCACGCCAGGAACGCGGCCACGAGCGGGAAGACCAAGCGCCGGAATCTGCTTCGCAGTTCTGCGAACTCCGGACTCTCGTAGATCTCGTCGTAGCTCGTGTCCTGTGCGGTCCGCGGGGGTTCGTCGAGTGTCGCCACGGTCTCTCCCGTCGCCAGATTCCCGGGGCGGCGTGCGCCCCGAGCGGACGCCAGAGTCCACCCGGATGGCGCTGAGCGCCACTAGTGACCCGGCGGTGTCGCGATTTTTTGACCGCCCGCCGTCGGTCGCCGGCACGGCAGGTTCGGGTTCTTAGCCCCCATTCCACCGGTTCTGCGATCTAAAACCCTCATCCGAGCTCGCAGATGCGGTGATGCCACGGTTTCTGTTGGAATTCCACCAAGTTTCGGTCTCGGGGAGGAAGTACCCACGTTCGGGGGTGTGAGCCATTGCATAGGTGGGGTTTCTCATCAATATTTCAATCACAAGTGGTTTCAAACCGGGACAGAACGACGGCCGTCGCCCACGGTCAGCTGCCCGGCGCTCCGCAGGCTCACAGCTCTGCCCACAGCCAACAGCCGACAGCTACGCCCAGCTCGCACAGGCACCGGAACTTCAGCGTCCGGACAGTCCCCTGCCGCGGCGAGCGGGCGCGAAACGGGAGTTTCTTCATGTCGCCCAAAGACGAATCGCACAACGACCCCACGCACGTGACCCCCGAGGGCGAAAGCCCCTTCCACCCGCTCCCGCACGCGTTCCACCAGTCGGACGGCTCCCCGACCGCGGTCGACCCCAACCCCCGCGGCGTCAGTCGACGCAACTTCGTCGGCTTCGTGATGGCGGGCTCGACGCTGGTCGTTGCCGGCAGGTACGTCCTCGAGCCCGGCGCGGCGGCCGCGTCCGACGCGCTTCCCCCGCAGGCCGGCGCGATCGACCGGGCGCTCTCGCGCAAGGTCAGGACGAGCGAGGGAGCCTCGCCGATCCTCAGCAACGACCTCCCGGCCGACCACTACGACTTCATGGACTTCATGCGTGAGACGACCCGCGCCATCACCCCGCTGCTCACCCTCGAGCTGAAGTCCAACGGCCGCGTCTACTTCGAGATGCCGCGGTGCGAGGTCGGGCAAAGCATCGAGAGCGGCTGCGCGCAGATCATCGCCGACCAACTCGAGATGTCCTACGACAAGGTCGACGTCGTCCACTCCAAGGCCCGCATCGACCTCATGGACGGCCACCTGACCGGTGGATCCTCCTCGACCTTCTCGCTGTGGGAGCCCCTGCGCGAGCTGAGCGAACTGATTCGCCAGCGGGTCGTCAGCGCAGCCGCCAAGCAGTGGGGGGTCTCCGCGGACAAGCTCACCACCCGCGAGGGCGTCGTCTACGGTCCCGGCGGCCGCAAGGCCGACTACGGCGATCTGTCCGTCATCGCCGCGTCGCCGCAGAACGAGTTCGTCGGGCAGCTGCTCAACGCCATGGTCGGCCCGCCGAAGCGCAGCGTGATCGGCAAGTCCGTACCCCGCAAGGACCTGCGCGACATCGTGACCGGCAAGAAGCTCTTCGCGATGGACCTCGACATTCCGAACGCGCTGCCGACGATGCTCTGCCGGCCGCCGCAGATCAACGGCACCGTCGAGAACATCAACAACCTCGACAAGGTGAAGAACATGCCCGGCGTCACCGACGTCGCGGTGATCCCGTCCGCCCTGCGCGGCACCGTGGTGGCCGTTCGGGCGAAGACCTTCGGGCAGTGCATCGACGCCATCCGCGCGCTCGACGTCACCTGGGGCGTCGGGACCACGGGCAAGATCACCTCCGACGAGATGCTCAAGCAGGTCGAGGCGTCGCTGATTCCGATGGACCCGGCTCCTCCTGGCGCAGAGGTGTTCGAAGGCAAGTACACCTTCCAGTTCCGGGTGTCCGGGCCGCTGGAGACGAACTCCGCGGTTGCAGACGTCCGGTCGGACTCGGCCGAGCTGTGGGGAGCGTCGAAGATCCCGGGCACCGTGCTCGCACAGTGCGCGGAACTGCTGAACATGAGCCCGGACAAGATCGTCTGCAACGTCACCTACGGCGGCGGTTCGTTCGGCACCACCCTGCACGGCGACCGTCTCGTCGAGGCCTGCGCGGCGTCGAAGGCCTTCGGCAAGCCGGTGCGCCTGATGTGGCACCGCACCGACCAGGTCCGCGCCGGCCGCGAGCACCCGGGATCGGTCTCCCACGTGCAGGCGACCAAGGTCGGCAACAGCATCACGAGCTTCACCCAGTGGCACGCCTCCGAGGCCTGCGACTTCACCCACAGCGCCGGCGACATCATCACTGGCCAGATGATGAAAAAGGACCCGAGCCGTTACTGGGCCAACACGTCGATTACCGACTGGTTCTACCAAATCGTCACCTCCGTCCCGTACAACTTCGGGCCGACCAAGACCGCCCTCACCGAGGCCTACGAGTACGACTTCATCCCCACCGGTCCGGTGCGCAACGTGTACTCCCCGGACGTCGCCGTTGCCCGCGAGCTCCTCTGCGAGGACCTGGCCAAGGCCTTCGGCATGGACGGGTACCAGTTCCGGCGCGCGTTCGCGAAGAACGCCGAGGTGGTCGCGGTACTCGACGCGGTCGCCAAGCGGGGCAAATGGGGCCGCAAGCTGCCCAAGGGCGTGCACCAGGCGATCGCGGTCCACGGCGAGTACAAGGCCCAGACGGCCTGCATGGTCGAGATCGACAACCGCCCCAAGACGGTCAAGGAGCGCAAGCTCAACGGCTGGGTCGGCCCGCGCATCACCAAGGCGATCTTCGCGATGTCCATGGGCGTCCCGATGAACCCGGACTCGTGCAAGGCCATGGCCATGGGCGGCATGATGGACGGCTTCGCCCACGCATTCGCCGAGGCGTGCGACTGGCAGGACGGCCTGCCGATCCAGGGCGGCTGGGACGACTACGGCTGGACCCGGCACTGGGACTGCCCGCTCGAGTTCGAGGCCATCGTCCTGGAGCACAACTCCACGGTGCCCAGCGGCACCGGTGAGGTCGGCAATGGCGCCGGCTTCGCCGCTGCGGCGATCGCCCTGCAGAACGCACTGGGCAAGAAGGTCACCGAACTGCCCGTCTTCTACCGCGACCCCGACCTGGTGCAACCGTTCATCGAAAAGAAGCCGTCGATTCCGCAGAGCCCGACTCGCGCCCTTCCGGCCTGACCTTCTCAGACGAAGAAAGGAGTTTCCTCATGCCTAAGCACTCGTTCGTTCTGAACGGCAAGAAGGTCAACGTCGACATCGAGGACGACGTGCGCCTGCTCTGGGTCCTGCGCGACGTGCTCAAAGTCCGTGGGCCCAAGTTCGGCTGCGGCATCGGTGAGTGCTACGCCTGCACCTCGCTGATCAACGGCAAGTCCTTCAACCCGTGCTCGGTCTCGGTGAAGCACATCAAGGCCACCGACGAGATCACCACGATCGAAGGTCTGGCCGATACCAAGCACAAGGGCAAGGACCTGCACCCGGTGCAGGAAGCCTGGATGAAGAACTCGGTCCCGCAGTGCGGGTTCTGCCAGCCCGGCCAGATCATGTCCGCGGTCGCGCTGATCAACGAGGCCAAGAAGAACAAGCGGAAGATCACCGACGAGGACATCGACCAGATTCGCAACGTCTGTCGGTGCAACACCTATCCACGCATTCGCGAGGCCATCAAGGAAGCCGCGAAGAACATGTAGATCTCGCTTGGCGCGACACGAGGGCCCGACCGCATGCGGTCGGGCCCTCGGTTCTCACCCGACACGGTGATCCACTTGTGCGTCGGCGATCCATCCCGACGCCCGCAATCGGAAGGACACAACGTTGAGCGAACCCGACGGACCCGACGCCACCCGGCGTACCCTCCTGCGGGGCATCGTGGTGCTCGGCGCGGTGGGGGCCGGTGCAGGGTTGTCCCGCCTCGGCGAAGGCACCTACGAGCTCACCTCGGCCACTGCGGCCGAGAGCGACGTCGCCGTACAGAGCGCCCCGGTCGAAACGGCCGCCCCGGCCGAATCTGCCCCGTCCGCCGCACCGAGCAAGGCGGCCGCCAAGGCCAAGTCGCCCAAGACGACTACGTCGGCCAAGGCGGCCGAGACGACGGAAACGGCCAAGTCCGCGAAGTCGGGCACGTCTGCCAAGGCGACCGAGACGACACCAACGGCCAAGACCGCCAAGTCCACGAAGGCGGCCAAGTCCGCGAAGTCGGCCGAGGCGGCCGAGACAGCGGATGCGGCCAAGCCGGCCAAGAAGCCAGCCAAGGCGGCCAAGGCGCCCAAGCCGGCGGGAACCGCGCTCGGGCCCGCCAACAAGATCCCGGTGGGCGGCGGCGCGATCTACAAGGACAAGCGCGTGGTGGTCACCCAGCCCACGGCGGGTCAGTACAAGGCATTCGACGCCCTGTGCACCCACGCGAACTGTCTCGTCGACGAAGTCAGGGACGGCTCCATCCACTGCCCCTGCCACTCCGCGAAGTTCTCCATCGCCGACGGCTCGGTGAAGCGGCCGTCGGTGGCCCGCAGGCCGCTGAACCCCAAGACGGTCACCGAAGCCGACGGCACGCTCTACCTCACCTGACCGCGACCCCGATTCCATCCGCACTTCGAACTTGAGGAGCCTGTCAGTGTTCGACACCTTCACGGGTCTGCCGACGCACATCCTGGTGTCGCACTTCGCGGTCGTGTTGATCCCGATCGGTGCGACAGCGACTATCGCCGTGGTGCTGCGCAAGGCCTGGCGGGAGAAGTTCGCCGGACTCCTGGCCCTGGGGAACATCGGACTGCTGGCCATGGCCTTCGTCACCCTGCGGGCCGGCGAGGACCTGATGGACCGGTACCGGGAACTCGGCGACGAGCAGACTCCGAAGTTCGACCACGAGTCCCTCGGCCGCACCCTGGTGTGGGTCATGTTGGCGACGACGGTGGCGTCGTTGCTCGTGTGGGCCGTCCAACCCATGCGAACCAAGGCGCCGGCGGCGGTGCTGGCATTGGCCGCGGTGGTGGTGGCGTTGTCCGTCACCACGCTCGTGTACTCCTACCTCGCCGGGCACACGGGTTCGGAGTCGCACTGGAAGGAGTTCATCGAGAACTCCAACGATCAACGCAGAGAGTCGGCCGCGCCCTGAGGTCGACCTCCTCCGAACGGACTGACGCCGGTCCCGCCGTAGATCTTCCTCGCACTGGAAGGAACGCTGGAATGTCCGAAAGTTCAGCTACGCCCGAAGGACTCGACCCCGCTCGCCGGACGGTGCTCCGCGGCGCCGCCGTCGCAGCGGCGGCGAGCCTTCCGCTGCTCGCGGTGCCGGGCACCGCGCAGGCCAAGCCCAAGCCCCCCAAGGGCAAGAAGAAGCCGGTCGCCGACGTGAAGGACATCCCGGTCGGCAGCGGGAAGTACTTCGAGAAGGACACGTTGATCGTGACCCAGCCGAAGAAGGGACAGTTCAAGGCCTTCCACGCCACCTGCACCCACGCGAACTGCCCCATCACCAACTTCGAGACCAAGGGGCAGATGGTCTGCGAGTGCCACAACGGGGTCTTCTCGATCGACGACGGGAAGGTCATCAAGGGCCCGGCCAGGCGCCCGATGAACCCGGAGAAGATCGTGGTGGAGAAGGGCAAGATCTACAAGGCCTGACTGTCCGTCAGAAAGACTGGGAGGGCGCCGTCCGCATCGCGGACCGCGCCCTCCGGCAGGTCAGGGGTGTTTGCGCTCGTTGGTCGTCGCCGCGACCGCTCCCGCATGGTCGGCGGCGCTCTGCGCCCCCTGGGGGCTCTCGGCCGGCAGGCGGTAGGTGACGACCACGCGACCGTCGCCGCCGCGGTCGTTGCCGCCGTTCGACAGTTGGGCCGAGCCGAGGCGGGCCACGCTCGGCGCCAGGGCGGAGGTCGCAACGAAACCGCTGCCCCCCCCGCCGCCGCCGCCGACCACGGGACCGGCCGCGCCGCCGCCGCCACCACCCCAGCCGCCGCCCCCGCCGCCGGCGCCCACCGGGCCGGTGGGCCAGGTCCCGCCCTGCTTGAGCTTGAGGGGCTCCGCGGTGCCGTAGGCGCCGTAACCGCCCGCGCCCCCGTTGCCGCCGCGGTCGGCGTTGTCTCCGCTGTGACCGTCCTGACCGGTGAGCCTTTGCAGTCCGGCGCCGCCCGAGGGGCCCGTCGCGCCGACTCCGCCCCTGCCGACTTCGTCGCCCCCGCCGTTGCCGCCGATTTCGCCGCCGCCGGCGCCACCACGGGCCGACGACACCGCGGCCCCGGGCATGGCGCCGCCGGAACCTCCGCCGCCGCCCGCGACCAGGATGCGCGGATCGTGGTCCTTGACGTTGAACTGCCCGCTGAGCCGCACGCTGGAGGCCCCGCCGCCGCCTCCGCCGCCGAGTGCTCCGGCGCCTCCCTTGGCGCCTCCGTTGAGGCCACCGGGCCCCGGCTTCGAGCCATTCGCGTCTGCACCTCGACCGCCGACCAGGATGCGCAGAACGTCACCGGCGGCGACGGGGAAGTTCGCCGAGACCAACCCGCCGTAGGCCCCCGCGAGAACCGGCCGTCCGGAGTCGAACGCCCCTCCGGCGCCCCCGCTCCCGCCGAGAGCCTCGATGTGCACCTCTGTAACCCCTACCGGCACGCGAAGCGCGTAGGTGGAGACCGAGGGATCGCCGTAGACGCAGGTAACGCTGTCGAACGGGACGAGGACGGCGCAGTTTCCCGGCACCGAGGCGGCCGCCGCGGGCGTCGCCAGGCCGGCCAGGACGAGGGAGGCGGCCGCACCGGTGGACGTCACCACGGCGGCCTTCGCGGCGTAGCGCCAACTCGCCCTGCGGCGACGGTGGTGAGTGGAAGTAAGTGCGGACATCGCCCACTGCCTTTCGCTGCCCTTGCGTCAAGCTGTGCCGAGTCCGGCACTGCCCTGTGATAAAGGCTCGAAACTTCGCTCAACAGAGGCTAGTCCGCAAAGCGCCGCGAAACGATCCCCCACGGCGGCGGTCGCCGGCGAAAGGCGATCGCGCAGCGTCGAATGTGGCGAAGATAATATGGAGCACATGCCCCGGCAGCGGACCTTCGTCATCGTCGGCGCATCGCTGGCGGGTGCCAAAGCCGCCGAATCGCTGCGCGATGCGGGCTTCGACGGCGGGGTCGTTCTCATCGGTCAGGAAGCCCACCGTCCCTACGAGCGGCTGCCGCTGTCGAAGGGCTATCTGAAGGGCACCGCGGCGCAGGACACGATCTACGTCCACGACGAGGACTGGTACTCCAGCCACGACGTCGATCTGCGCGTCGGTCTTGGAGTCATGGCGATTCACCGCCGTGTACACGAATTGGGAATGACCGACGGCTCGCGACAGCACTACGACAAGTTGCTTCTCGCCACGGGATCGGTGGTTCGGCGCATTCCGAACACCGACCACGACGGCGTGTTCTACATGCGCAAACTCGAGGACTTCGAGCGTCTGCGGGAGGTGCTCGCCCGCGGCGGTCGCGTCGTCGTGCTCGGCGGCGGATGGGTGGGCCTCGAGGTTGCCGCAGCGGCCCGCCACCGTGGCTGCGAGGTCACGTTGATCTCGCCGGATTCGGCCTCGCTGAACCGCAGGTTCGGTCCGGAGGTGGGCGCGATGTTCGCCGACCTGCACCGCGACCACGGCGTCGACGTTCGGCTCGGCGTGGGGCTGCAGGAGGTCCTGCCCGGGCCCGTGGTGGTGACGCGCAGCGGGGACAAGATTGCCGCGGACGCCGTGGTCATCGGCGTGGGGATCAGCCCCGCGACCGAACTGGCCCAGGCCTGCGGGCTGGAGGTGGCGGACGGGATCCGCGTTACCGCCGAACTGCAGACCACGCGCGACGAGGACATCTACGCCGCCGGTGCGTGCATGCGGGCCGACCATCCGCTCTACGACCGGCCGATCCGTCTCGAGCACTGGTCGAACGCGGTGAACGGCGGGACCGCCGCGGGGCTGTCGATGCTGGGCAAGGGCGCGCCCTACGACCGGGTGCCCTACTTCTACTCCGACCAGTACGACCTGCGGCTGGAGGTGTCCGGGTGGTTCGAGCCGGGCCGCTTCGCCGAAGTGGTCTACCGCGGGGACCGGGACCGGCGCGAGTTCATCGCGTTCTGGCTCGACGACGAGGGTCGAGTCCTGGCGGGCATGAACGTCAACGTCGGCGAGGTCGGCGCCGCGATTCAGGCCCTGGTTCGGGCGCGCCGGCCGATCGACCGCGCGCGGTTGGTCGATGCGAACGTGCCGTTGGAGGAACTGCTTCCGGCCTGAGCAAAGCCGTGGCGCGCCCCTTCGGACGCGCCGCGGTTGCGTTCTCCGTCGCTTTCAGATCAGGCCGGCGCTCCGTGCCACGTGGATGGCACCGGTTCGGTTGGTGACGTTGAGCTTGCGCATCGCGCTGCGCAGGTAGGTCTTCACCGTCTCCGGGCTGAGTTGGAGTTCCTCGGCGATGCGCGCGTTGGTGGCTCCGATGGCGGCCAGGGCCAGGCACTGCTCCTCGCGCGGGGCGAGGCAGTAGGACGCGGCGGCGGCAACGTCGGCGGGGTCGCCGGCGAGGCTGCGCTGGGCGTGCAGCAGACGGTCGCGCAGATTCAGATCGGCCAACTGCCCGGCGATCGACTCCAGCTCAGCCAGCGCCTCGGCGTTGCTGAGCGGCGGGAGCTGCCGAGGCTCGGCAACGGCTCGGGCCACGTCGACGGCTAGACGACTCACCACGACCTCCGCTTGCTTCAGCGCCCGGTCGCCGATGGGACGAGAGTCCCGGTCGGCGGCGTACAGAACTCCGGCCACGCGGCCCATCACGCGGATGGGGAAGGCGCAGACGGACTTCAGGCCTTCCTTGTCGGCCACGGCCCAGTCGTACTGGTGCGAGATGACCCGATTGGCCTTGTAGTCGTTGACCACGAACGGGCGCCCGTGCGCGAGCGCGAGTCCGCCGAGTCCCTGACCCACGCGCACGGCCAGACCGTTGAGGGCCTGGGTGCGGTTGCCGAGGACGTGGTCGATCACGAGGTGTTCGCCGAAGTCGCCGTAGCGAACGGGGGCACCGAACACCGTGGGGAGGCCAGTGGCCTCGCGAACCTCGAGGAGGCCTTCGCTGAACCTCTCGCGGAGTGCTTTTGCGACGAGCGTGGGACTCACCGGCGTCCTCCAGCTGGGCACCGAACGTGGTGGGCGTCACGTTAATGAGTGTGCAGCGTCAGGTTAACCGCGGATCCCCCCGAAATGGGGTGGTTTCAACCCACAACTTCCGCGTGGCTAACGTCGGATTCCAACCCCCGTCTGGAAGAGGTTGCCCATGCCCGTCGAGCGATTGCTGCCGACCGAGGACGCACGCGATCTGCTGGCGCTGGTCCGCGAGGTGGCCGACAGGGAGTTGGGCTCGCGGGTGGACGCCTGCGAGCGGAACGAGAGCTATCCGGAGGGACTGTTCGGAACGTTGGGTCGGGCGGGACTGCTGGGACTGGCCTATCCGGAGGAGTTCGGCGGGGGAGCACAGCCCTACGAGGTCTACCTCCAGGTCCTCGAGGAGTTCGCGGCCCGGTGGGCCGCGGTGGCGGTCGCGGTCAGCGTGCACACGCTCTCCGGCCACCCGCTGACCTACTTCGGCACCGCGGCGCAGCGGGAGCGCTGGCTGCCGGCGATCGCGGCCGGCGAGGTGGTCGGCGCGTACAGCCTGTCCGAGCCGCAGGCTGGATCGGATGCCGCGGCGCTGGTCTGCAAGGCGGACAAGACCGACGCAGGCTTTCGGATCGTCGGCACCAAGTCGTGGATCACCCACGGCGGAATCGCCGACTTCTACACCCTGTTCGCTCGCACGGGCGAGGGTTCGCGCGGGATCTCCTGCTTCCACGTGCCGGGCCGGGCCGACGGACTGACCTTCGGCAGGCCCGAGGAGAAGATGGGCCTGCACGCCGTTCCGACGACGATGGCGTACTACGACGGAGTGTCCCTTGACGCCGAGCGACTGGTGGGCGCCGAGGGTCAGGGACTCGAGATCGCCTTCTCGGCGCTGGACTCCGGGCGGCTCGGCATCGCCGCGATCGCCACCGGCCTGGCGCAGGCCGCGCTCGACTCGGCCGTCGCCTACGCCAACGAGCGAACGACCTTCGGTCGGCGCATTCTCGACCACCAGGGTCTCGGGTTCCTGCTCGCCGACATGGCCGCGGCCGTGGATTCGGCTCGGGCCACCTACCTCGACGCGGCCCGTCGCCGCGACGCCGGCCTGGGCTACTCGCGGCAGGCGAGCGTCGCGAAGTTGATCTGCACCGACGCCGCCATGCGCGTGACCACCGACGCCGTGCAGGTCCTGGGCGGGTACGGCTACACCCGCGACTTTCCGGTGGAGCGCTACATGCGCGAGGCCAAGATCATGCAGATCTTCGAGGGGACGAACCAGATTCAGCGTCTGGTGATCAGCCGTCACCTTGCTCGCCGACCGTAGAAACGAGGTCGCCCCCGCCTCGTTGGCGGGGGCGACGGTGCGTCAGCGGGGCAGGTCCGGCCGCGGCGGCGGAGCGGTCGGCGGCAGGCGGCGGGGGGTGTAGGGCTCGAGCGGTCCGGTGTCGTAGCCGGGACCGTCGGGGGCGGCGGTGGTCTGCTTCGGGCCGACGCGGATCTCGCCGCGCTCGCCGTGGATCGTGCACTCGTAGAGGTAGATGCCGCGGCGGTTGAAGGTGTGCTTGTACTTCTCGCCGCGGTCGAGGGTGTGCTTGCCGGTCATGCCGAACCGGGCGGGTCCGCGTACGTACCGCACGTTGTGTTCGTGGGCGTCGGTGTTCACCCAGCGCACCGAGTCTCCGACGTCGATGCCGAGGTTGCCGGGGACGAAGCGGAAGTCCGCGATCGCCACGTTGTGCGTCAGACGCGGTGCGGAGTCGCTTGCGTCGGCACTGGTCGGGAGCAGCAGTGCGAGTCCGGTGCACCCGGCCACGGCGGCGCTCAGCGCGACCCGATCCAGGCGCGGTCGACGCGCCACGAACTGCCTCATGTGTGCCCCCTGATACCAGTGTTGCTGCTGGGATCAGCGTAGGAGTCAGTCGTGGAGGCGGGACCGAGACGCGCCGAGGGCTACGGCGGAATAAAGGC
>JBQTIB010000183.1:0-20574 GCA_052389435.1 Sporichthyaceae bacterium | reverse complement strand
TGCCCGTCCGAGGACGGCATCAACGGCGCGATCCGCGCCCACTGGTCATCGCTGAGCACCGCGGTACGAGTCATGGCTCAAGCCTCGCCGAGCGACCCGGAACCAATTGGGAGACACGCCCTAGCCGTTGGTCTGCAGGTGCGCCCGACGAGCGGCGCGGTTGCCGGCGGGCTGGGCCTGCGGTGGGCCGCTGCGCTTGGTCGGCTTCTGGTTCTCCGCGCCCTTGCGGTGCGGGGACTTCGTGGCGCCGGTACGGGGGTCGGACTGCGCGCCGGTGCCACGCTTGGCGCTCTTGGCCGCGACCTCGGCGCGCGGCTTGCGCTTGCCGGCCGGGGCGTCGGCGCGACGGCTGGGCCGCGAGTCTTCGCGACGGTCCGAGCGCGGGTTCTCGCCGCGGTGCGCCGAACGCGAGTCGTCGGAACGGTGGCCCGGACGCGAGCCCTCGAACCGACGTGCCGGACGGGTGTCCTCGCTACGGCGCTGCGGCCGCGAGTCCTCCGTGCGAGCCGGACGACGGTCGTCGTCGCGGCGCGCGGGACGGGAGTCGTCGAAGCTGCGAGCCGGACGGGAGTCCTCGCCGCGCGACGGGCGAGAGTCCTCGAACCGGCGCGGGGGACGGGAGTCCTCGCTGCGCGAGGGACGCGAGTCCTCGAACCGACGCGGAGCCCGACTGTCCTCGCTGCGCGCGGGGCGGTAGCCCTCGGTGCGCGGGGCGCGGGAGTCGTCGAAGGTGCGCGGGGGACGGGAGTCCTCGCGGCGGGCGGGCGGGAAGTTCTCCGTCCGCGCCGGGCGGGAGTCGTCGAAACTGCGCGGCGGGCGCGAGTCTTCGCGACGCGCGGACGGGTAGCTCGCGCCGTCCAAGGGCCGGGCGCCTTCGATGCGCGGGGGACGGTAGCCCTCGGTGCGCGGCGGACGCGAGTCCTCGGAACGGCGGGGAGTGTGGGCGTGCTCCGGGCGCGGGCCCGAGCGGTTGATCCGCCCGGCGCGCTCGAGACGACCGCGCTCGGCCTTCGAGGGCGGCGGGGGTGGCGGGATCTCCTTGCCCGAGGTGGCCAGCGCGCGAACGGCCTCGTGGCCGGGAGCGACGTTGTACTTGTCCACCACGACGCCGGCGCTCTCCTGCAGCTTCGCGGTACGGCGAACCTGATTGCCCGTCACGAACGACACGACGGTTCCGGCGGCACCGGCGCGGGCGGTGCGGCCCGAGCGGTGCAGGTAGTCCTTGTGGTCGTGCGGCGGGTCGAAGTGCACGACGACGTCGACGTCGGACACGTGCAGTCCGCGCGCGGCGACGTCGGTGGCGACCAGCACCCGGGTGGTGCCGACGGTGAAGGCGTCGAGCACCTTCATCCGCTGACGCTGGTTCAGGTCGCTGTGGATCGCGGCCGCGTCGGCGCCGAGGCGGTTCATCGCCGCGGCGAGCTCGTCGGCGCCGGCCTTCGTCTTGGTGAAGAACAGGGTGCGGGCGGGGCGCGCGGCGATCTCCGCGGCGATGGCCTGCTTCTCGTGACCGGCCATCACGAACATCTTGTGGGTCATGAGGTCCCTGGCGGACTGCTCGCCGTCGGCGATCGCGTGGATCGCCGGGTCCGTCAGGTACTTCTCGACGAACAGGGCCACGCCGCGGTCCAGCGTCGCCGAGAACAGCATGCGCTGCGAGCCGGCGGGCGTCGCGTCGAGGATCGTCGTGAGAGCCGGGAGGAACCCGAGGTCGGCGAGGTAGTCGGCCTCGTCCAGCACGGTGGCCTCGACCTGGTCGAAGTGGACCGCGCCGCGGTTCATCAGGTCGATCAGGCGGCCCGGGGTGGCGACCAGCAGGTCCACGCCGCGGTTGAGCTTCTCGATCTGCTTGTGGATCTGCGCGCCGCCGTAGACCAGGCCGACGGTCAGGCCGAGCGGGTTGGCGAGCGGGATGAGCGCCTCGGCGACCTGGCGGGCCAGTTCGCGGGTCGGCACCAGGGCGATGGCCCGGATGTGGCCCTTGTGGTTGGCGCCGTAGCCGAGGGGGTTGGCGTGCAGGCGGGCCAGCAGCGGGAGGCCGAAGGCCAGCGTCTTGCCGGAGCCGGTCTGGGCGCGGGCGAGGATGTCGCGGCCGGCGACGGCGTCGGGCAGGACGACGGTCTGGATCGCGAACGGGCGGTGCATGCCGGCGCGGTCCAGGGCGCGCAGCGCGGCCTCGGGCAGGCCGAGCTTGCCGAAGCTCTTGAGCTCGGGGGCCGGGGTGGCCGCGGCGAGGTCGAGGGCCGCGTCGAGGGCGGCGGCAGCGACGACGTCGATGGGCGGGGCCTCCATGCGGGGCTCGCGCTCCCGCTGGGGCCGGCCGTAGCGGGACGGCGCGCCGCTGCGGGTCGAGGAGGGACGACGGCTTTCGGAACGAGCCGGGCCCGAGTTAAAAGAGTGAGTACGGTCGGACAAGATCAGGTGCTCCAGACTGCGGGGGCCGGTAATGCGTGAGCAGACCCTGGCGGGAGCAACTGACGGCGACGGCCGCGCGAACCTTTTCAGGCCCGCGAAAAAGCGCGGCCAGACGGCCACGCTTACCTCAGTCTACCCGACGTTGACCGCGGAACCGGTGTGACGCGGAGCGCCCGGCGAAACCGGGCCGTGCAGAACCCGGCCGATCACGGTGTGCCGGACGAACGCCTGGTAGCCGGCGAGCAGCAGAACGGTCACGGTGCCGCACAGCACCGCGAACTTGGGCAAGGCCGCGGCGTCCCACTCGGCGACGAGGCGATGCACGACGAGCAGCAGCGGCAGGTGCATCAGGTACATCCAGTAGCTCGCGTCGGCGAGGTAGCGAACCACTCGTCGCTCCCGCCGCAGAACGCGCCGGAATAGCCCGATCAGGCCCAGGACCATGCCCCAGGAGTAGGCGGCCTGGAGGATCGCTGCGGGAAGGCGGGGGCCCGTCGGGTCCTGCCACGTAGCGGCGACCGCGAGGGGAAACACCACCGCCAGGCTGCCGGCCAGCAGCAGCGGCCACCGCGTGCCGACGGTGTCCACCAGCGCCGCCCCGGAACGGGCGCTGGCCGACCACAGCGCAACGCCGAAGGCGAAGAAGGCGGCGTAGTAGACGAGTGTGGCGCCGTCCGGCTGGAGCCGGATCGACAGTCCCGGACCGAAGTTCCGCTCCGCTCCGGAGCCGACCATGACGTACTGCGCGGCGACGGTGATCGCGGCGAGGGCGGCGAAACCGGCGGGGCGGGCGGCGGCCGGCAGCCGCGGCCCGCGCGGGCCGAACGCGACGCGGACGAGGGCGTAGGCGCTGGCCAGCGCGAGAACGAACAGGCAGAGAAACCAGAGGAACCACAGGTGGTGCAGTGCGCGGGTGGTCCGCAGCCACTCGGCGTAGCTCGGGGCCGAGCCCGTACCGGCCAGGTCGACGAGCGGCACCACGGTCAGCACGCCGATCGCCAGCGGAACGAAGACGCGCGTGCCCCGGTGCGCCACCAGCGCGGCCGGGCCGCGTCGGTGCAGCAGCATCGCGGCGAAGAACCCGGACAGGACGAAGAAGACCTGCATCCGGAAGCCGTGGACGGCCTGCACGAACTCGTCGAATCCGGCGTCGAGCGACGCCGTCGGCTCCGGCACCGGCCAAATCGTCGCGAAGAACGGCATCGCCGCGTGCAGTGCGATCCCAAGCAGCATGACGACGCCGCGCAGCGCATCGAGATCGTGGCGCCGGGGGGAGTACGCGGCAACGGTCGGGGCTGCGGGCGCCGCCGGGATTTTCACCGTCGCGACGACCACCGCCTCAGTGTGACGGCCGAACGGCGACTGTCAGGAGGCAGAACACGAGGGGTTGCTCACGTCCAGACCACCTCCGGGCAACCCTGCGGTCACCCGTCGACAAGCCAGGGATCCGCCGATTGCGGCGAATCGGAAGGAGGCGGGCCCTCGGGTACGTAGGAAGAACCTCGATCCGGAGCCGCCTAGGCTCCCTGCAGCGCAGGACCGAGCGGAGGCCGCATGCAGATCGACGCGATGGTGGGCCCGATTCGTTGGAACGAGACGGCGGCCCTGGCCCGGCGGCTCGAGGGCGCGGGGTTCACCGGAATCACCTTTACCGACGTCGGTGGCCAGACACCGTGGATCAACATCGCGACGGCCGCGACGGCCGCCCCGACGCTGAACTTCACCACCGGCATCGCGGTGGCCTTCCCGATGAGCCCGATGATCGCCGCGGGCACCGCGTGGGAGCTGGCCGGCAACACCGAGGGCCGGTTCCGTCTCGGTCTCGGCTCGCAGATCAAGGCGCACATCGAGCGGCGGTACGGCGTCGAGTTCGAACCGCCCGGCGGCCGGATGAAGTCCTATCTGCTGGCGGTGAAGGACGTCCTCGCCGCCTTCCGCGGCGGCAAGCTCGACCACCACAGCACGTACTGGGACCTGACCCTGCTGCCGGACCTGTGGCGTCCGCCGGCGCACGACTACGGCGACATCAAGGTCGACGTCTCGGCCGTCGGGCCCTGGATGTGCGCGATGGCCGGCGAGATCGCCGACGGTATCCACGTCCACCCGTTGCACTCCATGCACTACCTGCGCGAGCGCCTGCTGCCCGCGGTGGCGGAGGGGGAGAAGAAGGCGGGCCGCACGCCGGGCGCCGTCGACTTGCTCATCCCCGTCTTCATCGCGCCGGGCGACACCCCGGAGGAGCGGGCGTTTCTCACCGGGCGGGCCCGGCGTCAGATCGCCTTCTACGGCTCGACGCCCAACTACTCCTTCCAGTTCGACGACCTCGGGTTCGAGGGCACGACCGACACGGTCCGCGGTCTGCTGCGCGACGGCGACCTGGCGGGCATGGAGGCGGCGATCACCGACGAGATGCTCGAGCACTACGCCGTCGTCGGACCGTGGGACACGATCGCGGACACGCTCCTGGCCAGGTACGGCTCGCTGGCCGAGCGGGTCGTCTCCTACCTGACCTTCGACGACCTCGAACGCAACCCCGACAACCTCGGCCGCTGGGGCGAGATCGCCCGCGCCGTGCGCTCTGCCTGACCCCTCATCACTTTTACGGAGACCCGCATGGCCATCGACTATGCCGCCGACTATCCGACGCTCACGTTCGACCGCCCCGCCGACGGTGTCCTGCGGATCACCCTCGACGGGCCCGGGCTCAACGCGGTGACCTCCGACGGCCACCGCGAACTCGCCGACGTGTGGCTCGCCGTCGATCGCGATCCCTCCGTCCGCACCGCCGTGCTCGGCGGGGCCGGGAAGGGCTTCTCCGCCGGCGGCAGCTTCGAGATGGTGGAGGAGATCGTCGCCGACTACGACATCCGCAACCGCGTGATGCGCGAGGCCCGCGACCTCGTCCTGAACGTCATCAACTGCTCCAAGCCGATCGTCAGCGCCGTGCATGGACCGGCGGTCGGCGCCGGGCTCGTCGCGGCGCTGCTGGCGGACGTTTCGGTAGTGGGCCGCAAGGCAAAAATCATCGACGGCCACACACGTCTCGGCGTCGCGGCCGGCGACCACGCGGCGATCTGCTGGCCGCTGCTGTGCGGCATGGCGAAGGCCAAGTCCTACCTGCTGACGTGCGAACCGATCACAGGCGAAGAGGCCGAGAGCATCGGCCTCGTGTCGCTGTGCGTCGACGACGAGATCGTCCACGAAAAGGCCCTCGCCGTCGCGACCGACCTCGCGAACATGGCCCAGCCCGCGATCCGCTGGACCAAGCACGTGCTCAACCACTGGTACCGCCAGGCGGGCCCGATCTTCGACGCCTCGCTCGCCTACGAGTTCATCGGCTTCGGCGGGCCGGACGTCGTCGAGGGAGTGCAGTCGCACCGCGAGAAGCGCCCGCCGGTCTTTCCCAGTGCCCAGGCGCAGTCGTGAATCTCGACGGGAAGTTCGCGGTCGTCACCGGCGCCGCCTCCGGGATCGGCCGCGCGATCGCGGTGACGCTGGCCTCGGCTGGCGCCGCGGTCGCGGTCGTGGACAAGGACGGCGCGGGAGTGCGGGCCACCGCCGCGTCGATCGGTGCGGCCGCGACGCCGTACTCGCTCGACCTCGCCGACCCGGCCGCGATTCTCGCGTTCCGCGACGACCTGGTGGCCGCGCGGACGTTGCCCGATCTGTTGGTGAACGCCGCCGGCTTCGACCGAGTCGAGCCGTTCATGAACAACGACGACGAGCTGTGGCAGACGCTCACCACGGTCAACTACCTCGGTCCCGTCAGGCTTTCCCACGCCCTGCTGCAGCCGATCCTCGCCGAAGGTCGAACGGCGAAGATCGTGAACATCGCCAGCGACGCCGGCCGCGTCGGGTCGATGGGCGAGACCGTCTACTCCGGCACCAAGGGCGCGCTCATCGCGTTCACCAAGTCCCTGGCGCGGGAGATGGCACGGCACCGGATCAACGTGAACTGCGTCTGTCCCGGCCCGACCGACACCCCGCTGTTCGCGACCCTGCCGGAGAACATCCAGACCGCGCTGATCAAAGCGATCCCGTTCCGCCGGCTCGCGACGCCGGAGGAGATCGCCGACGCCGTGCTGTTCTTCTGCTCCGAACATTCGGACTACATCACCGGCCAGGTGCTCAGCGTCAGCGGCGGGCTGACGATGGCGGACTGACCCACGTAGGTGCCCGGGCGACGTGACGCGGCTTACGCACAACACCGGAGTCGTGTAGCGGCCCCGTGCGTTGCAACGGTTGTGAAACGTTATGACGCGGATGGCGGAGCGACCGTGGCGGCCCGCCGTGCGGATCGGATCGTTCCGGACGCCGTCGACGTGCTGGCGCCGACGCTGCGCGGACCGGTGCTGATGCACCAGGACTGGCGAGACCTCGCCTACGCGCACTGGGCCGTGGAGCCAGAGCGGGTCGCGCACCTGTTTCCCGCCGGGGTGTTCCCCGACGTGTTCGAGGGCTCCACCTACGTCGGGCTCGTGCCGTTCCGGATGTGCAACGCAGGCTTCGGGCGACGGATCCGCGTGCCGTGGTTCGGCGACTTCCTCGAGACCAACATCCGGCTCTACTCGGTCGACCACACCGGCCGCCGCGGGGTCGTGTTCCTGTCGCTCGACTGTGATCGGCTCGCCGTCGTCGCCGGGGCGCGCGCGGGATTCGCCGTGCCGTACCGGTGGGCGCGCATGGAGCACGCGTGCAGCCCCGGACCCGACGGCCTCGTGCACCGCTACCGCAGCCGGGTGCGCACCCGCAGCGCACCGGACGTCGAGATGGCGGTCCGCGTCGGCGAGTCGATGGAGGGCAGCCCGCTGGACCACTTCCTGTCCGCGCGATGGGGCCTGCACACCAGCGTCCTCGGCACGACCTACTTCGTACCCAACGCCCACCCGACGTGGCCGCTGCACCGGGCAGAGGTCGTGGACCTGCGCGGCAGCCTGCTGGCCGAGGCCGGCTTCGCGGACCTGCTCGGCCGCGCGCCCGACCAGGTCGCGTTCTCCCCGGGCGTGCACACCCGGTTCGGGTTCCCGTTCCGCATCTAGCGTTCGGCGAGGATTGCTTCGGCCGTGCGCCGACCCGACACCAGCGCGCCCTGGATCGAGGAGGTGTCCCGCCAGTCGCCGCAGACGAACCGGCCGGCGGCCACCCGCACCGGCTTGCGCAGCGCCAACGGCGGCGGCATCGCCGGCAGGGCGTAGGGAAGGTCGTAGCGGGCGATCTCCTCGAGTTCGCCCGTGTCGATCTCCAGCATCGGGGCCAGACGCTGCGCCAGCCGGGCACCGAGATCGGTCTGTCCCCGTCGGTCGCCGGGGACACTGGCGGCGATCAACGCACGCCCGGGCGGTGCATACCGTGCCGACACCGCCGACATCGCCACCGCGTTGATGGCGAGCTCGGGGCGGTCCGCGTCGAGATGCAGCACCGGGCGCAGGTCCGGACGGGCCACTGTCGCGTAGTAGACGGTGGTCAACGCGTTCCAGGCGGGCGCGGCCAGGCCGGGCAGTAGCCCGACGGCGGCGACGGCGTCGGCCGCCACGACGACCGTCCGCGCCGCGATGCGCTCCCCGTCGGCGGTGCGCACCCCGCCCTCCTCGACGGCCGCGACGGACGTGCCCAGCCGCAGCGCACCGGCGGGCAGCCGAGCCGCCAACTGCTCCGGGATCTGCCCCATCCCAGCCGCGGGCACCACCGAGGAGCCGCGCACGAACGTGCGCCACACCAGGTGCGTGTACCGGGCCGACGTCGCCAAATCCCGCTCGCCGAGCACCCCGGACAGGAACGGGCGGGCGAAGCGCTCGATCCCGCCCGGCCCGATGCCGAAGCGAGCGAGGTCCTGCTGGGTGGGGCGGTCCCGCCCGGCCACCAGTCGTGGGACCGGGGCGTACCCGCACCAGGCGGAGAACGCGGCGATGCGCACCTTGTCGGGCAGGGACAGCAGCGGCGAGCGGAGCGTGCGCAGCGCCGCCCTCGGCACGCGTCGCGGGTCGAGCACCTCGTGGTTGCGGCCGTCGTGGTGCACGACCGCGCCCGCGGCGAACGAGCGCAGCGCCAGCGCGTCGTAGTCCAGGACGCGGCGGCCCTCGGGGTAGGCGGTGTTGTAGACCTGAAAGCCGCGATCGAGCCGAAACCCGTCCACGACGTCCGTCCGCATCCGTCCGCCGACCCCGTCGGAGGCCTCGAGCACCGATACCTCGCGCCCGGCAGCGCTCAGGCGCACGGCTGCCGCGAGGCCCGCGAGGCCCGCTCCCACGACGACGACGTCCACGCTCACCTCGCCTTTCTACCGGGCGCCCGACGTCGCCGCGCCGCGGGGCGACCGACGCGCCCGCCTGCGGACCGGGTCTGGTGTCGACCGAGCGCGGCCACGGCCACGCAGTAGTCGCGCGATCGCGGCGTGTGCGTTCTGTCCCAACCTTCGTGGCGAGGGTGGCGATCTTCATGAAGGGGTAGGGCCCCGGCATGTGCGGATTTGCAGGCGAGCTACGCCTGGACTCAGAACGGGCCGACGTGGCGGCCGTGGATCGCATGACCGCGACGATGGAGGACCGGGGCCCCGACGGCGGCGGCGTCTGGTCCAACGGACGCCTAGCCCTCGGACACCGACGGCTGCAGATCATCGATCTGTCGGAGAAGGGCGCCCAGCCGATGGTCGATGCCGACCTCGGGCTGACGGTCGTCTTCAACGGCTGCATCTACAACTACCCCGAGTTGCGCGAGGAACTGATCGCCGCGGGTCACCGGTTCTTCTCCACCTCCGACACCGAGGTCGTCGCGAAGGCGTACGCGCAGTGGGGGGAGGACTTCGTCGACCACCTGCTCGGCATGTTCGCGATCTGCCTGCACGAACGCGACAGCGGCAAGACGGTGCTGGTCCGCGACCGGCTCGGCATCAAACCGCTCTACCTGACCGAACGGCCCGGCGCCCTGCGGTTCGCCTCGACGCTTCCGGCGCTGCTCGCCGGCGGCGGCGTGGACACCGGAATCGACACCGTCGCGCTGCACCACTACCTGACCTTCCACTCCATCGTCCCGCCGCCGCGGACGATCCTGGCCGGGGTGTCCAAGCTCGCGCCCGCGACGATGCTCGTGATCGAGCCCGACGGCCGCCGGCGCGAACGCGAGTACTGGCGCCCCGAGTTCGTTCGCGACGCCGCGAAGGCCGCCTGGTCCGCGCGGGACTGGGAGGACGCGGTCCTGGACTCGCTGCGCACCGCGGTCCGCCGCCGGCTCGTCGCCGACGTTCCCGTTGGCGTGCTGCTGTCCGGCGGGCTGGACTCCAGCCTCGTCGTCGGCCTGTTGGCGCAGGAGGGGCAGACGGGACTGGCAACGTTCAGCATCGGTTTCGAAGCCGCCGGCGGCGAGGAGGGCGACGAGTTCAAGTACTCCGACGTCGTTGCCCGCGAGTTCGGCACCGACCACCACCAGATTCGCGTCCCGACCGAACGGATGCTCCCCGCGCTGCCGCGGGCCATCGCCGCGATGAGCGAACCGATGGTCAGTCACGACTCCGTCGCGTTCTTCCTGCTGTCCGAGGAGGTCGCCAAGCACGTCAAGGTCGTGCAGTCCGGTCAGGGCGCCGACGAGGTCTTCGCCGGGTACCACTGGTACCCGCCGATGCGAACCGCCGGCAACGACCCGGTCGGCACCTACGCCGCGGCCTTCTTCGACCGCACGCCGCAGGACCGCAACGCCGGGCTGAACCCGGCGTACCGCCTCGATCGGGACGTCGCGCGCGAGTTCGTCGAGGCCCACTTCGCCGCCCGGGGCGCGGAAACGGCCGTCGACGCGGCGCTGCGCCTGGACTCCCAGATCATGCTCGTCGACGACCCCGTCAAGCGCGTCGACAACATGACGATGGCCTGGGGCCTGGAGGCGCGCGTGCCGTTCCTGGACCACGAACTGGTCGAGCTCGCCGCGACCTGCCCGCCCGAGCTCAAGCTCGCGCAGGACGGCAAGGGCGTGCTCAAGGAGGCCGGACGCCGGGTGATCCCGGATGCGGTCATCGACCGGCCGAAGGGCTACTTCCCGGTGCCGGCGCTCAAGCACCTGCAGGGCCCGTACCTGGACATGGTGCGCGACGCCCTGCACGCCCCCGCGGCGCGCGAGCGTGCACTGTTCGCCGACGCCGAGGTCTCTCGGCTGCTCGCCGACCCGAACGGAGAACTGACGCCGCTGCGCGGCAACCGGCTGTGGCAGTTGGCGCTCCTGGAACTGTGGCTCCAGAGCCATGCAGTCTGAAATGGAGAAAGGCAACGAGATGACGACGCTCCCGCAGACGGAGCGGGGCCGGGAATGGTGGCAGGCGCAGTCCTGGCGCTCGCCCGGCACCACCAAGGACGTCGCCCTCGAATGCGGCTGGGGGCGGCTCGTTTTCGGTCAGACCTTCGCCGACCACGAGTCCCTGCTCGACGTCCTGGCGCAGGAGGCCAGCGGTCGCCGCGACATCTGCATGTACATCACCGAGCCGCAGGTGCTGGTCAGCCTCGCACCGTTCGAGCTGTTCATCGATCCGTCGGTGACCTACCGGCTCAAGCTCGCCGACTCGCGGCCGCCGCCGCGCGGATCGGACGAGTCCGTCGTCCGCATCCGGCCCCTGCGGGATCGCAGCGACGCCGACGCGGTGAACCGGCTCTACGCGGCCTGCGGAATGCTCTCCGCTCCGCCGGACCAGTTGCTGGTCAACGCCGAGACCGACGCGTTCCACTACCTGTTGGCCGAGGAGGTCGTCAGCGGGCAGATCGTCGGGACGGTCACCGGCATCGACCACGCCGCGGCCTTCGGCGACCCCGAACGCGGTTCGAGCCTGTGGTGTCTCGCGGTCGATCCGCAGTGCCGCCGTCCGGGGGTCGGCGAAACGCTCGTCCTGGCGCTCGCGCAGTGCATGGACGAAGTCGGCGCGGCGTTCGTCGACCTGTCCGTCATCCACGACAACGTTCCGGCGATCAGCCTCTACGAACGTCTCGGCTTCGTGCGCGAGCCGGTGTTCTGCGTCAAGCGGAAGAACCCCATCAACGAACGCCTGTTCGCCGCGAGCCCGGCCGAGGAGCTCGCGCAGCTCAACCCGTACGCCCGGATCGTGGCCGACGAGGCGATTCGTCGCGGCATCCAGGTGGAGGTGCTCGATCCGAGCTGGGGCGAGCTCCGCCTCATCCACGGCGGGCGACGCATCGTGACCCGAGAGTCGCTGTCCGAATTGACCACCGCCGTGGCGATGAGCCGGTGCGACGACAAGCGGGTGACCCGTCGCATTCTCGCCCGAGCGGGCTTGCAGGTCCCGCGTGGCCGGACGGCCGACGGCGGGTCCGGGGACGTCGAGTTCCTCGCCGAGGTGGGTTCGGTGGTCGTCAAACCCGCTCGCGGCGAACAGGGCCAGGGGATCACCGTCGGAGTCGCCGATCCGGACGGTCTGGTCTGCGCAGTCGAGGCCGCCAAGGCCTACTGCTCCGACGTCCTGTTGGAGGAACTGGTCGACGGCGACGACCTTCGCGTTCTCCTGATCGACCGTCAGGTCGTTGCGGCTGCGGTCCGACGGCCCGCCGCGGTGATCGGAGACGGCCGCCATACGGTACGCGAACTGATCGAGGCCCAGAGCCGGCGGCGCAGCGCGGCCACCGGAGGGGAGTCGCGCATCCCGTTGGACGAGACCACCGAGGCCGTCGTCGCCGACGCGGGCTTCACCCTCGACGACGTGCTGCCCGCCGACACCGAACTGGCCGTGCGAAGGACAGCCAACCTGCACACCGGCGGCACGATCCACGACGTGACCGCGGAGCTGCACCCGGAGCTCGCCGCGGCCGCCGAACTGGCCAGCGAGGTTCTCGACATCCCCGTGGTGGGAATGGACCTGATGGTCCCGCGCGTGGATGGGCCGGAATACCACTTCATCGAGGCCAACGAGCGGCCCGGTCTGGCCAACCACGAGCCGCAGCCGACCGCGCAGCGTTTCGTCGACCTGCTGTTTCCGGCGACGCGCCCGCTGCCCTCGGTGTGGGCCGAGCCGGAAAAATACGGAGCCGCGACCGACAGAGGGGATTCGGATCACCAGGTATGAGCGACCCAAAGATTCTGGCGATCGACGAGGAGTGGGCCCGCGAGGTCATGCTCCAGCTGCTGCGTACGCCGAGCCCGACCGGCCGAACGGACCAGATCATGCAACAGCTCGGCGAGATCATCGCCGCGATCGACATTCCCTTCGAGCTCACCCGCCGCGGGGCGCTGTTGGCCACCCTGCCCGGTCGGCGACGCTCGCCGGCGCGCGCGATCGTCGTGCACGCCGACACGATCGGGATGGCGGTGCGAGCGCGCAAGCCGAACGGGCGGCTCCGCGTGGTGCCGATCGGCACGCACAGCGCTCGGTTCTCCGAAGGTGCGCGGGTCACGATCTTCACCGACAACCCCGAGGTGTCCTACTCGGGAACCATTCTCCCGCTCAAGGCGAGCGGGCACGCCTACAACGATGAGGTCGACACGCAGGGCATTGGCTGGGAGCACGTCGAGATTCGGGTCGACGAGCCCGTGCACAGCGCGGAGGACCTGGCGGCCCTGGGCATCGAAGTCGGCGACTTCGTGGCCCACCATGCGCTGCCCGAGATCACCCCCGGTGGCTATGTCAAGTCTCGCCACCTCGACGACAAGGCCGGCGTTGCCGCGGCGCTGGCGGCCTTCAAGGCGATCAAGGAGGCCGAGGTCGAGCTTCCGATGACCTCGCATCTGCTCATCACCATCGCCGAAGAGGTCGGCCACGGCGCGAGTCACGGTCTGCACGCCGACGTCGCGGAGATGGTGTCGATCGATTCGGCCGTCGTAGCGCCCGTGCACGAGTCCCGGGAGACCGGGGTGACCGTCGCGATGCAGGACATGACCGGCCCGTTCGACTACCACCTCACCCGCAAGCTGCTGACGCTGTGTCAGCAACACGGGATCGAACACCGGCGCGACGTGTTCGACCACTACCGGTCCGACGTCGCGGCCGCCATCGAAGCCGGCGCGGAGACGCGCGCCGCGCTGATCGGCTTCGGCACCGACGCCACCCACGGCCACGAGCGCACCACGCTGGACGCAATCCGCAGCGTCGCCGAGTTGACGACGCTCTACCTGCAGTCCGAGCTGACCTTCGAGGACTGGGACCGCCGGCGCCGCGGCGACCTCGCCGACTTCCCGAGCGAGGACCAACCCGCTCCCGTGCAGCAGACCGTCTCAACCGCCGACCCGGACAGCAGAGACTGAAGCGGGGCCGATCGCCGAAGGGGATGACATCCCTTTCAGCGATCGGCCTCGCGTGATCGCTAGTCGCGGTCGCGGTCGCGGTCGCGGTCGCGGCGATCGCGGTCGCCGTTGTCGCGGCGGTCGTTGCGGTCGCAGTCGCCGTAGAAGGTGATGCGGCGCGGGTCCCGGTCGGCACGGACGCGGCGTTCGTCGTTGCGGATGTCGCAGCGGTTGCGCGAGTCCGCCGCGACCCCGTAGACGCGGCCGCGAATGAGGTTGGAGAAGGTCTTGCACTCCCCGCTGTCGATGTATTTGACGTAGCCGCCGACGTTGACCTTGGCCTCGCCGCGACCGAGGTCTTCGATGCACACGCGGATTTTGCCGGACCGGTCGGCGGCCTCTGCTGCGCCGGCGGCGGGGACGGCGACGAAAGACAGGCACGCGACCGTGGTGGCCGCAACGCCGATGCGAGCGATGAGCTTCATAATCTCTGCCCCTGGTGACGAGAATCCGCCCCAGCGGGGCGGAACTGACGAACGGTCATGGACGGTGACGCCCACCGGCACTACGCCGGCCGACAGCGGCAGGATGCCCCGTGGAATCGCAAAGGCGTCGCGCCGCCGCGGGGTTTCGTCCGGGGGCCGGCCGCCGTTGTCGTCGCGTTCACCCAATTGCGGAGCCCCGTACCCGGAGCGGCAAAATTGGTCCGACGCCCGACCTCCTGGGGTGGCGGTCGGGCGTCGGCGTGCGGGTGCGGCCAGCTAGGGGCGCGGGTCCCAGTAGCCACGGTCGTACCGGTCGTTGTAGCGGTCGTACCGACCGTCGAAGCGGTCGTTGAAGCCACGCCCGTCGTCGAAGCGGTCGAAACGGTCGTCGTTGCGACGGTCGAAACGGTCGTCGAAGCGGTCGCCGCCGCGGCGGTCGTTGCCGTAGTAGGTGACGCGACGGGCCTCACGCTCGGCGCGGATCCAGATCTCCTGGTCGCGGCGGCTGTCGCGAAGGTCCACCGAGACGCGGTAGACGCGGCCGCGGTCGAGGTTCTTGAAGGTGTAGCACTCGCCGTCGTCGATGGTCTTGGTCTTGCGGTCGACGCGAACCCGGGCGTCGTCGCGCACGTCCTCGATGCAGACGCGGATCTTGCCGTTGTCGCGGGCAGTGGCATCGGTCGTCGCGGCGCCCGCGACCGGCGCGGCAAACACCGAGAGGGACGCGACGGCCAGAGCCGTCAGGCCCATTCGCTTCGCGAGATTCATGAGACCTACCTAGGCGGGAGTCCGCCCGACTGGCGGGCGGCAATGGATTCTGAGTTGGCCTCAGAACTGACGGTCCGTGAACGAGAGGTTCACAACGGCATTACGCCAGCCGGGTGATCCGTCTTCTCCCGAAGATCGGCAAAGTCTTGAACTCGTGACATCGGGCATACCTACGGTGTGCGCGCCTACCGCTCTGGCGTCGGTGCGCTAGAGCCCGTGGCGCAACAGCCCGTCGAGCTTGGCGTAGCCGTCGTTGACGCCGACCTCCATGCCGCTGGCCAACCAGCCCTCCATGGCCTCGAAGCTGTCGCAGAGCGAGGACGCGTGCAGGCGGGTGCGGCCGTTGCCGAGGTCGGTGAAGGTGAGGGTCTCCAGGGCGACCCCGTCGGGCATCCCCTCCCAGGTGAAGGTCTGCACGATGCGGTCCGTGCGGACCTCGTGGAAGCACCCGCGAAAGGCGTACTCCACGCCCTCGCTGCTGCCGAAGTACCGGAACGAGCCGCCGGTGCGCGCGTCCCAGTAGTCGGTCTGGATCTGGCTCCCGTTGGGCCCCACCCACTGGACGAACAGGGTCGGATCGGTGTGGGCGCGGAACAGTTGCTCGGGGGTGGCGGCGAAGTCCCGGGTGATGTGGATCATCGGGACGGCCGAGTCGGCCTTGATCTCGGCGTGGGTCGGGTCGGCGGTCACGGTGTTGGCTCCTTGTCCAGGTCGGCGAGCACGGCGTCGAGACGGGAGAACCGCTCCTCGGCGCTGCGACGGTAGGTGTCGATCCAGCCGGTGGCGCGATCGAGCACCGCTACTTCGAGGTGCACCGGGCGGCGCTGCGCGTCGCGGCTGCGAGTGACGAGCCCGGCGTCCTCGAGCACCTTCAGGTGCTTGGAGATCGCCTGCAGGCTCACCTCGTACGGCTCCGCGAGCTGGCCTACCGTCGCGTCGCCCAGCGTCAACCGCGCGACGATGTCGCGCCGGGTCGGATCGGCCAGGGCCGAGAACAGTCGGGACAGGTCGTCCGTCATCCCGTCTCCTCAACCGGTTGGTTGAATAAGACCGTAGAAGAAGGCGCGGGCTTCGTCAACCGATTGGTTGACAAGCCCGCGCCAGTCGACTCCTATTTCGCCAGGAACGCCAAGAGGGCGTCGTTGAACGCGCTCGCGTGGCTGACGTTGAGCCCGTGCGGCGCGTCCGCGACGACCTCGAGTTCGCTGCGCGGGATCGCCGCCGCCGTGCGGGCGCCGGAACCCTCCAGGGGAACGGTCGCGTCGGCGTCGCCGTGCAGCACCAGGGCGGGAACGTTCACCTTCAGCAGGTCCTGCCGGAAGTCGGTGCCGGCCCAGGCGTCCATGCACTCGAGCGCGGCACGCTCGTCGGACTGCATCGCCAGCGCGACGGCGTGCAGTCGCTGTTGCTCGCTGACCTTGAGCTCGCCGTTGGCGGAGAAGAAGCCCTTGGTGAATTCGTCGAAGAACGACTCGCGGTCCTTCTCCAAGCCCGCCCGCAACTGCGTGGCGAGCTCCGGGGTCAGCGGACCGTCCGGGTTGTCCGCGGACTTGGCGAGGAACGGGGTCACGGCCGCCGCAAAGACCACGCTGCGGATGCGGTCCTCGCCGTACGTGGCGACGTACCGGGCAACCTCGCCGCCGCCCATCGAGAAGCCGACGAGCGTGGCATCGCGCAGGTCGAGTTCCTCCATCACCTCGTGCAGATCGTCGGCGAGCGTGTCGTAGTCGTAGCCCTTCTTCGGCTTGTCGCTGTGGCCGAACCCGCGACGGTCGTAGGCGACGACTCGGTACCCGTCGACGGCCAGCGCGGGGATCTGGTCCGCCCAGGATTCGCTCGACAGCGGCCAACCGTGCAGCAGCACCACCGGACGACCCGTTCCGACGTCCTGAGCGTGGAGCTTGGTGCGGCTGAGAATGCCTTTCTTGGCGGTTATGTCGGTCATCTCGTCCCCTCCAACATCGGTTACCAAGGGCCTACCCGGGCCGGTCGTGTGGGTAAACGACGAACCCGCCCGTCGGGTGGTCGCCCCGTCCCCTGCGAGCGCGGCGCGCCTCCGGCCGGGCGGCATGGAATCGTGACGATCGCCACAGGCGTGCTGAGGCTCCGTCAGCCGCACGTCGTTTGAGCGTCGCGGGCGGCGCCTACGCTGGGGCCGTACCGATCGAGGCACCGGGCGCGGCAACGGGGGCGCGCACCGATCCGGGCGAGGTGTCGGCAATCCCGCCCCGGGCAAGGTGGCCCGTGGGGGCGAGCGCGGTGTGGGTTCCCGCGCGGAGGTAGGGGGAACGTGTGAAGCGAGTCGTGATCGTCGGATCGGGTTTCGGCGGGCTGTTCGCCGCCAAGGCACTCAAGCGCGCGGACGTCGAGGTCACCCTGATCTCGAAGACCGCGAGCCACCTGTTTCAGCCGCTGCTCTACCAGGTGGCGACGGGCGTACTCTCCGCCGGAGAGATCGCTCCGCCTACCCGCGCGATCCTGCGCAAGCAGAAGAACGCTCGGACGCTGCTCGGCACCGTCGTGGACATCGACGTCGAAGCGCGGACCGTCACCAGTCACGTCCTGGACCGGGTGACCGTCACCCCCTACGACGAGCTCATCGTCGCGGCGGGCGCCGGCCAGTCCTACTTCGGCAACGACGAGTTCGCCCGCTGGGCGCCCGGCATGAAGTCCGTCGACGACGCCCTGGAACTGCGTGGGCGCATCTACGGGGCCTTCGAACTCGCGGAGTTGGAGACCGATCCGGCGGAGATCGCGCGGCTGCTCACCTTCGTCGTGGTCGGGGCCGGCCCCACCGGCGTCGAAATGGCCGGTCAGATTCTCGAAGTCGCGCGCCGGACCCTCGTGCACGACTTTCGGACCATCGAGCCGCGCGACGCCCGCGTGGTGCTCGTCGACTTCGCACCGCAGGTGCTCGGCAGCTTCGGAGATCGCCTCTCCGGCAAGGCGGCGGAGCGGCTGCGCGAGATCGGCGTGGAGTTGCAGTTGGGGCAGAAGGTCGTGGACATGGACCTCGAGGGCGTCACGATCGAGGATGCCGCGGGCCAGCGCACGGTCATCCCGAGCCTGTGCAAGATCTGGGCTGCGGGCGTGCAGGCCTCCCCGCTCGCTCGGCTGCTCGCCGAACGCACCGGCGCCGAGATCGACCGAGCCGGTCGCATCAAAACTCTCGAGGACCTGACCCTGCCCGGGCACCCGGAGATTCAGGTCGTCGGCGACATGGCTGCGCTGCGCGACTATCCGGGCGTCGCCCAGGTCGCGATCCAGGGCGGGCGGCACGCAGCCGCGGCGGTTCGCAGCGGCGAGCGCGTGCCCTTTGCCTACAAGGACAAGGGATCGATGGCCACCATCAGCCGCTTCGGCGCCGTGGCATCGGTCGGGGGACTGCGCTTCGCCGGTCCGATGGCCTGGCTTCTGTGGCTACTGGTGCACATCGCCTACATCGTGGGCTTCAAGAATCGGCTCACCACCGTGCTGCACTGGATGGTCAGCTTCGTCGGTAGCAGCCGCTCGCAACGGGTGAGCACGGAACAGCAGGTCCTCGGACGCATCGCACTGCAGCAGGCCCAGCCGTTCGAGATCGGCAACGGTGCTCGACGACGCGACGCGAGTTGACTGACTGTCGGGCTGACGGTAGGTCAGACCTTGGGTCCCATCGCCAGCAACTTCTTCGCCATCCACGGCCGACGGCCCCAGACCATCACCTCGCGGCCCAGCACGGCCGACCCGACGGTGCGGCGGCTCCAGGCCATGAGCGCGAGCGCGCGGGGGCGCACCCACATGTGCGCATCGACGGGCGGACCGCCGGGGGCGTTCACCGTGAGGCCGGCCGGAGTGTTGCTCAGCAGGATCCGCAGGTCCCCGGCCAGGCGTACCTCCACGGCCATCGACGGGCCCGTCGGGGCGCCGAGCCGGGCCATCAGGGCCGTGCGCTGCACCATGATCGGCAGGAGGAACCCGCGGAACACCAGGGCGGCCTCGCGGTCGCCCATCGGCCACGGCACGCCGATCGCGGTCGCGACGTCGTAGCCGTGCACCAGGGTCTCGCTGAGCAGGTGCCCGGCGAACAGGTCCGCCTCGCCGTAGAAGCCTTCGAGCATCCACGGCCGCGGCCCGGGCGGATCGTCGGGGTCGAAGCGTTCGCAGAACTCTTTGGCCGACGCCTCGATCCGATCGGCGATCCTGCCGAGGTTGCGCTCCGGGTCGTTCGCCACGAGGCCGTCGGTCATCGGGGCGAGTTCGCTGGGGTGGCTGAGCATCGCCCCGCTCGGCCGACCGATCGGCACTCCGGGGTCGGGTACCCCGGCCTTGGCACGCTCCAGATCGCGGGCGGCGAGCCCGGGAATGCCCACCCACGCGTGCGAGAGGTGGGCGGCGAGGTCCCCGACGTTCCAGATGCCCAAGGCGGGCGTTGTCGGGTCGGGACCCGTGCGCAGCAGTGCGCAGAACCGGGCCGCGGCGTCGGCGAGCACCACTCGCAGCTCGTCGAAACCTGCGCGTGCCTCGCCCAGCGGGTCGGTGTCCATCGGCGTTCCTCGGCTGACGTCTGCGGGCCTCATGGCGAAGTCCTCTCACGGCCCTGCGTCCGCGGGAAGTTCGATCCGTGAACTCGTGGGGAGAATCTACGCACGTCCAACGAATGCGTTCGTGCGGGCGGGAATCTGAGGCGCCTTCAGGTCGGGACCAACGTCCCGCGCCAAGGGGACCAGTGGCATCGCGAGCCGTCCTCCCGGGTCACCGATGAATGCATCGACAGTTCACTCCGGGAGCGAGGTCCAGCCATGCAGACCACCGACCGCATCGGTGTCACCTGGGCGGGCGCGGCGCTCGCCGCGCTCGTGGCGACCGTCGGCTTCCTCGGGGCGTTGACGGTGGCGGTGGAATCTGTACCCGGCTACTCCGCGCCCGACCTTGCCGACTTCGCGTCCTTCGCCGTCGCCAGGTGATCGCGGTCTGAAGATCACGACTTCGCGGTACGTCCGTGGTGACGGGCCAGGTTGCGCGAGCTCATGGTGGCCTGCCGCGCGAGGTCTTCGACGCTCAGCGGCCGCTCGAGCCGGGCCGCGGCGCAAGGGCAGAGGTCGGTGTGCGCGCTGCCGGGCCGACGGAGCCTCAAGGGCCCGGCGACGCTACGCCGCGGGCAAGCCGATTTCTGTCGGTGCCTCCACGTACGGTCCCGGCAGGTCGGGCATCGGCGCCCTAGACCTGGGCCAGAGGCCGGTTTTCGGCGACAATGGCCCCCTGGCGTGGTGGAGGAATCGTGTCGGTGCCCAACAACGAAGAACTGGCGGCGCGCGTCGCCGCCGTGGAGTACCGCCTGGACATGGAGGCTGGCCTGCGCGCCTCCGTGGACCGGGACGTCGCCGATCACGGCGCCGCGATCCGGGCCACGCATCATCTGGTCCAGGCGTTCGCGATCACCCAGGGCGAGCACACGCAGATCCTGCGAGCGCAGACGCAGATCCTGGGTGGGCACTCGGAGATCCTGACTGGGCACTCCCAGATCCTCAACGAGCACTCGCAGGTCCTCGCCGAGCACTCGCAGGTCCTCGATGGGCACACGCAGGTCCTCGCCGAGCAATCGCAGGTCCTCGATGGGCACACGCAGGTCCTCGCCGAGCACTCGCAGGTCCTCGATGGGCACACGCAGGTCCTCGCCGAGCAATCGCAGGTCCTCGATGGGCACACGCAGGTCCTCGCCGAG
>JBQTIB010000182.1:0-12351 GCA_052389435.1 Sporichthyaceae bacterium | reverse complement strand
TGTTCACCGCGGGACTTCGTCCTGCGGAAGCGGGGGGCTTCGCCCACCCGCACCCCCGTCTCCGAGTGGCGGCTTTCCTCCGTCTCCGCCGTCGCGCACCCGCCCGTCCCGCCTTCCCCGCTCCCCGACGTCGCCAACGGCGACCACAACGGGCGCCTCATCGCACGCCGCACCGACCCGGCGGACGGCGGGGAGAACCCCGACCACAGACCGCAGCAACCATCTCTGCCGTTAAACGCGGCGCGTCGGACCGGACCACCCGCCCTTCGACCCCCACCGACCACCCCCGACCGCCGATGGCGTGTCAACACAGAGGTAGAGACGAAAGGGGTGAGGCGATCTCCAGTCGTGCATCGCCTCACCCGTGACCTCTCCACCTGTCCGTCGACACTTGCCCGAAGACGGCGAGCCGACTCACCCGTTTTGGGCGGTATGTCCTTTCTGCTGTCGATCAGGCGCTTTCGGGGTGTCGCCAAGTTTTCTTCCAGTTTCCTCTCGGGCCATTCCCCCAAGAATGTTCCGGCAATACCGTGACGCGCCGAGCGGAATTCCGGCGCCACGGGACCCACATCCCGGTGGCGGCCGTGCCGTTCGTTGTTTCTCTTGACCCACCCCGAGAGGAATCCCCCGGTGCCGACCCCTGCCGATTCTCACTTCGTCGTATTCCGGCGAACGTGTATTCCTCACCGGCCCGGCGTGCGCCGTGCACTTCGTGCGGCCGCGCTCTTCGCCACGGCCTCTTCGCTCACCCTCTCGGGGTTCTTCGGCGCTCCGGCGGGCGCGCAGACAGACGCGCCGGCGGCGCAACTGCAGGTCGTCGGGCATCGCGGCGGCACCGACTACGGCGCGGAGAACACCCTGTCCACCCTGCGGCACGCGTGGGAGGTCGGGGCGGACGCGGTCGAGGTCGACGTGCGCTTCACCTCCGAGGGCGTTCCCATGCTGATGCACGACGAGACCCTGGACCGGACCACAGACTGCAGCGGGAAGATCGCCGAGCGGACCTACGCGGAGGTTCGCAGGTGCGACGCCGGGATCGGCGACCAGGTCCCCAACCTCTACGAGCTGATCGAGTTCCTCGAGACGCACCCGATGCACCTCTACCTCGACGTCAAGTACACCCAGTTCGACGCCCAGTACCGCACGGTCATCGACGTCCTGACCTCGCTCGGCTACAACGACGGCGCGAAGGCCACCATGATCGGCGGCGCCGGCGTCGCCCCGCGGCTGAAGGCTCTCGGCGCGAAGCGGGTCGGACTGGTCTTCGCCACGGCCGGGGGCTGGAACGAGGACTACCCCGTCCTCGTTCCCTTCTTCACCGAGGTGACCGCCGCGCTCGTCCGGAGCGCGCAGGAGCGCGGAGCGAAGGTGGTGGCGGTCGAGTCCTACCCGGTGACCATGGCCCAGGCGGTCCTCGGCCGGTTGGGCCTCGACGGATTCATGGCCGATCAACTCGACAAGACGCTGCAGCAACTGAACCGGTACCGCGTGCCGCCGAACACCCGCAGCAGCTCGGTCCAGAAGCGAATTCCGTTCGTTCCCTCCTACAGCCCGACCCCGGACGGAACCTGACCGAACGCGAGAATTCACCCTGCCTCGACGTGCATTTCCCACGTCGAAAGGCGGCGAATTTCCCACCGTTCCGAGCTCGCGCAAAGCCTTGTTTCGCAATTGCTATCGGCCCGCGTTCTCGACCCCGTCCGTGAATAGCGTCGTACGTGCCGGCCCTGCCGAGTCGGCCGAAACGCAGCGGAGGAATGTCCATGCACGAGCGCGTCGCGGGCCGCTGTACCTGCGCCTTCGCCGACTCCGAGTGCCGCCGAGGTGGCCGCGTGTTCGGATGGGTGCGCAACGCGGTCCTCGTCGCGGCCGCGGCCGCGGTCGCCTTCTCCGCCTCCCTCGGCGGTTCGGCCCGGGCGGCGCATCTGGAGGACCTCGAGGTGGTCGCCCACCGCGGCGGAGCCGACGTGGGCGCCGAGCACACGCTGCGGGCGCTGCAGCAGGCGATCGACGCCGGGGCGGACGCCGTCGAGATGGACGTCCGGTTCACCGGCGACGGAGTGGCCGTCCTGCTCCACGACGCGACGCTGGACCGGACGACCGACTGCGACGGCCCCGTCGACGGATGGAGCTTCGCCGGCCTCCGCGAGCAGTGCCTCGTCGACGGCGGCGACCGGATCCCCACCCTGCACGAGGCACTGGCCGCGCTCGCGCCCACCAAGGCGGGGCTCTACCTGCACCTGAAGACCGCGGAGCCGGACAGCCGACTCGAAGGCGTCGTGAACCAGCTCGAGGAGTACGGGCTCAACGACGGGCGACGCGCCACCACGCTGGCCGACTCCGAGGAGGTGCTCGCCCGCCTCGACGTCGCGGGAGCCAACCGCCTCGGCCTCGTCTTCGACGACCCGCGCGGCTGGGACGCCGGCTACCCCGTCCTCGTCGCCTACAACACCCCGCTGACCCCCGACCTGGTGGACCGGGCCCTGCGCCGCGGCAGCCACGTCCTGGCCGTCCAGGACCACTCGCTGAGCCTGCGGGCGCTGCTGGCGGGCCAGAGTGCCGTCACCGGCTTCATGGCCCATCAGCTCGGCTCGACGCTGACGAACCTCGGTCGGGCCGGCACCGTCGAGGGCCGTGCGGTCCGCGCCCACCGTCCCGCCGAGGACGCCCCGCCGAGCGACGCCTTCCCGATCGTCGGGCTCGACGGCGCCTGACCTGCGCAAACGCGTCACCCACACGGTCCAACGCGGCACCGGGAACGCATCTCCGTTCGTCCTAGGGGTATGCCGAACCCTCGCCGGGCCTCTCGCAGCCCATTCCGCGGCGACACCGGCGCGGTCTTGAAGGCAATGCTCGCCGCCGCCGTGCTCGCCACCCCCGCCCTCGTCGCCGGCGCCTCCGCGCAGGCCTCCCCCGACGTCGCCGCCGCGCCGCAGACGGCGACCCCGGACCGCTCCGTGACGGCCGCCCCCACGACACCCGAGAAGACGGCGAAGCGGAAGGTGCCGGCGCAGTTCCGCAACCTGCAGGTGATCGGCCACCGCGGCGCCCGCGACCTCGGGCCGGAGAACACCCTCCAAGGCATCGAGGCGGCGTTCCGGGCCGGGGCTAAGGCCGTCGAGTTCGACGTGAACTTCACCCGCGACGGGAAAATCGTGCTGCTGCACGACTTCCTGCTCGACCGCACCACGAACTGCACGGGCGACGTCACCAAGACCGACTACGCCAAGGTCGCCAAGTGCCGGACCGACAACGGCGAGCCCGTGCCGTCGTTGAAGGCGGCGCTGGCCGAGGTCGAGCGCCACAACGGCAAGGCGTACGTGCACATCAAGCAGGTCGAGGATGCGAAACAGGCCCGGCTGCTGATCGGCGCGATCTCGCGGTCCGAACTCGGCACCCGGGTCACGGTCATTGCCAGCCGCCTGCCGATCCTCGCGCGCCTGCAGGCCAACGGAGCCTCGCGCCTCGGCTACGTCTTCGACGACGCCAAGGGCTGGAAGACCGACTTCCCGGTGTTGGTGCCGTTCAACGTCAAGATCACCAAGGAGCAGGTCGCGCGCGCGCAGCGGCGCGGGCAGTTCGTGATCGCGGTGGAGAGCAAGCCCCTGGGCATCCACCAGCTCGGGCGTCTCGGGCTCGACGGCTTCATGGCCAACGACCTCGAGCGCAGCATGTGGGAACTGCAGGGCGCGCCGCCCCAGATCCGCGACGAACGCGTCCGCACCGAGGAGCCCGCCGCCTCCGGGTGGACCGAGACCCCCGAGATCAACGACGACGGCACCGAGCCCGAGTAGCCACGGCAGTTCGGGAGAACCTCCCCGTTCGCGTGTGCCCAAAGTCAACGAACTCTCCCCGCCCGGTATGCCCGTGCTTTGCCAAAGCTGGGGAATGTCCAAAATCGCCCTGCTTGCGAACCAAGTTCCGCTGCCAGGGAGCTGAGCAAGCCTGCAAACCCCCGTATCCGGGACACGTCGCGATCGACGATCAAGTCGCTGACAACGTCCCTGGGGAGGGAACCGCATGGCTCAGAACACTCCGACCTCCGATCAGGCGCAGCCTGACGCCTCCGGTGCCCGGCCCCGCCGGCGCATGCGCACAGTCGCCACCGGCGCACTGCTGACCACCCTGGCCACCGGCTCCGCCGTGGCCTACGGTCCCGCCGCGCACGCGGCCTATTCGGAGAACGACGGCATCGTCAAGCCCGAGATCATCGGCCACCGCGGCGGCGTGGACTGGGGAACCGAGAACTCGGTTCGCACCATCAAGCACGCCTACGCCTCGGGCGCCGACGCCGTCGAGATCGACGTGCAGTGGACCAGGGACCTCGGCACCGTCGTCATGCACGACAACACGATGAACCGGACGACGAACTGCTCCGGCACGGTCACGCAGATCAGCTACAAGAAGTTCCGGTCCTGCGAACTGAACGACGGAAGCCAGGCCCCGAACGTGTACGAGGCGCTCATGGCCGTGCGCGACGCGGGCAAGGACGTCTACGTTCACGTGCGCGGCCTGGACTCCAAGACCAAGGTCGACAAGCTCGAGCGGGCCCTGGAGAAGTACGGCCTGAACAACACCAAGCGCACGGTGGTCATCTCCACCAACAAGGCCTACCTGAACATCTGGAAGAAGTACGGCGGCGAGACAAGGCGCGGGCTGCTGTTCCGCGACGCCGCCGGGTGGAACGCCAACTACTCCACACTGCTGCCCTACGACATCCCGGTGACCCGCGCCAAGGTCGACGAGGTGCAGAAGTCGGGCCGCCGGGTCGTCGTCGTGGAGAACCACCCCGTCCAGCTCAAGAACGTCCTGAACGTCGACCTCGACGGGTTCATGGCCAACGGCCTGCAGGCCGCGCTGCTCGACCTCGGCCGCGCGCTCAAGGGCGTAGCCGATCAGCTCGACAGCCTCAACTCCCGCAAGACCGACGCCGCCGGAGGCGGCGTCAGCTGACCCTCCGTCAGCAACGGGTCGGACAACGGCCCCGCCCGCGGACGGGGTGGGGCCGTTTCGGCATGTTCGGGCAATCCCAACCTCCCGTTCGCAATCCCCGGATCTCGGAAACGGCCCGACATGTCGGCAGAGGGACGGACATCGCCGTCAAGTGCGGGTCCGATCACCTTTCCGCCTCGGACAAGTCGCCCGTTCGGCCCAATGCCGCGAAGCAGGATGCCTGACACACGCACTGGGAGGGACCCCCATGCAATCTGTCGACAGGCGGCGCCACCAGGCCCGCCGCATCGTTGCGGGCTCGCTGCTCACCACACTTGCCACCGGATCGGCCATAGCCCTCGGCAGCCCCGCCGCCCACGCGGCGAAGGGCCCCGAGGTCATCGGCCACCGCGGCGGGACGGACTACGGGACCGAGAACTCGCTCAAGACCGTCGAGAAGGCGTTCGCGCGGGGCGCGGACGCCGTCGAGATCGACGTGCAGTGGACCCGGGACCTGCGCACCGTCGTCATGCACGACGCCACGATGAACCGGACCTCGGACTGTTCCGGCACCGTCACGAAAATGACCTACCGGAAGTTCCGCTCCTGCGAACTCGACGACGGCACCAAGGCGCCGCACGTCTACGAGATGCTCCAGGCCGTCGATCGCGCCGGCAAGGACGTGTACCTGCACGTCCGGAACCTGGACTCGCCCGCGAAGGCCCGCAAAATCGTACGAGCGCTGAACAAGTTCGACCTGAACAGGCCCAGCCGCGCCACGGTGATCAGCACCGAGAAGAGCAACCTGAACCTGCTGGCCAAGTACGGCTACAAGGGCCAGCGCGGCCTGCTGTTCCGCCAGGCCGCCGACTGGAACGCCAACTACTCCGTTCTGCTGCCCTACAACACCCGCGTCACCGAATCGCTGGTGAAGAAGGCGCAGAAGGCCGGCAAGAAGGTCGTGGTCGTGGAAGGGCACCCGACGGAACTCGCCGACGTACTCGACCTGGGTCTGGACGGGTTCATGGCCAACGACCTGCTCGACGCCCTCTCCGACCTCGGCAAGGCCCTGGTCGAGGTCGAGTCCCAGATCGCGGCGCTCGGCGGCTGAGCCGTCCGGGGTACCCCGACCAGCGGCTTGGCAAACCTGGGACCGGGAAAGTTCATGACTGAACCTCGGGACCGGTCCGACATGTCCGGTCGTGGGCGGACATCGTCGCCAAGGCGGGCCACCAACCTTTCGTAGGAGTCGGCAAGTCATCCGATCGGCCTATTGCCGCATCGCACGATTGGCTCGCTGACAACGTCCCTGGGGAGGGAATTGCATGACGATCCGAAACACCGCGCGGCGCATCGCCACCGGCACTCTGCTGACCACGCTGGCCACCGGCTCCGCCGTGGCCCTGGGTAGCCCGGCCGCGCACGCCGCAGACGACCCCGAGCTGATCGCCCACCGCGGCGGCAACGACACGTCCCGCACCGAGAACGGTCTCAAGGCCATCGAGCACGCGTTCAAGACCGGCGCGGACTCCGTCGAGGTCGACGTGCAGTGGACCAAGGACGGCCGCACGGTGATCATGCACGACAAGACGATGAACCGGACCACCAACTGCTCCGGCACCGTCACCCAGATCAGCTACAGCAAGTTCCGGTCCTGCGAGCTCAACGACGGCAGCCAGGCGCCGAACATCTACGAGGTTCTGCACCTCGCCGACAAGTACGACAAGCACGTTTTCCTGCACCCGCGCGAGCTGGACACCGCCTCCGAGGCCCGCAAGATCGTCCGCGCCCTCGAGAAGCACGACCTCAACAAGCGCAGCCGCGCCACGGTCATCTCGACCAACAAGTCCTACCTCAACCTCGTGAAGAAGTACGGCTTCGAGGGCCGTCGCGGCTACCTGTTCAGCAGCTCGGCCGGCTGGGACGCCAACTACTCGATCCTGCTGCCCTACGACATCTCGGTGTCCCGGTCCAGGGTGCGAGACGCCCAGAAGGGCGGCCACAAGGTCATGGTGGTCGAGAGCCACCCGACCAAGCTGGGCGACGTCCTGGACCTCGGGCTCGACGGGTTCATGGCAAACGCGCTGCAGAAGGCGCTGCTCGAGCTCGGCAAGGCCCTGGAACTCGTCGAATCGCAGGTCAAAAAGCTCGGTAGCTGACCCCCCGCAGCCACCGAACTCCCGCCCCCCTCGGAATCTCGTAGGGGACGGGAGAGCGCAGATCCCCCAGGTACGACTGGGAGCCCGCCGGCAGTTTGACCGCCGGCGGGCTCCTTGGGCGTGCGGGAGTTGCGGACCGGCGCGCCTGTGTGGGGTCATGGGTCGCACAAGCCGCAGGGCAGGCTCGAAAGGGCCCTTGCCACGGAGTTGCCAAGAGCCGGGCATATTTCGCATCCGCGGGCTTCCATTCGTGCGGTTCTGCCCGAATATCGACGCAGGGGATTTCGACCAGCGGCACCCAGCCGCCGAACCAGGTGGGGAACGACACATGGCATTCAATGGGTGGGGCACCCGCCGCAGGCGCTTCGTGATCGCGGCCGCCGTGATGGCCGCCTCCGCGACCGCTCTGGCGGTCCCCGACGCGAGCGCCGGTCGCTCCGGCGAGACCATCGCCCATCGCGGCGGCACGTACAACACGCCGGAGTCCACGCTGGCCGCCTTCGGCTCGGCGCTGAAGCAGAAGGTCGACGGCATCGAGTTCGACGTCCAGTTCACTCGGGACGGCATGCCGGTCGTCATGCACGACAGCCGGGTCAACCGGACCACGAACTGCTCGGGCTACGTCTCCACCTTCACCTGGAGCCGCCTGCAGCAGTGCGACGCCGGCAGCTGGTTCGACGACGCCTTCCGCGGCGAGCGTGTTCCGAGCCTGCACCAGGCCCTGAGCTTCATCGAGAAGCGCTCCGGGTCGGCGAAGATCTTCGTCCACGTCAAGGGCCCGAGCATGCGCCAGGGCAAGGCGATCGTCTCCGAGCTTCGCGCCCACAACCTCGGCCGCCGGGCGACCGTGATCGGCAGCTCGCTGACCGACCTCGCCACCATGAAGCGCGCGGGCGCCGGCCGCCTGGGCTACGTCTTCAGCAACCCGAGCGGCTGGAACAGCAGGTTCCCGGTGCTCATCCCGTACAACGTCACGGTGACCAAGGGCCTGGTGAACAAGGCCGAGCGTCGTGGCCAGAAGGTCTACACGGTCGAGGACAAGCCCTACTCCGAGCGCACCGCTCGCAGCCGCGGCGTCACCGGCGTCCTCGTCGACGACATCCCCGGCCGCTACTACGACGGCGGCGGCTCCTCCTCCGGCGGTTCCTCCGGCGGCGGCTCGTCCGCCGGCGGCGGTGGCGGCAACGGTGGCGGTGGTGGCGGCGCCGGCTGATCCGGCCCCCGCACCCTAGACACGGAACGGCCCGTCCGAGTTCTTCGGACGGGCCGTTCGCCGTTGTTCCTGCGCTCAGTCCCGATAGCCGCGGTTGCGCCGCTGCAGCTCTCGGGACATCTCCCGATTCGCCTGCTTCTCCTGCAACGTCTGGCGCTTGTCGTGCAGCTTCTTACCCCGGGCGAGGGCGAGTTCGACCTTGGCCTTGCCGTCGGAGAAGTACAGCGACAGCGGCACGATCGTCAGCCCGTCGTCGCGCGTCTTGAGCGTCCAGCGATCGATCTCGGCCCGGTGCAGCAGCAGCTTGCGGATGCGCCGCGGCTCGTGGTTGGTCCAGGTGCCCGCGTTGTACTCGGGGATGTGCACGGCGTGGAGGTACATCTCGCCGTTGCGCAGGGTCGCGAAGCCGTCGACCAACGAGGCACGACCGGCGCGCAGCGACTTCACCTCGGTGCCGGTCAGGACGAGCCCGGCCTCGTAGGTGTCCTCGATGAAAAAGTCGTGACGCGCCTTCTTGTTCTGCGCGATGACCTTCCGTCCGCGTTCCCGTGCCATGTGCGGAGCCTAGCGACGAGGGCGCAGCATGGTCATGGGGTCGACGAACCGCCCGTTGGCGAGCACCTCGAAGTGCAGGTGCGGCCCGGTGGACCAGCCCGTCGAACCCGAGTAGCCGAGCACCTGCCCGCGCGCGAGCCGCTGACCCGGGCGGACCGCGAAGCGGCTCATGTGGTTGTAGGTGGTCACCAGGTACGCCCCGCCGACCCGGCCGTGGTCGACCACGACGCGGCGGCCGTAGGCGCCGTTGTAGAGGACCTGGAGCACCTCGCCGTCCGCCGCCGACCGCACTGCAGTGCCCGTCGGGACGCCGAAGTCGGTGCCGGTGTGCAACTTCGTCCGGCGCAGGATGGGGTGGTACCGCATGCCGTACCGCGACGTGACGGGACCGACGGCGGGCAGCGACAGCACTCCCCCGAGGCTGCCCGGCAGAACCTTCTTCCCGGCGAGGGCGGCGGCTCGCTTCGCGGCGGCGATTCGGGCGGCGATGACCTTGGCGAGCCGCTGGGATTCGGCCTCCTGCTGGGCCAACTGCTTCTCGACGGTGGCCTTGAGCGTGCGCGCCTCCGCCAGGGCGTCCGTGCGGTCGGCGACCAGGTCGGCGACGGCCTCCTGCGCCCCGACCGCGGCAGCGACCGCCCCGCCGGCCCGCGCGACGGCCGCTTCGGCTGCCACGCGTTCGGTCTCGTCCCGGCGTTGCAGGTCCGCCAGTTCGCCCCGGCGCGCCTCCAGGTTCCGCTCCGCGTTCGCCAGTCCGTCGAGCGCGGCACGCTGGGCGCGGTGGACGGTCTGGAGGTAGGTCATCGAGGAGGTCAACTGCTCGGGCGTGCGCGCGCCCATCAGGACCCCGAGGGCGGCGAAGTCTCCGCCGCGGAGGAATGCGGAGCGGGCGAGCGCGGCCACCGCCTCCTGGCGGCGCAGCACGTCGTAGGCGACCGCGTCCTGCACGCGGGCGTTGTGCAGCAGGTCGTCCCGCGTCTGTCGCCGCCGCTCGGCGGCGGCGACGACCTCGGCCTGCGCGTTCTGCACGCCGGCCCTGGCCGCGCTCAGACTCGCCCGGGCCTTGGGCAGTTCGGCGGCGGCCCGCTCCAGCGCCGCCGAGGCCTTGGCGACGCGCACGGCGGAGCGATCCACCTCCGCGTCCAGGGTCTTCACCCGCGCGTCGACGGTCCGCTTGCGCTCACGCGGGTCGTCGGCGGCTCCGGCGGTCGGGATGCCCACGGCCACCAGGCTCGCCAGCACCACCGCGGTGGCTCCGGCTCGTCGTCCATACACGAAGAGTTACCCCATCAATCACTTGAGTCACTTCCGCACCACGGTAGGGCGGGCTCGAGCGATCGCGGGGCGACGACTCGCCGGCCCTGCGCAACGAATCAGACTTTGAGGTACCGGCGCAGCGTCAGCGCCGAGACGAGACCGGAGACGCCGATCCCGAACACGAACAGCCACGGCACGGTGGAGGCGACCGCGCCCCAGCCGATGAACTCGGTGAACCGGTAGTTCGGCTCGAGGTAGTGCTCGACGCCGCCCCACTGGGCCGCGCAGACCAGGCCGGTGGCAAGCGTCGCCCCGACCGCCCCGGTGACGGCGCCCTCCATGATGAACGGCAGCCGGATGGCGAGGTTCGACGCGCCCACCAGACGCTTGATGCTGGTTTCGCGGCGGCGGCTGAACGCCGAGATCCGGATCGTGTTGACGATCAGCAGCAGCGCGGCCGCCAGGATCGCGCCGGCCAGGATCAGCGACCCGACCGAGACCGCTCGCAGGGCCCGGAAGAACGGCTCGAGGATCTTCTTCTGGTCCTGAACCTCGGCGACGCCGGGTCGGCCGGTGAAGGCGCTGGTGACGACCTCGAACTGGGTGGGGTCGGCCAGCTTCACGCGGAAGGACTCCGGCAGCTGGTCCGGAGTCGCGACCTCGGCGAGGGAGTCCCCGGCGAACTCGGTCTTGAACCGCTCGTAGGCCTCGAGTTGGGTCTCGAAGTAGATCTCCGCGACCTGCGGCAGTTTTTCGAGGTCGGCGCGGATCTGGTCGCGCTGCGCGTCGCTGACCGCTCCGGACTTGCAGCTCGCGGTGTCCGAGTTCGGCAGACAGAGGTAGAGCGAGACCTCGACCTTGTCGTACCAGTAGTCCTTCATGGTGTTGACCTGTTTGCCGGTCAACATGGCCAGGCCCACCAGGGACAGCGCGACCGCGCTGGTGATGACGACGGCGATGGTCATCGTCAGATTGCGCTTGAGCCCGGTCAGGATCTCGGAGGCCAGAAAGCTCAGCCTCATGCGCCGCACCTCATGCGCTGTACCCGTACACGCCGCGGTGCTGGTCGCGCACGACGAGGCCGAGTTCGAGCTCGACGACGCGCTTGCGCATTTGGTCCACGATCGCCTGGTCGTGCGTTGCCATGACGACCGTGGTGCCGGTGCGGTTGATCCGATCGAGCAGCTTCATGATGCCCACCGACGTCGTCGGGTCGAGGTTTCCGGTCGGCTCGTCGGCGATCAGGAGCAGCGGGCGGTTCACGAACGCCCGGGCGATCGCGACGCGCTGCTGCTCGCCGCCGGAGAGTTCGTCCGGCATTCGATCGGTCTTGTCGGCCAGGCCCACCAATTCGAGCACCTCGGGCACGACCTTGCGGACCACCCCGCGGGACTTGCCCAGCACCTCGAGTGCGAAGGCGACGTTCTCGTAGACGGTCTTGTTCGGCAGGAGCCGGAAGTCCTGGAACACGGTGCCGATCTGGCGGCGCATCGTCGGGACTTTCCAGTTGGACAGGCGCGCAAGGTCCTTGCCCAGCACGTGCACCGAACCCGTGCTCGGCCGCTCCTCCTTCAGCACGAGGCGGAGAAACGTGGACTTTCCGGACCCGGACGCGCCGACGAGGAAGACGAACTCGCCCTTGCCGATCTCGAGAGAGACCTCGCGCAGGGCGGGTCGGTCCTGACTCGGGTACGTCTTGGTGACGTTGTCCAACCGGATCATGGAAGTGGGTCGGCTTCTCCGGGGGGCGACTCGCAACGGGTTTCCGAGGGGCGAAGCCCCCCGACGGTCTCGATAGTAGGCGGGCGCGATCGTCGCGGGGGCGAAGACCGGGGTGCGTCGCCCGGACGGTCTCGTTGCCCCCACACAGACATTCGGCCGGTCCCGCCGGGTGGGCGGCGGGACCGGCCGAAGCGTGGTGCCTGTCGGGTCTACTCGGAAGCACCCCTGCGGCGGGTGAACCGCATGAGCACGGTTCCGGAGCCCAGCAGCCCGAAGGCTGCCAGCGCGACCCACGGGCTGGCGCCCGTGTTCGGCAACGCCGTGACGGATTCCTCGTCGTCGTCGCGGTCGTGGTGGTGGCGATCGCGGTCGCGGTCCCGGTCGCGGTCGCGGTCCCGGTCGCGGTCACGGTCACGGTCGCGGTCGTCGTCGGGGTCGCCGTCGGGATCGGGGTCCGGATTGGGATCGGGGTCCGGGTCCGGTTCCCCGTCCGGATCGGGGTCCGGGTCCGGG
>JBQTIB010000181.1:0-5155 GCA_052389435.1 Sporichthyaceae bacterium | reverse complement strand
GGGCCCCCCGCCTGGGGGGGGCCCACTTTCGCTGCCCCCCCTCCTGTTTTGGGCGGGCGCCCGCCGCCGCGGCGCCCCCCGCGCGGCGGCCGCGGGCGCCCCCCCCGCCGGGAGGGGGCGGGGGGGGCCGCGGGCTGCGTGTGCGACTACCGGGCGGTGCCGGGCGCGGACACGTCGCCGCGCCACGCTCCGGACTCCTGGCCGCGACTTTCGATGTACTCCTTGAACCGAGCGAGGTCGGCCTTGACCGAGTGGTCGTCGACGCCGACTGCGGCGCCGACCTTCTCCACCAGACCCTCGGGAGACCAGTCGATCTGCGCGGTGACCCGGCTGCTGGTGTCGCTGAGACGGTGGAAGGTGACCACGCCCGCGTGCGACTCGCCGTCCGTGCTGCGCCAGGCGACGCGCTCGTCCGGGTGTTGTTCGGTGATCTCGGCGTCGAACTCGCGCTCCTGTCCGCCGACCTTCACCTGCCAATGCAGGCGCTTGTCGTCGAGTTGCCTGATGGACTCGACGCCGTCCATGAACTGCGGGAAGGTTTCGAACTGGGTCCACTGGTTGTAGGCGGTCGAAACCGGGACCTGGACGTCGATGCTTTCGGTAACCGATGCCATGGGTTAGCTCCTTGCGTTGGTGTGGGCAGCTCGACGGTCTGCGCCGTCCTCGCCCGCGAAGTCGTCGTCCCCGGCGACTCGGCCGACGAAGTGACCGCCGGATCCGGTGCCCGTCGTCGTTCCCTCCTGCGCAATGCGGTCGGGATCGCCGCCGACGTGGCGGGCGTCGACGCGCGAGTCGTCCCCGCGGACGTCGGACTCTGCTCTTCCGTCGCGGCCGAGTAGGCGGCGCAACAGGTTGGTCGGACTCACATGACCTCCTAGACGTGCGGTCCAGGAGCGCCTACCCGGCCTACCGAGCGGTATGCGAACGGCTAGACCGCGTGCACCGTGGCGATGTTCGGCAACCCGCAGATCCGCACGACGGTGGCCACGGCGGTGTCCTCGCGTACCAGAATCTGCATGCCGCGGTGCGCGTGCTCGTACAGCGCCGACACCCCGGTGCTGTCCAGGTAGGTGGCGTTCGTGAGGTCCACGACGGGAGCGCCCGGGGTGTCCGCCAAAACGTCGCGCAGCGCCGGCGAGGTGGCCAGGTCGATCTCGCCGTAGACGAGGATCTCTCCCGCCGGGCCACGGGCGATGGCGAACGCCTCGGGGGTTTCTGCGGACGGCTGCGGCACGGTCACGATCGACTCCTCGGTTCGGGGTGAGTTCGTCCCCGCTACGCCCGGCGCGGTTGGTGGGTACGCCGGTGTCGGAGGTCCTGCCCACTGTGGCCGAGGCCGCACCCCCGATCGAAAGTGACCTGACGCACAGTCAGCTGTCCAGTGCGGTGGATCACGACCCCCCGTTTCGGGGTCCGACGGCGCGGGTGCACCTGCCACCTCGAAGGCGTTGCTGTTCGTCTTCGCGCTCGCCGCGGCCGTCGTGCTGCCGTCGCTGACCTACCTCTACCGGCTGACCCAGTCCGAGTCCTGGACCGAGCGGCACTGACCTCTAGGCGGCCTGCGACACCTGCAGGGCCAAGCCTGTCCTCGTCGTCGCCGCCGCGTCCGATCGGCTCAGACCGAGCGCTCGGAGCTGGTCGTAGCGCGTCTGGCGCACGATCGCGTTGCGGTGCGCGTGCGGGTAGGTCGACGCCAGCCGGCGACGGTGCCACCGCTCGTCGTGGCTGTAGACCAGCCAACTGACGAAGCCGAGTCCGACGTAGACGACTCCGAGCTCGGTCTGGTCGCAGTGGTGGTGGCCGGACAGCGCCCAGTTCACCAGGTGCTCGCAGTTGTTCTCGCCGCGGTTGTACTGCCGCTCGCCGAGCCGAAGCCGAATGCGCGCCACGGCCTCCGGCCCGTCGAACAGGGCGGGGTGGCGGCGGTCGGCGTCGGACAGGGCCCAGTACCCGCTGCCCTTGCGGACCTCGGCGATCGTGGACTGGCGTACCACCCCGGCCTCTGAGTACTCCGCGATCCGCCCGTCGCCGAGGTGCAGGGCGTGGTGTTCGTAGGTGCGGCGTTCGAAGACGAGGTGCGCGCCGACGGGCAGGTCCTGCGGCGCGGGGTTCCAGTTGCGAGGGAGCTCGAGGTTCCATCGTCGTCGGCTCATCCGGGCCCCCTCGGTGCGGCGTCGTCGCTGCGCGTTGCAGCTTTGACGCGCCCGGACCGGCTGGACGTTCCGTGCATTCGGCTCGAATCGAATCGGCCGATCGGCCGATGTCAGCCGAAGCGCAGGCGCTCGCCCAGGAGTTCGTCCCGCTCGAGTCGGTCGAGGAGGGCGTCGTCGGTCGAGTTCGTCCAGACCCGGGCACCGTCGGCGGCGATGCCCGCGAGGATGGCGTCGAGCGGTTGCCCGTCCGCACCGTGGCGGACGACGTAGGTCTCCAGCGAGGCGTCCCCGGCGAAGTCGGCGTGGGTGGGGCGGGTGGCGGAGGCGACGGTGCCGAGTTCGGCGTGGACGAACTCCCCGCGCGGCCGGTTCGAGTACAGGCCGAGGGCGTGCTTGGTGGAGAACATGCCGTTGGCGGTGAGCAGCCCGAGCGAGCCGGCGTCGGCGCGCAGTCGCTCGACGAGCGAAGCCAGGCCGTGGGTGGAGTAGTTGCTGCTCGGCCCGCCGGCGAAGGTGAGACCGCCGGTGCAGGTGAGCGGGCGGTCGCCGTCGAGGGAGAGTCCGAGTTCGCCCGCGGCGATCTGCACGGCGGAGGGGAAGCAGGAGTACAGGTCGAGGTGCGCGACGTCGTCGATGCCGGTGCCGGTGGCCGCGAAGACGGCGGCGGCGTTCGCGCGGATCGCGGGGGAGCGATCGAGCCGGTCGCGATCGGAGACGAACCAGGTGTCGGCGGCGCTCGCGGCGGCGAGCGGAAAAACCCAATGGTCGTAGGCAATTCCGAGCTCCGACGCGACCTCGGCCGAGCAGAAGACGGCCGCGGCGGCCATGTCGACGGCGATGTTCGCCGTGAGCAGTTTCGTGTACGGGAAGGCGATCATCCGGTTGCGATCGCTCGGCGAGGCGATCTGCTCGGCGTCCGGCGCGGTGCGGAGTACGGCGTGCGGATTCGCCGCGGCGATCTGCGCGAAGTCCGCCCACAGCCGGCCCATCGACTCCCGGTGCTCCGCGATGGTGCGCCCCGCCGCGCCGCGCAGCGCGGTCTCGAACAGCGGGTAGTAATCGGTCGGCACCCGCAGCCCGACGGCGGCCTCGGCCGGGTGAGTCGGGTCTCGGTCCACCTTGAACTCGGCCCGCAGATCGGCGTTGTTGGAGCCCTGCCCGCCCAGCGACGGCATCGGCAGGCCGGACAGGCGCCGCGTACGGAAGGCCTCGGCGCCCGCGACGAGGACGACGTCGTGCTCGCCGCGCGCGACAGCCTCGGCGGCCCGGCCGAACAGGACCTGCGGTTGCTCGCCGCCGAGCGCGGAGGTCAGCGTGTGCGCCGGCTCGATGCCGAGTTCCTTCGCGACGGCAGCGGGCGCGTCGCCGTAGGGCCAGCTCGCGACGTCGACGATCCACAGTCCGGTGGCTCGAGCCAGCAGCCGCTCGGCGCCCGCGTCCGCCGCGGCGGCCCGCAGGACCTCGGCGATCATGCGCGCCGGCTCGGGCGCGAGGGCGTCGGCCGTCGCCCGCCAGGTTCGTTGGGCGACGCCGACGATCACCGGGGTGCGATCTCTCACGCCTCCATCCTTCACCTCCGGCAGCTCGGACCGTCGTCCGCCCAAGCGCAGCGGCGTCGACGACGGCTCGAGGCCGAGCTACGGGCTCACCCGACGACGCATGGTGACCCGACCGCGGCCCGAGGTCAGCGCCGTGCGGGCGTCTTGCTGCCGGTCAGAGTCTGGGCGACGCCGATCAGTGCCATGGCGGCGAGAACGGCGACGACTGCGCCGAGGATGTTGAGTTCCCAGATGCTGCCGGTGCCGAAGGCGTTGGCGACGACGCCGCCGATGACGGAGCCGACGAGGCCGAGGCCGAGGGTGGCGAGCAGGCTCAGGCGCTGCCTGCCGGGCTTGAGCAGGCGGGCGAGCAGGCCGACGACGAGGCCGAAGACGATGAAACCGATCACTGCTACCTCCGCAGGTGGGTCGGGCGGGGGCCCGGTGCAGACGTTCTGGAATGCAGCTTCTACCCAGGTGACTCCCGAGTAACCTTGTCGCATGGCAACCTTGGAAGCCCGCTAGGTGACCGCGACACTCGACGACGTGCGCTTCGTGCAGGTCGACGGCCTGCGGGTGCGCGTCTCCATTCGGCCGGGTACGGCGGCCGGTCCGCCTCTTGTGCTGTGCAACGGAATCGGCGCTCCGCTGGAGCTGCTCGAACCGTTCCGGGACGCGCTCGGCGACCGCACGACCATCGGGTTCGACGTCCCCGGTGCGGGCCAGTCGGAGATTCCGCGGCTCCCACCGACGCTCGCCGGGTTCGCCCGCACCACGAGTGCGATGCTCGACGCGCTCGAGCTCGAGCGGGTCGACGTCCTGGGCATCTCCTGGGGCGGGATGCTCGCGCAGGAACTCGCCCGTCGCGAACCGGTGCGGGTGCGCCGGCTGGTGCTCGTCGCGACCGCGGCCGGCGGCGCCGCCGTTCCCGGCACCCCGCGGGCGCTGCTCGCGCTGGCCGACACCCGCCGCTACGACGACCCGAACCACCTGGCCAAGGTCGCGCCGTACCTCTACGGGCCGGAGATCGCCGACGACCCCGGGTTTCTGGAGCGGCAGGCCGAGATCCGCCGAAAGGTCGCGCCGACCAAGAAGGGGTACCTGTACCAACAGCTCGCGCTGCGCGGCTTCGCCAGCGCCCTGTGGCTGCGCAAGGTGCACCAGCCGACGCTGATCGTGCACGGCAGCGCGGACCCGATCGTGCCCGAGGCCAACGCGCACATCCTGGCCCGGCTGATCCCGAACGCGCAGGCGAAGATCGTCGCCCACGGCGGGCACCTGTGCCTGCTCACCAAGCCCGCGCTCTGCGCACGGTGGGTCAACGCGTTCCTGGACCATTAGCCTCACCGTTTCGTGAGTCCGGCCGGTCCTGAGTGTGGGGCTTGATCGGGGCCGGCGGGATCGGTGGCGGGGTGCGGGGCGGCCGGCATTGCCGGCTCTCGCGCCGGGTGCGGGTTTCCAGGC
>JBQTIB010000180.1:0-7232 GCA_052389435.1 Sporichthyaceae bacterium | reverse complement strand
GCACGTAGGCCACACGACCAGGCTACGAGCCTCGCTTAGTGCGCAACTTCCCGACTCATCCAGAACGAACGCGCAGGTCAGCGCCCCGCGTCACAACCGGCACCCCATCCGTGAGCCAAGTCAGGTTGCACTGGAAAGTCGCCGGCAACACGGTGCTGCTGGAGGACGTCTCCAACTTGGAGTTGGCGGGTTGGTTCGCCAACGAGTCCGAAGGATGGGTGAATGAGTTCTCGAACGAACGAACGGTTATCTAACCGGACTTGAGCGCCGACGGTGAGCTTTGGGTCTCGAAGAACGGGAGAAAACGCCCGGCCCACGGATCGGAGCCAGACCATGACTAACGGTGAGTCCTGAAAGACCCGGCGCGCAGTGGAAGTTGCCGGGGCATGTTCGCTGAGCCGAAGTCGGGGCGACATAGCGAGAGGGCTGTCGTACCGGCGGAGTCATCCGAGCGTTGGGTGTGCTCCGATCAGTGCTCACGAGGTCGCCTTCGGCGGACGCGTAGCCGGGCTTGAACCTTGGGCGGCCAGACCTAATTCATTTGGTCGACCCGGCAGGATGAGCCACTGAGCCCGATGGCGTAGCCGTGCGGGACCTGACGCCGCTGTGGCGGGCCTCGCGCCGCGAACGTGGGACGCGCAACCGCCAACCGCCAACCGCCACGTGACGACGTGTCAGACGATTCCCGGCAGCGAGGTTTGCGGCCGGGCTCAGGGCCACCGACGTACGGAGACGTAACGGAGCGCGAGCAGAAGGCCCGGGCGGCGAAAACGCTTCCGCAGAAGCGTTTCCGACCTAATCTCGCTGTGTGGTCACGAGGGGTCTCCTTGTGCTCGGCCTCGGCGTCTTGGCCGTGGGAGCGGTGGTCGTGGTGGCGCGGTTGATCGCCGGAGGCGACAGTGGCGATTCGGAGACCGCCTACGCGACGACCGTTCGCATTTCCGGTGGCCTGCCGAGGCTGGAGGAACTCCCGCCGGAGCAGCGGGTCGAGGCCGTCCGTCGGGCAATGGAGTCGAACGAACGGCACCTGGCGGCGCAGCGGAGCGTACGACCCGAACCCGCGATGACCGACGAACTCCGCGGCACGGTCCTCGTCCGCACCTGGTTCGGCGACGACGCCGCCTGGAGCCGGCTGGTGGAGCGAGTGCTGACGCCGAGCGAGGAAGGCTTCCTCGCCAACGTCAGCTTCGTCGACCAGGCATCTTTCGAGGGGCTCGGTCCCGCCGAACTCCTGTCCCGCCACGCCGGCGGCGGAACCGTCGCGTTCCTCGCCGACGAGACCGCGATGACCAGCGACGACGCGGCGATCGTGGCGGTCTGGATCGCCCGGCGCGACGCCGACGACGACCGTCCCGAGACCTACGCGCCCTTTCGAGTGGCGGCGCGCGCCCTGTGGGGCGTCGAGAACAACATCAGCGAATACAACGTGGACTGGAGCAGCTTCGCCTCGGCCGTCGATGCGGACGGCGTCTTCCGCGAGTTCCGACCGCGCGCCGAGCGAGGGTAGTCCGAGCAGAACTCGTTGCCTTCCGGATCGGCCTTCGGGAGAAGCCGGTGCTCATTGGAAGAGGGCGGGCGCGAGGCGTCGACGCATACCGATGGTCCGCTCGGGGAGTCGGCGGGGATGAGGACGAACGCGGGAGCGTCGCCGGGCCTCGTAGTCCCGGCCGGGAATCTCGACCGGGGCGCGGCGTGGAACTAGCGGAGGGCGTCGTCGAGGCGGAGATCTTCCGGCTGCTGGAAGCGCGCGAGCTCGACGCGTCGATCTGCCCGTCCGAGGTCGCGCGCAGCCTTGGCGGCGACCACTGGCGGGAGCTGATGGACGGCGTTCGCGAGGTTGCCGGGCGGCTGGCCGCCGCGGGCCGGGTCAGCATCACGCAGGGCGAGGCGACCGTCGACGTCGGGACGTCCAAGGGTCCGATCCGCATCCGTCGGCCCTGAGCCGTCAGCGCCGGCGCGGACCGCGCCCAACAACGCCCTTCGGGGCGGGGGACCGCCGGCCCGGGGCCGGGTCCCGGCGAGGGGTGCGCGAGCTGTTGGCGGTGCGGCCGCGGACGATCCCGATGAACTCCTCCATCGAGTCGGTGTTCTCTCCGTCGGGCCAGGCGAGGCCGACCGTCGACTGGGGTGCGTCGGTCAGCGGTCGGTAGACGAGGTCGCGGCGGTGGTGGAGGCGCGCCAGCGACTGGGGCACGACCAGCAGGCCCACGCCCGCGGCGACGAGTTCGATCGCCTCGGCTGTGGTCTCGGGGACGTAGGCCGCCGCCCGTCCCGGCCGGGCGCCGGGCCAGGGAAGCGACTCCTCGCGCGGGTGCAGGACGATCTCGTCGGCCAGGTCGGCGACTTCGGCCTCCTCGGCCGCGGCGACGAAGTGCTCCTTGGGTACGACGACCACCGAGACCTCGGCGTAGAGGGGGATCGCGTGCAGCCCGGTCCGATCGATCGGCAGGCGGAGCAGGGCGGCGTCCACCGCGCGGGCCCTGACCAGCGTCGCGGCCTCGTCGGTCGTAGCCGGGACGAGTTCCAGGGGGACGTGGGGCCGGCGCTCGGCCCACATCCGCACCCACTTGTCCGGGGTGACGCCCGGGACGAACGCGAGCCGGAATGCCGCGGTGTCGCTCGGCTCGGTCACGCGGCTCAGGCTAGTGGCCGTGCCGGGCTCGGTATCCTGGGCGTATGACGCGTCAGAGGTCGATTCAGACGATGAAGCCCGAGACGGCGGCGAAGAAGCTGGGCGTGCTCCTCGAGGCGACGCCCGAGGAGTTCCGGCAGGGCGTTGTCTCGCGCACGGAGCTCGACGCCCTGCAGGCCGATCCGCCGGAGTGGCTGCGGGACCTGCGTCGCGACGGCCCGCATCCGCGTCAGGTCGTAGCCGACCGTCTGGGAGTGTCGGTCTCCGGGCTGGCTCGCGCCGAGATCACCGAGCCGCTGACCACCGCCCAGATCGCGGCGTTGAAGGAAGAGCAGCCGGAGTGGCTGCGCCGCGAGCGCGTCACCCGCGACGAGGTACAGCGCGAGGAAGCGCGCCTGCGCGAGGAACGTGCCGCGAAGCCGCGCCAGGGCCGCGGGTCCAGGCCCGGAGGGTTGTCCTCCGCCCGATGAGTCTCGACCTGCACGACGCTCTCGCCCCGCTGAACGACCTGCGCCCGCTGCCGGCGGACGCCGTTCAGGTCCTGCACGAGGTCGCGGCGCCGCCGCGGCTGGCGGCGCACCTGCGCCTCGTGCACGACGTGGCGGCACAGCTCGTCGAGGCTCTCGCGGGATGTGTGCCGGGCCTCGATCTCGACGGCGAGGCCGTGCTGATCGACGCCGCCACGCACGGGATGCCCGACCCCGCTCTGGACGGCGGGTCCGAAGGGGAGCGCGCCGTCCACCTCTGCATCGACGAGAGCCTGCGCCGGTACGCGGCCGAAAGCGCCGACTGGATGGAACTCGACGTGAGCGTCGAGGACCTGGTCGTGTTCCTGGCCGACAAGATCTGGAAGGGCCACCGCGAATCCAGCCTGGAGGCCGTGGCCGTCGATCGGATCGGCGCGGACTGTGGGATGACACCGGCGCAGGCGTTCGCGGCGATCGACCCGGTGCTGACGAGGCTCGCGGCCGACGGAGACCGACGCGTCGCCTTCCAGGCGTCCTATCCCCTCGCCTGACTCTGCGTCAGTTTTTGCGCCTAGTCGAGGCTTGGATCGTGACGTACGAGGTCGAGCGCGTAGTCGACGTAGTGCGCCGCGACCTCCTCGGGAGTGGTCGGCCCGGTGGGCGTCCACCACTGGGGCAGCGCGGTGCACAGCGTGACCACGGCGCGGGCCGCCTCTGCGGGGCGCTCGGCTCGCAGTTCGCCGCGGCGGACGCCTTCGCGGACCTCCTCGTCCACCATGCGCTGCACCTGGGTGCGCATCGCCGCGATGCGCGTGCGGTCGGGCTCCTCGATGCTGCGCATCTCGCTGGCGCCGATGAACGCGAGGTCGCGCCGGTAGGTGTGGAAGAGCGCCAGGCACTCGACGAGGTTCCGCAGTCGCGGAGTCGGCCCGTCCGCCTCCGCGCGGGCCTGCCCGGTCCGGCGGAGCAGGTCCTCCATCGTGACGTCCAGCAGGGCAACCAAAAGCTGCTGCTTGCTGGCCCAGTGGTGATAGACCCCCGGGACGGACAGCCCGGCGCGCGCGGCGATGTCCCGGACCGTCGACCCGTGGTAACCCAGTTCGACGAAGGCCAGCAACGCGCCGCGGAGCGGGGCGGGAAGTTCCAGCGGCGGAAACTCTCGCCACGCGCCCGGACCGATCGGCGCGGACGTCCGCGACCCGATCAGCTCCCCGACGTCCAGCGACACCGCGCGGGCCGCGACGGTCAGGCGAGTGTCGTCGACGGGCGCCTTGCCGTTCTCCAGGGCGCTCCAGGTGCCGATGCTGACGCCCGCGGCGCCGGCCACGTCGCGAATGGTGAGCCCGCGCGCCAGGCGTGCGGCGCGCAGCCGTCCCCCGACCTCCGCGCGCGTGTCCTGATCGAGCCTCAACGGCGACCTCCCCTGCCGGGCGGACAGGTTAGCGCGGTCTGCGGCCTTGACCGGTGGCCTCGTCTGCGGCCATCCTCGGTCTACCGAGCAAATGCTCGGCAAACTTGAACAAGGCGGAGTTCGTGCCTTCGGCTCGGCCCGTTGCCTCAGCGTCGAGGAGCGATCATGACCGTCACACACGAGCGCCTGTATCTGGATGGGGCATGGGCCACCCCGTCGAGCACGGACACGATCCGTGTCGTCGATCCGACGACTGGCCGCGAGATCGGGCGGGTCCCCGAGGCGTCCGACGCCGACGTGGACCGAGCCGTCGCCGCGGCACGACGCGCCTTCGACGATCCGCGGGGCTGGTCGACCTGGGAGCCCGAAGCCCGCGCGGACGTTCTCGATCGCTTCGCCGCCGCGGTGGAGAAGCGAGCTCCGGAGATCGCGGCCGCCGTCACCGCGCAGAACGGCATGCCGATCGGCTTGGCCGAGGCGGCCGAGGGCGGCTTTCCGCCGCTGCTGCTGCGCTACTACGCCGAGATGGTGCGCAACGCCAAGGGAACCGAAACGCGCGATGGCATGCTCGGCGGCACCGTCCGCGTCCGGCGCGAGCCCGTCGGGGTCGTGGCCGCCATCGTCCCCTGGAACTACCCGCAGGCCCTCGGCTCGTTCAAGTACGCCCCCGCGCTCGCCGCCGGCTGCACGGTGGTGATGAAGGCCTCCCCCGAGACGGTGCTCGACGCCTATCTGCTCGCCGAGGCCGCCCTCGAAGCGGGGCTCCCCGCCGGCGTCTTCAACATCCTTCCGGGCGGGCGCGAAACCGGTGCCTACCTCGTCGGACATCCGGGCGTGGACAAGGTCGCCTTCACCGGTTCCACCGCCTCCGGCAGGGCGGTCGCCGAGATCTGCTCCCGACTCCTACGGCCCGTCACATTGGAACTCGGCGGCAAGTCCGCGGCCATCGTGCTGGACGACGCGGCGCTGGACCTGGCCACCATGGGCGACGCGCTGTTCGCCGCGACGCTGCTGAACAACGGGCAGACCTGCCACAACTGCACGCGCATCCTCGCGCCGCGGTCTCGGTACGCGGAGATCGTCGACGTGTTCACCGTCCTGGCCGCCGGGTTGACCATCGGCGACCCGAGCGACCGCTCGACCCACTTGGGTCCGCTGGCCAACGCGCGGCAGCGCGATCGAGTCGAGTCCTACATCGCGAAGGGCATCGCCGACGGAGGGCGCGTCACCACCGGCGGCGCTCGCCCGGTCGGGTTCGACGACGGCTTCTTCGTCGAGGCGACGGTCATCGCCGACGTCGACAACGCCCACACGATCGCCCAGGAGGAGATCTTCGGACCCGTCCTGGCGGTCATCGGCTACGACGACGAAGCCGACGCCATCCGCCTGGCGAACGACAGCGACTTCGGCCTCGGCGGCTCGGTGTGGACCTCCGACGTCGAACGCGGCGTGCGGGTGGCCGAACAGATCCGCACCGGCACGATCGGCGTCAACAACTACACCCCCGACCCGGCCGCGCCGTTCGGCGGCGTCAAGGCCAGCGGAATCGGCCGCGAACTGGGACCGGAGGGGCTGGCCTCCTACCAGACGTGGAAGTCCATCTACGTCCCGAAGTAGCCGTCCCTCGGCGCGGAGCGCTCCGCCCGGACCGCCTGCAGGCTGCTTCGTCGTCTGCCTGCAGGCGCCACCTGGGTTCGACTGTCCCAGGCAGGCCCGCCTACGCTGCAGGTCGACGGGCCCTGGTCCGGGGCGAAGAGAGGCTCATGTCCGAGACGTGGCTGCGCATCGTCACCTACCGCGCGCCCGACGGCGACGCGGACGCCCGGGAGTACATCACCGAAAGCCTGCAGGAGGTCCACCGCAACCTGCGAAGCGAGCCGGGGTTCCTCGGCGGCCGCTGGGCGCACGATCCGGACGGCACGACGCTTGCGGCGGTGACGTACTGGAAGTCGCGCGAGGCGATCGAATCGGCCGGGGAGTTTCTCGAGTCCCTGCGGCGCGAACGGCTCGGCAGCGGGCTCAAGCTGGGCAAGGAGGTGAACCTGCAGTCGGTGACTCCGCCGGCGGCCTGGGAGCCCGAGGCGTGGAACCTCGTCACCAGCCGGGACGCGACCACCTGGCTGCGCGTCGTCTTCTACGACGCCGCCGCGGGCAAGGACGCCGAAGCCGTCGACCACCTGCGCAGTTCGACGCACGAGGCGATCCGCATGCTCAAGGAGCAGGCCGGGTTCCGCGTCGGCTACTGGGGCCACGATCCGGTCGACGGCACGATGGCGGCGGTCACCTACTGGGGCGGCCTGCAGTACATCCAGCGGGCCGGCGGCGAACTCGACCGCATCCACGCCCAGCGTGGAGCACACGGCGGCTCGCTGTCCGACGTTCTGAACCTGCAACTCCTGCACACCTCCGCCGCTCCGGCTGCATCGACCGGTTGGCTGCCCAAAACGTTCGGCGCGGCCTGAGTTCGCTTTTTCCGGGCGCCGGCTGCACCCGGCGGGACGGGGTGCTGCGCCCGCGTTCGAATGCCGCACCGGCGAGCGCACCGTGGCGGACTCCGGTTGCAGCGCGAGGCGATCCGCCGCTCCGTTTCGGCCCGCTAGGAGCTTGGGTCGGTAATCGGTTAGAGGGGCCTTGATCGATCCGGAGATTGGTCTGGCCGTTCGCGGGCGGGTGGTGCCGCCGGTGCGCCCGCGGAGCGGTGTCGGGGCGTTCTCGGCGGCGT
>JBQTIB010000179.1:0-28424 GCA_052389435.1 Sporichthyaceae bacterium | reverse complement strand
TCCTCGAGCAGGAGGTCGCGCACCCAGTGCGCGGTGGAGACCTCCTTCTCGTTCTTCGGGATGCCTCGCCCGTCGGCCTCGGCGATCAGGCGCACCTGCAGGACGTGCAGCTTGGACAGGAGCGTTTGGCTGCGCACGGTCAGGCCGGTGATCTCCTTGTCGATGCACTGCCCACAGTTCGGTGGAGCAGCCCAGGGCTTTGTCGAGTTCGGCTTCGAGGGCGTCGAAGGCGGCGACGGGGTGGGCTTCCATGTCCTGAACTCTACGGACTGGGTCCGACAGTTTTCGTAGACAGAGATGCGATCTGACCTCTTTTCGAAAACTTTCTTGGGCGCGTTAGGGATCTTCGGACTGGATGGTTGCGGAGGTCTGCGGGTTGCGCTTCTCCCCACCGTCCGACAGTTCGGTGCGGCGTGCGACGAGGTGCCCGTTGTGGTTGCGGTCGTTGTCGCCTGGTCTTGTCGACTGAGAGGTGCAAAGGAGACAGGAGTGGCGATGTGCGTGCGGCGGGGTGTCACGCCAGTTGCTTCTCCACCTCTCCGTCGACCCGCGGCCGCGGCGAGCTCCGGGTGCCTCGACCGGCGGGAGGGGGGCATGCCAGGATCGGAAGTCCGATTGAACGAGTGCAAGGAGGCGTCGTGGCCCAGTCCGTTTCCGACATGGTGAAGGCCGCGAAGGCGCGTATCGAGAACCTCGACGCCGACGCCGTGGAGAAGGAGCTCGCCGAAGGCGCGCTGCTGATCGACCTGCGCGAGTCCGAGGAGCTGGCCGCCAACGGGAAGATTCCCGGCGCCGTGCACATCCCGCGAGGCATGATCGAATTCTCCGCCGACGCCGCCAGCCCGTATCACGTCGACGGCCTCGACCCCGAGGCGCGGATCGTCCTGCACTGCGCCGCCGGCGGCCGTTCGGCGCTGGCCGCCGCGGCGCTCCAGGACATGGGCTTCACCAACGTCGCGCACCTGGAAAGCGGCTTCGGCGGCTGGAAGGACGCGGGCAAGCCCGTCGAGAACTGACCCTTCGGCGGCGGAGTGGACTCGCCGCCGAACGGGCCGACCGCACGCCGTCCTCGTTCAGGGCGATGGCGACGACGCGCTCGCCGCCGGCATCGAGACAGCCCACGCGTAACGGCTACGCGCTCGGGTACCACGTTTTCATGAGTCCCCAAGGCGGCAGAGGCCGTGAGACCGGCGAGCCGCTGCGCGCCGCCCAACGCAGTGCGCTGTGGCGGATCGAAGATGCGTTGGCGGCAGAGGATCCCGAACTGGACAGGTACCTGAGTCGGTTCGTCGCACCGCCCGCCCGCCGCCGCCGACGCTGGCGACCCCGGTGGAAACGCGCGGAACGCTAGGCGGCGCAGGCGCACCACCGGGCCGGTCTGGCGTCGCGCACGGCGATGCCGGAGGCTGGGCACGTCCCCGTCCCGGCAAAGGAGCCGTCCCATGCGCGCCATCCAGATGACCGATTTCCGCAAGCCGTTCGAGATCACCGACATCCCGGACCCCCAGTGCGGCGAACGCGACGTCGTGATCAAGGTCGAGGCGTGCGGGGTCTGCCGTACCGAATGGCACCTGTGGAACGGGGACTGGGCCTGGATCGGTTTCCAGGCCGAGTTGCCGCACACCCCCGGCCACGAGGTCGCCGGGAAGGTCGTCGAGGTCGGGTCCGGGATCAAGAAGGTCAAGGTCGGGGACAACATCACCGTGCCGTGGCACTGGAGCTGCGGGGACTGCCACTCGTGCAACCGCGGCATCACCAACACCTGCGAGAACGTCGGCTTCGCCGGCTTCGGCGGGTACACCGGCGCCTACGCCGAATACTTCCGCGTCCCCAACGGCGACACCAACGTCATCGCCCTGCCGGACTCGATCGGCCCGCTCGACGCCTCGGTCATGTCCTGCCGGTACATGGCCGCCTTCGGCGCGGTCGTGCGCAAGGCGCAGATCAAGGCCGGCGAATGGCTCGTCGTCATGGGCGCCGGCGGGCAGGGGCTGGCCTCGGTGCAGATCGGCGCGGCCTGCGGCGCGAACGTGATCGCGATCGACATCGACGACGCCAAGCTCGGCAAGGCCACCGAGCTCGGCGCAGTCGCGACCGTCAACGTCGCCACGGACGCCGACGTCGGTACCGCGGTCCGGGACATCGTCGGCGGCCAGGGCGCGCACGCGACCGTCGACACCGTTGCCCGCCCCGCAAGCATCCTCAACTCCTGCCTGACCACGCGCCGCCAGGGCAAGGTGATCCAGACCGGGTACACCACCCAGCCGGACAACGGCATGCTCGCGATCCCGATGGAGCTGATCTCGCTCTACGAACTGCAGATCATCGGCAGCGGCATCGGGATGAACCACTCCGACTTCCCGGAGTTGATCTCCCTCGTCGAGCGCGGCCTGCTGCGTCCGCGCGACATCGTCACCGAGCAGATCGGTCTCGACGGTCTCACCGGAGTCGTCGAGGCCATGGACGAGTGGTCCAACGTCGGCTTCCAGGTCGTCACCACCATCTGACGCGGCCGATGGGTCCATGGGTTCGACGGGTAGCGTCGAACCCATGGACCCCTACGCGCAGCAGGGCAACACCACCAACCGCGGCCCGGACACCTGGTTCACCGGCGAGGTCTTCTTCGACACGTTGATCGCGGGCGACGCGACGCCCGGATCGATCGCGATGCTGAAGGTGCGCTTCACCCCTGGGGCCCGCACCTTCTGGCACGCGCATCCGGCCGGCCAGGCGCTGCACGTCGTCGACGGCACCGGACGCACCGCCGAGCGCGACGGGCCCCTTCAGATCGTCCGCGCCGGGGATTCGATCCACGCCAGGCCCATGGTCTGGCACTGGCACGGCGCCGGGCCGGAGACGTTCATGACCCACATCGCCGTCCAGATCGGCGACGCCCACGGCGAGTACACCGTCTGGGGCGATCCGGTGACCGACTCCGACTACCGCGGAAGCTGACGGCCCGGCAGGGTCAGAGCACCTCTTCGAGCCACTCCAGGACCGGCCGCCCGGCTCGCCACGTCGCCACGACGTGTTGGCGCGCCTGTGCGGATTCGAACCACGCCGCGGGAGGCCAACTGCGCGCCACCACCATCGCCTTGCGGGTCAGCAACCGCAGCCGCGGGTGGTCGGACGGGTAGCCCCGCGGTGCGCGGGTCAGCGCGGGGCCGCTGAGCACCAGACCCGCCTTCTCGGCCGCGGCGATCCGCCGCTCGAGATCGCGCCCGCGCCGATCGTCGTCGACGGCCGCGCGCACTCGCGCCAGTTTCGCGCCGTCGAGTTCGTAGGCGCCGACGCCGGCAATGAGGCAGTCGTACTTGATCGCGACGTAGTACTCGCCGACCTCGGTGGGCACCCCGGCCGACAGGTGCAGGTGGTAGGGCGACTTGTCCTTGGCGAAGCGAACGTCGCGGTGGGCGCGCCGCAGGCGACCCGGGCCGAACTCGGCCTCCACGTCGGCGAGCAGGGCCTGCATCGGTTCCTTCACCGCTGCCAGGTACGTCGCCGAGTGCTCGGTCCAGTAGGCCTTGGAGTTGTCCGCGGCCAGACCCTCGAAGAAGTCGATGGCCTCGGCGGGGAAGCCGCGGAACGCGCCACGAGCGGCCACTGTCGATCTCCTTCGGTGCGCCGTCGCGCCGGACGGGTGCGGGACAGTGTGCCGTGCGCGAGACGGTGCGCCGATGGCGCACACTCGGGGCATGGAATCCACCGTCGACGCCGTCGAGGTCTACTGGCGCCCGGGCTGCCCGCACTGCACGACGCTCTGGAAGGGCCTGGAGCGGTCGGGCATCCCGCTGCGCGAAGTCAACATCTGGGAGAACCCCGAGGCTGCCGCCCGCCTGCGGGAGGTGACCGACGGCAGCGAGGTCGTGCCCACGGTGTTCATCGGCGAGCGCGCGCTGGTGGGTGCGCCGGCCGCCGCCGTGCTGGCCGCCGTCGCGGACCTCGCTCCGCACCTGCTGCCGGAACGACGTCAGGGCCTGCGCGGGCTCCTGCGCCGTAGGCCCGACTGAGCCCTACCCGCCGAACGTGCCGGTGCCCACCGGCACGAGGCGCTCGGCCAGCACCAGCCGGAGCAGGTTCAGGGTCGTGGGCGTCCCCGCCGCCGGTGCCAGATGCACCCGGCCGCCGTTGAAACGCACCGCCGTCTCGCCCATCGCCGCGAGCCGGTAGCCCGCCGCGCTGGGCCTGGTGCCGACCAGTCGCAGGCGCAGGTCGCGGACCTCCACGGGCGGCGCGGCGACCCGCGGACCCTTGGACACGGCCATCAGCAGTTGCCGGGAGGCCGTCCAGGCCAGCGCCTGCACGTAGTGCGTGGGCACGTGTTCGGCCACGATCCGCCCGGTGCGCAGGTCGAAGACGTGGAGTTCGAGCTTGGTACGGGCGCGGCCGACGGGGGAGCCGTAGAGCGCCGCGTAGCGCCCGTCCGGAGTCACCGCCAGGCTCTCGAGATAGCCGAAGCCGGTGTCCGCCGCGAGCGTTCGCACCCTCCCGTCGTCCGCGACGCGCACGAGCGCGAGCGGGGCGAGGGCCCCGAAGCTCCGGCCGACTCCGACGAAGCCCCCTGGCACCGCGGCGACCTCGCGGATCGGGGCCAGTTCCGCGTCCTGGACGCCCAGTCCCTGCACCGTCAGAAACCGCGCCTCGGACTGCACGCCGTCCTCGTTGAAGGCGATGGCGACGACGCGCTCGCCCTCGGCGTCGAGACAGCGCACGGCCTCGACGTACTGCAGTCGGTCCGCCTGCAGTGGCACCGTGCGCAGCGCCGTCAGCGTCGCGGCGTCGTGGACGGTGACCTCGGCGAGTTGGGTTCGTCCGTCGGGGGACTTCACCGTGCCGATCGAGGCGACCCGCCTGCCGCCCGGGCACGCCGCGACGAGGGCGCTGCCCGGCCGGCCGTCCCAGGCGACCGGATTGCCTTCGGCGTCCAGCGCCACCAGGCGGCTGCCGCCGAAGCGGCCGGCCGCGACCGCGACCGGATCCCCGCCTACGACGGGGGTCGGCGGGCCCTGCACGCGGTAGAGCGTGTAGGCGAGGTCGACCTGGCTGCAGCGGCCGAGCCGCCAGCCTTCCCCGTCGCGGGTGAAGACGAGGGCCCCGACCCCGCCCGCAGGCGGAACGAACGGCTGACAGCCGCCGCGAGTCAGGTCGACCCGTCCGTCCAAACGTGGCGGCAGGGGGCCGCCGAGGGACTTCTCCACGACGAAGTTCGCCACCGCCCCGCCGGGGTCGGTGCGCGTGACGACCGCGAGCGCGTTGCCGGTGGCGATGTCCAGGTCGACGGACGTCGGCGACTGGTTGGAGCAGGAGCAGGCCTCGGCGGCGGCGGCCAGCGGAAACACGATCGCGGTGAAGGCGAGCAGGGCGGCCGTCGTCACCGGCGCGATCCGCGCACGTGGTCGCCCCATACCGGGCATACCCACCTCCGTCTGCTGGCCGAGATCGTCGCACGCCGCAGCGTCGATGCGGGCAATCGCCACGGGGGAATCGCAACCTCCCGATGGGGTGGGTTGCCATGGGGGCGAATCGTTCCGATTTTCAACTGACGTGACGTCAGGAGATGAACAACGGGCCAAGGCCGCCCGCAACCCCCTTCAAGGTTCGGTTGGAGCCCCTGACGCGGCGATCTTTCGGGGCGATGCTGACCACAGACCTGGGGAGGCAGAGCGATGCGAGCACGCGGTGCGATGGCGGCAGCGGCGGCGGTGGTGGCCGCGTCCGCCCTGGCCGGTGTAGCCGGCGCCTCGGAGCCGGCCGGGGCGGACGACGTCGACACGGCCTCCGTCGACCCGACGCCCGTCGGCATCGCCGCGGCCACGACCCCCGGCAGGGGCGACCCGCAGTGCATGGGGGACCGGTACGTCGCCCGATCCACCGACGCGGCGGACGCGGCCGCGCTGATGGACGGTCGGCTCACGTTGACCGCCTTCTCGAGTTGGAAGCTGCCGACCAACCCGAACTGGCGCGAGAACCCCTTCGCCAACGACGTGTGGGCCTTCGACTACCAGACCCTGCGCTGGGCCGACGTGCTGCGCCGCGAGGGTCTGCGCACCGGCAACCAGAAGATGCTCGACCGGTACGGGTACCTGTGGAGCGACTGGATCGGCAACAACGGCTACACCGCGGAGCGTCGCTCGCCGTTCACCTGGCATCCCATGGTGGTCGGCGTCCGGTCGATCGGCCTGGTCTGCGCAGCCGACGCCCTGGACGGACGGTCGTGGCTGCGCGAGGCGATGCAGGTGCACGCCGCGGCGCTGCAGGATCCGGACGAGCGGGCGAAGGGCAACCACGCGCTGCACCAGGACATGGGCCTGCTCGCCCTCGGCTGTCACACCGGCCGGGACTCCTGGCGCGACCTCGCGGTCGACCGCTCGACCGCCGCCATTCCCAAGCTGATCAACAGCGAGGGCGTGGCCCGCGAAGGAGCGATGCAGTACCAGGCGCTGGACCACCGGTGGTACCTCACGCTGCAGACCCGGCTGCTCGCCTGCGGCCTCCTCCCCGATCCGTCGGTGTTCACCCGCGTCGCGCTCATGCCCGACTTCATCGGCTACGGCACCCAGCCGGACGGCTACCTGATCCCGTGGGGGGACACCTCGATGCAGAAGGCGGTCTCGGTGCCGGGGACCGTCACCGAGTACGCGCTGAGCAAGGGGCTCAAGGGCCTGCTGCCGCCTGCGACGTTCGCGCTGTTCCCGGAGTCCGGCTACGCGTTCTCCCGCTCGGCCTGGTTCGACCGCGAGAGCGCGGAGGAACAGTCGTTGGCCTCGGTTCGGTTCGGTCCCTCCATGGCCAGCCAGCCGCACGCCCACGAGGACGCCGGCGCCGTGTCGTTCTACGCCGCCGGAAAGCAGATTCTGTGGCAGCCGGGCCTCTACGCCTACGGCGAGGGAATCCGCCGCACGTACGTGCGCAGCAACGAGGCGCACAACGTCGTCGACATCGCCGGGGCGACCTACGACCGCACCGCCGAGTCCGACCTGACCCACTCCAAGTCCACCGCTGCCTACGACCTGGTGCGGGTGCGCACCCAGGCCCTGTCGGGGGCGGACTGGAAGCGCACGGTCGTGCATTTCAAGGATCAGAACCTGCTGCTCGTCGACGACCAGGTCAACCAGACCAAGAACCGGACGGTTACTCAGAACTGGCACCTGGGCGCGGATCGCTCCGTCTCCACCGGCGACATGAAGGCCTGGACCTCCGGCTCCGGTTCGGACGCCACCATCCTGTGGGCGGGTACCGATCCGACGCTGAAGGTGAGCAAGGGCAAGACCAATCCGATGCTGGGCTGGCGCAGCGAGAAGACCAACAGCCTCAAGCCCACCCCGACCCTGCAGGCCGGGGCGACGGGCAAGACGGTCCGGCTCACCGCGATCGTCGTGCCGAAACCGAACGGGGAGAAGGTGTCGATGCTGCGGTGGGCGACGTCCGGGGACAACAGGACCGTCGACATCGCGGTCGGCGCCAAGAAGTTCCGCATCGTCTTCTCGCACGCGACGGCGAGCATCAAGGAACTCTGACTCGCAGCGTCAGCGTGACGACGTCGTCGAGTTCGACCCGCTCCCTGGCGCGCACCGTCGCCTTCAACGGGACGACGTAGCCGCCGTCCCTGGGCCACAGCGACGTCGTCCAGGTGCTCTTCCCGAGCACGACCTCGACCGGGATCATGCCCCAGCCGTAGGTCACCGCGGCGCAGATCTCGGCCAGCGCGGCGGCCTCTTCCGCAGGCACGTCGACGAAGTGGTGCGGGGCGGGACCCCGCCAGTGCCACACCGGGCCGCTGAAGGTGAACTCCACGCCCCGACGCTACGTGCTCGAGCGGTCCCCGTCGGCCTGCACCGCAGCCCCGCCGAGCCCTCGGCGGCATAATGGAGGCGTGTTCTTCTTCCTGTTTCGTCGCGTCCGCCGCTGGCTGATCCTCACGGTGCTCGTTCCGGTGGTCGGGGCCTTCGCCCGGCACACCGCCGAGCGCATCGAGCGCCGCGAAGGCGGGCCCACCAAGGTCTCCAAGGGCCTGCACCAGGTCGGGAAGCTCGGCAGCAGAACGCGGGTCGGCCAGGCCATCGGCCCGGCCCAGCGGCCGCCGACCGACCGGACGCCCTGATGCTTCGCCGGCTCGCCCGGGCCGGCGGTTCGCTGCTGCGGGAGAGTTCGGCGCCGGAGTTCGTACACACGGTCGCGGCCGCGCCGATCCTCGGCCTCGCCTCGCCGCTCGGCTACGGACACCCGGTCCTGCTGATCCCGGGATTCGGGGCCGCGGACGCCTCCCTGGAGGTCATGGGGCGTTGGCTGCGTTCGCGCGGCTACCGGACCTACCGGTCGCGTGTCGGACTGAACGTCGGCTGCTCGGAACGTCAGGGCGTGCGGCTCGAGCGGCGGCTCGAGCGCATCGCCGCGGACAGCGGGCAGCGCGTCGCGATCGTCGGCCACAGCCGCGGCGGCATCCTCGCCAAGGCGCTCGCGGCGGCCCGTCCAGACCTCGTCGCCGGCATCGCCGTGCTCGGCTCCCCGACGCGCGCCCCCGGCCGCGCCCGGGTGTCCCACCCACAGGCGGTCTCGGGGATGCTCAGCTCCGGCCACCTGCCGAACCTGCTCTCGTTCCGCTGCCTGCGTGGCGGGTGCCCGCCACGGTTCCAGCGGGCGGTCACCGGCCCATTCCCCAAGGGCGTCGGTTTCGTCTCGGTCTACTCCCGTCGCGACCGCATCGCCCCGTGGCAGACGTGCAGACACCCCGCGGCCGAGAACCTCGAAGTCGAGGCCACCCATCTCGGGCTCGCGCACAACGCAGAGGTGTTCCTCGCGCTCGCCCGGACGCTGCCCGCGTTCTGGCCGCACCGGGACCGGTCCTGGCCGGCGCTGGCCGGCCGGCAGGTCGGTGCCGTGGCGCGGACCTTCGCGCTCATCTGACTGTCGGTCACTCGCGCGCTACAGGCGCACCTGCGGAGCGCCCGTGGCAGTGACGAGCAGTCCGATGTCGCGGGTTCCCGTCGTCGGGTCGACGATGGTGCCCTCGGTCGGTCGATGGCCTGGGCACCAGGCCGTCAACAGGTACACGTGGCGGCGCGAGACCGCAACGGCGAAGCGCCCGTCGGCGTCGGTGACGACCCGGCCCACCTCCACGCCCGCCTCGTCGTATACCGACACCACCGCCCAATCGGGCGTCGTGCCGTCGAGGCAGCCGACCGTGCCGCGCAGGTCGAGTTCCAGGTCCGCGGCGACGGCGACCGGCACCGGAGTCGCCGGGGGCGTCGGGTCGGGCACGAGCGGCGCGGCCACCGGCGCCGGGACGTCGGCGGCCGGTGCGGTGCTCGGACCCTCCACGGACAGGTGGGGGAGCAGACGGTCGACCGGGCGGGGCAGCCACCAGTTCGCAGGTCCGATCAGATGCATGGCCGCGGGTACCAGCACGGTGCGCAGCACCAGGGCGTCGAGCAGAATCGCCGCGGCCAGCCCCAGACCGAACTCGGCGATCGCCCGCTGACCGGTCAGGACGAAGGCGAGGAAGACGCACACCATGATCGTCGCCGCGGCGCTGATCACCCGCGAGGTCTCGACCTGCCCGACGCGCACCGCTCGGGAGTTGTCCTTGGTGAGCAGCCACTCCTCGTGCATCCGCGACACCAGGAAGACCTGGTAGTCCATGGACAGCCCGAACAGGATCGCCAGCATCATCACCGGCAGGAAGGACTCCACCGGCCCGGCCTTGCCGAGGTTGAGCAGCTCGGAACCCCAGCCCCACTGGAAAATCACGACGACGACGCCGAGCCCCGCGCAGGCGGAGAGTACGTTCATCGCGGCGGCCGTCAACGGAATGACGATGCTGCGGAACGCGAGCATCAACAGCACGCAGCCCAGCAGGACCACCACGCCGACGAACAGCAGCAGCTTGCCGTTGAGGACGTCGCCGAAGTCCGCGAATACCGCGGTGGTGCCGCCGACGTGGACCACCAGCGGCGTGCCGGCGGTGGCCGCCGGGATGATCTGGGTGCGCAGCCGGTCCACCAGTTCGGTGGTCGCGGCGTCCTGCGGCGAGGTCGTCGGGATCAGGGTGATCACCGCGGCCGGCGAGCCCTCCGGCATCGGCATCGGCACGACCGCCGCGACGCCGTCGGTCACCGAGAGCACCGCCACCAAACCGGTCAGGGCCTGTGCCGCAGCCGCGTCCGGGGTGCGCGCCGCGAGCACCAGGGGTCCGTTGAAGCCCGGGCCGAAGCCCTGGGCGATCAGGTCGTAGGCCTTGCGGGTGCTCGAGCCGGCCGGGTCGTTGCCCTGGTCGGAGGAGCCCATCCGCAGGGTCAGCGTGGGAGCGGCCAGCACCAGGATGCCCATCAGGGCCGCGAGGCCGAGGGCCACCGGCCGGGTCTCGACGGCGTGCGCGAGCCTGGCCCAGCGGGCGCGCTGGGCCATCTCGATCCCGGAGTCGCCCGCTGCGAGCTTGCGGCGTTCCTTCGGGTTGAAGACCTTCATGCCGGCGAACCCGAACATCGCGGGCAGCAGCGTGACCGTCGCGACCACCGCGAACGCGATCATCAGTCCGCTGGCGATGCCCATGCCGCTGAGCAGGTCTACGCCGAGCACGATCAGGCCGAGCAGGGCGACGGCGACCGTGGCACCGGCGAACAGGACGGCGCGGCCTGCGGTGTTCATCGCGGCGATCGCCGCGTTCTCCACGCTCAACCCGGACCGCAGCCCGCTGCGGTGACGCGTCACGATGAACAGGGCGTAGTCGATCGCGACGCCCAAACCGACGAGGGTGGCGAGCGTCGGCGCCATCGACCCGACCGACATCAGCCGGGTCAGCAGCCCGATCGCGGCGTGCGCGGTCCCGAGCGCGAGGATCGCGACGATCAGCGGCAGGGTCATCGACAGCAGCGACCCGAACGCGTAGAACAGCACGATCGCCGCCGCGCCGACCCCGACGAGTTCGCTGAGCTGGGCGGGATTGCGCTTGAGTTCGGTGGCCGCCGTTCCGCCGAACTCCACCTGCAGTCCCGGCGTGCGCAGCGACTCGGCGGCCGCGTTGACGGCCTGCAGATCGGCCAGCGGGATCTCGCGGCCGAAACCGCTGAACGTGACGCTCGCGAACGCGGTGCTGCGGTCCGGGCTGAGCTGGCCCGCGCCGAGGGGATCGTAGGGGCCGACGACCTGTCCGACCGAGGGAAGTTGGCGCACGCGCTCGAGGGCGGCGGTGAGCGCCTGTTGGGTCGCGGGTTCGGGCAGCGGGCCCTGCTCGGAGCGCAGCACGATCATCGCGTTGTCGCCGGAGCGGCCCGCTAGGCCGCTCTCCTTGAGCAGGTCCGTCGCCGCCGTCGAGTCCGTGCCCGGCAGGGAGAAGGCGTCGGAGTAGCGCGTGCCGACGGCGTGCGAGGTGAACGTCAGGCCGATCAGCAACGCGAGCCAGGCGAGCACGACGAAGCGCCGGTGCAGGAAGCACCAGCGAGACAGGCCGATCACCGGACCGCCCTGGTGGACACGCGCTTCAACCCGTCCGTCCTTCGCCGTTGCCCCCGGCACAACAAGCCTACCGCGCGGACTGACGGCGTAAGTCTCCCATGCGCAAGGAGAGGAAATGGGACGAACGTCCCGGCGGGACTGTCGCGGTGGAGTGGCTCGAGGCACGCACGACGCCGCTGGCCGAGCTCGCGGCCGACGAGCGGGTGAAGTCGATCGACTTCGGTCCGGTCGAGCAGGTGCCTCCGCCGGCGGCTCTCGCCAACGACGTAGAGAATCTGGTGGTGCTTCAAGAGAAGCTCGGCGGGTCCTTCTCGCTGATCTCAGGGGAGGTCGTCCTCGAGAACGGCAGTGCGAAGCAGGCGGAGCTTCCGCGGGCCATGTTCTACAGCGGCACGGGCAGCCTCGAGGTCGGTTCGCTTCGCCAGATCCACGCCGCATGCGGAGTGGCGGCCGAGGACACGGTCTGCGAACGCCGGTCTCTTCCCGACGGACGCGAGTACTTCGTCTGGTCGGTTGCGAAGGCCGACCGGGCAAAGGCGCTGGTGATCGGCGAAGTGGGCCTGTCGTTGGCGTTGTCGGGCGAACGGTTCGCGCTGGCCAGGGTCGAGGTCAAAGGCCGCGAACTGAACCGGGCAGGCGAGCCGATGGAACTGGCCAAGGTCCGCACGTGGCTGGAGTCGCTGCAGGAGGAGCTGTTGGCCGCAGTCTCCGACCCCCGCGTGGACCCGGGGGAGTAGGGCACGCTCACGGCCGCCGGCTACGGTCGGGGAATGAGCGAGGACGTACTGGAGCGCCTGCGAGGAATCTGCCTCGCGCTGCCCGAGGTCAGCGAGCGGCTCAGCCACGGCGAACCGACCTGGTTCGTTCGGGAGAAGAGGACCGTCGCGACCTTCGACGACCACCACCACAACGCCGACAGGGTTGCGTTCTGGTGCCCGGCACCACCCGGTGTGCAGCAGGAACTCGTGGCCGCGAGCCCGGAGAAGTTCTTCGTCCCGCCCTACGTCGGCCCTTCCGGCTGGCTCGGGGTGCGCCTCGACGTGGACGTGGACTGGGCCGAGGTCGAGGAGATCGTCCGCGACGCCTACCGCAAGGTCGCGCCGAAGAAGCTGGTCGCTGTCCTCGACGCCTAGGACACCCATCTTCGGCGGCCTTTCACGCCTACGCTTGGTTTCTAGGGCGCGAAGCCCCGACTGAGTTGAGGGATTTCTAGCTCAGGATCCGCTGGGGCTCGGGGTCGGTGATTTCGGCCCAGGCCTGGGCCAGGCGCACCAGACCCGCCGAGACCACGTGCTCGGGACGGTCGACGCAGATCCGGAGGTGGGAGCTGTTCCCGCGGCCGGCGTGGGCGATCGAGCCGGAGGCGACCTGGACCCCGTGCCTGGCGGCGAGCGCCACGAACGGACGGGTGTCCTGGACCGGCAGGCGCACCCACAGCAGCGCACTGCCCTGCGGCGCCTGGACGGACCACTCCGGAAGGTCCTGGGCCAGTTGTGCCCGCGCCGAGGCGATCGCCTGCGCGAAGGTGGCGCGCCGCCGGGCGCCGAGCGCCTCGAGTTCCGGGAACAGCGCCAGCGCCAGGACCTGCGACGGGACGGCGGCCCCGAGATCCGTGCCGAGTTTGAGGTGCATGGTCCGCTCGACGAGCGCCGCGGGGGCGCGCAGCCACCCGATGCGCAGCCCCGACCAGCCGATCTTGGACAGGGAGTTCACGGTGACGACGACGGCCCGCCTGCATACCGTCGCGAGCTCGGAAGGCCTGCCGTGGAAGGCCAAGTCCTCCAGGATGCGGTCCTCGACGACGGTCGCCCGATGGCGGTCCAACACCGCGGCGAGGGCGGCGATGCGGTCCCTGGAGGACACCCGCCCGGTGGGATTGTGCGGCCCGGTCTGCAGGTAGACCGCCGCCGGGCGAACGGTGCGCAGCAGTCGGTCGAGGTCGCTCGGGCGCACCCCGTCGGCGTCCGCGGCCAGCGGTACGGGGCGGGCGCCGATCCGGTCGAGGATGTCGAACAGGCCGGGATAGGAGGGGTCTTCGCACAACACCGCGTCGCCCGGTCCGGCGTGCGCGGCCAGCGTCAGGGCGATGGCCTGGTGGGCGCCGGAGGTGACGTGGATCTGCTCCGCGTCGGTCAGCAGTCCGCGTGCGGTGTGCCGCTCGGCAATGGCCTGGCGCAGCGCCGGCAGACCGCGCGGACTCAGCCCCGAACCGATCTGAGCACCCGTCAGGTCACCGACGTCGATGCGGACCGGCGGCAGATGCGTCGGGTCCAGGGGAGCGCCGACGGCGAGGTCTATCCCGCCGACGTCGAGGATGTGGCCGGCCATGCGGGAACCGGCCACGGCCCGCCGGCCGGGACCTCGGACGGAGGTGCCGCTGCCCTGCCGGGAGACGAGCAGACCCTCGTCGCGCAACAGGTCGAAGGCCGAGGTGACGGTGGAGCGGCTCACCGCCAGTTCCGCGGCCAGATCGCGCTCGGGCGGGAGGCGTTGGCCCTCGCCGAGCAGGCCGGCGACGATCGCGTTGCGCAGGGCGTGCGCCAGGCGTTGCGGCAGGGTGCCGCAGCCCGCGCGGTCCCAGCCGCCGAGAACGTCGACCAGTGGCGAAATATTGGCTTGCGAACTCACCGGCCAATAGTGCCAGATTGGCTCGTGCAACAACCACCGCTTTGGCGAAGGATTCGAGACATGTTCGCTCCCTACTGCACCGAGTGCGGCACGCGCGTGCTCATGGGCACCCGCCGCATCCTGCGCCTGTCGCAATCCCCGGACGGCCGTATCTCGGTTCTCCTGCGGTGTTTCTGCGGCTTCGAGGTCGACTCCGACGCCACCGCACCCGCGAAGGCGGAGGTGCCGAAGCAGGCGCGCGAAGAGGTCTGCGTCTAGTTCCGTGGCGCGGCCGGCGTCGGCGGGCTCTTTTCGCCCGCCAGGGGACGGGGTTACAGTTCTGTAGAACAACGTTCTACTGACGTTTCCGTTCGCTGGTCCGCGCACCGGAGGTCCCACGGTGGCCACGACGTCCACGCACTCCGCGATCGGTGCTCCGGCCCCGGACGCCCGCCGGCAGTATCTGGTGCTCGCAACGCTCTGCGCCGCGACCGTCACGATCATGCTGGCCACCTCGACGATGAACGTGGCACTGCCCTCGCTGGTCGTGGACATGTCCGCGAGCACCCGCGATCTGCAGTGGATCGTCGACGGGTACAACCTCGCCTTCGCCGCGCTCGTGCTGGCCTTCGGGTCGCTCTCGGACCGCTACGGCCGCAAGGGCGCACTGCTGCTGGGCCTGGCCGTCTTCGGCGGGGCGGCGCTGGCCGGCTCGCAGGCCGCCAACCCCGGTCAGCTGACGGCGGCTCAGGTCGTCATGGGACTGGGCGCCGCGGCGATCTTTCCGACGACGCTGTCGATCATCTCCAACGTCTTCGTCGACCGAATCGCCCGAGCCAAGGCGATCGGCATCTGGGGCGCCGCGGCCGGGATGGGCAGCGGCTTCGGTCCCGCCGTCGGCGGCGCGCTCACCGAGACCTGGTCCTGGCGCGCCAACCTGATCTTCCTGACCCTGGCGGCCGTCGCCGTGGCGGTGGCCTCGGCCCAGATCGTGCAAACCTCGCGGGACCCCGGCACGCCCCGCGTCGACGTCGTCGGTCTGCTGATCTCCGTGGCGGCCGTGGGCGGCCTCGTCTTCACGATCATCGAGGCACCGCACGCCGGGTGGGACAGCGTCGCCACCTTCGGCGGCTTCGCCGTCGCGGCCGCAATGTTCGCCGCGCTGGTGGCGTGGGAACTGCGGTGCCCGCACCCCATGCTCGACGTGCGCCTGTTCCTCAACCCGCGCTTCTCCGCCGCGAGCGGCTCCCTGGCGTTCCTGTACTTCGCGCTGTTCGGCTTCATTTTCCTGGCCACCCAGTACATGCAGTTCCTGCTGGGGTACTCGCCGCTGGAGACGGGCCTGCGCATCGCCCCGGTGGCCGTCGCGCTCGGGGTCGGCTCCGTGGTCGGCACGGCCCTGGCCATGCGCATCGGCAACAAGATCGTGGTCACCGTCGGGCTGGCGATGTTCGGACTGTGCTTCGCGTGGATCTCCACCGACGGCGCCGACCTGCCCTACTGGCTGATGCTGCTTCAACTGATCCCGATGGGCATCGGCGCCGGGTTCGCCAGCGCTCCCGCGACCGAGGCCGTCATGGGCGCGGTGAGCAAGGAGAAGGCAGGCATCGGCTCGGCGATGAACGACGCGACCCGAGAGTTCGGCGGCACCCTCGGCGTCGCGGTCATCGGCAGCGTCCAGGTCTCGCTCTACTCGGCGCACCTCGTCGACGGCGGGGGCCTCGCCGCGCTGCCCGAGCCGGCCCGGGCCGTCGCGGAGGACTCCCTCGGCGCGGCCCAGCAGGTCATCGCGGGCGTCGGGGATCCGGCGCTCGCCGCGGCCATGCTCGAGTCCGCCTCCGACGCCTTCCTGAACGGCTTCGCCGCCGCCTGCCTGGTCGCGGCCGCGGTCTGCTTCGCCGGAGCGCTGATCACCGGCCTGTTCCTGCCCGCCCGGCCCGACGCCGAGCTCGACGCCGAGGAACTCGCGGTTCGGCCCACCCCGGCCGAGGTGCTCGTCGCCCGACTGCGCGGGCGGGTGCGCAACCCGGCGGGTACTCCGGTCGGCAACGCCCTGGTGACGGTGCACGCCGCCGACGGAACCGTGCTCGCGTCCTGCCGTAGCGGCGCCGACGGCCACTTCGCCCTCGCGGAACTGCCCGCCGGCTCGCACCGAATCGACGTCGTCCAGTCGCTGATCGCCGAGCAGACCGTGCACCTGTCCGGCGGCGTCCAGAACGAGGTGGACCTCGTCCTCGGCCGCCCGGTCGAGGTCGCCGTGGAACCGGTCTACGTCTAGCCCGCGCACGCCCGCCGAGCGCCGGAGTCGTGGGTGGCGGGCGGACCTGCGATGGCCGGGCTAGCCGGTCGGGTTCTCGACCGGGTCGGCGAAGAGGATCGGGCGCGTCTGCAGCACGCGGACGTCGCCGCTGCCCGTTCGGGCGCGCACCGCGATCGTCTGTGCTCCGTCGGCCGGTGCCTGCTCGACGGGTAGATCGGAGTGCAGTTGGCCGGACCCCGTGACCACGTCGAGCCGGGCCGAGACGCCGGCCGGCAGGCCGATCGCGAGCGACCCGGAGCCGGAGGCCACGTCGACGTCTCCGTAGACCGCGTCCACGTGCACGTCGCCCGAACCGGCGCGGAAGCGGACCGAACCGCGAACCGCCGCGGCCGTGAGGTCACCGCTGCCGCATCCGCAGTCGAGCGATCCGCCGACCTGGCCGACCTGCACGTTGCCCGACCCGGTCTTGGCGAGGAACGATCCGCCCACCGAGGAGATGTGGCTGTCTCCGCTGCCGAGGCGCAGTCGCAGATCGCCGTCCACCCGGTCGACCCGGATCTCTCCGGCGCCGGTGGCCAGGTCGGCGTCGGCGCACGTGCCCAGCAGGCGGATCTCGCCGTTCGTCGTGGCCACCTTCACCGTGCTCCCCGCGGGCACGACGATCGTCGCGTCGACGGCTTCGCGATCGCGCAGCCTGCCGACGATCCGCGACGCGAGACCGCCGTTGCGCGGTCCGGCGACCACGAGCGTCCTGCCCGACAGGTCGACGACGGTCCGCTCGAGCGCGTCGCTCGACCCGTCGTGCGGGACGAGCAGCACGCTCGCCTCCGTGACGCCCTCCCGTGCCTCCACCGAGACGTTGCCGTGAAGTTTGACCTGGACGGTCAACGGGCCGTCGACCGCGAACGTGGTGCGGGCTTCCGCCATGCCAGTGCTCCTAGGAAAGTGAGGGAGAGTCAGCCGTTGATCCAGCCGGTGATGCGATGACCGCCCTGCGGGCCGGGACGGCCGGTGCCGGGACGGGGCCCGGACCAGCCGGCTGCGAGCGAGGCGTCGAGGGCGCGCAGAATCCACGCGTTCGTCGAGATGCCCTCGGCTCGGGCGGCCTCCTCGACGCGGCCCTTCAAGCCCTCGGGAAGCCGCAGCGAGATGCGGGCGCTGTTGTCCTCGTCCGCGCTCGCACGCACCGGTTCTGGCTCGGGAGCCGGTTGGCCGGAGCGGACCTCGACGCGGACCTCGTCGCCGTCGATCCGCACCGACACCGCGGGAGCGCCCGGGGCGTCGAGCAGGGCGGCGGTGATCTCGTCGGCCGCCGCCGAACTCGCGCCGAGCAGTGCGAGACGGATCGCGGGCTCCGCGGCGGCGCTCAGCGCGACCGCGACGGTCCGCGTCTGCTGATCGCCCAGGGCCGCGGCGGCCAGGAGCTGGGCCTGCACCTGGGCGACGTACGGTTGCAGCTGCATAGACATCAGTATGACATCGCAATGACGTCGCGCAAGGGCGTTCTGGTGGCGCTCAGTCCTGAACGGCCTTGATCGCCGCGATGCACCGGGTTGGCAGATCGCGGTCCGGGGCGGGCTCGGCGGCCAGGTGCGCCAGGCGCACGATCGTCCAGTCCCGCGCGCGGTCGGGATCGAGTCCCGCGACCTCGACGAGGGCGTCGAAGCGGCGCCGCACCCCGAAACGAACGTCCTCGGCCACCTCGGACCAGTGCGCAATCAGGGTCGGCGCCGGTTCCCAGTGCGGGTCGCCGCTGAGCGGCCGGGGAGCGATCGCGGCCCAGTCCCGCCCGGCGGCGAGCACGGTGCCGTGGTGCAGGTCGGCGTGGAGCAGGGTCCCGACGCTCGCGGGATCGTCCGCGAGGTCCTCGCCGAGGGCGAGAGCCTGCTCCACGACCCGCCGGGGAACTGGGCCGTGACGGGGCAGGGCCCTCAGGACTTCCGCTCGCTCGCGGACGAGGTCGGGCAACCGCGCAAGCTGCGGCGGTGCAGGTACGTGCAGTCGACCGTAGAGCTCGCCGATCGCCTCACAGGCAGTCAGATCCCAGACCGAGGTGAGATCCTGCGGCCCGACTCGCTCGAGCAGCAGGGCGCCACGGTGCGGATCGGCCCGCAGCAGGTTGGCGGCGCCGTGGCCGTTCCAGTGCCGCAGGGCCAGGTGGGCCAGGGAGCCGTCGGGCTCGCGCACCTTCAGAAACGCGGCCCGTCCCGTTTCGGTGCGCACGTCGAGACAGAACGAGTGGGGGCGTCGAACCGGTGCTCCGTCGGCCGTCAGGGTCCACTCCCCGAGCAGGTCGGCCGCGTAGGCCGAGAGCGCGTCGCCCGCAGTCCGCACGCGCACCCCTTTGGCATCGCACAGGTCGTGTACGGCTCCCATCGTGCCTGTGCATCCTTCCAATCGCGCCCGTGGGCGGGAGCAGGCTGCGAAAGTTGCTCACATGCTGGAGGAGGAGCCGGATCTCGTCGCACTGCTCGACGCGTGGTCGGAGGCCATCGTGTCCAACGACGCAGACGCCATCGGGTCCTACATGGCCGAGGAATGGGTCATCGTCTCCGAAACCGGTGTGTCCTCGCGCGAGGACTTCCTCGCCCTCGTCCGCAGCGGTCGCCTCACGCACTCGGCGATGCGGCGCATCGGCGACGCACGCGTGCGCATCTACGGCGACACCGCGACGATCACCGCACGCGTCGCCAACACCGCCCACTACGAGGGCGAGCAGTTCGAGGCCGACGAGTGGACCACCGACGTGCTCGTCCAGCGCGGGGACCGTTGGCTGTGCGTACTGAGCCAGATCAGCAGCGCAGTGCCGGCGGAGTAGGCCTCAGCACCAGGACAGCACCCGACGCGAGGCGGCGAGCGCCGCGAACGCCAGCAGTCCCACGAGATCGGCGTCGCTCGCCCCGTGGGCCCGGAAGGCCGCGACCTGCGCATCGTCGACCTGGAACGGCGCCAAGGCGACGGTCAGCGCCAACTCGCCCGCTGCACGCGCCTCCGCGGGAAGTTCGACGGCCGCGTCCGTGGCCCACGATCGCGAGAGCGCGGGCGCGCCGCCGGTCCAGTCGCGGACACGGTCCGCCACGAGTGCGCGCACCGGCGCGGGAATGCCCGCCGAGGCACGTTCCACCGCAGCCACGAACGCGCCGACGGCCGCGGCCACGTGTTCGTTCGGCGCGGCCCACGCCAGGTCCGTTGGCAGTGGCCCGTCCGCGGCGAGATCGGCGTAGCGCCCCGGCTCGACCCGGCGGCCCGCGAAGGCCGCGCCGAGCGTCAAGTCCCCCACCTTCTGGGCGGGCCTGCCGAGCCGCCCCACGAGCGCCGGGAAGGGCGAGTCCTTCAGCAGCACCTCGGCGATGCGGTTGACGTAGTGGAACAGCAGGGCCGTGCCGAGGAACTGGGGTGCTTCCGCGGCGGAGAACGGCCGGGTCGCGGCACCCGCGGTCGCGGCGAGGGCACTGGCCCGTCCCCACGCGAGGACGTCCTCGTGCGCGCCGCCGCAGGCGCGCAGCGCCGAGTGGTGCACCTCGATGCAGAACGGGCACCGGTTGGCATCCGACAGTCCGGCGGCAACGGCCTCTCGCGGGCCGCGTGCGGCCGGGCCGGCGAGCCACGCCTCGCGGGCAAGCCTCCACAGGCCGCCGAGCACCTCGGGTTGCGCCGCGTGGACGACGAACGGCGGCGCGGCGGGGACGAGATCGTCGGCCATCGCGGCGTAGATCCGCCGTAGCGCCGGGTCCTGAGGACGCGTCACCTTTGCGACGTGGCGGACCGCCATGGGACCGACGACGGGCATCACGAGGCTCAGAGCTCTGCGCACCCGGCCACTGTGTCAGAGCCGGTGTGGCGGAGCCGGGCGAACCCTACGGCGCCACCGCCGGCGGGATCGGAGCGCCGGTGGACTTCGCGGGCCAACTCGCCCCGACGTAGCGGGTACCGCGGCCGACCGGCACGCATCGGCCGGGACGGCTGTTGAACGGGCTGATGGCTCGCGGGTCGTAGTAGAACTCCCGCGCGTCGTCGGTCGAGGTGTAGTCGTTGGGGCCGAAACTCCACCGCCCGTACTCCCCGGTGTGCTCGCCGTAGGCGAACATGCCGCGCGCGAACGTCGCCGGCGTCAGGTTCGGACCCGCCTGCTGGATGCCGACGAACAGCATCAGCAGCGTCTGGTAGGTCAGGTCCACCAGCGCGGTCGGCTGCCCCGCGCCCATGGTGGCGAAGGCGCGGCGGGCCTCGGAGTCCTTGCCGCCGCCGAAGCCGGTCAGGTAGCTCTGGCCGATCGCGTTGCGCCACTGGTCCTGGTCGTAGAACTGACCGGCCACGTCCGCGTCGGTGCCGATGGTGCCGGTGACGAACCACTCCGGGTAGAAGTCCTGCTGGGTCGCGGCACCGGTGAGGAAGAACGGCAGCAGCGGGTCGGTCACCAGGACCAGGGTGGTGACGCCGGCGCTCTTCATCTGCGCCGCCATGTTCGGCGACTCCTGCTGCAGTTTGTTGAAGTCCAGCGCGTAGCGGATCTCCTTGGCGAAGGACACGCCCGCGGCGGCGAACTTCGGCCGCGCCTCCTTGATGCACTGGGAGTAGACCGCGTCGTCGGGAACGAGCAGCCCGTATTTGCGTGGCTTCTCGCGCATCGCGGCGCTGCCCGCCCGTTCGGCGTTTCCACTGGCCGGAAGACGCTTTGCGAGCAGGTCCACGGCAGAGGTCAGCAGCGTCGTGCAGTCGATCAACTGGCCCCAGGCGTAGGGGGCCTTCGCCCGGTAGTTGCCGGCGGGCAGGTGCAGGCCGCCGATCGACAGGACCCGCTGGCGCACGAGGGCGTCCATGTACGGCTGGCTCAGCGCAGAGATGTCGGCGAAGGCCTTCAGCTCCTGCGCGACCTTCAGGGCGTCGGCGTTGGCGCCCTCCTGGCCGCCGCCGGCGAGTTCCTTCGCGCCGTCGCCGCGGCCCTTGTAGCGGACGAGCTCGACCTTGCGGCCGTAGAGCTCGTAGTTGGCGTTGAAGTACGCGACGAGGGTGTCGAGCTCGCGCCGCCGGTCGGCGGGGCTGGCGCGGATCCCGGCCTCTTCGGCCTTCTTCTCCAGGTCGCTGTCGGCCTCGGCATTCTCTTCCCGGCTGCTTTCGCTCTCGCGAATCGCGACGCGAATGGTGGTGGGGGTGACCCCGCGCGAGGTCGCTCCGCCGTTGGGTCCGGCGAACTCCACGCAGGCGGGGGAGTAGGCGCTGCCCTTGACCTGGAGCGCGCCGCCGGCGCAGGTGGCGGCGGGAAGGATGCCCGTCGCGGCGGGCGGTGAACCCGGCTTCGAGGCCACGGCCGCGGGCGCGGGGCCGGCGACGGCCTTCTTCGTGCGGGTGGCCTTTCCCCGGGCGGCGGGCTTGTCGCGGGCCGGGGACGAGTCGGCGGCGACCGGAGCGGCCGGCGCGGCCGCATAGGCGGGATCGTCGGGCACGAAGGCAACGTCTGCCGCCCCGCCGCCCTTGGTCGGAACGACGAGGGTCACCACGAGCAGGCCCGCAACGATCGCCGCCAGCGGACCGTAGCCGGCCAGCACCAGACGGTTGGGCTTCACGTGGCCTCCGGAGCGCCGAAGTTGGTCGGCTCACCGTAGGCAGAACGATCCGGACATTGCGGGGAAATCGGGAAGATTGCCGGCTACTGGTAGGAGATCATGACCGGCACCGGGGTGCGGTTCAGCGTCTCGTCGGGACTCATCACGCGGGTGTCCTTGCGGTAGAAGTTCTTCCAGCCCATCCAGATCTCGCTCGGCATGGTGCGGGTGACGATTCTCCAGGAACCCTCCTTGCCGCTCGGTTCGCCCTGTCCGTCGAAGTGGACGAGCACTGCGATCTCGTCGCGCGAGGTGTCCAGCGACGCACGGTTGGTGATCATGTTGAGGGTGAACTGGTGGATTACCAGCACCTTCTGCGGCAGGCGGTAACGGGCCGTCAGATCGGCCAGCCAGTTGGCGACCCGGTTGATTTCGGAGGCGTCGACGCTGCCGATCTGACGCAGGTGCACCTGGCCCGGCTTGAGGCGCCACTCGGGGTCGAGGGCGAGGCCGACGTGCGGAAGCCGGAGCAGTTCCTCGTACCGCTTGGCCTGGGTCAGAAAGTCCGTCCGGCCGGGCTGCAGGTCCAGGATCACGTAGACGCCCGCCGCCTCGGCTGCCTCGATCCACGGGCGAATCTTGTCGATCGAGGTCTCGGCCGAGTAGTCGCCGTCGGACCCGGCCACGCCCTGCGCGACGGTCACGATGATCTCGAAGGTCGGCACGACGGGAACGCCGCCCTTGCCGTTGTAGAGCGCCGCAACGGACTTGGCGCGCGCCACGGCGGCCTGCGGTCCCTGGGCGCCGAGCACGCCGAGCTCCGGCGCTCCCGGGTAGCCGTAGAGCGCCACCAGCCGGCGGCCGGGGAAGAACAGCTGCCCGCCGCCGGGGATCTGCTCGCCGGTGGCGACGACGGCGAGCCGATCGCCTAGGCGCTCGGCCGGTCCGAAGCCGCCGATGGCCACGACCTTCGCAGGCTTGACCAAGCTCAGTTCCTCCACGACGCAGCCGCCGGAGCGGGGATCGCCGTTTGCGACGCCGATCGCCCGGGCACCGGCCGCGCGCGCGGTCGCCGCCGCGGCGAGGGCGCCCGCGCGTAGGTCGGCCTCGGCGGGCACGAGCACGGTGAGCTCGGGGGAGGGCGCAGCGGCGGGCGAGGTCGCGGGAAGTTCGTCGGCCGAGCCGACGACCTTCAGGCCCGGCAGCGCCGCGCGGAGCAGGTCCGCGATCGCCGGGGTCGTGGCCAGCACCGCCTGCGGTGCGAGCCGGCCGAGTTCGGTCGACAGCGCGGGGTCGAGACCGCTCGGCGCGCCGACCGCCGGTACGGCGGTTTCGGTGGTGCCCGGGGTGGCGCTCGAGGCCGGGCTCGAGGTCGGGGTCGACGTCGCAGGGGCGGTCGGGCTCGCAGTCGCGGTGGGGGTGGGGGTGGCAGCGGGAGTGGCTGTGGCAGTGGGACTGGGACTGGCAGTGGCGACGGGCGTGCGCGAGGAGATCGGGAGGCACTGCACGCCGTCGTCCTCGGCCGCGGGGTCGCGATAGGAGGAGAGCGCGGCGGGTCGGCTCGGGGCGCCACTCGGCGTAGCCGTCGCCGTGGTTTCGGTGGACGGGATCGAGATGGCGGAAGGGCTGCTCGTCGTCTCGGGGCCGACGGTAGCGGTCGCCGTAGCCGCCGGGATTCCGGTAGCCGTCGGGGTTGCGGTGGCCAACGGGGTTGCGGTGGGAGTCGCGACCACGGGGAGAGGCGTGGGCTCGGGGCAGGGTGCGGAGTCGGTGCCGGAGGCAGCGGCCGTCGGAGCCGCCGTCGGGGTCGCCGTGGTGGAAACCGCTGCGGCGGCGTCGGCGTGCAGGAGCAGCGGAATGCCGCGGGTGCGCGCGAGTTCGGTCGCCGTCCGCAGCTCCGGGCCGTCGGTTGCAGGAGCCACGACGGCGGCCGGCGAGGACTGGAACAGGGCGCGGGACGCCGCGAGTGCCACCACGGCGGGCGAATCGGCGGCCAGCACGGTCAGGCAGTCCGCGGGCGTCGCCAGCGTCGCGCCGATCGTGCCGGGACGTGGGCCGGGGGCGCCGTCGGGCGCGGGCTTCGCCCCGTCGTCGCCGCCTCCGCCGCCGCACCCGGCCAACAGGGCTCCGGCCGCTGCGAACGCCGCCACCCCACGGATTCGTCGCCGGCTCGCGAAAGACATCCAGCCCCCACCTTCGTCGATCCCGGTACCCACCCCTGCGGCCTCGTCAGGTTACGGGCGCCGCACGTCGGGAACGACGAATTCGATGATCTTGTGACGTGGGCGTCGCCATGACCTCACGGGTAATTGCGGACGTTCCCCGCAGAGCGGACCGTTGAAGGCCACCGCCTCCGACGAGAAGGGGCGAGGACGAGGGGAACGCCGACGATGCCCGAAGTCGCCCTGCGCAGCGGAACCGTCCACTATCGGCAGACCGGCACGGGTCCGACGATCGTCCTGATCCACGGACTGTTCGCCGACTCCACCCACTGGGACCGGGTGGTGTCGAGCCTGGGTCGGGATCGCCGGGTGATCGTGCCCGACCTGCCGCTCGGTGCCCATCGCCTCCCGATGGACGCGGACGCCGACCTGACCCCGGCGGGGCTTGCGCGGCTGATCGCGGACTTCCTCGCCGAACTCGGCCTCGACGGCGTGACGCTGGTCGGCAACGACACCGGCGGTGCGCTCTGCCAACTCGTTGCAGCCGATCACCCCGAGCTCATCGGGCGCCTGGTCCTCACCAACTGCGACGCCTACCGGAACTTCCTGCCCTGGGCCTTCCGGGGACTGCAGCTGTTTCCCCGCCTGCCCGGTGGGATGACGATCCTGGCCAAGCTGCCTACGCCGATCGGCCGTGCACTGTTCCGGCCGCTCACCGCACGACCGATGCCCGCCGAGCAACTCGACCGATGGCTGCGCGCGCCGCGGGGGAATCCGGGGGTGAAGCGCGACCTCGGCAAGGTGCTGCGCGGCATCACCAACAGGGAGACCCTGCGGGCGATCGAGGCCCTGCGCCGGTCCGCCCCGCCGACGCTGCTCGTGTGGGGACGCCGCGACCTGTTCTTTCGCCCCCGCTACGCCAGGAGGCTCGCCGCCGACATTCCCGGCGCTCGCCTGCAGTGGATCGACCGAGCACGGACCTTCACCCCGTTCGACGCCCCGCAGGAGCTCGCGGCGGCGATCCGCGGCTTCGACGGTGCGGGAAGTGCAGCGCGCCCGTAACGCGGCCGTCCCCTACGGAGAGCACTCCCGGGTCATCCTGAGGCGTGGCAGGAGGGCGACGGGTGGGTCGGTCGTGGTCGACGGTCGCGGCGTTCTGCGGGCTGATGCTCGCGGGCTGCGGCGGCGGCACCGCGGCCGACCCCGCCGCGCTCCAGCGCCGGATACCGACCGACCCCGCGGTGGCGGGCTTCGCGGTGCCGTCCTCGGCGCCGACCACGGCGCCCGAACTCGCCCTCCCGGTCAAGCGCACCAAGGGCTGCGTGATGGTCCGTCAGAACAACGCGACGGGCGAGCGTGCCTGCGTCCCCAAGATCGAGGTGTGCAAGGCCGGCGGAGTCTGGTGGACGCGCGACACCGATTCCGTCTGCGGCGGGCCGCTGCGGCCGGAGTCGATTCGCGTCGTGTCGGCGCCGCCGGAACTGCCCCTGGGCGCTGCGCTCTGCGTGGTGTGGGCGGGAGCCCCGTCCAAGCTTCGAGAGGCCGTCCTGGTCGTGGCCTCCGCGCACGCCAACTGCCGGACCGGACTGGTCGGGGCGGTCGTCGGACCGCCGGCCGACCCCCTCTCTGCGGCCTTTCCCGCAACGCGTCCCGACTGCGGTGTGCACTACCCGGGTACGCGGCGGGCTTGGCCGGCGAAGGTGACGTTCGTCGATCCGCCCGGGAAGGCCTGGGCCTGCCTGATCGGCTAGACCTCCCGGGCGGCCGACGAAGGACGACGGACCGTCAGTTCGCCTGCCTGGCAGGCAGAGCGGCGGCGCAGGACGGGTCGACGTAGCCGTCGGTCGCCTGCACCTCGTTCCTCGGTACCCCGGCGACGGTGATGCGGCAGGTAACCGTGGTGTCGTTCGAGGGATTGCGCGCGATGAGGTTCGCGGTCCCGCCGGTGACGCCGACGGGCAGCTCCATCGCCTTGCGCCACGGGAGTTTGGCCTTCTCCACCGTCGTTTCGGTGTTGCCTTCGCCCGAGGTGTAGGTGATCGCCTCGCTGGTTCCGGTGCCGAGGACCTCGTAGACCACCGAGTACGTGGTGGAGGTGAACACCGGCGAGGACTCCGAGTCGTCGCCGACGAGGTTGGGAACGATCACCGCCACCGCCCCGATTACCACGACGAACGGCAGGGCGTAGGCGAGCAACCGCGGAATTCGGCGGGTGGGGGCGGATTTCTCCGCGGTGACTGTCGAAGCTTCAGAACGATCCGCCATGGGTCCTCCGGTCGGGGGGTTTCCTTCCGCGAGATTGACCCAGTCCTGCTACGGGCGCACATCGCTCGAATTGCGGGCAGGTTTCGCAGGACTCGAAGTGACCCAGATCACATCTTTTCCGAAACGTGATCTGCTGCGAGCGCCAAACCCCTTCCCCGTAAGGGAATGAAGTGCGCAGTTCGCGGCGACGCCCAACGGCCTACGAGGTCGTGAACTGCGGGGATTCGTCAATCTCTACCAATTCGGTAGTGGGCACTATTTGTCGATCGCTCCGCCCGTCCGGGGGGCTTCGTCGCCGCTGTTTCTCCCCTGGAAAGAGGCACCGGGAACGCATGTTGATCTGCCGGACACACGGCGGCGATTGCGGAGAAATCCGACATTGGATTACTCGGGGCGTCGAGAGGGGGTGGCACCGACCGGTTCCCTACCAGCGTGGGGATCGCTTGGTGGCCGCTTCAGACGCCAACCACAGGAGAGTGTGTATGAGCTCAGGAATGAGCACACGGTCGCAGGCCTCGCGACCGCGAACCTCCCCAGGCGCCAGGCGCGGTCTTCGGCGGGCAACCGCTGTCGTCGCCGTCCTCGCCCTGAGCTCGGCCGGCAGCGCAGGCATCGCCTCCGCCTCGGCCGAGCACGGCACCGCCGCGAGCACTGCTGCCGCCTCAGGCAAGAGCGCTCAGGCCACCGCGGGTACCGCGGGGGTCTCGGCACCGGGCAAGACCACCATCGGGTTCGACCCGCCGGTGGCCCTCGGCCCACGTCCGGCGGTCTTCAGCCTCGCCGACCAGCAGGGCGCCTGGTTCGACACCGGCACCTCGGTCGTCGGTACCCGTTCCCTGGCGGTCGCCGCGATGCCGACGCTCGCCACCGGCGCCTCCCACAAGGGCGGCACGCCCCAGACCAGTCGGGTCCTCGGCTCCGGCCTGCTCAGCGGCGAGGAACTCCGGGCCACGATGAACGAGGACCTACCCGGTCTTCGCGGCAAGCAGGTCCGCGGCAAGACCCTCGGTCAGCTCGGCTACGACGTCGACCGCATGATGAACCTGGACCAGCTGCGAACCACGGTCGCTTCGCTTCTCCCCTCCAGCGACAAGCGGATCGCCCAGGTCGCCGACCTCACCAAGGCCTTCGCCGCCGAGATCCTGAACGCGCGGGCGGACCGCCCGATTGCGATGAACAAGAGCAAGAGCGGCTCGGAGCTCATGGGTGTGCTCAAGGGCATCCGCACCGCGACCTCGCTTCTTCCCGTGACGGTGAACTTCGGGGTTGCCCAGCCGATGACCGGTCAGGCGCACACGGCCTCGGCCCTCATCTGGCCGGAAGGCGCCTCCGGCATGCCGTTCGACCAGGCCGGTGCCTGGATCGGCAGCCGCACGGTCGAGCTGACCAAGCCCGGCCTGTACGCGTTCGCCTGCAAGGTGCACCCGTACATGCTCGGCGCCGTCGTCGTCGACGACCCGCTGACCCCGGGCCCGGACTTCGGCGAGAAGCTCGTCATCAAGAGCCGCGGGATGACGGTGCCGTCCTACTCCAGCGTCATCACCCAACTGGTGCAGAAGTTCTTCGTCATCACCAACCCGGAGAACTGGCAGCGGTTCTCCGACTCCGCGGACACCACGTGGGACCCGCACTTCGCTCCCGCTCCGATCCTCATGTACGACAAGAGCGGTTCTCCGCAGCTCGTGCCCAACCTCGAGCAGCGCGTCCGCGACGAGTTCAACCTCCCCACGACCCTGCCCAAGGCCGGTCAGAAGCCGGGAACCCCCGGCGTGGGTCAGGTCTGGTTCAACACCCAGATGGAGAAGTACTCCGGCAAGGAGAAGTCCGGCGCCGCGACCATGCTCAACGCGGAGACCTGGGAGATCGAGCGCAAGATCGCCGCGCCCGACATCAACATGAACAACCCGCACAACATGTGGACCGACAAGAACGAGAAGTACATCTACCAGACCGAGTGGTTTGGAAACATGCTCAACGTCTTCGACCGCCAGTCCGGCAAGCTCGTTCGTCGCATCGAGGTCGGGCCGAGCCCGACGCACGTGATGACCCGTACCGACACCGACCAGCTGCACGTCGCCCTCGGCGGCGGCGGCGCGGTGGTCGAGCTCTCCCCGGGTGCGACCAAGATCGACCGTC
>JBQTIB010000178.1:0-7814 GCA_052389435.1 Sporichthyaceae bacterium | reverse complement strand
AACCACCGCACGCACGCCGGGCGCGGTGTGTACGCGGACACCGCGAACGGCCTCGCCCGCGATTTGGTTGCGGCGCTGCGCGCCGCGGGCGGGGGGCTTCGCCCACCCGCACCCCCCGGACTCCGCGCTGCGGCGTCCCTCCGTTCGCGTCTCCGCTCGTCGGCTCGAGGCGTCCGAACATCTGTGGTGCCGGGGGCACCCTTCTTCGGACACCCGCAGCCCCGGCTGGCCCCGCGCCTCGGGCGTCCGAGCAGGTGTGGTGCGGGGACCACGTTCCTTCGGACGCCTGGCCCGCCACCGCGGCGGCCTCCTACTCGCACCCTCTGGACGCGTCAAGAACCACTTGCGCACGTCATCCTCAATGGTTGCTGGCGCGCCTCGTTTGTCCTGGTTTGTGGAGCCGTTTCGGCTGACACTGCCTGCTCACCACCCGGAGAAGTTGCCGAGCACGTCCGCGATCCGGCGGCGGGCGCGGCGCAGGCGGCCCGCGGATCGCTGCCACTCCACCTCGCCGGCGAGGGACCCCCGAGTGACGCCCGGGTGGCCGTCGCTACGCCGCCTGCCGGGATCGAGGTGGCCGCGCGCGGCCCGCGACACCGCCCGCGGACGACGCACGCCCAGTACACGTGCGGCCTCGGCGAAGCTCGCCCACTCCTCGTCGGGCACGCCGTCGGGGTCCGGCGGCGGAACGTACTCCCGATGCTCGGGCGGCAGGTGCTCCTCGCCCGCCATCGAGTCAGGCGCGGGCGAGGATCTCGCCGTGCAGGAGGGTGACCCAGCCGTCGGAGGCCGCGGTCCACTCGCGCCAGGCGTCGGAGATCTCCTGCAGGTCGGCCTGGGTGGCGTGGCCGGCGGCCAGCGCCTGCTCGGCAATCGCGGAGGTCAGGATCCGCTCGGCCCACATGCCGCCCCAGTACTCGCGGTCGGCCGGGGTGGCGAAGCACCAGACGCTCGCGAAGGGCACGACGTCGGCGAACCCGGCGGCCAGGGCCCAGGACAGCAGCCGACGACCGGCGTCGGGCTCGCCGCCGTTGTCGCGGGCGCACTTCTGGAAGACGTCCATCCACTTGTCCAAGCCCGGCAGCGCCGGGTACCAGACCTTGCCGCGGTAGTCCGTCTCGCGGACCGCCACCAGGCCGCCGGGCTTGGCCACCCGTCGCATCTCGCGCAGCGCCTGCACCGGGTCGGCGACGTGGTGCAGCACCTGGTGGGCGTGGACGACGTCGAAGGAGTCGTCGGGGAACGGCAGGTCGTGCACGTCGCCGACGACGAACTCCAGGTCCGTTCGCCCGCGTCGCTCGGCTTCGGCGCGGGTCAGGTCCAGCGCGGCGTCGCTGTGTTCGAGGGCCGTGACGCGCCCGACCCGCTCGGCGAGGTCGAGGGTGATGGTGCCGGGCCCGGAGCCGATCTCGAGCAGGCTCTGTCCGGGCCGCAGGTGCGGCAGCAGGTACGCCACGGAGTTCTCGGCCGTGCGCCAGCGGTGCGACTTCAGCACCGACTCCGCATGGCCGTGGGTGTAGGCGGTCATCGGCTGGGCCGCAGCAGAGCTCCGGCGAAGGCGACGTCGTACCCGGCGCACAGGTCCGCGTACCAGGCCGGCAACGTCCCGCCGGGGCCCGCGTGGTGGACGTTGTCGAAGACCGCGTGCCCCACCCAGGCGGCTCCCAGCACCGCGCGTCGCCGCAGGCCGGGCGGGGTGCGGTAGGCGACGACGACCAGCGCCGCGGCCGCCACGACCGACGCGATCTCGCGGGCCGACTCCAGCCCGGCACGCGCCTCGCGACGGGCGAGCGGGTAGATGGCGGCGGCGGTGACCAGGCCCGCGGCCGCGAGCTCGGTGCGCGCCCGACCGAACTTCTGGCGCGCCAGGTTCTCGACGGCCAGCGCCGAGACCGCGCCGGCCGCGATGACGGCCGCCTTCCCGAAGTCGATTTCGCGCGCCTCGCCGTGTTCGGCGGCGCAGCATTCCTCGCCCATGGGCCCACCTCCGAGCCCGACGCTACAGGCGAGGCGAACGCGCCGCTCCGAGCGTCTCGCCCCTCCGGGAACACCGCCCGAACGCCGATCCGTTTCGACTTCCCCCACCCGCCCCGCTATGCTCCCTCCTCGACTCACAAGCCAGCGCCCGTAGCTCAACGGATAGAGCATCTGACTACGGATCAGAAGGTTAGGGGTTCGAATCCCTTCGGGCGCGCAGCACAGAACCCCAGGTCAGAGCCTTGCGACCTGGGGTTCTCGGTTTTCGGGGACCGCCGGCGGCGGGGAATGTAGCAACGGGTGTAGCAACGCCGAATCGCCAACCGGCGCCGGCTCACTCCTCGCCCGGCTCGGGTTCCACCCGGTCCCGCCAGTAGCGCGGCTCGCGACGGGTGTGAGCGACGGCGAGCACTCGGATCGCGTCGTCGTGGACCAGGTACACGATCCGGTAGGGGAAGCGACGCACGGGTGCCGAACGAACCGGAACGTCGCCCGGGAGTCCGGCTAACGAGCGGTGCGGCCTCTGGCCACTCGCCGACGCGCTCCAGACTCGCATCGATCGCGGCGAGGAGGCGCTCGCCGAGTCCGCGATGTTGCTCTTCGTACCAATCGATGGCCGCCACGAGTTCGTCGCGCGCCTCGGATCGGTAACCGATCCGGTGGGTCACCGAGAGCGCAGACGCGCGGTGATCTCCGCGCGTACGTCGTCCCAGGCCAGATCCGAGGTTGCAGGCTCACTCATCGCCCGCCGAGCCCGTGTCTCGATTTCGGCGCGCCAGGCCTCGCTGAAGACGTGCTCCCCGGCGTCGGCCTCGGCCTCCAGGCTCTCGAGCAGGCCTGCGACCAGCTCGGCGCGGTCGCCGGCTGGCAGCATCAGCGCCGTTCGGAGCAGGTCCTGCGCCTCGGTGGTCACGTGCACGATTCTACGCTCGACCCCCGATTCCAAGCTCGCGGAACATCGCACCCATGCGGTCCGCCCCGCCGCGTTGGACGTCCTCCAGGACCGTCATGTAGATGTCGGCGGTCGTGGCGTGGCGGGTGTGCCGCAGGGCACGTTGGACGATCTTGGTGTCGACCCCTTGGCGCAGCATGAGCGCGGCCATGGTGTGCCGCAGGTCGTGCACGCGGACGGGGGCGATGCCGGCCCGCGCGCACACCTCGCCCCACGCTCGGTTGATGTTGCGGGGTTCGATCGCGGTCCCAATCGAGGTGGTGAACACCAGGTCCGGGTCGGCCCAGCACGGCGACGCCAGGCGGGCGCGGCGCTGGGCGGCCAGGTGCTCGCGCCACAGCTCGACGACCGGCGCTGGCGCGGCGACCGTCGCGTTCGACGCCTCCGTCTTCGGACTGTCCTCCACTAGGTGGCCGCGCCGACGTCCGGACGGAGACAGCTCGTCGGTGCGCCGACGCTTCAGGGAGGCCGCGACGTGTGCGGTTCCGCCGTCCAGGTCGATGGCGGACCAGCGCAGCGCCAAGGCCTCGCCCCGGCGCAGGCCGAGACCGAGGTAGGTCAGCCACAGCACGCGCAGCGGGTCTTCGTCGATCGTCTGGACCACCGAGGCGACCTGAGCGAGATCGAGCGGTCGGCCGCTTCCGCCGCGGGCCACCCTGGGAGCGTCCACGAGGGCGACCACGTTGCGGCGCACCCCGGGCACCTCGTCGCTGAGGGCGTCGTTCAGGGCCTTGCGCAGGATGGCGTGGCAGTAGGCAACGGTCCTCGGAGAGAGCGGTCGGCCGCGAGCGCCCATCTTGGACAGGAGGTCGGTCTGCCAGGAGCGCACCAGTGCGGGCGTCAGCCTGTCGAAGCGGACTCCGCCGAGCACCGGCTCGATGTGCAGGCGCCAGTTGTCCCGATAGCTGTCCAGCGTCTCCGGGCTGAGCGTCCCGGCGGCAATCCGGGCGGGGAGCGTCGCGCCGAACCACTCGTCGGCGACCCAAGCGCCGAGGGTGCCGGGCTGTCGCGCGTGAACCGGCAGTCCGTCCTCGACGTCCCGCAGGGCAGCGCGACGCTTGGCGAGGGCCTCTCGTTCGGTCTTGCCGTACATGACCTTGCGGGTGCCGTCGGGCAGAACCACCGCGGCCACGAACAGGCCGTCGGAGGCGCGCCGGTACACCGATCCCTCGCCGTTGGCACGGCGCCGTCCGCTCATGCTCGAGGTCCCTTCAAAGCGTCCGAACCACACGAGGCGCGAGGGCTGGGGGCCTTCGACGTCTCGGTCCCGCAACTCGGATCCTCGCCGGCACCACCGACAGTTTCCGGAGGAAGTGCGCTGCGAAGTCCGCGGACGTAGGCCTCGAGGGCCCCAACGGGGATCCGTCGTAGCCGGCCGACGGTTACGGATGCGACCTGGCCGGTGGCGATGAGCGCGTACATGGTCGTGCGGCCGATGTGGAGGGCTTGAGCTGCTTCCTCGACGGTGAGGACGAGTCGGCGTTGTTGCTGATGCAGGGCCGTTCGGGGTGGGTCGGTCATGTCGCTCACCTTTCGATCGACGGTGCCTGCTCTGGAGTGGGCCGATGTTGGGCGGCGACCGCCTGGTCGGGCCGGGCGCCGATTCGCGCCGCGAGACGCGCTCGCAGTCCGTGAGGCGATGCGGCGGCGCGCTGGCGGAGCACGGCGGTGGCGGAGAGTTCGGCACCGTCCCGGGTCAGGACCGTTTCGAGCACCGACCGGTTCGCCGGGTCGTTCGCCTCGTCCCGTTGGTCGTTCGGGCTGTAGGCGTGGTTGGCGAGCCGGCCCCGGGTCATGGCGACGTAGAACGTCTGTCGCGCCATGCCGACGTCGACGATCGTGTGCGAGGTGTCGACGGTGAGCCCCTGCGCGCGGTGGACGGTTGTGGCGTAGCCGAGCTCGACGTGGTCGCGGACGTAGTCGGCGGGCAGTCGTACGACCGGCACGGCGCGCTCGTTCGACGACTCGACGGGTTCCCCCGGGCGGGGCAGGGCGCGGGCGTCGACGGAACCGTCGGGGTGGGTGGCGAGGACGTGCCAAAGGGCGCCGTTGCGGACGTGGCCGCCGTCGGGCAGCTGCATCCGTCGGTCGTTGCGCCGCGTGACGATTACGTCGCCGCGGCCCGCGGTGGCGCCGTCGGCGATGGGCACACCGTCGGCCTCGGCGGTCCCGACCGCTCGGCGCTCGCGCTGCGCACGAGAGTTGAGCTCGGCGACCGTGTCCCGGTCGGCGGCTAGGAGCAGGCTGCTGCGCCCCGCGGCCAGATCCGCGGCCCAGGCGTCGTAGGCGCGTTCGAGGATCTCGGCGGCGGGGCCTTCGTGCAGGCGGCCGTGATCGGAGTAGGCAGCGAGTGCGCTTGCCAGTTCACCGCCGGCGCGCAGGGCTTGGGTCGCGTGGGCTTCCCATGGCTCGGCGAATCTCCAGAGGGAGCGCAGCTCTACCGCGCGTGGCCTATCGGCGAGGAGTGCGAAGGCGCCGCCGGCACCGACGGCGCCAAGTTGGTGGTGGTCCCCAACCAGCACGACCTTCGCGCCCGCAGCTGCGGCGGCGGTGACCAGCGCGTGCAGGTCGGCCGTCGCGGCCAGGGACGCCTCGTCGCAGATGACCAGACCACCCGCCGGCAATCGGCCCGGCAACCCTGCCGCAGCCTTCCCGCCGTGAGCGGCGTGGTCGTGGCGCCACTTGGCGAGGGTGTCGCACCGGATGCCGAGCGCGGCGGACAGTTCGGCAGCTGCGGCCGCGGACGGCGCGAACCCGACCACGGATTCGTTGCCGTGCTGCAAAGTCCACGCGGCGCGCAGGGCGTGCAGGGTGCGGGTCTTGCCCGACCCTGCGGGGCCGACGAGCGCCTCAACCCGGCGACCAGAGCTGGCGACGGCACGGACAGCGTCGGCTTGATCGTCCACGAGCATCCGCCCGGCGCCGGGCATGGGTACGGCGGTCACGACGACGTCCACCAGCTGCACGGACACCGCTGGCGCGTCCAAGAGCTCTGTGGCGGCGAGCAGGTCGGCTTCGGCCTGTAGAACCTCTGCCGTCGTGTAGGCGGGCTCGAGCTCGACCTCGGCCCCGGTGGGCCGGTCGGCAGAGCGGAACCGCTCCGTGATTCGCGCAATCACTCCGCGGGGGACGTCGACGCGGTGGGCGGCCTCGATGCCGGGCGGCGCCGGGTCGAGCGGCACGCAGCGGGCGAGGGCGGCAGTGGTGACGTGGTCGAGCAGGGCGAGACGGTCGCCGGTGGAACGCATGCGGATTCCGCGGGTCGCGCGGGCGGCCTCGGCGAGCGTGTTCGGCCGAGACCACGTGGAGCGCCGCTCCTGCAATCCGGCGAGCACGACGACGGCGTACTCCTCGATCACGGCAGTCGGGACCGCGTCGATGTGAACCCGTTGGGGGCGCAACCGACCTTGGCGTCGTTCGAGCGCTCGTTGGACGATCTGCTCAGACGGCGTGCCGACGACCTGGCGGGCGGTGGCGTGCCAAAGGGCCTGCAGCTCGGTGAGGGAACGGACGCGTTTGTCCGGGCGGGTGGCGAGGGTGGCCTGCTGGCGGGCTTTGATCACCGCCGTCCGCGAAGGTCCGCGCCCGTCCTCGCCGTCGGCCGTGGCAAGCGTGCCGGCAATCGCCCGCTCGATGGCCCGCGAGCGTTGGGAGAACGCGCGGAGCAGGTCGTCTCCGAGTCCGTCGATCTCGAACGCCGGGGTGCGCCGTGCTCCGCGGTCCCGATGACCCCATGACACTGGGAGCCGGGCGGCAAGCGCGTCGGCGAGCAGGTCGTCGTAGACCTCCGAGCACGCCACCGCGGCGGAGAAGAGCACCTGCGCGTCGACGGACCGCCACACCCCGTCTGGGCCCTGCACCTTGTTCGCGGCCACGACGTGCGTGTGCAGGTTCGGATCCCCGGCGCGGGAGTCGAAGTGGTCGAACGCCGCCGCCACCAACCCCGCGGTGGAGACCCGCACCGTCGAGCCCGATCCAGTGCGGGTGAACAGGAACCGGTCCTCGATCAGCCCGAGGACCGCCACTGTGGCCTCGCGGTGCGCATCCAGGACTGCGGCCTGCACGCGTTCGTCGCCGAGGGCCCACAGCACGCTGGCGGACTTCGGGACGGTGAAGGTCAGATCGAAGCCCGCCACTGCTCGGCGCGACGGATTGGCAGCCACTCGCGCCTCGATGGCCGCGACCGCTGCCGCTCGCGCCGCTTCGGTCAGGGACTCCGGCAACGCGGCAACCGCGTCGGCAACCCGCTGCGCCGGCGGAAGGTATTTGGGATAGGGCCTCCCAAGCTGCTCACGCGTCCCTGGGTGACGGCCTTCGCCGTAGAGCGCGGCCATCGCGTCCTCCGTGACCACGGCCCCGGTGACGAGCTTCTCGGCGCCCTCGATCCCAGCGGCGCTAACGCCGCCCAGACCGCGACCCAGCCAGCGACCTGGCGGGTTTCCAGACGCGGCGTAGTACGCCGTGAGCGACTCCCCCACCGCCCGCGGCGCATCTGCCGTCGCAGTGCTCCGCAGCAGATAGCGATAGCCGGAGCCGGCCGACATCCTGGTCAGCGACATCATCGCCGCCGCCCGGTGCGGGTCTCGAGCACCTCCGCCCACCCGCGAGGCCCCTCGAGGTGGCTCCCGGCAGGGCTGCGCCGGGCACCCAACGGCCCGCTGGCCTGCTTCCGATCAGATCGCTCCACACCTCTATGTGCGCGCGATCAGCCTCCAGATCGACCGGGGCACCGAACCACGGCCTCGGCACGAGCAAGACGAGTGCGACTTGGCGATCTTCGATGGCGCCGCGTCGGGGCCTGAGAATCCGGTGGTCGGGTGCGGGTCGGCGGTGGTCCGGGAGCGACAAACCTATGTCTGATTGTCCGTCAGAGTCTATCTCTGTC
>JBQTIB010000177.1:0-11512 GCA_052389435.1 Sporichthyaceae bacterium | reverse complement strand
CCCCCGCGGGGACGAAGTCCCCCGCGGGGACGAAGTCCCCCGCGGGGACGGAACCCCCAACCCGGCCGCACCGAACAACCGGACAGCACCCCACAACCGGCCGCCAAAGTCCCCGCCGGACCGAAACAACGAACGGCACCCCCGCCGTAAAAAGCGAGAGTGCCGTCCGCGATTTCGCAGGGGGGCGTGGGGGGACGAAGTCCCCCCACTGTCAATTCTTGTCCAGCTCCACCGGCGGAGAGTCGGGGACCTCCATGGCGATGGGCTTGTCTTCGCCGCGGAAGGTGAACTTGGCGTTCTCGCCTTCGCCCTCCACGTCGACGACGACGATCTGACCGGGGCGCAGTTCGGAGTAGAGGATCTTCTCCGAGAGCGAGTCTTCGACGTCGCGCTGGATCGCGCGGCGCAGCGGACGGGCGCCGAGGACCGGGTCGTAGCCGCGCTTGGCGAGCAGGGCCTTGGCCGCGGGCGTGACTTCGACGGCCATGTCCTTGTCCTTGAGGCGCTCGTCGAGCTTGGCGACCATGAGGTCGACGATCTGGATGATCTCGGTCTCGAACAGCTGGTGGAACACCACGATGTCGTCGACGCGGTTGAGGAACTCGGGCCGGAAGTGCTGCTTGAGCTCGTCCTGGACCTTGAGCTTCATCCGCTCGTAGTTCGTCTGGGTGTTCCCGTCGGCGGCGAAGCCGAGGTTGAAGCCCTTGGAGATGTCCCGGGTGCCGAGGTTGGTCGTCATGATGATGACGGTGTTCTTGAAGTCGACCACGCGGCCCTGGGCATCCGTCAGGCGACCGTCCTCCAGGATCTGGAGCAGGGAGTTGAAGATGTCCGGGTGGGCCTTTTCGACCTCGTCGAACAGGACGACCGAGAACGGCTTGCGCCGGACCTTCTCGGTGAGCTGGCCGCCCTCTTCGTAGCCGACGTATCCGGGCGGGGAACCGAACAGCCGCGAGACCGTGTGCTTCTCGGAGAACTCGGACATGTCCAGGGCGATGAGGGCGTCCTCGTCGCCGAACAGGAACTCCGCGAGGGTCTTGGACAGCTCGGTCTTTCCGACGCCGGACGGGCCGGCGAAGATGAACGAACCGCCGGGACGCTTCGGGTCCTTGAGGCCGGCGCGCGTGCGGCGAATGGCCTGGGAGAGGGCCTTGATGGCCTCCTTCTGGCCGATGACGCGCTTGTGGAGTTCGTCCTCCATGCGCAGCAGGCGGGTCGACTCCTCCTCGGTCAGCTTGAAGACCGGGATGCCCGTCGCGGTGGCGAGGACCTCGGCGATCAGCTCTTCGTCGACCTCGGCGACGACGTCCATGTCGCCGGCCTTCCACTCCTTCTCGCGAGTGGACTTCTCGGCCAACAGCTGCTTTTCGACGTCGCGCAGAGCGGCGGCCTTCTCGAAGTCCTGCGCGTCGATCGCGGACTCCTTGTCCCGACGCACGCCCGCGATCTTCTCGTCGAACTCGCGCAGGTCCGGCGGCGCGGTCATGCGACGGATGCGCATGCGCGAGCCGGCCTCGTCGATGAGGTCGATCGCCTTGTCGGGAAGGAACCGGTCGGAGATGTAGCGGTCCGCCAGCGTCGCGGCCGCCACGAGGGCACCGTCGGTGATCGAGACCCGGTGGTGCGCCTCGTACCGGTCGCGCAGGCCCTTGAGGATCTCGATCGTGTGGGCCAGCGACGGCTCGGCGACCTGGATCGGCTGGAAGCGGCGCTCGAGAGCGGCGTCCTTCTCCAGGTGCTTGCGGTATTCGTCGAGCGTCGTGGCGCCGATCGTCTGGAGCTCGCCGCGGGCCAGCATCGGCTTGAGGATGCTGGCGGCGTCGATCGCGCCTTCGGCGGCACCGGCACCCACGAGGGTGTGCAGCTCGTCGATGAACAGGACGATGTCCCCGCGGGTGCGGATCTCCTTGAGGACCTTCTTGAGGCGCTCTTCGAAGTCGCCGCGGTAGCGGGAGCCGGCCACCAGCGCGCCGAGGTCGAGGGTGTAGAGCTGCTTGTCCTTGAGCGTCTCGGGCACCTCGCCGCGGACGATCTTCTGGGACAGGCCCTCCACGACGGCGGTCTTGCCGACGCCGGGCTCGCCGATCAGCACCGGGTTGTTCTTGGTGCGCCGGGAGAGCACCTGCATGACGCGCTCGATTTCCTTCTCGCGCCCGATGACCGGGTCGAGCTTTCCCTCGCGCGCGGCCTGGGTGAGGTTGCGGCCGAACTGGTCCAGGACCAGCGAGGTCGACGGGGTGCCCTCGGCCGGGCCGCCGGCCGCGGCCGGCTCCGTGCCCGGGGACCCGCACAGCAGCAGGATGACCTGCTGGCGGACCCGGTTGAGGTCCGCGCCGAGCTTGACCAGGACCTGGGCGGCGACGCCCTCGCCCTCGCGGATGAGGCCGAGCAGGATGTGCTCGGTGCCGATGTAGTTGTGGCCGAGCTGCAGCGCCTCGCGCAGCGAGAGCTCGAGGACCTTCTTGGCGCGCGGGGTGAACGGGATGTGCCCCGAGGGCGCCTGCTGGCCCTGGCCGATGATTTCCTCGACCTGCTGGCGGACGGCCTCCAGGGAGATCCCGAGGCTCTCGAGGGCCTTGGCGGCCACTCCCTCGCCTTCGTGAATCAGGCCCAGAAGGATGTGCTCTGTGCCGATGTAGTTGTGGTTGAGCATCCGGGCCTCTTCTTGGGCCAGGACAACCACACGACGAGCACGGTCGGTAAATCTTTCGAACATGTGCAGGCTCCCGTCCGCGGGTAACACGGGTCGAGCTACAGACGCTGCTCCCCTAATGCCCCGCTGATCGCCACTCTAGCCCCGGCGTGTTGCCGACGTGCGCGCATGCCGCCCGACTCGGACGAACGGTTGATGCCGGTGTCGGGCCGCGTGCGCGAACGAAGGCGACGATGGAGGCGCTTCGGCGTGCGAGGGTCCGCACGCGACGGGGCTTTCGGCCGATGCCCGTCCGTCTGGACGGCCGTCGGAAGAGAGCCCGCCCCCACTCTGCGCCTGGGTCGGTGGAGAAAGTTTCGGTCGCTGCCAACAACACCTACAGGGGGTCGGCTGTTCCCCCGGAAACGTGCAAGAGGGTCTGTTCACCTGCGCAAACTGCCTACGCTGGGACGATTCGGGCCTCCCCGGCGTTTGCGGGTTGAGGGCGGTCCCCACCGAACGAGGAGAACGATGCGCGCACCTACCTTGACGATCGCCTGCACCGGCCTGGCGTTGGGCGCCGCCGGGCTCGTGGGCGTCCCCGCCCTGGCCGCCGGCCCGACCCTGCAGGTGACCGCGACCACGAGGTCGGGAGAAAAGGTCGAGCCGCTCGCCTACGCGATGAATCTGAAAAGCGGCAAGAAGTACTCCGTCGACGCCAGTGCCACCAAGTCGCTGCCGGCGGGCCGGTACGCCGTCGGCGCCTTCGTGCAGGAGGCACCCACGGGCGGCAGCGGCCTGCTCGACCTCACGGTCGCGGCGCGCATCGTCCAGATCGCCGGCGCCACCACGGTCGACTTCAATCTCGCGAAGGCCAAGAAGGTCGTGCTCGGCGTCGACGACAAGGCCGCCAAGCCGGTCGCGCTGGCCGTCGTGCCGTTCGCGAACGTCGGCGGCAAGCCCAAGAAGTTCATCAACGAGGCGGGCATCTCCTGGCCGGCGACGGGGACCTACGTGCTCCCGTCGAACGACCAGGCCCTCAGCCTCGGCGTGCACGGCGTGCTCGGGACGCCCGGGGATGCGCCGGGCCCGGTCCGGTACGACCTCGCGCGCATGTACAAGGGGCTGCCGGCGGTGTCCATCAAGGCGAAGAAGGCTCAGCTCGCGAAGGTGAACCTGAACGTCGCCGTCGTCGACCGCGGTCAGGGCGGCTTCATGCAACTGATCCCCGCCACCCCCAAGCGCAGGGCGATCACCGGTGTGGACCTCGGCGTGCCGGTGCTGGGCAAGCAGGTCTCCTACCGCACGCCGAGCCTGCAGTGGGAGACGCGACTGAACATCTCCGGGCTCAGCGCCACCAACGGCTTCGCCCAGCTGACCGAGAAGTTCAAGCGCAAGGGGACCAAGCCGTTCCTCTACGCCGCCGGCAAGACCTACGGCGAGACCTGGGGCCTCGGGGTCTGGGGCCCGCGGGCCAACTCCCCGGCGATCTTCAAGCAGGGCGGCAAGGTCAACGTGCGCGGCGGGCAGCCGATCTGCCCGTTCGCCGGCGCCGGCGTCACCCTCGACGACTGCCAGTTCCAGCCCACGACCTTCTCCTACCGGCTGGCCAGGTCCGGCTCCGTGGTCAGCCAGGGCACGGCGGTCAGCGCCGGACTCGGCGCGGCCCCCTCCTGGTACACGGCCAAGCTCAACGCCACCCGCGAGATCGGCGATCTGATGAAGAGCGTCGAGGCCACCTGGTACTTCCGGGCGAGCAGCAAGAGCCTGGACGGTCCCCTCGGCGCCGGCAATCTGCAGATCGCCCCCGCCGGGCTCGACGCGTTCCACGTCGCCGCGGCCGCCTCCACTCCGGTCCAGGTGACGGTCGTCGGAATGAAGGGGGTGAAGACGGTCACCGTCGAGTACTCCACCGACGGCGGAAAGTCGTGGAAGAAGGCCGCCACCTCCGGCAAGGGCGCCAAGTGGACCGGCCGAGTCGCCAACCCCTCGGGCGAGGGGGCCGTCTCCCTGCGGGTGAAGGCCACGTCCGGAAACGGGGCATTCGTGAGCTATACCGTCGCCGACGCCTACGGGGTGAAATAGTCGGCGAGGCTGTGCTCCCAACCGCAAAAAAGCGCAGAAAGCCGGCGGCACCCTCGAGGTGCCGCCGGCTGTTTGCTGTTCGGGAGCTAGTGCGCGGCGTTGTAGGCCTCGACGATGTTGGCGGGGATGCGACCGCGCTCGCTGACCTCGTAGCCCTTCTTGCGAGCCCATTCGCGCACGTCCGCGGTGTTCGCGGTTCCGGTGCGAGAGGTACGAGTGGCCGCACGACCACGGGCGGCACGGCCGCCGACTCGACGCGCTGCACCGACATAGCCGGCAAGGGAGTCCCGAAGCTTTCCGGCGTTCTTCGCGGACAGGTCGATCTCGTACGAGACGCCGTCGAGAGAGAACGAGACCGTCTCGTCGGCCTCACCGCCGTCGAGGTCGTCCTCGAGAATGACGAGAGTCTTCGAAGCCATCGCGGGATTCCTCTGCTTTCGTGAACGGCGGACACGCGCCCATCGGGGCGGGGAAAGCAAAGCAGGAATTCGAGGGGAATGCAATTGTGCCGCACCCGACCGGCTAGAGCTCGAGCAGCATCCGAGAGTTGCCAAGGGTGTTGGGCTTCACCCGTTCGAGGTCCAAGAACTCCGCAACGCCTTCGTCGTAGGACTCGAGAATCGCGGCGAAGACCTCCGGCGCGACCGGGACGTCGTCGATGACCCGGAATCCGTGGCTGCCGAAAAAATCGACTTCGAAGGTCAGGCAGAACACTCGGCGCACCCCGAGTTCACGCGCGATTTCGATCAGTTGGCCCAGAATGAGGTGCCCGATCCCGGCACCGCGCAGTTCCGGAACCACCGCGAGGGAACGGACCTCGGCGAGGTCCTCCCACATGACGTGCAGTGCGCCGCACCCGACGACCCGTCCGTCGAGTTCGGCGACCCAGAACTCCTGCACGTCCTCGTACAGTTTGACGGTGGGCTTGCGCAACAGAATCCGGTCGCTGGAGTACACCTCGATGAAGGTGCCGATCGCCCGAACGTCCGCGGTACGCGCGCGGCGGATCAACGCCTGGCCCGCCACGCCGTTCAGCTTTGCGGCCGCACGAACGGGAACAGCACCGTTTGGCGCACCGACGCGCCTGTGAACATCATCAGCATCCGATCGACCCCCATTCCGAGACCGCCGGTTGGGGGCATTGCGTATTCGAGTGCGCGGAGAAAGTCCTCGTCGAGCTGCATGGCCTCCGGGTCGCCGCCCGCCGCGAGCAGCGACTGGGCCGTGAAGCGGGCACGCTGCTCGACCGGGTCGATGAGTTCGGAATAGGCCGTACCGATCTCGGTGCCGAACGCGACGAGGTCCCACCGCTCGGCCAGCCGCGGGTCGCTGCGGTGTGCGCGGGTCAACGGAGAGACCTCGGTGGGGAAATCGCGGTAGAAGGTCGGCAGCACCGTGTGCTCCTCGAGCAGGTGCTCGTACATCTCGAGAATCACCTGGCCCCGGTTCCACGACGGATCGTTCGGAACGCCCGCCTTCTCGCACAACGCGACCAACTCGGGCAGTTCGGTGTCTGCGGTGATCTCGGTGCCGAGCGCCTCGGACAATCCCTGGTTCACCGTCACCGCGCGCCACTCGCCGCCGATGTCGTATTCGGCGTCGCCTCGGCGGACCACGGTGCTGCCGAGTGCATCGACCGCGGCGGTCTGAATGAGGCGCTGGATGAGCACGGCCATCGTGTCGTAGTCGCCGTAGGCCTCGTAGGCCTCCAGCATCGTGAACTCGGGATTGTGCGTTGCGTCCGCGCCCTCGTTGCGGAAGTTTCGGTTGATCTCGAAGACCTTCTCGACACCGCCGACCGCGAGGCGCTTCAGAAACAACTCCGGGGCGATGCGCAGGAAAAGCTGCGCGTCGTAGGCGTTGATGTGGGTGACGAACGGCCGCGCGTTCGCCCCGCCGTGCACCGCCTGCAGCATCGGAGTTTCGACCTCGAGAAAGTTCGCCTGCGCAAGGGTGTTGCGCAGCGATCGGACCGCCTCCGAGCGCACGGCGAGCATCGTGCGGGCCTCGGGATTCACGATCAGGTCGACATAGCGCTGACGCACGAGCGCCTCGGGGTCCGACAACCCCTTGTGCTTGTCCGGCAGTGGCCGCAGGCACTTGGCGGTGAGGGTCCATTCGCTGGCCAAGACCGAGAGTTCGCCGCGCTTGGAGGTGATGACCTCGCCGGTGATGCCGACGTGGTCGCCGAGGTCGACGTCGGTCTTCCACGCCGCCAGTCGTTCCTCGCCGACCCTGTCGAGGGAGAGCATGACCTGCAGGTCGCCGGTGCCGTCGCGCAGCGTCGCAAAGCAGAGCTTTCCGCCGGTGCGCGAGAGCATCACGCGCCCGGCGATTCCGACCGTCGTTCCGGTGGCGGTGTCCGGCTCCAGATTCGGATGCGCGGCCACGACCTCGGCGACGGACGCCGTGCGGGCGTAGCCCACCGGATACGGATCGACGCCCGCGGCGCGCAGCCGCTCGTACTTCTCGCGGCGGATGCGTACCTGTTCGGGCAGCTCGTCGTCGGTTTCCGGGGTGCTGGTCTCGTCGCTCACGTGCTGCAGGCTATTGGGCGAAGACTGCGCGTTTCGAATTGGTCAGTGCCCCAGGTGTCGCTGGAAGTCCGCCGGGACGACGAGGTCGGAGGAGTCGAGGTCGGCGACGGAGGCCTTGCCGAGCGCGAGGAGCGTGGAGTCGATGCCGTTGCGGAAGATGTCGAGCACATTCTCGACGCCGCCCTGCCCGCCCGCGGCGAGGCCCCAGAGGTAGGCGCGGCCGATCATCACCGCGCGGGCGCCGAAGGCCATCGCCTTGACGACGTCGCTGCCTCGGCGAATCCCGCCGTCGAGGACGACCTCGATCTCGCCGCCGACCGCCTGGGCGATGCCGGGCAGGGAGCGGATCGCGGCGGGCGTGCCGTCGAGGTTGTTGCCGCCGTGGTTGGAGACGGAGATGGCCGTCATGCCGGCCTGGACCGCGCGTTTGGCGTCGTCGACGCGGATGATGCCCTTGAGCATGCAGGGGCCGTCCCACTGCGAACGCAGCCAGGCGACGTCCTCCCACGACGGGGGCGGCGTCATCATCCATTCGCCGTAGGCGGCGAAGAACCCGGGCGGCGGGGCGTCCTTGCTGGTGGTCATGTTCGGGACGCCGAGGTCGGGGAGCTTGCCGGAGCGGGCGAAGTCGTAGAGCCACTGCGGACGGACGAGGACCTCGGGGGCGAACTTCAGCGCGGTCTTGAAGTCGATGGACTGCGGGATGCTCGGGCTCCCCCAGTCGCGGGCGTGGGAGAAGGACCAGTCCAGCGTCACGATCAGGCCGACGGCGCCGGCGGCGCGGGCCCTTTCCAGACGCGCGACCATCGTGTCGCGGTCCCCGCACCAGTACACCTGGAAGAAGGTCGGGGCGCCCTGGGCGACTACCTCCTCGATGGGCTTGCTGGCAAAACTGGAAAGGCCGACGGCGATTCCCCGCGAAGCGGCCGCGCGGGCCACGCCGAGTTCGGCGTCGGGGTGTACGGCCTGCACGCCCGTCGGGGAGATGAGGACGGGCAGGGCGAGTTGCTGGCCCATGACGCCGGTGGAGAGGTCGCGTTGGGCGGGCGCTCCGGCGACGTGGGGCGCGAAGCCGAGTTCGCCGAACGCCGTCAGGTTGTCGCGGTAGGTGATGCCGCGTTCCGAGCCGGCGAGCAGGGCCTTGTAGACACTGCGCGGCAGCCGCTTCTTGGCGCGGCGCTGGGCCTCGGCGACGGTCTCGAACCAGGTGGCGGTCATGCGGTCCTCCTGCGGGTACGGCGAATCAACGGCTTGATCGGGGAGAGGGTGCGTTCGCGCACGCAGCCGGCGAGGACGCCCGCGCCGTAGGCGGCGTCTTCGGCGAGGTGCGCCGCGACGCGGGTGGGCTTCGCGCCCTCGTGGCGTCCGGCCAGCCAGGCGGCCACGGGTTCGGCGAGCAGCCAGGCGGCCAGCGGAAGCCGGGCGCGAGGTCGGCGCACCGCCGCCGCGAGCAGGATCGGTACGGCGACCTGCCCGGCGTAGGTGCCGCCGGCGCGCCAGGTCCGCGCCGCGCGTGCGGCGACGGCGCGCGGGGCGTCGGCCACCGGCAATTCGATGTGACGTCGCATCAGAACTTCGTCGGTCAGCGCCGCGCCCAGGAACGCGAGCACCAGTCCCGGGCGGCGCATGAGGGCGGCGCCCACGGCCGCGGCGGTGAACGGTTCCAGCGCGAGCGGCACGAACGTGCCCGGGTGGCGGCGGCTCAGCGGCGCGGCGGAGGTGCCGTACCGGTAGCGCCGTTCCAGCAGCGCCGGCCAGGTGGTCGGCTCGTGGTGGCCGATCACGACGCTCGGGTCGTAGCGCACCCGATGGCCCGCGGCGTGCAGGCGCCAGACCAGGTCGACGTCCTCGCCGTAGCGCAGGGACTCGTCGAAGCCGCCGGCCGCGGCGCGGCGCACGAGGAGGACGGTCGAGGGCACGTAGGACACCCGGGTGAACGGCGCGACCCGCGCCGGCCGAGCCCCGAGGTCGAGGGCGCAGGGAGCTTCCCCTTCCCCGGGGCCTCCGAAAGAGCGTGGCTCCGGGGGCACGTCCGTTCGGACGCCTCGGGTCCGTGGAGTCGGAACGATGCGGGGGGCCGCGGCGGCGACGGCGGGGTCGGCCAGGTGCGCGGCGATGCCCGCGAGGTCGTCCGCGGTGGGGATCGCGTCGGAGTCGACGAACGCCACGAGTTCGGTCGCGACGTGCGCGAGTCCGGTGTTGCGGGCCGCGGCGGGACCGCCGTTGGTCTCGCGGCGGACCAGACGCGCGCCGTGGTCGGCGGCGACCTTCGCGACGGCGTCGGGGTCGAGCGAGGCGTCGTCGACCACGAGGACCGGGAAGCGAGTTCCCAGTGCGCGCAGGCAGTCCGCGAGCAGGTCGGTGCGGTCGTGGGCCGGGACGACGACGGTGAGGTCGGGGTCGGACGCGGGCGGGATCGGGTGGGCGAGGCCCGCGTCGAACAGTCGTCGGGCCAGGGCGGCGCCGGCGGGCGTCCGGACCTCGCCCGCGCGGAGTTCGACCAGCGCCTCGAGGCCCCGGAGGTTGAGCCGCAGCAGCCGCGACGGCGTCCCGCCGACGAGCGTGCCCGGCGTCGGTTCCTCGCAGCTCGGATCGAACGCGATCCCGAACCCGACCGGGACGGGGCAGGCCGCCACAGACTCGGCGCTCACAGGGCCAGCCCCCCGTCGACCGGGACCACCGCGCCGGTCATCGCGGCCGAGTCCAGTCCGGCGAGGAACACCAGGACCGCGGCGACCTCCTCGGGCGCAATGAGGCGGCCGAGCGGTTGCTGCTCGGCGAAGTGCAGCGCGCCCGGCAGGTCGTAGAGGCGGGCGGACTCGGCGAGCATCGCAGTGTCGGTGGAGCCGGGGCTGACGGCGTTGGCGGTCACGCCGGTGCCGCCGAGTTCCACGGCGAGCGCGCGGATCAGGCCGGTGACGCCGGCCTTCGCGGCGCAGTAGGCGGCGAGGTTCGGCAGGCCCATGCTCGCGGCGCTGGAGGCGACGGCGAGGAAGCGTCCGTACCGCGGCCACGGGCGGCGCAGCAGTGCCGGGACCGCGGCGCGGGCCAGGTTCAGCACACCCCCGAGGTCGACGTCGAGCACGGTCTTCTCGGCTTCGATCGGGGTGTCCCACTGGGCCGCTCCGCCCGCGATCACGCCCGCGCACGCGATGGCAGCGTCGAGCCCGCCCCAGCGGCCTTCGGCGTCGGCGACCGCGTCGACCAACGCGTCGGCGTCGCGCACGTCGGCGACCCAGCCGGCGATGCGGTCCTCGCCGCCCGCCGCCGCCCGGGCCGCGGACAGGGTGTCTCCGAGTTGCTCCCGCGTGGCCATCCGGTACCCGAGGGACGTGTCCTCGGCACAGGAGTCCACCGCCAGCACCGCCCACCCGTCGCGGACGAGCGCGAGCGTGGTGGCGGCGCCGATCCCCCGAGCCGCCCCGGTGACGACCGCGACCCGCATCCCACTCATGCGGCCACCTCGTTCGCGAGCGACGCCGTACAGCGCGGCTTGCGAGCTTCGGGGCGGGTCGCGGCGTCCCACGCCGGCGCGCCGAGGACGAACGCCTTCATCCCGACCGCCACTGGTCGACGTCGCCGACCAGAGCGGCGACGAGGTGGGCCAGCAGGGCCGCGCCCTCGGCGGCGTCGGCGCCGGTCGGGTCGCCGAGGACCCCCGACGGACTGACGGCACGGACGCCGTTGGCGTGCATCAGCGGCAGAGTCTCCGCGAGGGGTCTCAGGTCCCCGGGGACCGCGAGGTCCATCCGGACGCGGGTCGGATCCAGAGCCAGGGCCAGGGCGGTCTCGGGGCGGCCGGCGTGCGGATCGCCCTGCCAGCGCGGGAAGTGGGCGCGGACCTCGCGTGCCTCTGCCCGCAGCAGGTCTACGGCGCGGGCGACGGGCTCGGCGTTGCCGCCGTGCCCGCAGACGAACAGCACGCTGGCGAAGGTCTCGCCGGCGGAACGCGCGAGTTCGACGAGCAGGAGCTCCAGCGCCGCCTGGCCGATGGAGAGCGTGCCGGGGAACGCGGCGTGTTCGCCGCTGGAGCCGTAGGGCAGCGCGGGCGCGACGAAGACACCCGCGCGCGCAGCGGCCAACCCCGAGCACAGGGCGACGGCGACGTCGGTGTCGACGGACAGCGGCAGGTGCGGGCCGTGCTGCTCGGTGGCGCCGAGCGGCACGGCCAGGATCGCGTCCGGTCCGGCGCGTTCGCCGACCTGAGGCCACGTCAGATCGGCAAGTCCGCCGCCCGTCGCCCGCGCGCCGCAGGACT
>JBQTIB010000176.1:0-11514 GCA_052389435.1 Sporichthyaceae bacterium | reverse complement strand
GGTGCGCACCAACCCCGCCGTGAACGCCGACGCCATGCTCGCCCTGGCCCGCTGCGCGCTCGAGCACCTCCACACCGTCAACCCCGCCGGCACGCCCGCGCACACCGTGAACATCTCCGTCGACCTCGCCGAACTCCTCGCCCACGACCAGGACCCCGACAACGGGGACACCGCGGGAACGGCCCGGCTGGAGAACGGCCCCGGCATCCATCCCGAAACCCTGCGCCGGATCCTGTGCGACTCGGCCGCCGTGATCGTGGCGCATCACCGGGCCGGGAAGCCGGGCACCTCGATGGACGTCGGCCGGCGCACCCGCACCGTCCCGCCCCGCCTACGCCGCGCCCTGGTCCTGCGCGACGGCGGCTGCGGCGCACCCGGGTGCACGGCGACGAAGTTCCTGCACGCCCACCACGTGATCCACTGGTCCAGGGGCGGTCCGACGGCCCTGTGGAACCTGATTCTCCTCTGCACGGCACACCACCACCTCGTGCACGAGGGCGGGTTCACCGTCGAAGCCGACGGCCGGGGCGTCTTCGCCTTCCGCACCCCCGACGGCACCACCATCCCCTACGTCCCGCACCGGACCGGCGGCAACCCAGCCACCGTCGCGGGCATGCACCCCGCAACCATCGGCCCGTGGACGGCGACCCCGCGCTGGTACGGCGAACGCCTCGACCTGCCCTACGCCGTCAACGTCCTGCTGCTCGCCGAAGAACACGCCGCCAGGCAACTCGAAAACGCTTCCGCGGAAGCGCCCGGCCCCACCGGACCCGCCTTGAACTGAGTGGTCTCGCGCCTGATCGGCGCGAAGGCTTCGCCTGCGACTTTCCTACCGCCTGCGAGGAGCGCCACTGGGGCTCGGCCCTGTCCGCGGGCGCCGTCGCGTGTCTGGTGCTCGCCGTGTTGTTCATCGCCGTTTCGCTTCGTCGACGGCGCGCCGCCGCGAGGGTGTGACGCTGCGGGGTCTCGGCGGCGAGCGGTCGCCGCGAGTTCACCGACACTCCAGGCACGGGCCCGTCCCCGGTCGCCCTGTCCGCGAAGTCTGGGCCCCGTCACGAACGAGTGCCACACCACGGGAGGACGCATCATGAGCACTGCCACCATCGACGCCCCGGCCACCGACGCCGGCAACGCCACCCGCCGTACCCCGGTTCAGCGCCCGCGCCCGGCCAACGTCGCCACCCCGCAGTTGGTCGAGGCCCGCCAGCACGCCGAGACCGCCGTCACCGACCTGATGGCCGCCACCACCGAGACCGTTCGGGCGTTCGTGCCCGCCGCGGTGCTCCGTCCGACCGACGCCGTCGACTACGCCTTCGACCTGTGCGAGCAGGTCCTTGCCGGCACCCGACGCATCTGCCTCGAGTTCGCCCAGCTCATGGAATCGGGCCTCGACAGCGTCGAGCGCCGCACCAGCTAAGCAGCACCACCCAGCATCACAACCGAGCACCGGCACCGGGACCTGCCTGGCGCGGTCCCGGTGCCGGCCGGTTCGCAAACGGTTTGCCGCGCGCTCGGCGCGGTGGGGACCATGGGTGCATGCCCGAGACTCCGCCGCAACCTCCGCGGTTCACCGTGCCGATGCACCTCGCCGTCGGGCCGCTGACCCTGAGCCGGCTGACGGCCGCGGACGGGCCCGACCTCTACGACGCGGTGAGCTCGTCGCTGGCGCACCTGCGTCCGTGGATGACCTGGGCGCGGGACTTTTCCATGGCGACCGTCGAGGAGTTCGTCGAGTCCGCCGCGGTCCGCGACGACGGCCCGGTGAGCGACGCGCCGTACGTCGTGCGCGATCGCAGCGGCGCAATGCTCGGCACCTGCGGGCTCCACGCCCGGCTAGGCCCGGACGCCCTGGAGATCGGGTACTGGGTGGCCGCCGCACACATCCGACGGGGCGTCACTTCCCTTGCCGCAGCGGCCCTCACGGCCGCGGCGTTCGACGTCGCCGGCGTAGAACGGGTCGAGATCCACCACGACCGCGCCAACCACGCGAGCGCCGGCGTGCCGAAGAAGCTCGGCTACGAACTCGTCGGCACAGAGCCGTTCGACGCCGCGACGCCCGCCGCGTCCGGCGAGCACTGGCACTGGCGCATGGTCCGCGAGGCGTGGCCCACCAGCACCGGCGCGGCGATTCTTCGCAGTGCACGTCAAGCCGACATGGCGGGAACGTCCCCGTGGACCGCACCGCCGACGGGCCCCGAGCAGGGCACCGTTGGCTCACGATGCGCCGCCGGAGAATCTGTGCGGCGGCTCTCCGTGCGCTACTGGACCGGGAAGTGAACCGGGCCGCAGTTTCCGGAGGCTCGGTTTGACGGCTCAGCCGATTGGCTGGGGGTAGTTTCCTGCAGCAGTTCGACGCGCAGAAGGCGATCACCGTCGCGGAGCAGCGCGAGGAGTCCCGGCTGCTGCCGCCCGCGTGGATCGGCACCGTGCCCGGCAAGGGTCTGCACGTCTGGGTGAGCCGGGTGTTCTTCGTCGAGTCCCCCAAGCGCCTGCTGACCTCCTACAACCCGGCCACGGGCGGGGTCAAGCGCCTGGCGATCACGGCGCTGCTGCCGCTCGCCCCGACTTCTTGGATCTACGCGAAGACGGTTCTCGGGGCCTGGCCGCGCAACGTCATAGGCTCGGCCGCGAGACCTGGAGGTTGAAGTGGGGCTGATCGACAAGCTCAAGGGCGAACTGGTCGACATCGTCGAGTGGATGGACGATTCGCGCAGCACGCTGGCGTGGCGATTTCCGCGCTACAACAACGAGATCAAGAACGGCGCGCAGCTGATCGTGCGCGAGGGCCAGCAGGCCGTGTTCGTCTACCGCGGCGCGCTCGCCGATCGGTTCGGGCCCGGCAGCTACGAGCTCGTCACCGAGGCGCTGCCGGTCCTGTCGACGCTGCAGGGCTGGAAGCACGGGTTCCAGAGCCCGTTCCGCTCCGAGGTGTACTTCATCAATACCCGTCCGGTGACGGACCTGCGCTGGGGCACCCCGCAGCCGATCGTCATTCGGGACCAGGACTTCGGCCCCATTCCCCTCCGCGCGAACGGCCTGTGCGTCGTGCGCATCGCCGACCCCGAGATCTTCCTGCGCCAGGTCATCGGCACCGACAGCGCGGTCGAGCTCGAAGAGCTCACCGAACTGCTGCGTCGGCTGATCGCGACGGCGTTCGCCGACCTCATGGGCGGCGCCGGCGTCAGCGCGATCGACCTGCAGCACAAGAACGCCGAGCTGGCGGACAAGCTGCGCGCGATGGTCGCCGAGCGCGTGGACGACGAGTTCGGCCTGGCGATCGACTCGATCGCGATGAACGTGTCGCTGCCCGACGAGATCACCGCGGCGATGACGGCGGGCGTCGCGAAGGGCCTCGAGACGCGCGGGTACGTTCAGAACGTCGGCGACGTCGGCCGGCTGGCGCAGGTCCGGGCCGCGGACGCGACGCTCGCCGCGGCGGAGAACACCGGCGGCGGCGCCGGATCGATGGTCGGCGCAGGCGTCGGGCTGGCCCTCGGCCAGCAGATGGCCGGCGGCCTCGCGGCGGCCGCGGCTCCCCCGCCGATCGGCGTGCTGTTCCACATGGAGGCCGGCGGTCAGGCCACCGGCCCGTTCAACCTCGACCAACTCCGCGGCGCCGCCGCGAGCGGACAGCTGACGCCGGCCACCCTGGTGTGGACCACGGGCATGGCCGGGTGGGCTCCCGCCTCGTCGGTCGCGCAGCTCGCACCGCTGTTCTCGACGCCGCCGCCGATTCCGCCGCCGCCGGTGCCGCCGACCCCGAGCACTCCGCCGCCCCCGCCGGCCCAGTGACCGAGGAGCCCGCGCCCTCCGCAGAGTCCGTTCCCCCGCCGCTGTCCTCGGTCACCTTCGGGTGCCCGTCGTGCGGCGGCGGGTTCGTGTTCAGCGGTCCGGCGCATGCGCTGGTGTGCCCGAACTGCGGCCGCGAAGAACCGGTCCCGCCGAACGACACGGTCCCCGAAGAACGCGACCTCGAAGCGGCGCTCGCCGACCCGGACGCCCTGATCGCCGCGGCGGGCGAGGCCGGTCCCGAGCAGGAGCTCACCTGCCCCAACTGTGCGGGCAACATCGGGTTCAGCGGGACGTTGACCGCCACGCGGTGCCCGTTCTGCGCGAGCCCGGTGCAGCGCAGCGACGTCCACGCCGCACCGAAACGGCTTCCGGTCGACGGCGTCGTCCCCTTCGGGATCGACCAGCCGTCGGCGAAGGGCCACGTCGAAGCGTGGATCAAAAGCCGTTGGTTCGCCCCCAACGCGTTCAAGAAGTACAGCTCCACCGGCTCGTTCTCCGCCGTGTACCTGCCGTTCTTCACCTTCGACGCCTACACCTCGACCAGCTACACCGGGCAGCGCGGCGACACCCGCACCCGGACCGTCGGGTCCGGGGAGAACCGGCGCACCGAGACCTACACCGACTGGAGCTACGCCTCCGGGACCGTCGACCTGGGCTTCGACGACGTCGCGATCGGCGCGGACGCCTCGCTCGACCAGGACCGTCTGCGCGACCTCGAGCCGTGGCCGACGGGTCAGGCGTTCGGCTTCCGGCCGGAGTACCTGGCCGGGGCGATCTCCCGCACCTACGACCGCACGCTGCCGCAGTGCCACACCAGCGCCCAGGAGCGGATGACCGACGAGATCACCGGCGCGGTCAAGAGCGACATCGGCGGGGACCAGCAGCGGATCTCCTCGATGGCCACCTCGTGGTCGCAGCAGACCTACCGGCACCTGCTGCTGCCGCTGTTCCTGCTCGTGGTGACCTTCCGTCAGGAGCCCTTCCAGGTCTTCGTCAACGGGGTCACCGGCGAGGTGCACGGCCAACGCCCGTACAGCTGGGTCAAAATCGCCTTCGCCTCGCTCCTCGCGGCGATCGTTGTCGGCATCGGCGTCTGGCTGTACCTCGCCAACCGCGACTCCTCCTAGGAACGGGCTCGGACCACACGATGGCTAGGAACCGCCCGTCCGCGCCGGCGCTCGCGCTGACCGTCGTTCTGCTCGGCGGGTGCGGCGGGTCCGACGCCCCGGACGTCGCCGCCCCGACCCAGACGCCGAGCGCGAGCGTCACGCCCGCCGGGGTCCCCGCCAAGCCCGCGCCGAAGGCCGCGGGGACACCGACCCGCACGCCGGCCGCGGCCAAGGACCCGGCCCTGGCCGGAGTGCTCACGCGGGCGGACCTGCCGGGCTACGAGGCGTCCACGCGGACCCCGGCGCCGGAGGACGAGCAGCTCGAACGGGCGGTCTACGAGTGCCTGGGCCTCGGCGCACCGTCCTACCGAACCAGCAACCCCGGGCTGACCTTCGCCAAGGGCGAACTCGACGTGGAGTCGAGCGCGAACGTGTTCGCCGCGGCGGCGCGCGCGGCCACGGTGGCGCGGGCGTTGGACTCGGCCAAGGCCGACGCGTGCTTCGAACAGGCCCTGACCGCGCTGTTCGCCGCGGACACCGAGCCCTCGGCCGAGTCGGCGCTGAAGGTCGCCGTGACCCGTCCGGCGACGAAGGTCTCCGGTGCGGACCGGGCGTGGCTGCAGCGCGTGGTGGTCTCCACCGGCGCGGGGGCGAGCAAGGCGCAGGTCGTCGTGTACCAACTGCGCGCCCTGGTGGGCCGCACGCTCGTCACGGTGCGGGTCAGCGACTCCGCCGGCACGCCGTCGCCGAAGGAAGCCGTGCGATGGGCCGATAAACTCGTTGCCCGCATCAAGGCGGCCGAGAGACCCTGACGGCCCAGCGGCGGCGCAGAAGTTCACGTGTCGTGACAATGGGAGAAACAAGCCGAGGGTGTACTAGTTACGAACAGACAGCCAACGGGAAGGGAGGCAGCCATGCGAAAGCAGGTTCAGATCCGCCGCCCAGTGCGGCCTCGACCCTCGCTCGAGGTGGACCTCCGCACGCCGACCGGTCGCCCGCTCCCGTTCTGACGTTCTCGGGACAAGCCAGACTTACGGTGTAAGCTGAGGGCGTGACCGCACCGAGTCGTCGCGCCGTTCTGACCGGCCTCGCCGCTGCGGGCGCCTCGCTGGCCCTTCCCCGCGCCGCTGCCGCCCGGCGCATCCCCCTCGTTCGCGAGCACCGTCGCGTCGTCGTCGTCGGCTCCGGGTTCGGCGGCGGCGTCACCGCCCTGCGTTTGGCCCAGGCGCGCGTGCAGGTCTTGGTGCTCGAGCGCGGCCGGCGCTGGCCCACGGGGCCGAACGCGGAGACCTTCCCCCGGGTTTCCAGCCTGGACTCGCGGACCTCCTGGCTCGGCTCTCCCACCTTTCTGCCCGTCCCGCTGCCCACCGGGCTCCCCTACACCGGCCTGCTCGAACGAATCGACGGCGTCGGCATGGACGTCATGTGCGCCGCCGGCGTGGGCGGCGGCTCGCTGGTCTACCAGGGCATGAGCCTGCAGCCGAGCGCCGAGGTGTTTCACGAGGTGCTGCCCGAGGGCCTGGACTACGCGCGCCTGGACCGCGTGCACTACCCGCGGGTCGCCCGCATGCTCGGTCTGGCGACCGCGCCGGAGGAGTTGATCCGCAGCGAGAACTACCGCGCCGCCCGCCTGTTCGCCCGCAACGCCCACGCCGCCGGATACCCGGTGTCCAAGGTGCCGATGCCGATCGACTGGAGCTTCGCGCTGCGCGAACTGCGCGGGGAGATGCGCCCGTCCTACACCAACGGCGACTGCGCGCTCGGAGTCAACAACGGCGGCAAGCACTCGGTCGACGTCACCTACCTCGCGCGGGCCGAGGCCACCGGCCTCGTCGAGGTCGCCCCGCTGCACCGGGTCGTCGAGGTCTCCCGCGCGCGCCGGGGCTGGCAGGTCCTCGTCGATCGCCTCGACACCTCCGGACGGGTCCTAGAGCACAAGATCGTCACCACCGACGCCCTCGTGCTCGCCGCCGGCAGCGCCAACACCACCCGCCTGCTGATGCGCGCGGCGGGCAGGGGGCTGATCCCGGACCTGCCGGAAACCCTCGGGGAGAACTGGGGATCGAACGGGGACCGCATCTACGTGTGGACCTCCACCGCGGAGGACTTCGGCTCGCCGCAGGGCGGCCCGGTGGTCTACGCGAGCCGGGAGTGGTCCAAGCCCTCGAGCGCCACCACCGTCATCCAGGCCTCGCTTCCGCCGCTGCCGCTGAACAGCCGCTCGACGATGCTCGTCGGCTACGGCGTCAGCGCCGGCCGCGGACGCTTCCGCTACGACTCCGCCCGCGACGACGCGGTGCTGCACTGGCCGGGCGAGGCGGACGCCGCCGTCGCCGCGAGGATCCACGAGCGGATCGAACGCATCGCCGGACCGGGCAGCGTGCTGCTGGACACGACGGCGGCGGACCCGACGACCTGGCATCCGCTCGGCGGCGCCGCGATGGGTTCGGTGTGCGACCTGTCCGGGCGGGTCCTGGGCCAGCGCGGGCTCTACGTCCTCGACGGGGCGCTGATTCCGGGCAGCACCGCGGCGTGCAACCCGTCCCTGACCATCGCCGCAGTCGCGGAACGGGCCCTGGACGACATCGTCGCCACGGACGTGGGACACATTTTCTGACGCACGGTCAGGGATTGCACTCGCCCGGGTCGCCGGTGCGGTAGCCCTCGCGGAACCACTCCAGCCGCTCCTCGGGCGTTCCGTGGTGCTCGGGGTTGTCGATCTCGTAGTCCCCGACGGCGTAGAGCGCGGCCGCGGCCTCGTCGACGTCGCCGGGCTCGAGCAGGTCCCGCCGCGCCGCGTCGCGCGCCCACGTTCCGGCCCAGCAGTCCGCCTGCAGTTCCGCCTCCCGCGTGGCGCGGTTCGTGGTCCCGGAGACGAACTGGGCGTGGTGGGCCCACTCGTGCGCGATGCCCGCGGCCGCGCCGAAGTCCCCGAACGTGCGGTAGAGCTCCCGGTAGGCCCAGGCCGAGGAGACGTAGACCGTCTCGTCCAGACCGCAGTGGAACATGGGAACGGCGCCGCGCACCGCGGCCGGATCCCCCGCCACCGCCCCGCACGCGCTCTCCACGACCTTGCCCCGCCCGGCGAGGGCCAACGCCGCGGAGCGGTAGTCGATCTCGCGCTCCGCGCTGACGCGCTGCCAGTAGCGGTCCACGTCCCGCGCGATCGTCCGCTCGAACCTCTTGTACCCCGAGTAGCTCAGGTCCTCCTCCGCCGCGGCCGGGGCGGCGAAGGCCGCCGAGCCGAGCAGCGACCAGACGGCGACGAGCGCCAGGCGCGTGCGCATGGGGCCTCCTCCTGCACCGACGCGAACGGAATCGACCCTAGGTCGGCTGCGCCGTCGGTGTCCGGAAGATCCAGAAAGAGGAGGAAGAACCCCCGGCGGGCCGGTTCGCGAACCGCCGGCCGGGTGGGTCAGGATGTGACCCAGGCCACCGTCGGCGGGGAGGGAGAGCGCACGATGCCTGCCCGCTGGCGCACGACCACCATGAAGCTGCACAACGTGGTCGTGGAAGTCTGCTGGCGCCCGGTCGCCGGAGAAGAGGGCGGCGACCTGCACGAGGTCGTCGACCTGCACGACGGGCGCATCGCGATCGCCGTGGGCGACACCGGTGCCCTCGGGACGGAGGCCGGGGGGGCGGCGGACGACCTGCGCGTGCGCATCCGCCGGGTTCTGCGCAAGACCCAGGAACCCGCGGCGCTGCTCGCCGAACTCGACGCGGCGATGGAGCGCCACGGCGGCGACCACCCCGCCACGTTGGTCTGCGCGGTGCTCGATCCGGCGGCCAGGGTCGTCCGGGTCGCGAACGCCGGCCATCCCCCGCTGATCTTCGTCGAAGGCGTCGCCGTCGAGCTCTACGACGGACTGGCGGGACCGCCGCTGGGCGGCCTGGGCGGCCAGCGCAGGGAGTTCGCCCGCAAGCTCACCCCGGACACCTCCCTCTTCCTCTACACCGACGGCCTCGTCGTGCGGCCGGGCACCGAACCTGCGGCGGCCTTCGCCGAACTGCTCGAGGCCTGCCGCGGGATCGGCGGCGCGAGCGCCTGGGCCTCGGAGTTCGCCAGACGCGCCAACGATCGCCTGGGCCAGCCGGTCGAGGACGCCACGGTGGTCTCGGTTCGCATGGCGGTCCAGGCCAACCCCGTCGACGCCCTCGAAGCCGCGCTCGTCGGCGGCGAGGTGCTGATCCGCGCCTACGTCGATCCCAACGACCTGCGCACCCGCGGCCTCGTCGAAGTGCTCGCGCGGCTCGACGCGCTCGTGCCCGACGTCGACGTCGCGGTGGAGGTCATCGACGTGACCTCTCGCTTCGCGATGACGGAGGAGGCAGGCGTGCTGGCGGCGCCCACCGTCCTGCGCGCCCTGCCCGAGCCCGCGGTTCGGGTCATCGGCTGGTTCGACTCGCCGTCGGCCCTTGCGCGGGCTCTCCATCTCCCGGTAACCACGGGCAACTCGGAAGGGACGGTCTGACGTGGCCTCGGCTGGACTTGGCGAACTGGAGCGCATCGACGCCGGGATCCCCGGGCTGGATCTGGTCACCTACGGCGGCCTGCCCCGCAACCGGCTGACCCTGGTGGCCGGCACGGCGGGCAGCGGCAAGACCGTGTTTCTGTGCCAGTTCCTCGCCGGCGGCATCGCGAACGGCGAGCCGGGCGTGTTCGTGACGTTCGAGGAACGCCCGGACGGCATCCGGCGCAACATGCGCTCGTTCGGCTGGGACATTCCCGGCTGGGAGGACGAAGGCCGGTGGCTGTTCGTCGACGCCTCCCCGCGCCAGGTCGACACGGTGTTCTCCGGCGACGACTACGACCTCACCCCGTTGCTCAGCCGCATCGCCCACGCGATCGAGCGCGTCGGCGCGAAGCGGGTGGCGATCGACTCGATCGGTTCGCTCGTCTCGCAGTTCGACCACGTCGCTCCCGCCCGCCGGGCGCTGTTTCGGCTCTCCGAGGCGATCGAGAAGGCGGGCGCTACGGCGGTCATCAGCACCGAGCGGCCCGAGGACTACGGCCCGATCGGCCGGCTCGGGTTCGAGGAGTTCGTCGCCGACAACGTCGCGATCCTGCGCAACTCCCTGGAGAACGAAAAGCGGCGGCGCACGATCGAGATCATGAAGATGCGGGGCGCTTCGCACATGCGCGGCGAGCACCTGTTCACCCTGCTGCACGACGGAATCTCCATCGTCCCGGTGTCGATTTCGTCGATCGGGTACGGCACGTCGACGACGCGGATCAGCTGTGGCCTGCCCGCGCTCGACGAGATGTTCCACGGCGGCCTGTACGAAAAGTCGCTGTGGCTGGTGGCCGGTCCGACGGGCACCGGGAAGTCCTTCCTCGCCACGCATTTCGTCGCCGGTGGCGTGGCCGCCGGGCAGAAGGCGTTGCTGCACTCCTTCGAGGAGAGCCGTCCGCAACTGCTCCGCAACGCGGCCGCCTGGGGCCTGGACCTCGAGGCGATGGAGAACTCCGGGCTGCTGTGCATCGTGGCGGACGCTCCGGAGGCGGCGTCGCTGGAGGACCACCTGCAACGGATGAAGAGCACCATCGACAAGTTCGCGCCCGACCGGGTGGCCATCGACAGTCTCACCGCGCTGCAGCGCATCTCGACGGTGAAAAGCTTCCGCGAGTACGTGCTCGGTCTGACCTACCACATCAAGCTCCAGGCGATGGCGGGTCTGGTGACCTCCAGCGTCACCGACTTCCTCTCCGCCGACGGCACCGGCGAACTGCACGTCTCGACGATCAGCGACGCGATCACGCTGCTGCACTACGTCCCCGTCGGTGGCGAGATGCGCCGGGGCCTGCAAATTCTCAAGATGCGCGGCTCCGACCACGACAAGCACATTCGCGAGTACCGCATCACGAGTCAGGGGATCCGCCTCATGGATCCGGTGGACGACATCAGCGGCCTGTTCTGAGCTACCGGCCAGTTCGCGATCGCTTCCGCCGAATACGCAACCCCTACCGGCGGGTTCGGCCTGCCAGGGACGTGTGATCTGTTCGCTACCGGCCAGTCCGGGACCGCTTTCACTCCCCCGCATCGACGCCGTAACGCGGAGTTCAAATGCGCCCGGTTAGCTCGAGCACAGCCGATGGACGCATCGGTTAGACCAGTTCACGGGAGCGGGCAACCCACGGCCTCTGCGGCATGGGTCACGGCGTAGGACACCCGAGGACTGGGGACGAGTCACACCGTCGGCCTCTCGGCAGGAGGCCACCGAATGCAACCCAGTGAAACGGGGAGGTCCAGGATGAAAATCAAGCAGCTGATTCGCCGGACCGGCACCACCGGCGAGTACTCGAAGGGCTTCGTGGGGCGGGCGTCGAGCGACGACCACTTCGCGGGCGAGACCGGCGCCGAGCGTCGACTCGCGCACATGCTGGCGACTGCGGGTTAGTTCCCCGCTTCGCCTAAGGCACCGTCAGAACGTCCCGATAGAAGCGCAGCGTCAGGCACGACGAGAGCAGTGGCCGTCGGATCTGTGTAGGACGACTAGGGGTGGGGCCGGACCTTGGGGCGCCCCCCCAGCCCTGTCCCCCCCAGGGAGCGTCCGTATTTTGCGCTTAGCCAACCTGGACGTCTCAACCCCTCGGTGTGAAGATCGCCCAACC
>JBQTIB010000175.1:0-6359 GCA_052389435.1 Sporichthyaceae bacterium | reverse complement strand
ATCCGCGCCCACTGGTCATCGCTGAGCACCGCGGTACGAGTCATGGCTCAAGCCTCGCCGAGCGACCCGGAACCAATTGGGAGACACGCCCTAGGCGCAGGTGCGCACTAAATTGAGCCAACTCAGGACGTCCTCCAGCAGCACCGTGTTGCCGGCGACTTTCCAGTGCAAGGGAAGCAATTTATTGTCTATCGAATCCAGCAATGCAAATAGCACAGCATCCACAACGCCTGGAACAAGCTTGTGAAACGCGGTGCGCGCATCTTCGTCATCCAGCACTGCGCGCCACAATCTAGCCTCCTCCCAATTGCCGTTGCGCACAGCCGCATCGCAATCCCGGATAGCCCTATCGCGCACATTCTGGATCAGCGCCCGACCGAACTCGTGAACCAAATCTCCCGCGTCCGTCATTTCTTTCTCCAGCGAATCTGCCTCGGAGTAGCGCCATCCTTCTTGAGGACAGCGACGGCCCTGGAGACTACCTACTTCGCCTGGGCATAAGTGACATCGGCGCTTCCGGGCTGCCCGTCGGCCGGCAAGCCCGAGAGCGCGCCGGGTGCCATCCCCGGACCCGAAGACGGCTAGGAAGGTGGAGCCCCTCGGCGCACGGATCGCGGTCGTCTCGCGGGTTTCGTGCAGCCCTGATACGCGGCAATCTCGCGCGCCGGATCTCCGGCGACGTAGTGCCGGGCGCGCTTCTCGCCGCGAGCTACGAGCAGTCCCGCCTCCGCGAGGGCCTGTAGGTCACGGCTGGCCATCTGCTCGCTGACCTCTTCGTCCATCGCTCCCACCTCGATGCCCTTCGGCTCGGAGCCTCTCCGAGAGACGACCGGCCTTCAGGCAGTCGCGAGTTGACCGGCACGACCCTCTAGGTCTTCTCACGCTGCGAACCGAAGTCGAGAGTCTCGACGCGGCGATAGCGCGCCCGGGGGCTGTTGACCGCGCCTCCGGTCAATTCCACTGACCCCTCTTCGCGCATCCGGGCAAGCCACGAACGAACGGTGTCGTCCTTCAACCCCGTCCGCGCGGCAATCTCGGAGCGGCTCAACTCCTCTCCGCCCAGTCCTGCCAAGATCTCTGGTCGCCGGTCGGCACGGGTGGCGGGGGCCCTCTCCTCGCCCGATTCCTCCGCCACTTCCTGCCCCATCTCGTACCGCGCCCACTGTCGGCCGCCCGTCACGGCCACCAGGCCACGAGCGACAAGGTCCGCCAACTCTGCGGTGGCCAGGCGAGAGCCCAGGTCGCTCGCGCTGCGGTAGGCCTTGTTGTCCAGCACTTCTCCGTTGCGGAGCATGGCCAGCCCGAGACACTGAGCATCCGTCAGATTCGATTGCCCCAAGGAGTTGATCCACGAGACGGTCTCCGGCGCGAGAAGGGTGTGGTTGCCGAAGGTGACTCTGAACGAGGCAATCGCGTCGGAGAATCGAGGCGGGCTCATCGCTGCCGCGCGCAGCGCCGCGAGCATCATCCGGATCCCCGTGCCGCGGTTCTCGCATACCGCCGCGTCGGTTCCCGGCATCGGTACGTCCTCGAGGACCTTGAGCAGGGTCGCGTTGCGGCTGGAGGTCAGCGTGCTCTCGCCCAGGCCGTCGGCGGTGACCGGCCCGTGCAGGCCTCCGGGGTTGGTCAACACCAGACGGTCGGGGTACATCTCGATCTGTACCTGCGTTCCGCGAGAGGCCGGGGAGTAGTCCCGGTGAACCAGGGCGTTGGTGACCGCCTCGCGCAGCGCCTCCTCGGGGTACTCCCACGCGTCCACCCTGCCCGCGCCGCGGACGGTCGCGCGCCGCGTCATGTTCCTGCGCAGCGCGACCAGTGCGTCGCGCACCATGACAGGGATCGGCCCCTCGACGACCACGTTGTCGATGAAGCGCTCGCCCGTACGGACGTCCGGGCCCTGGGGGGTCGGGTAGTGGACGAAGGTGATCATCAGCTGGGGAAGGAACTGCTGCGGGTACTCCCCCAGGGCGAGCAGTCCGGCCAGCGTCAGTCGGTCGTCGCGAACCACACCGGCTCGAATCAAGACCTGATCTACGGTCAGATCTCCGAAGGCGCGACTGCGGCGAGCCCGGAGGCGGCGAACGAATCGGTCCACGAGATCGCCGTCGGCGGCGTCGACCGGAACGTCGAGCACCTCTTCGTCGTCGCGGGGCTGACCTCGCCCGGAGACCAGCAGGTGGATCTCGTACTCCGTGAGGCGACGGTTGGAGTCGCCGACCCGCAGGTAGCTGCCCTGGTACCTGCCGGCCGCCTTGACGTAGCAGGGGCGGTTCGGCGGATCCACCGCCGGCACCTCCGCCACGACCAGGTCGACGCCTTCGAACGCGTGGGTCCGGATACTCAGGCGCAGCGGCGGCTCGAGGTCGTCGGATGCCATGGCGGCAAGATCCGAAGAGAGTTTGGGCGCGTCGCGGGCCCCGACGGCTTGAAACCCGCTGCTCTCGTCCAGACCGAGGACGATCGTGCCGCCGGCGGTGTTGGCGAAGGCCGACAGCGACTGCCTGAGGGACTGCGGCAGCGCGGTCTCCGACCGCTTGGCCTCGACATCAGAGTCGTCGGACCCATGCGCCCGCAGCCCCGCCACCAGCTCGTGGACCTCTTGAACGAGCACCGCGACTCCTTCGACTTGCGACCAACCAAGCAGATCGCAAGTTAGTTCGCAAGCTAAGTCGCAAGTACCGCCGGACCGACCGGTGTTGGGCGCCCTCGTTACCCCGGTCCGGGCGGGCGACCGAAAGCGAGCGAGCCTGCGCACGGCAAATGCGTAGCTCGCCGACCCTCCGAGCGCCCCTGGCCTGCGACGACGCCCGACCCCGCCAGGTCGCGGTGCGCCGCGTGGAACCGTTTCGGCCCACATTTGGATCCACGAGAAGCTCTAATCGACATCGAATGTCGACTGAAGTACCGTCAGAAGTCTCTGACCTGCGGGTTTGTGGAGCCGCCTTGGGGAGTCGAACCCCAGACCTACGCATTACGAGAATCCGCTGCCGATGCGCCCATGTCATCTACCTGCGTCTTTGTCCCCAGCGGTTTGCTCTTCGGCCCCAGGATCCCCTGCGACTAACGACATCTCGCCCCACGAACCGCCCCACGCCAATCTGCGGGCACTCGTCGAGGTGCAGCTGCTGCTAGCCCGGGTCCCGGGTGTCGAGGGCGGTCAGCATTGCCTGGATCGCCGCTCTCAACGCAGGAAGGTCGTCCTGCACCGTCTGGCCGACTATCGCGTGGGAAGTGTCGAAGTATCGATGCGCCAGGCGATCTCTCATGGCGGCGATGCTGCGCCAGGGGATCGTCGGCTGAGTCGCCAGGACGGATGCATCGATGTCCTTGACCGCCTCGCCGATCTCCATCAGTCGCGCGCGGACTGCGTCGAAGATCAGGCCGTCGCTCAGATCTCCACGGGCTACGTGCGCACCGATGGCGGTGATCGCGGCGAGGATGTCGCGGAGTCGGTCGGCGTCCTGGCGGCTCACAACGCCACCAGATCGTGCTCGACGCGCTCGCGAACGCGCGGCTTGAGCGATCCCTCCGGGACGACGTCGACCGGCACCTTGAGAAGCTCTTCCAACTCCTCGACGAATCTGCCGAGACCGAACAGCCCCATTCCTTCGGGCAGTCGCGCCAACAGATCGAGGTCCGAGCCGGGCCGCTCATCCCCGCGCGCAACGCTGCCGAACACGCGGAGGCCGGACACGCCGTGGCGGGCGGCGACCTCCAGAACGGCGGCTCGTCTGCGCAGCAGTCGGCGCCCTATGGGTCCGCCGATCGGCAACGGAGGCGTCGTGGCGGGTGCCAGTTCCACTTCCAACACGACGCCAGCCGCCTCGATCAAGGCCGCCAGCGTCGAAAGTGCGGGTTCGCGCGCGCCGCTCTCGTAGGCGGCGATCACGCTCTGACTGACCCCTGCCCTCGTCGCCAACTCGCGCTGCGTCAGGCCAGAGGTCTTTCGGGCGCGACGGAGCAGTTCGCCAGAGGTGACATCGAGCGCACGCACTCTCGTATGATAGCGGATTGTAGGTCGCAGTGGAGCGGTGCGAATCCCGGCGGCCAGGGCAAGAGTCCGGCGACAGCCGATGCGCACACGAAGGATCGGCGACGAACTCCCACCCCCACCCGCACACGACCAGCCCCTCTCGAACCCACGGGAGGCTCGGCGAAGTTAGCGAAGCGATGGGCGGCCACCGACGAGGCCAGCCGGCCAACCCCGTCGCGGCGACGTGCGCCCGGGTGGGCTCACATGCATCCCGGGCCCTGGCCCACCTCGGCCCAGCGTTCGGTGCGGTCCCCGCCGACCAGATACGCGGCGTCCCCAGCAGTCCACAGCGCCACGCCACCGCGACGGAATCCCGTGTCGGTGGCGTCCTCCGGCAGGGTCGCGTGCGCGTCGAAACCGCGCTGGGCGTCGGCCCATCCGCGGTAGTACTCGTTCGTCGGCTTTCCCGACTCCAGCCACAGTCGCAGCAGCAGCCCCTCGGGATCGCGCGCGAAGGAACGCCGCCCGGGCGTGTCGAGCGACCGTCCGCCGTTGATCGTCAGCGAGACGACGGACTGGTGGTTGCAGTGGCCCGCGCCGATGTAACTGCTGACCTTCTCGGGCTGCGCGACGGTTCCGTCGACGGTGGTCCACACCTCGGGCAGGGGACCGGCTAGGTAGCTGGTGTCGCGCCAGTTCTTGCTGCAGAAGCCGAAGCTGCGGACCGTCCAACCCTCGGCGCCGTTCGCCACCACGACGGCGCCGACGAGGCGCTGCTGGGCGCGGACCGTGTAGAGGATCTCGCCACTGCCGGCCCCGGCCTCCCGCCACCTCGCCTTCGGCACCTCGATGGCGCGCTCGGCCCGCACGAAGCCGCCCAGCGCATCCTGCGCCTGCGACGCCGGCTCGGTCCGAGGGCTCTCGCCCACGAGGTTCCTACGCTCGCTGGGCAGACACTCCAACAGTTCCCGGGCTCGTGCCGGCAGGACGATCGGCGCCTCGATGTCCTTCTTGGACTCCACGAGCGGCTTGACGATCACGTAGCTGAAGTCCGTCTGCGGCGCAGGCGCGTCGGAGGCCGGCACCACCACGTCGCGGGCGGTGCTCGGGCCCTCGGGAGCGAGCAGCGCGGCGGCCGCGACCACCACCGCGAGCACGCCGGCGCCGGCACCCGCGCGACGCCGTCGCCGGCTCGCCTTCGCCTTAGCCAGCGCGCGCGTCGCACCGCCGGGTGTGCCGGGAGCTTCGACCCGGCGCAGCAGTTCGACGATTGGATCGTTGTTCACGGTCGACTCTCCTCGGACGGAGCGAAGCGTGGACCCAACCGGGCGCGCAGGGCCGCAAGGCCCTTGGCGGACTGGGACTTCACCGTTCCGGTCGCGATCCCGAGGACCCGGGCGGTCTCCTCCACGTCGAGTCCCTCTGCGAAGCGCAGCACCACGACGGAACGTTGACCCGGCGGCAAAGTAGCGATCGCAGCAAGCAGCGCCAGCTGATCCTCGGCGTGTCCCTCGAACGTTCCCGCGGGAACGTCGGGAAGCTCGGCAGTGGTGACCTCCCGTCGCCGGTACGGCCGCCGGCGCTCGTCCAGTGCCGCGTTGAGCACCGCCCGCCGAGCGTAGGAGAGCAGATCCTCCCGGCGGTCCAACCGCGACCACCGCAGGTACAGGCGAGTGAGAACGGTCTGGACGACGTCGTCGGCCCGATGCACGTCGCCGCAGGCGAGCCACGCCGTCCGCCGCAAGCCACGTTCGTGACCAGCGACGAACGCGCTGAACTCCGCGTCCCGCTCCTGGGTCACCGGCGACCTCCCGTCCTGCAGAAGTACACGACCTGAGGCGCGGGCAAGGTTGCCGTATGGGCCGAACTTGTCAGTCGACCTTCGGACCTACGCGGCGAGAGGTGGCCCGGGCCAAGCGGCCAACCTGCGCTGGGACCCGGCCGGCGCCCCCTTGGCGAGACTCGGCGTTGCTCCATTCGCCTGCGGCTGTCGACCTACGCATGCGAAATGCGTAGCTCACTGAGCTCCTGCAGGCCTCTGACCTGCGCAAACGTGCCACCAAGGGTGGCGCACCGCCAAGGCGCAGCTTGCCAAGCCGCCCCACGCGTCGCCCCACGCCGGTGCACTATTGAAAGCGATTCTCGCCTGACGAGCCTTCAGATGGCTCCGACCTGGGGTTTTATGGAGCCGCCTTGGGGAGTCGAACCCCAGACCTACGCATTACGAGTGCGTCGGGTTGGTGCGCCTAGGTCATCTACCGGGCCTTGGCCCCCGATTTTGGACACGCGATTCGGTTATGCAGCCACGGAAAGCGTAGATGCCGTGAAGGTGTTCTCGTAGGCCATGGGGCTGAGGTAGCCGCAGGTCGAGTGTCGTCTGCGGGTG
>JBQTIB010000174.1:0-29871 GCA_052389435.1 Sporichthyaceae bacterium | reverse complement strand
ACCCCCCGAACCCCCCCCCTAACCGGGGGGGGCCCCCCCCCCCACACCCCCCGAACCCCCATCCGAACCGTCGGGGGCTCTGCCCCCGACAACCCCCGAAAAGCGCCCAGATGCTTGATCCACAGGGCAACTGACGCACAGTCGGGTTTGGCTCGCTCGACGCTCCCGTCGAGACGTCGACGCCTCCGGTCCCCCGACCAACCGCAGCACGGTGGGCGGCTTCACCCGCTTGGCCGGTACGCGCTTCCGCTATGTACCGAAATGTGACGCAAGATCAGGTTCCCGTGGCGATGTTGTCGGCTTCGACCTCGGCCGATACGGATCGCGGCGGCGCCCCGGAGCGCAGCAGGGCCCGCCATTCGCGTGCCGAGTAACGGGCGGGCGGGGTCGTGGAGAGGAAGTGCCGGAGCACGTCGAGGAATCCGTCGGGATCGCTGTGGTGCGGAAAGTGGCCTGCGCCGCGGAAAATCTCCAGGCGGCTGCCGGGCATCGCGTCGTGCAGGCGGTGGCCGTGGTCGACGGGAATGACCGCGTCCCGGTCTCCCCAGACCAGCATCGTCGGCATGCCGGCCGCGAGGTAGCAACGGTCGAGCATCGTGATGACCTGACCGTGACGGTCCACCGTCGCGCGCAGCGTGCGGATGAACGCACTGCGGGCGGTGCGGTTGGGCAGGGCGTCGAACAGACGGATCATGTCCTCGGCGTCCCGACCGATTCCGATGCCCGTGAGTTTGAGCATGCGGATGTAGGTGGACGCGACCTGCTTGATGCCGGGGGTGGTCAACACCGGCAGCACGGTCCCCGCCCCGGGCACCGACACCGCCTTAAGCATCAGGTTCGTGCGGCGGCCGGCGCCGCCGGTGGCGACCAGCACCAGGCGCTCGCAACGCTCCGGGAACTGGTAGGCGAACTGCATCGCGACGCCTCCGCCGAGGGAGTGGCCGACGACCGTGGCGGTTTCGACGTCGAGCACGCTCAGCAGGTCCCGCATGCCGCAGGCGTAGGCAGCGACCGAGTAGTCGGCGCGCGGGCGGTCCGACTGCCCGTGGCCGAGCAGGTCCGGTGCGATGACCGTGTAGTCCTGAGCGAGTGCGGCGATCAGGTGCCGCCACGTCTCGGAGGAATCGCCGATGCCGTGCAGCAACAGCACCGCGGGGCCGCTGCCGGCCATCACAAACGCTCGCCGGTACCCGTGCACGACGACGTGACGCACCCGGTAGGGGTCCTCGTCGGGTTCGTGCGCAGCCTTGGCACCTCTCGCGCGGAGCACGCTACGACCGACCACGAAATCAGGGTCGCATCCCGAAAGGTTCGCGGAGGTTACCGACAACGCACCAATGTGTGAGAAGTCGGCCGAGATCGCCGGGCACGCGCCCCCGACCTGGGATCGCAGGCGCGTCGGCTGGGAGGAGGAAAGGAGACCCGTGGTGCCCCGAGGCACGCCACACCACCTCGGCTGTTGCCTTCCTACCTGCGAGTCGACGCTTCGGCCAGCACGACCTCGGATTGAGCCGACCCGGCGGCGAGCGTCGCCGGACCCGATCGCGCGTCGGCCGGGATCGCCACGGCCCAGGAGATCGCGTAGCTCCGGTCGCGGTCGGCGGCGTCCGCGGTGCCCAGCGCCCAGGACCGGTCCCCCTGGGTGAGGGTCAGTTCGACGGCTCGCATCGGCGACTGGGGATCGTCGTAGCCGCCGCGCCCACACCCGCCCGTGCGGTAGCTGTCCTCGCACCCGTTGTAGAAGAACCGGCCCTCCACGGTGGCCGGTTCGCCGACTCGCAGCGTCGACGGCGGCGCGCTCTCGGCCGGCCCCGGCGCCGACGCCGTTACCAGTTGGGGCCCGGCGCAACTGGCCGAGGACGGTTGCGGCGCGAGAAGCCCGAGCCCGGCCGCGGCGATCGTCGCCACGAGCGGGATCGCGATCCGCCGCCTCATCGGCACCTCCGGGGAGTCGTCGTGTCGGGGCTTGGACGCGCCAAGCGGCGGAAACGTTCGACCCGGTGTGCGGGGGCTCAGCTGTTGTACTGGTTCTGCGCTCGCTCGAGGCCTTCGGCGACCAAAAGTTCGACGGCGTCGCAGGTCCGGTCGATCTCAAAGTCGATGTCCTTGCGCTCGGCGGCGGAGAAGTCCCGCAGCACGAACGCGGCCGGGTCCATCCGCCCGGGCGGGCGCCCGACGCCGAACCGCACGCGGTGGAAGTCCCCCGTACCGAGGGACTTGCGCATGGACTTCAGGCCGTTGTGTCCGTTGTCCCCACCGCCGAGTTTGATGCGCAGCGACTGGTAGGGCAGGTCGAGTTCGTCGTGCACGACGACGATCCGCTCGGCGGGCACGTCGTAGTACTGGGCGAGCCCCGCGACCGGACCCCCGGACTCGTTCATGTACGAGCGCGGCTTGGCGAGCACTACGGGCGTCCCGCCCGGTCCGCCGAGGCGCGCCTCGACGACGTCCGCGCGGGCCCTGTGCGCCTTGAAGCTTCCCCGGACGCGCTCCGCGAGCACGTCGAGCACCAGAAACCCGATGTTGTGGCGGTTGCCGACGTACTCCGGGCCGGGGTTGCCGAGACCGACCACCAACCAACGCCCGTCGGCCACAGACCCAATCTCCCCTACAACGCAGAACGTCCGGCAGACCCGGCCCCGAGGAGCGGATCTGCCGGACGCAACGATCTATTCGGCCGCAGCCGGTTCCTTGTCGCCGTCCTCGGCGGCGGCCTCGGCCGCGGCCTCGATCTCGGCGTCGGACTCTTCGCGCTCGATGCCCAGTTCGGCCTCGACCTCGGCGAGCTCGGCCTCGAGGGCCTCCTCGCTGATCGCGCCGGTGATGTTGACGACGAGGACCTCGGGCTCGAGGACGAGTTCGATGCCCGCGGGCAGCTTGATGTCCTTGGCCTGGATCTGCGTGCCGGCCTTCAGACCCGAGATGTCGACCTCGAAGAACTCGGGGATGTGCGTGGCCTCGGCCATGACCTCGAGCACGGTGAGGTCGGAGACGACCACCGTGTCCGGACCGGCGTGGCCGACGATGTGCAGCGGAATCTGAACGCTGACCTTCTCGCCCTTGCGGACGAGCAGCAGGTCGGCGTGCTCGAGGACGCCGCGGATCGGGTCGCGCTGGACGTCCTTGGGGATCGCCAGTTCTTCCTTGCCGTCCAGGTCGATGTGCAGCAGGACGTTCGCGGTCTTGAGCGCGAGCATCAGGTCGTGACCCGGGAGCGAGATGTGGCGGGGCGCCTCACCGTGCCCGTACAGAACGGCGGGCACCCGGTGGGCGCGCCGAATGCGCCGGGCGGCACCCTTGCCGAACTCGTTGCGCGCCTCGGCGCTGATACGGACCTCGGACACAGCTCTTGCTCCTCTTTACAGACACCAGTCGATGACGGAGGCCATGCGAGCGGAGGCCAGCGGGCCTCCCTCGCCGGGCAACCGGTGAAGACTACCCGACGACGCGGGTGGCTTTCTCCTCGGGCCGGGCGGGCTAGCCCTGGCCCTCGAACAGGCTCGTGACCGAGCCGTCGTCGAAGACCTCGCGGATTGCACGGGCGAGCAGCGGGGCAATCGAGAGCACCGTCAGCTTGTCGAATCGACGCTCCTCCTCGATCGGGAGGGTGTTGGTGACGACGACCTCGGAGATCCGGGAGTTCTTGAGTCGATCCACGGCGGGGCCGGACAGGATCGGGTGGGTCGCGGCGACGAGCACCTCGGCGGCACCCTGGTCGAAGAGGGTGTCAGCGGCGTGGGTGATGGTGCCCGCGGTGTCGATCATGTCGTCGACGAGCACGCAGACGCGGCCGGCGACGTCGCCGACGACCTCGTGGACGGTGACCTGGTTCGGGACGTTCGGGTCCCGGCGCTTGTGCACGATCGCCAGCGGGCAGCCGAGGCGATCGGTCCACATGTCCGCGACGCGCACCCGACCGGCGTCGGGCGAGACCACCGTCAGGCGGTCGCGGTCCACCCGGTTGCCGACGTAGCGGGTCAGCAGGGGCAGCGCGAAGAGGTGGTCGACGGGGCCGTCGAAGAAGCCCTGGATCTGCGAGGTGTGCAGGTCCACGGAGATCAGCCGGTCCGCGCCGGCGGTCTTGAACAGGTCCGCCATGAGCCGGGCCGAGATCGGCTCGCGGCCCTTGTGCTTCTTGTCCTGGCGGGAGTACCCGTAGAACGGAACGACCACGGTGATGCGCTTGGCCGAGGCGCGCTTGAGCGCGTCGACCATGAGCAGCTGCTCCATGATCCACTGGTTGATCGGGGCCGCGTGGGACTGGATCACGAACGTGTCCGCGCCGCGCACCGACTCCTGGTACCGCACGTAGATCTCGCCGTTGGCGAAGTCCAGCGCCGTCGTCGGGGTCAGGCTGATCCCGAGCGACTCGGCGATCTCCGTCGCAAGCTCGGGGTAGGCACGGCCACCCATCACCAGGAGCTTCCGCTCGCCGGTGGTCGTGATCCCGCTGCTCATGTCACTCCTGAGATCGTTCTGCGGCCCGCTGCGCTGCCTCGGCGGCGGCAGCTGCCTTGCTGCCGGGACGAGCACGCACCACCCAATTATCGACGTTGCGCTGAGTGCCTCGTGCAACGGCCAACGCTCCGGGCGGAACGTCCTTGGTGACGACGGAGCCGGCGGCCGTGTAGGAGCCGTCTCCAAGCGTGAGCGGAGCGACCAGCATGGTGTCGCTTCCCACACGAACGTGGTCCCCGACGACCGTCCGGTGCTTGGCCACCCCGTCGTAGTTGACGAACACCGTGGCGCACCCGATGTTGGAGTACTCGCCGATGTCGCCGTCGCCGACGTAGCTCAGGTGCGGGATCTTCGAACCGGTGCCGACGGTGGAGTTCTTGACCTCGACGAACGCGCCGGCCTTCGTGTGGTCCCCGAGCTTGGTGCCGGGGCGCAGGTAGGTGAACGGGCCGACGGTGGCGTCGGGGCCGATGACGGCCTCGCTGCCGTGGGTGGCCAGCACGCTGGCGCCGGCGCCGACCACGACGTCGGTCAGCGTGGTGTTCGGGCCGATCTTCGCGCCGGTCCCGATGCGGGTCGCGCCGTGCAGTTGGGTGTTCTGGGCGATGACGGCATCCGGCTCGATCTGGACCTGCACGTCGATCCACGCGGTGGCCGGGTCGATCACCGTGACCCCGGCACGCATCCAGCCGTCGACGACGCGGTCGTTGAGGGCCTTGCCGAGCTCGGCGAGCTGGGCGCGGTCGTTGACGCCGAGGATCTCCCGGTGGTCCGGGGCCAGCGAGGCGCCGACGCGGGCGCCGTCCCTGCGGGCGATCGACACCACGTCGGTCAGGTACTCCTCGCCCTGGCTGTTGTCGGTGGACAGCCGCCCGAGCGCGTCGCGCAGGACGACGCCGTCGAAGGCGTAGACGCCGGAGTTGATCTCGGCGATCTTGTGCTGCTCCGGGGTCGCGTCGCGCTGCTCGACGATGGCCTCCAGGCCGCCGTCGGGAGCGCGCAGGATGCGTCCGTAGCCCGTCGGGTCCGGCACGACGGCGGTGAGCACGGTGACGGCGTTGCCGTCGGCGGCGTGGCGATCGAGCAGTTCGGCGAGGGTCTCGGCGCGCAGCAGTGGCACGTCGCCGCAGACGACGAGGACGGTCTGGTTCTCGGTCGGGGCGACCGAACCGAGCGCGACGCGCACCGCGTGCCCGGTGCCGTTCTGCTGCTCCTGGACGACGGTCGAGGCGGCGGGGTCGATCCGCTCGAGGTGCGCGCCGACCTGGTCCCGGCCGTGGCCCACGACCACGACGACCTGCTCCGGTTCGGTGCCGCGGGCGGCGGCGAGCGCATGCCCGAGCAGCGAACGCCCCCCGATGGGATGCAGCACCTTCGGCAGCGCGGACTTCATCCGCTTGCCCTCGCCTGCGGCCAACACGACGACTACGACGCCCATTCGCGCACCCCTCCCCCGTCGACTGGCTCCCGGGAGAGGATTCGAACCCCTATAAATCGGACCAAAACCGATTGTCCTGCCCTTAGACGACCCGGGATCGCGGCATCGTCGCCGCTGCGCAGAAGACGTTACTGGGTCTGCCTGGCGCAACGTGACGGCATTCGGCCGCGTCCAAGCATCGGCGAAGCGATTCGACGGCCGAGCCGTGCAACCTCTGAGCCGTCGGCTCCGTGTGAGGGTCAGGGAGGTGTGCCGATGGGGCAGGACAGCGCGGACGACGCCGAGTTCGTGGCGTTCGTCGCCGCGTCGCAGCCGCGCCTGACGCGCATCGCCTACCTCATGTGCGGGGACTGGCAAAGGGCGGAGGACGTCGTGCAGACGGTGCTCGCGCGGCTGTATCCGCGCTGGTCTCGCGTCTGCGCCAAGGGCGACCCGCTCGCGTACGTGCGGCAGAGCCTGCTCAACGCCGTCATCGACGAACGCCGACGGCCCTGGCGGCGGGAACGGCCGGTGGCGGAGTTCGCGGAGGACGTATCGGTTCCCGCCTCGGACGTCGACCTCGGCGCCGTGGCGGCGCTGGCCCGGATCCCGGCCCGCCAGCGGGCCGTGGTGGTGCTGCGCTACGTCGACGGCCTCTCGATCGCCGAGACGGCACACGAACTCGGCATCTCCGAGGGAACGGTGAAGAGCCAGGCGGCCCGCGGCATCGCGGCGCTGCGGGCGGCGCTGAGCGAGCGCGACGAGCGAGGGACGAGCGAGGAGCCCGAGCGATCGACAACCCGGACGAAGGAGGCGGCCGATGCCCAGCAGTGACGACGAACGCTTCGTGGCCGACCGGCTGACCGAGGCCGCCAACGCTCGCGCCGGCGCTCCGACTCCAGAGGCAGTGCTGCGACGCGGTCGACGGATGCAGCGACGACAGCGCCTCACCCAGTGCGGCCTGGCACTCGGCGTCGTCGCCGGGCTCGCCCTCGGCGCGACGCAGGTGGACTTCGCCCGGGCGGAGCAGCGCGACGTGGTCGTCGCCGCAGTCCCCACCAGCGGGGCGCTGTCCTCGGGCACATCCGGATGCGCAATCCCCTACAACGACGACACTCTCGCGGCGCGTTCGCTGGCCTTCGACGGGAGGGTGCTTCGAATGGAGAAGGCTGACAAAGGCCGCGTACGCGTGGATTTCGTCGTCAACCGATGGTTCAAGGGCGGCACCGCTCGCAACGCTCTCGGCGTGGAGTTCCTCCTCGGCACGCCCGAGTCGCCTCCGGCTTTCGGACCCGGCACTCGCCTACTCGTGGCGGGTGAGAGCAACGGCGGCCGGCCGATCGCGTGGGGGTGCGGGTTCATCCGGTACTGGTCCGCGCCCGACGCAGCCGTGTGGGACCGAGCCTTCGGCCAGAGCCTCGGGTCGCCGGCGGCGATGTCGACCGCGTGGTGCGTGGACCACAACGAAGAATCCGAGAACCGCCAGTGGGCGGAGGGCGCGCGCGCTGCCGAAGCAATTCGCCAGGCGTCGCGCGTGCTCGACGAGCGGTACGGCAGGGACCTCACCTGGAACCGTTTGCTACTGCGTGCAGGAATCATCGGTCTCGCCGGAGACGCGAGAACTGGCGAGGTGGTCGTCGTCGTCGACCCGAGCAAGGTCTCGATCTCAGATCTCGCGGCCGATCTCGAGCGCGGCCGCGACGAGGCCCGCGATCCAGCGGCGGTCGTCGTGCGGGCCGGGTGCCGCGCGGCCGAGGGTCTGGAGTCGGCCGGAAAGCTGCTCGACGGTCGGGCCTGGCACCCAGACGCGAAGGACGTCGACTTCGACTTCCGCCTGTCCGCTGGTGAGTCCCGGTGGGTCGTCGACATCCCGCCGGGCTCCGCGGCGGCAGAACTCAAACGGCAGCTCGGCCATTTCGGGCTGGTCCTGACAAACGAGGGCCTCGTCGTCGATTGACGATCGGGCGTTCGTCGCGACGCGTCGCCGCCACTGTGGCGGGGTTAGGCGGGTATCGGCGCGCCCCGATAGGCGCTTTTCCACGCCAGAGTCGCGGGGCTCGGCGGCAGCACCGAGAGTCAGACCGGCTCGACCACGATGTGCGGGTAGGCGGCCGCCAGTCGTTCGAGATCGCTCGGATCTCCCGTCACGACGACTCCGCCGCCCGCCTCGAGGGCCGCGGCAACGACGTGGGCGTCGACGATGTCCTCCGACCCCGCACCCGCGGCGGCGAGCACGCCGCCGACGATCCGCGCCAACGCCCTGTCGCTATCACGCGTGTCCAGCGAAGCCTGCTCACGGGCAAGGCAGGCGTCCACGAGTTGGTTGCGCCCACGACCGCGGTAGAGCTCGGCGAGCACCAGCGTGGGAACGATCGTCTCCCTGCCGAGCACTTCGGAACGGCGCATGATCCGACGGACCCTCTGCTTGCGAATCGAGGCCGGTCCGGCCAAGGCGTTGAACGCTTCGGCGTCGAGGACCACGATCACGCGGAACCGCCCAACAGGCGATCGATGCGCGCGTCTTCCTCCGGGTCCTCGGGCAGCGGGCCGTCCTGCTCGTCGAGAGCGTCCAACAGCGCCTTGAGCCGCTCCGCGCGCCGGCGGCGCTCGACCAACGCCAGACCTGCATCGTTGAGCTGCGCCGAGACGTTGCCCCCCGCCTCGAGCGCGACCGCCAGGTCCTCGTCGATCGTGATGGTGATCTTCTTCTTTCCCGCCATATCTCTATCCTACCAACATACGTCTTGGGGATGACTCGAAGTCGCCGCCACCGAAGCGCATCGACCGTTCGACCCAGCCCCGCATGCCGAACGGTCGAATCTGGCCGACGTTGGTACGACTCGCCTCCCGCGCCCCCTACCGCTCCGGTCGAGGCAACACTGGGGGCACCCATGTGCCGCGGCCTCGAGGAATCCCACCCGATGAACCAGCCCGACGACGCCGAGTCCCGGACTGCGGAGGACGACATCGACGACGAGCACTCGCCGACGCGATCGAGGGTGGAGCGGAGCGCGGTCGCCGTGTGGGTCGCGGCCGCGATCGTCCTCGTGGTGGCGCTGATCTTCACGCGGACGCTGTTGTACGACTCGCTGTCCTGCAGGCTGCCCGGATACTCCTCCTACGGCACGCCGGGCTGGAGCTGGGTTCCGTTCGGCAAGTCCTGCACCTACCCGACCGAGTGGGAGACGGCCTTCACCGTCGGTCCGACTCCGGCGATCGTCGTGCTGCAGACGGCGCTCGCAGCGAGCGCCGTCGGCTACCTGATCGGGCGGCTGCGGCGGCGGTCGCCCGCCTAGACTCCGCGCATGCAGATCGAGCGCGTAGCGCGGAAGATTCCGCTGCACGGACGCGACGACGCCGCGCTTCGGTTCTGGCTGTCTCGCCCGATCGTCGAGAGAATCGAGCACGTCGAGGATCTCCGCGCGGAGCACCACGGATGGGACGACGGTGAGGCTCGACCCGGACTTTCGCGAGTCCATCGAATCCTGCGTCGCCCGTGACGTCCCCCGCCCCCTCGCCCCGTTTCCGACCCGCTTCACTCGCCGGGGTGCCACTTCACCCGCCGTGGGACGAGCCCTGCAGCGAGTGAAGCGTTACGCCGACGAGTGAAGCCGCAGCTGTAGGGCTCGAGGAGGCGGCGATTATTTCTTCGCGACCTCGGTGACGAGTTCGGGCTTGGGTTCGAGGTTGTGCAGCCCGTTCCAGGCCAGGTTCACCAGGTGGGCGGCGACCTCGGAGCGCTTGGGCTTGCGGACGTCGAGCCACCACTGGCCGGTCATGGCGACCATGCCGACGAGCATCTGCGCGTACATGGGCGCGGCCTTGTGCGGCAGCCCGCGGGTGGAGAACTGCTCCACGAGGATGTGCTCGACCTGGCTCGCGACGTCGCTCATCAGCGACGCGAACGTGCCGGTGGACTGCGCGACCGGGGAGTCCCGGACCAGGATCCGGAAGCCGTCCGTGGAGGTCTCGATGTACTCCAGCAGCGCGTTCGCGGCCTGCTCGAGCAGTTCGCGCGAGTCGCCGCTGGTCAGGGCTCGGGTCATGCGGTCGAGCAGGCTCTGCGTCTCGCGGTCGACGACAACCGCGTAGAGGCCTTCCTTGCCGCCGAAGTGTTCGTAGACGACGGGCTTGGAGACGCCGGCCTTCGACGCAATCTCCTCGACGGAAGTGCCCTCGAACCCGCGCTCGGCGAAGAGTTTCCGGCCGACGTCGAGCAGCTGTTCCCGGCGCTGCGTGCCGGTCATGCGGACGCGGCGGGCTTCTTCCCCGTCGGTCATGACTCCGCGGAGACCCGTCGAGCGGCCAGCCGCTCCGCCGTCGGCCACTTCACGTTGCTGGCCCAGCCGAACTTCTCGAACAGCCAGATCAGGCGGGCGCTGGAGTCGAACTGCCCGCGCAGCACACCGTGACGGGCCGAGGTCGGCTCCGCGTGGTGCAGGTTGTGCCAGGACTCCCCGAAGGACAGGACCGAGAGCCACCAGACGTTGCCGGACTTGTCCCGGGACTTGAAGGGCCGCGAGCCGACGACGTGGCAGATCGAGTTGATCGACCAGGTGACGTGGTGCAGCAGCGCGACGCGGACCAGCGTGGCCCAGAAGAACGCGGACAGCGCGCCCTGCCAGGACATCGACCACAGACCGCCGATCAGCAGCGGCGCGAGGGTGGAGATCGCGACGAAGGTCGGGAAGTGCCGGGAGATCTTGACGATGTCCGCGTCGGCCAACAGGTCGGGGGCGTACTTGGTGGCCGGGGTCTGCTCGGTGTCGAAGAGCCAGCCGACGTGCGCGTGCCACAGGCCCTTGGTCATGCCCCAGGCGCCGGCACCGTGGGCCCACGGGGAGTGCGGGTCGTCGGCCTTGTCGGAGAACTGGTGGTGCTTGCGGTGGTCCGCGACCCAGCGGATCAGCGGACCCATGACGGCCAGGCTGCCCATGACGCCGAGCGCGATCTTCAGTCCGCGGTTGGCGCGGAAGGATCCGTGGGTGAAGTACCGGTGGTAGCCGACGGTGATCCCGAAGCCGGTGACCACGTACAGGACGCCCGCGATGACGAGGTCCCGCCAGTGCAGACCCCAGCCCCAGAGAACCGGGACGGCGGCCGCGACGGCGACCAGGGGGATCAGGATGAACAGCGCGAGGGTGGTCTGCTCGAGCCAACCCTTGCGGTCTCCGCCCATGGTGCCGCGAGAAGCGGGCGGGGCCGCCGGGCTGGTGAACGTCATGCAGCGACCCTTGTCTTGGCAGAGCGAAACGACCGGAACACCGTCTCACATCCATCTGGGGGGTGTGCCGACTCTGAGGTGCGCCTCACTCCTGCGTGCGCCCGAACCCGAAGAGCAGGGCTGCGCTGACCAGGTGCACGAGGTTGTCCGCCTCGTGCAGGGCCAGCAGCTGCGGGGCGTCGGCGACGGGAAGCAACGCCAGGCCGAGGACCACGTAGGCGCCGCCGACCAGGGTGTTCACCAGGCGTGCCCGCCCGCGCGCAATCCCGACGAGCAGCAGCAGGCCGACGACCGCGTACATCGCGCAGTGCACCCCGCCGAGACCGTCGGCGTGGTGGCCGGGCGAGGTGGCCAGGTAGCTCCCGGTGGTGATCGCCGAGGCGACCACGCCCGCGAGGAGGTAGCCCGCGCCCACGGCGGCACCGACGACCGCGTTCGGATTCTCCCGAATCTCGGCCGGCGCCACTTGTACCACCCTGTCCCACACGCTCCATCGTTCGTCCCCGTCGGCACCCCTGGATTGCCGCCTCCGCCCGGTCTCCCCGGGGGTTGTTCGATCTCTTGACGTCGAGAGACCCGGCTACACTCCGGCCATGGAGGACGAGGTAGATCGGCTGGTCGCCGCCTGGCGCCGCGAGCGGCCCGATCTCGACGTGTCCCCGCTGGAGGTCCTCAGCCGGCTCAGCCGACTGGCCCGCCATCTCGATCGCGCCCGCCGCGTCGCCTTCGCCGAACAGGGCCTGCAGGTCTGGGAGTTCGACGTGCTGTCCGCGCTGCGTCGTTCCGGCGGCCCCTACCGCCTCTCCCCCGGCGCGCTGCTGAACCAGACCCTGGTGACCAGCGGCACCATGACCAACCGCATCGACCGGCTGGCCGAACGCGGCCTGGTGCGCAGAGACCCTGACCCGACGGACCGGCGCGGGGTCCTGGTCAGCCTGACCGAGACCGGCCTGGCCCAGGTCGACGCGGCGCTGAGCCACCTGCTCGAGCACGAGCAGGAACTCCTCCGCGGCCTCACCGACCGCCAGCGCGAGGACCTTGCGGCCCTGCTCCGCGAACTCGGCGCCCCCTTCGACGCCGCAGACTGACCGTGCCGGGTTCGCGCCGATAGCGCGCCGGAACACGCCTCCAGGCCCATGTCGACGTGTTCTTCTGCGCTATCGGGGCGGTTCGGGCACGTGCTACTGCTGGGCGAGCTCCGCGGCCTCTAGCCACGCCTCTTCGAGCTGGTCTCGCTCCGTCAAGAAGGCGCGGAGCTTCGCGTCGAGCTCCAGGACCTTCGCGTGGTCGGAGGCGTGCTCGGCCATCTGCTGGTGGAGCTTGGCCTCCTCGTCCCGGATCCTGTCCAGGCGGCGCTCGATGCGCACGACCTCCTTGCGCGCGGCGCGGGCGTCGCCCGCCGAGGTCGGGGCCGCGTCCTTCGGCGGCAGCTTCGCGGGCTCGGCCTGCCCGGCCATCGCCACCGCTTTCTGACGGTGCGCCAGATACTCGTCGACGCCGCCGGGGATCGCGCGCATCGTGCCGTCGCCGTAGAGGGCCAGGATCGAGTCGGTGACGCGTTCGAGGAAGTACCGGTCGTGGCTGACGACGACCAACGAACCGGCCCAGCCGTCGAGGAGGTCCTCGAGGCGGGTGAGGGTCTCGATGTCGAGGTCGTTCGTCGGTTCGTCGAGCAGCAGCACGTTCGCCCCGGACATGAGGATGCGCAGCAGCGCGAGGCGGCGCTTCTCCCCGCCGGAGAGATCCCCGACGACGGCCCACTGCCGCTCGCCGGTGAACCCGAACTTCTCGGCGAGGTCGGAGGCGGTGTGCTCCTTCTTGCCGATCGTCAGGTACTTCGCGATGCGCTCGATGCTCGAGAGCACCCGGTCGGTGGGGTCCGGCGCCGCGATCTCCTGCGTCAGGTACCCGATCTGCACGGTCGCGCCGCGGACGATCTTCCCGCCCGCCGGGGTCAGCGTGCCGTCGAACATGCGCAGCACGGAGGTCTTGCCGCTGCCGTTCACCCCGACGAGGCCGATGCGCGCGCCCGGCCCGAGCGCCCACGTGACGCGCTTGAGCAGCTGCTTGCCGCCGAGTTCGAGCGAGACGTCGTCGAGTTCGAGCACGGTGCGGCCCAGGCGGTTCGCGGCGAACTTGGCCAACTCCACGGAGTCCCGCGCCGGGGGCTCGTCGGCGATGAGGGCGTTGGCGGCGTCGATGCGGAACTGCGGCTTGGACGTCCGCGCGGGCGGGCCGCGGCGCAGCCAGGCGAGTTCCTTGCGCAGCAGGTTCTGCCGGCGCTGCTCGGTGGCGCCCGCGACCCGCTCGCGTTCGGCCTTGGCCAGCACGTAGGCGGAGTACCCGCCGTCGTAGGCGAAGACCTGACCGCGGGAGACCTCCCACGTCAGCGTGCAGACCGCGTCGAGGAACCAGCGGTCGTGGGTGACCATCAGCAGCGCACCGGACCGGCCCGCGAGGTGCCCGGCGAGCCAGGAGATGCACTCGACGTCGAGATGGTTGGTCGGCTCGTCGAGCACGAGCAGGTCGAGTTCGCGGACCAGTTCCCGGGCCAGCGCGATGCGCCGGCGCTCGCCGCCGGACAGCGGCCCGACGACGGTGTTCGGCCCCTCCGGGAACCCGGGCAGGTCCAGGCCGCCGAACAGACCGGTGAACACCTCGCGGACGCGGGCGTCGCCGGCCCACTCGTGCTCGGGCATGTCCCCGACGACGCACTCCCGGATGGTCGCGGTCGCCTCGAGGTCGTCGCCCTGCTTGAGCACCCCGACGCGTAGCCCGCCGACGTGCGTCACCCGGCCGGAGTCCGGCTCCTCGAGCTTGCCCATCATGCGCAGCAGCGTGGACTTGCCCGCGCCGTTGCGCCCGACGACGCCGACGCGGTCCCCGGCGTGCAGGCCGAGCGAGACGCCGTCGAGCAGCGTGACGAGGCCGTAGGCCTTGCGGACGCTTTCGAGGTTGACCAGGTTGCTCATGCCGCGACGGTCCGAGCGCCGGCAACCGGCCCCGTGGCGCGCTTGACGTCGCGGCACAGGCCGAGCGCGGTGAGACCGACGGCGAGGTCGAGTGCGGCCTCGGCGGAGGGGACCAGGAACGCACACGTCGGTCCGCTGCCGGAAAGGATCCCGCCGAGCGCGCCGAGGTCCCGGCCGGCTTCGAGCGTGCGGCCGAGGTCCGGGCGCAGCGACAGGGCAGCGGGTTCGAGGTCGTTGCGCAGCGTCGCGCCGAGGGCGGCGGCGTCGCCGGAGCGCAGCGCCGCCATCAGCGCCGGATCGGCGGGGGCGGGCACGAGGTCGACCTTCTCGCCGCCGGCCGCGCGGAGACGGTCGCATTCGCCGTACACGGCGGGAGTGGACAGGCCGCCCTCGGCGACGGCGAGCACCCAGTGGAACTGCCCGCGCCCGAGCACGGCGGTGAGTCGGTCCCCCCGGCCGGTGCCGACGGCGGTGTGGCCGAGCAGGGCGAAGGGGACGTCGGCGCCGAGTTGGGCGGCGAGTTCGTCGAGTTCGGTCCGGGACAGGTGCGTCTCCCACAGGGCGTCGCAGGCCAGCAGCGCTGCTGCGGCGTCGGCGCTGCCGCCGGCCATGCCGCCGGCGACGGGGATCGACTTGCGGATCTCCAGCGCGACGCCCTCGACGATGCCGGTGTGCTCGGCGAGGAGATTGGCCGCCCGCACGGCGAGATTGGTCGCGTCGGTGGGCACGTCCGCGAGCCCGAGCATCGACCCGTTCGCGCGGACCGTCACCGAGATGTCCTCGGCCGGGCGGGCGGTGAGCTCGTCGAACAGCGAGACGGCGTGGAAGACGTTGGTGAGCTCGTGGTAGCCGTCGGGCCGCAATCCGCCGACGGACAACTGCAGGTTCACCTTCGCCGGTGCCCGCACCGTCACTACCGCCAACGCATTCCCCCGAGAAGCTCGATCTGCCGCCACGCTATCCCGATTGCGCGGCCCCACGCGCCACGGCGCAGTCAGGCGCCCGTCGCAGCGGCGACGGCGATCCGGGCGTAGTCCTCGACGTCGAGCTGCTCGCCGCGCAGGGACGGATCGACTCCGGCCGCGCGCAGGATCTCCTCGGCCCGGGCGGGCGAACCGGCCCAGCCGCCGAGCGCGGCCCGCAGGGTCTTGCGACGCTGGGCGAACGCGGCGTCGACGACCTTGAACACGGCCTCCCGGTCGCCCTCGCGAGCCGGGCCGCGGCGCAGCAGCACCAGGCCCGAGTCGACGTTCGGCGCGGGCCAGAACACCGTGCGGCCGATGGCCCCGACGGCCTTCACCTCGCCGTACCAGCGGGCCTTGACCGACGGGACGCCGTAGACACGGCTGCCGGGGCCCGCCGCCAGACGCGCGGCGACCTCGGCCTGCACCATCACCAGCGCGCCCCGCAGGCTCGGCAGGGCCGCCATGGCGTTGAGCAGCACCGGGACCGCGACGTTGTACGGAAGGTTGGAGACGAGCATCGTCGGCGGGGCGCCCGGCAGCTCGCGCAGGGCCAGGGCGTCGGAGTTGACCAGCCGCAGCTTCGAGGCCAGCTCCGGCGCAAGGCGGGCAACGGTGAGCGGCAGCTCCGCCGCGAGCTTCGGGTCGATCTCGACGGCCGTCACGGCCGCGACCTCGGGCAGCAGCGCCAGCGTGAGCGAACCCAGGCCCGGCCCGACCTCGAGGACGACGTCGGCCGGGTCGAGTTCGGCGAGCCGCACGATCCGCCGGACCGTGTTCGGATCGATGACGAAGTTCTGCCCGAGCGTCTTGGTGGGACGGACCCCAAGCCGTTCGGCGAGCTCGCGCACGTCGGCGGGGGTGAGAAGGGTCGACATCGATCCCGAACCCTAGCCGCCGCGACCGCGCCCATCCGCGAGCGTCGAGACTTCTTTCGCGCGCCCCGCTCATCGATGAGCGAGGCGCGACTTTGGAGTTCTTGGGGCGGCTGGAGCGACTAGCTGAAGAGCTTTCGGCCGCAGACGGGCCAGGGGCGAGCGCCTTCGCGCTTGTAGAGGACCATCGCGCGGTAGGTCTGCTCGGAGGCGCTGGCCTTGTGCGGCAGGCCGCGGCCGCCGACGGTGCGCCAGGTGCCCGGGCTGAACTGGTAGAGGCCGTAGTAGCCGAGGGGGTTGACCGCGCGCGGGTTGCCGCCGGACTCGCACTTGGCCAGCGCGGCCCAGTTCAGGGCCTCGGCGCCGGTGCGGGCGAACTTGGCGGCCTTCGTGCCGACGCGGACGACCTCGGTGCGGGGCTCGCGAATCACTCGGCTGGAGACGGTGTCCTTGTCCGCCACCTTGCCGTCGCGCTTGACCAGCTCGACGACGGTCTCCTTGAGGCCCTTCTTGCCCTTGGTGACGACCTTGCGCTCCCAGGGGAACATCTTCGGGTCGTCGATCTTCTTGACCTTGAAGGGGATGTCGACCTTCACGACGATGCGCTTGGTGTCGACGCGGACGACGCGGATCTTGGCGCCGTCCTCGGGAGCCGCGTCGAGCTGCGGATTCACCTCGTCGAGTGCGTCGAGGACGATGCCGGCCTCGACGAGCAGCTGCCGAACGCTGCCGGCGGAGGTCTTGAGCTTGCGGGTCTTGCCGTCGGCGATGAGCGTGACCTCGCGGGGCGAGAGGACCCGAAGGGTTAGACCCTCGCGACCGATGCGCTCCGAGCGGGAGGCCGAGACGTAGACGTTGCGGTCGCGGACGCCGAGCTCGTCGAGAGCCTCGTCCACGCTGGTGGCCAGCACCCAGACCTTCTTCTGGTTGCCGTCCAGGTCCAGTTCGATCGGGCGACCGAAACGCACCGCGATGCGCTGGCCTTCCTCGATCTTGCGGTCCAGCGCCGGAACGACCGAGTCGTAGTCCCCGACCGTGATTCCCTCGCGGGCCAGAACGCCGGCGACGCTCCGAGCGAAGGTGTGCACCTTTTCGGTGCGACCGTCGACGGTGAGTTCGACGGTCTTGTCGAAGCTGACGAATGCGGAAACGCCGCCGACCATGGCGGCGACGACGAGGGCGTGGACCGCCCACTTCTTCGCCGAACCCGGTGGCCTCTGCAGCGCCATTCCACGAACTCGCACGTCGCTCCAGACCTCGTCGTTCCGGGCACGAACACACGGGGAGGTGGGCAGTCCGCACGACGGATCGGCATGGCGCTGGGGCGCTACGCGGCTCGGTCAGCAGTTCCGGCACATCCCCGGGCGACATTCCGATCCCGGCTTATGGACAGGGACAGTAACCACGACGGAAGGCATAGGGCAAACAGCGAGGAAGGTAAAGGTTGGTGAGGAAGGTCACGGCTCGGATGTTTCCGAAGATCGACAAGGAACGGTAAAGCCGGCACAAGAACTGCCCGTCCGAGGCCGTTTCGGCGATGAATTTGCCACGCGATCGGCGTGTCTCGGAACCGAGGGAATGTTCAAATTCGGTCCCTCACCTGCGATTTTTCGCACGCCGTGAGACGTGAGTCACGCAGCGTCGTCGAACCTGGGAGCTAGCTGGATTCGGGCTCCGTGCTCTCGAACGGGCCGAACACCCGCCGTGCGGTTGCCGCGATGGCGGTCGCCAGTTCTTCCTCGTCCACGCCTCTGACCTGCGCCATTGCCCGCAGGGTGACCGGGATGAGGTACGGCGCGTTGGGGCGGCCGCGGTGCGGGAGGGGGGCCAGGAAGGGTGCGTCGGTCTCCACCAGGAGCAGTTCGGCCGGCGCGAGGGCCAGGGCCTCGCGGAGGTGTCGATTCACCTTAAACGTGACATTCCCGGCAAACGACATCACGTAGCCACTGTCCGTACAGATCTTCGCCATCTCGGCGTCACCCGAGTAGCAGTGGAAAACGACTCGGTCGGGAGCGCCCTCGGATTTGAGAATGCGGAGCACGTCTTCGTGCGCGTCGCGATCGTGAATGACGAGGGCTTTCCCGTGCCGTTTCGCGATCTCGATATGCCGCCGGAACGATTCCTCTTGGATCTTCCACAGATGTGTTTCCTCGGTGCGAAAGAAATCCATTCCCGTTTCGCCGACGCCTCTGACCTGCGGCAACGCGGCCAGGGCGTCGATCCGCTCGAGCGCGGCTTCGAGCACGCCGGGCCCCGTCAGGCGCGGCGCCTCGTTGGGGTGCAGGGCCACCGTCGCCCAGACGCGATCGTGCTCTGCGGCGACCTTGGCGGCCCATTCCGACGACGGCACGTCGATCCCGATCTGGATGAGCGTGTCGACCCCGACGGCAGCCGCGGCGGCCACCGCGTCCGCCACCTCGGTCTCCTGCAGGTCCAGGTGGGTGTGGCTGTCCGGCACCGGCACCCGCAGAGGCTCCGGCGCCGGGGGCGGGGTGTTGCGAGGGTCCTGCTCGCCGCCGCGCAGCTTCGGCATTAGGAGCCCTCCGCCAGCCGGGCGAGCTCCTCTTCCACGATGGAGTCCTCGAGCTTGGTGAAGATCGGCGTCGGCGTCGCGAGCTTGGTTCCGGCTGCGATCGGGCGCGAGGCCCAGGTCGCGGCGGTCCGGTAGTCGCCCTGCAGCACCGTGTACGGGTCCCCGCCCTCCTGGGCGACCTCGCGCAGCTCGGGCATGCCCGACCACTCGTCGGCGTTGCCGAGCAGCTCGTGCACGCGCTGGCTGGAGTGCGGCAGGAACGGGGTGAGCAGCGCCTTGCAGTCGTCGACGAGCTGCAGTGCGGTGTGCAGAACGGTGGCCTGGCGCGCCGGGTCCTCCTTGAGCTTCCACGGCGCGGTGTCGGACAGGTACTTGTTCGCGACGGCGACCACGGTCATCGCCTCGGTGATGGCCGCCTTCTGCCGGGAGCGGTTCAGCGACGCCCCGACGGTGTCGAAGGCCGCCCTGGCGACCTTCAGCGCCTCGCGGTCGATGTCCAACAACTCCCCCGCGGCGGGAATCTCGCCGTAGTTCTTCGCCGCCATCGAGATCGTGCGGTTGACCAGGTTGCCCCAGCCCGCGACGAGCTCGTCGTTGTTGCGGCGCAGGAACTCCTCCCAGGTGAAGTTGGTGTCGGAGTTCTCCGGGCCGGCGACGGCCAGGTAGTAGCGCAGCGCGTCCGGGGAGTACCGGGCCAGGAAGTCCTTGACCAGGATGACGATCGAACGGGAGGAGGAGAACTTCTTGCCCTCCATGGTCAGGAACTCACTGGAGACGACCTCGTCGGGCAGGTGCAGCTCGCCGAACTGGCCCGGCGTTCCGCCGAGGGTGCCCTTGCCGCCGTAGCCGAGCATCAGCGCCGGCCAGATGACGGTGTGGAAGACGATGTTGTCCTTGCCCATGAAGTAGTACGGCTCGGCAGAGGGCTCGAGCCAGAACTTCTTCCACGCGTCCGGCTCGCCGCAGCGCCGGGCCCACTCGATGGAGGAGGACAGGTACCCGATGACGGCGTCGAACCAGACGTAGAGGCGCTTGTCCGAGCGGTCCCGCCAGCCGTCGAGCGGAATCGGGACGCCCCAGTCCAGGTCGCGGCTGATCGCGCGCGGGCGCAGGTCCTCGACGAAGTCCATCGAGAACTTGATGACGTTGGGCCGCCAGTCCCCGCCCTTGGACGCCAGCCACGCCCCCAGCGCCTCGGAGAAGGCGGGCAGGTCGAGGAAGAAGTGCTCGGTCTCGACGAACTGCGGCGTCTCGCCGTTGATCCGGCTGACCGGGTTGATCAGCTGCTCCGGGTCGAGCTGGTTGCCGCAGGTGTCGCACTGGTCCCCGCGGGCGCCGTCGGCTCCGCAGATCGGGCAGGTTCCCTCGATGTAGCGGTCCGGCAGCGTGCGGCCAGTCGACGGCGAAATCGCGCCCTTGGTGGTCTTGGGAACGATGTAGCCGTTGCGGTGCAGCCCGAGGAAGAGCTCCTGCACCACCGAGTAGTGGTTGACGGTGCTGGTCCGGGTGAACAGGTCGTAGGACAGGCCCAACCCGCGCAGGTCCTCGGCGATGACCAGGCTGTACCGGTCGACGAGTTCCTTGGGGCTGACGCCCTCCTTGTCCGCCGCAACCTGGATCGGCGTCCCGTGCTCGTCGGTGCCGCTGATCATCAGCACGTTGTTCCCGGCCATCCGCTGGTACCGGCTGAACACATCCGACGGGACGCCGAAGCCGGCGACGTGGCCGATGTGCCGCGGGCCGCTGGCGTAGGGCCAGGCGACGGCGGTGAGGATGTTCCGGGGTGCGTTGGACATGGTCGCGATCCTAGGTGGAGCGCGTGATCGGGTTCATCGGCGTTTCCGCTCCGGGCGGACCCCGGGTGGGGCTCTCGCCGCGGAGCGGCCGAGGTCGGGGGTCAGTCGCAGGCCAGGTAGAAGGGCTTGACGGCGGGCCAGAACTCGGTGTGGTTGGGGCTCACCGCGAACACGCCGGCGACCGTCGGTGAGACCCACAGGGCGACCTCGTCCTGGCGGAAGCCGGTGTCGAGGGCGCCGATCGGAAGGGTTGCGTCCGGGTCGTAGGGCGCCGCGACGCCCCGTTCGTCGAAGGTCAGGCCCGGGTCGCGGGCGTATGTCGCGGCACCTTCGCCGACGAACAGCAGGGTGCTGTCCGGCCAGCAGTGCTGCAGGCCCCCGCTGCTCCGCAGGACCTCGCGCGGGACCTGCTCGCCGTCGCGGGTGAACCAGAGGGGGTAGTCGTCGGCCGGGCCGTCGTGCGCCGAGGCCGGGGCAATGCCGCCGCAGAGGAACGCGACCGCGAGCACCACTGCCGACCGTCCCATGGGTGGAGATCGTGGTGATCGTGCCGGGCATTACGGCGGCGGCCGACTCCCCTTCTTGGCCGCGACGACGGCGTCGAAAACGGTGCGCTTCGGCAGCCCCGTCGCGACGGCCACCGCGGCGATGGCGGTCTTGCGGTCCTCGCCCGCGGCCTCCCGCTCCGCGACGGTCGCGGCGAGTTCGGCCGGCGACTGGGACGCGGCCGGCTTGGGCGCGCCGCCGACGACGACGGTGATCTCGCCCCGTACGCCGGCAGCGGCCCAGTCGGCGAGCTCCGCCAGGCCGCCGCGACGCACCTCCTCGTAGGTTTTGGTGAGCTCGCGGCACACGGCGGCCGGGCGGTCCTCGCCGAACGCCGCGGCCATGTCGACGAGGGTGTCGGCCAGCCGGTGCGGGGCCTCGAAGAAGAGCTGCGTGCGCGGCTCGGCCGCGAGTTCGGCGAGCCGAGACTTGCGCGGACCGCCGGTACGCGGCAGGAAGCCCTCGAAACAGAACCGATCGACGGGAAGACCCGAGACCGCGAGCGCCGCCAGCGCCGCGGACGGCCCCGGGACGACGGTCACCGCCACGTCGGCCGCGATCGCCGCGGCGACCAGTCGGTACCCGGGGTCCGCGACGGACGGCATGCCGGCGTCGGTTACCAGCAGCACGCGCGCTCCCCCGAGGAGAGCGGCCACGAGGTCCGGGGTGCGGGCGGTCTCGTTGCCCTCGAAGTAGGAGACGACCCGGCCGCGGAGCTCGACCTCGAGCGCGCCGGTTAGCCGACGCAGGCGTCGAGTGTCCTCGGCGGCGACGACGTCGGCCCGCTCGAGCTCGGTACGCAGGCGCGGGGTCGCGTCCGCGACGTCGCCGATGGGCGTCGCCGCCAGCACCAGCACCCCCGCACCCTCCGTCACCCCAGCATCCTCTCGCGCAACTCCGTGGGGGCTGTCAGCCCCCACAGTCACGCCCACCCGCCAAACCCCACACGCGGACAGCCGTGGGGGCTGTCAGCCTCCACAGTCACGTCAGCCCGAACAAATCCCGCCGGCGGACAACCGTGGGGGCTGTCAGCCTCCACAGTCACGTCAGCCCGAACAAATCCCGCCAGCGGACAACCGTGGGGGCTGACAGCCTCCACAGTCACCTCAGCCCGAACAAGGCGGACGGGCGGAAGGCCGTGGGGATGACATCCCCCACGGTCGCGACCCGCGCGCCCGGGGCCCGGCAGGGGCGGGGGCTCCGTAGCATCGCCGGGTGGCGATCACGGAGCTGACCAAACCGGCGCCCGTCGTCTCGGAGCCGGACCCGCTGCGCTCGTCGATGCCGCGCGGGCCGTGGACCTGGTGGGGGCCACTGGTCGTCACGCTGCTCGCGGCGATCGTCCGCTTCAAGGACCTCGGGCGCCCGCACGCGGTGGTCTTCGACGAGACCTACTACGTCAAGGACTCCTGGTCCCTGCTGAAGTCGGGCTACGAGCGGGCCTACGTCGACGGCGCCGACTCCAAGATGCTCGACGGCAACACGGACATCCTCACCGACAGCGCGACGTTCGTCGTCCATCCGCCCGTCGGAAAGTGGCTCATTGCCCTCGGGCAGTCGGTCGGCGGGCTGGATCCGACGGGCTGGCGCCTGTCGGTCGCCGTCGTCGGCACCGCGATGGTGTTCCTGCTGTGCCGGGTCGCGATGCGGATGACCGGCTCGGTTCTGCTGGGCTGCATCGCCGGCGGGTTCCTGGCCCTCGACGGCCTCGCGGTTGTCATGAGCCGCACCGCCCTGCTCGACGGCATCCTCGCCTTCTTCGTCCTCGCGGCGTTCGGCGCCCTGCTGGTGGACCGCGACCGGTTCCGCGCGGCCCTCGCCGGGGAGCGCGGCTACCGCCTCCGCTGGTGGCGACTGCTCGCCGGCGTCTGCCTCGGCCTGGCCCTCGGCACCAAGTGGAGCGCGCTGCCGTTCGTCGCGGCCTTCGGCATCCTGACCGTGCTGTGGGACGTCGGCGCGCGCCGCGCGGCCGGGCAGGGCCGGCCGCGGCGGACCGTCGCCCGGCTCGACCTCGGCCCGGCGTTGCTCGCGATCGTCGCGGTGCCGTCCGTGGTCTACGCGGTCAGTTGGTCCGGCTGGCTGGCCACCGGCGGCGGCTGGTCGCGGCAGTGGGCGACCGGGCGGGACTCCGCGTTCGGCTTCCTTCCCGATCCGCTGCGCTCGCTGTGGCACTACCACGGCGAGATGGCGACCTTCCACACGAATCTGACGCAGGATCACCCCTACCGTTCGAGCCCGTGGGGCTGGAGCGTGCTCGCGCGGCCGGTGGCCTACTACTCCACCGACCTCAGCCGCGGGCAGGAGGACTGTCGAGCGAACTCGTGCGTGCGCGAGGTTCTCGGCATCGGCACGCCGGTGCTCTGGTGGGCGGCAACCCTCGCGCTGTTCTTCGTGCTGTGGCGCTGGCTCGGCGCCCGGGACTGGCGTGCGGGCGCGATCCTCGCGGGCGTCGCCGCCGGTTGGCTGCCGTGGTTCCGCTACTCCGACCGGCCGATTTTCTACTTCTACACGATCTCGTTCCTGCCGTTCCTGATCCTCGGTCTGGTGCTCGCGCTCGGCGCCGTGATCGGACGCAGGCCCGGCACGGGAGCGGGTACCCGGCGCCGGGCGCTGGGGGCGACGGGCGCCGGCGCGGTCGTCGTGCTCGTGGTGGTGAACTTCTTCTACGTCTACCCGCTGCTGGTCGCGGGCACCCTGTCCCGGGAAGACTGGGTGTCCCGCATGTGGTTCACCACCTGGATCTAGGAAGGCCGGCGTTGATCGACTTCCTGTCCTCGGGGCGCCGGCTGTGGTCGGCGGCGGGCAACGCCGTCGAGGTGGCGCGCTACGGCGGCCTGGACACCGGCGAGCAGCCGAGCCCGTTCACCATCGAGGCCCGCACCCCGATGTACCGGCTGCGGCGCTACTTCCCGGGCGAGTCCGCGGGCCCGGCGATCGTGCTGATCCCGCCGCTGATGATGAGCACCGACGTCTACGACGTCTCCACCGCCACCAGCGCGGTCGCGATCCTGCACGCCGCCGGCGTGGACCCGTGGGTCGTCGACTTCGGGGCGCCGGAGCACCAGGAGGGCGGACGGAAGCGAACCGTCGCCGACCACGTGGTCGCGGTGAGCTCGGCGATCGACGTCGTCCGCGCCCGCACCGGCCGGGACGTGCACCTGGCCGGGTACTCCCAGGGCGGCATGTTCGCCTACCAGGTCGCCGCCTACCGTCGGTCCGCGGGCATCGCCAGCCTGATCACCTTCGGGTCCCCGGTGGACGCCCGCGCCACGCGGGTCTTCGACACCCTTTCGGAGAACGCACTCGCGGACTTCCTCGCCGCCGTCGCCGACAACGTCCTGGTGCACGTGACCGTCCCGGCCTGGGCCAGCCGGTTCGGCTTCCGGCTGCTGGACCCGGTCAAGTCGGTGCGCTCGCGGGTGGACTTCGTCCGCAAACTCCACGACCGCGACGCCCTGCTCCCGCGCGAACGCCAACGCCAGTTCCTCGACAACGACGGCTACGTCGCCTACCCGGGGCCGGCGGTGGCGGACCTGGTCAAGCAGTTCGTCGCGCACAACCGCATGCTGTCCGGCGGGCTCATGGTCGACGGGCAGATGTCCACCCTCGCGGACATCGAGGCTCCCGTGCTGGCCTTCGTCGGCGAGGTCGACTCCATCGCCCCGGCGCCGGCGGTGCGGGCCCTGGTCCGCGCCGCGCCGGCCGCGCAGTGCTGGGAGTGCCTGGTCCCGACGGGCCACTTCGGCATGGTCGTCGGCAGCGGCGCGGCCCGGCGCACCTGGCCGACGGTCGCGGAGTGGATCCACTGGCGGGGCGGCACCGGCCCGCAGCCGGCCGACGTGCACGAGCTCGTCGAGACCGACGAGCAGGGCGCGGGCTGGAGCGCGCTCGGCGCCGGCCTCGAGCAGACCGCCGCCACCGTCTCGGCCGCGCGCGGCGTCGCGAACACCGTCGTCGGGTCCGTCCTCGGCGCCGCCGCGATCGGCCGGGACCTGGTACACGCACTGCCCGGCCTCACCCGCCAGGAACGGGTCCGCCCGGACTCGCGGGTGTCCGTGGGGGCGCTGCTCGCGGAGCGGGCCGCGCGCAACCCGGCGGCCACCTTCTTCGTCTTCGACGGCCGCGGGCACAGCTACGCCGCCGCCGACGCCCGGGTCACCGCGGTGGCCCGCGGCCTGATCGCGATGGGCGTGCGCCACGGCGACCGGGTCGGGGTGCTGATGGCGACCCGGCCGAGCGCGCTGTCGGTCCTGGTCGCGCTCAACCGTCTCGGCGCGGCGGCCGCCCTGCTGCGCCCCGGCGGCGACACGGCCCTGGAGGCTCGGCTGGCCGGGATCGAACGGGTCGTCGTCGACCCCGAACACGTCGAGGCGGGCCGCGCGGCGGGGGTGCCGATTTTGGTGCTCGGTGGCGGCGCGACGCCGCGCCCGCTGCCCGAGGACGTCTCCGACCTCGAGCGGATCGACCCGGATCAGGTCGCCGACCCGGCCTGGTACCGCCCCAACCCGGGCCGGGCGAGCGATCCGGCCTTTCTCCTGTTCATCGGCGAGGGTGCGGGCACGCGCCTGACCCGGATCTCCAACGGGCGCTGGATCCAGTCCGCGTTCGGGACCGCGTCGGCCGCCCGACTGCGCCCGACCGACACCGTCTACTCCATTACCCCCCTGCACCACGCCTCCGCGCTGCTCACCGCGACGGGCGGGGCGCTGGCGGGCGGCGCACGGTTGGCGATGGCCGCGGGCCTGGACCCGGAGACCTTCTGGGCCGAGGTGCGCCGCTATGGCGTCACCGTCGTCTCCTACACCTGGACGGCGCTGCGCGAGTTGATCGAGGCCGAGCCGACCTCCGCCGAGCGCGGGCACCCGATCCGGCTGTTCATGGGCTCGGGCATGCCCGGGTGGCTGTGGCGCCGCACCCTGGACCGGTTCCCGACCACCGCCGTCCTGGAGTTCTTCACCGCGGGCGACGAAGGGGTGGCCCTGGCGAACACCCCCGGGGTCAAGATCGGCGCGAAGGGCCAACCGCTGCCGGGCAGCGCCGAGGTCCGCGTGGTGCGCTACGACCCGGTGACCGGGCGTCTGGCGACGGGCGCGGACGGCCTGGCGATCGAGTGCGAACCGGACGAGCCGGGGCTGCTGGTGGCCCGAGCCGGAGAGCGCGCCGACGAGGCCGACGACCTGCGCGGGCTGTTCTTGGCCGAGGACCGGTGGCGCTCGACCGCCCACCTCTTCCGGCGGGACCTCGAGGGCGATCTGTGGCTGGTCGGGCACCTCGCCGACCTCGTCTACACCGACGACGGCGTCGCGAGCCCGCTTCCGGCGGAGGAGGCCCTCGGCGCGCTCGACGCGGTCGGCGCCGTCGCGGCGTACGGGGCGGTGGAGCCCAGCGGCGCGCAGCGACTGCTGGCGGCCGTGACCATGCGTCCGGGTCGCGGCCTGTCCGCCCAGGCGCTGACCGCGGCGTTGGCGTCGCTGCCTCCCGAAGCCCGGCCCGAACACGTCCGCCTGGTTTCGGACATTCCCACGACCGCGTGGTGGCGGCCCCGGCGTTCGACGCTGGCCGCGACCGCGCCGGCGCCGAACGAAACCGGCTGGCGCCGGGGGCCGGACGGCGTCTATCGCGCCGTACCGGAGCCGCGACGCTCCCGTCGGGGCCCCACCGACTGACGAGAGCCTGTGGTTCGCATCACATCACAGCCGATTCCCAGCGTGCAGGCGCGGACTTGGCGAAATCGGGTAGATATCGGTCGTGTAACAGAAACGGGCAGTTCGGCTATTCTTCACCGGTCCCGCACGTGCGATCCGTCACGGATCGAGCACGAGCCGGCGAGTACGGGTGCAGTCCCGCGCCCGTAGTCGAGCCCTTCGGACGTTCGACGGGAGGCGATCCACGTGGTCGACACCGCGCAGCAGGCGGTTCTTCCCCTGGTTCGCACACGCCCCGGCCCTCGCCTGAGCGCCGTCAGCCGGGAACTCGTCGCGATGGGCCTGCTCTTCCTGATCTACAAGTTCGGGCGCTCCATCCACTCGGTCGACGTGTCCGTGGCCTACGACAACGCCCGGGCCGTGTGGGAACTCGAGCGCTGGGTGAAGATGCCCAACGAACTCTCCGCGCAGAACGCGATCCTCGCCGGCGAGCACCTGACGAAGTTCGCAAACGTCTACTACGTGTGGATGCACTGGCCGGTGACGGTCGCGTTCCTGCTGTGGATGTACTTCCGCCGCCCGATGCTCTATCCGCCGGTGCGCCGGGCGATCATCGGGGTCACGTTCATCGCGCTGCTCCTGCACCTGGTCTTCCCGCTGGCGCCGCCGCGCATGCTGTCCGACCTCGGTTTCGTCGACACCGGCGCCGTGTACGGCCCGAGCCTCTACGGACCAGCGGACGAGGCGACGCTCATCAACCAGTACGCGGCCATGCCGAGCCTGCACGTCGGCTGGGCGATGCTCGTCGCCGCCGGTCTGATCGCGGCGCTGAACAGCCGTTGGCGCTGGCTGTGGCTGCTGCACCCGACGCTCACCGCGGTGGCCGTCGTGGTGACCGCGAACCACTACTGGATCGACGGCATCGCCGCGTGCGTGCTCCTGTCGGCCGTGACGCTGCTGTTCTCCCGCGCGCCACGTCCGGCCTGGAACAGGGCGCTGCCGCGGCGCTGGCGCGGAATGAACGCCGGCGGAGTCTGAGCCGTCCCGTAGCGCAGGCCACCGGCGGACAGATCCATCTCGACCAGCTCCGGCTCGACGTCGTTGCCGACGAGCGCCGCGGCCCAGTTGAGGTAGCGCATCCACTCCAGGCTCGACCCGCGGTTGGCCGAGGTGCTGACGCCCGCCGACGCGGGGATCCGCGCGGCGATCTCGGCGTTGATCAACAGCGGCTGGACGTCCGGCACGCCGCGGCGGTATCCGGCGAAGTAGAGCAGGGCGGTCGCCGAGTCGCCGTCGAACCAGGCGAGGCGGCAGTCGGTACGGAAGGCCAGGTAGGCGCTGCGCAGGTCCGCGGGACCGATCCGATCGGAGCGCAGGACACGCAGGGCGGCCTCGGTGCGGGCGCCCGTCGGGTCGTCGGCCAGCGTCCGCAGCGCGTGGCGGCGTGCGGTCGGACTGCCGTCGGACTGCCACATCAGGACGGCGGCGAGCAGATGCCGGGCGGTGGCCCGGTCCGCGCGCCACTTCGCGGCGACCTCGAACACGTCGCGGCGCCACACGTAGCCCTCCGTCGGGAACCGACGCGGCCAGCAGTCTTCGGGCAGGGAGCCCCGCCACTTGCCCGCGTGGACCACCGCGGGGCCGTCCTCGCCGGGCAACGCCCGGGAGCGGTCGACCGGCTCGGGACCGGCACGGTCGGCGATCTTGCTCGGCAGCACGCTTCTCATGCGCTCGACGTTAAGACCGCCATGGGACGGACGGTGCCAGGTGCATCCGAAAGGGGTACATCTGTGCGCCGACACGCGGGAGTTGACGGAGCCGATGTGTTAGCGTCGCCACAGGTCGCACATCTCAGCAGTTCCCCGATCGTTCTCGAAACGCCCGCGGACACACACGTCGCGGGCGCTTTGTTTTTGGTCAGGGCTGTGCGGGTCGGCCAGGACCGCGTTGTGCGGTCCGAGATCGGGCAACGCATAAGGAGTACGGACAGCATGACCCAGGGCACCGTGAAGTGGTTCAACGCCGAAAAGGGTTTCGGCTTCATCGCGCAGGACGGCGGCGGCGCCGACGTCTTCGTGCACTACTCGGCGATTCAGTCGAACGGGTACCGCACGCTCGAGGACAACCAGCGCGTCGAGTTCGAGATCACCCAGGGCGACAAGGGCCCCCAGGCGGCTAACGTCCGCCCGATCTAGTCACGACCCGTATGGCCCGAGGGCTCGCCGGTTCGGCGGGCCTTCGGCGTTTTTAGCCCACGTGGCTGGCGAAGTTCTCCTGGGAACCGACAGGGTGTGCCCTGAAGGCAGGCGATCGTCGAGGAGGAGCCGAACGTGGACGGGTTCAAGAAGTTTCTGCTGCGGGGAAACCTGGTCGACCTCGCGGTCGCGGTGGTCATCGGCGCCGCGTTCGGCGACGTCGTCAAGGCGTTGGTCTCGGACTTCATCACCCCGTTGATCGCCGCGTTCGGCGGACAGCCGGACTTCGGTGCGCTCGACTTCAAGATCAACGATTCGACCTTCGCCTACGGGCACTTCGTCAACGTGACGCTCGCGTTCGTGATCCTCGCCGCGGTGATCTACTTCTTCGTCGTCAAGCCGTTCAGCGCCCTGATGGATCGGTTCAAGCCCGAGCCTGCCCCCGCCTCGCCGACCAAGACCTGCCCGCACTGCGTGTCCTCGATCCCGGAGGAGGCCTCGGTGTGCGCCTTCTGCACGCGCGACGTCGCGAAGGTCTGATTCGACGCGACCGGGCGTGGGCAGCGTCCTCCTGAAGCAACCAGCGGAGGAGGACGCACGGCGTGCAGGGTTTCAAGAAGTTTCTGCTGCGGGGAAACCTGGTCGACCTCGCGGTGGCGGTGGTCATCGGCGCCGCGTTCGGGGACGTCGTCAAGGCGATGGTCTCGGACTTCATCACCCCGCTGATCGCCGCCATCGGCGGACAGCCGGACTTCGGGAAGTTGGCGTTCACCCTCAACGAGTCGAAGTTCGCCTACGGGCACTTCCTCAACGCCCTCGTCGCGTTCGTGATCCTGGCGTCGGTCCTCTACTGGTTCGCCGTCATGCCGTTCGGCAAACTGCTGGACCACTTCAAGCCCGAACCCGCTCCGGCGACCCCGACCAAGGACTGCCCGCACTGCGTTTCGGCCATCCCCGAGACCGCGTCCGTCTGCGCCTTCTGCACCCGCGACGTCCCCAGGGAGCCGGCGAAAACCCTCGCCTAGCTCCTGCTAACCTATGCGGGCAGTTTGGGGATGTGGCGCAGTCCGGTAGCGCACCTCGTTCGCATCGAGGGGGCCAGGGGTTCAAATCCCCTCATCTCCACGAAACCGACGGGCGACGTGTGTCTCGCAACGCGAGACCACGTCGCGTTCGTGGGTTTGTGGGGCGGCATAGGGGGCGCCGGGGGGGGGGGGGGCCCCCCCCCCCCCCCGGGCGGCACACCGC
>JBQTIB010000173.1:0-29434 GCA_052389435.1 Sporichthyaceae bacterium | reverse complement strand
GGGGCGGGGGGCGGGCCCTGGTGCCGTCGGGCCCCCGGGCCCGGGGCCCCCCCCCCAAACCCCGGGGGGGCCCCCCCCCCCCCCCCCCCGGGGGGCCCCCCCCCCGACTGCGTACAGGGTGCCTAGGCCTGCTCGCCGGTCTTCGCGGCGGCGGCCGAGGCGGCCGGAGCGGCCTTGGCCGCGGTCTTGCGGGCGGCGGTGGCGGTGCTCTTGACCGCGGTCACGGTGGACTTGGCGGCCGGGGCGGCGGTGCGGGCGGCGGTGGTCGGAACGGCCTTCGCCTTGGCGACGGTGGTCTTGGCCTGCGCGACCAGGTCCGTGGTGGCCTTCTGCGAACGGATGCGCTTGACGACCGACTCGCCGCGGTCGGCGAGGGCGTCGAACTGCGCGTCGACGGCCTTGACCTGGGCCTCGGTGACCTCGGTGAGCTTGGCCTGGATGCCCTTGGGGGTCTTCGGCAGCGAGTTGACCTTGGCCGACAGCTTGCCCGGCACCTCGACGACGAACTGCTTCTGCGCGGCCGGGACCGCCTTGAGCTTGTCGATGGAGACCTCGGAACGCAGGCCCTTGACCTTGGCGGGAACCTCGCGGAGCTCTTCGACGGCCAGGTCGACGGCGCCGGCCCACGCGTAGAGCGGCTTGGTCGACAGGGTCTTGGCGGTGTCGAGGTAGGACTTGCGGAGCTCGGTGGTGCTGGGCATGTGGGTTCCCTTTCGGCTATTCGGATTCGGTTCGTGTCGCGCCACCGTCGCCGGAGGCTGCGTTTTGCTTGCGGAAGGAGGTGTAGATGTCAAGCAGGGCTTGCTTCTGACGTTCAGTCAGAGACGGATCGGCCAGTACGGCGATCGCCACTTCCTGCGCGCCGGTGTCCTCCCCGTCGGCGTCGTCGACGTCGAGCAGGCCCGCTTGCGCGTAGAGCTGTTCCGCCGAGATGCGCAGCGCCTTGGCAATCTGCTGCAGCACGCCCGCGGAGGGTTTCCGCAGCCCGCGCTCGATCTGACTGAGATACGGGTTGGAAACGCCTGCCGCCGAGGCCAACTGGCGAATGGAGAGCTGAGCGGTCTTGCGCTGCTCCTTGAGGTACTCCCCGAGGCCGCCCGGAAGCGTCGGCATGCCCCCATCCTGCATCCGAGTGCTAGCAATTGCAAGCAGGCAGTACGCACGTCGACGTGGCGTCGCTCACGCGACGCGCCCCGGCTGATTCCTAGGCGGGCGCGCAGGAAAGCCCGAGGAAGGCGCGAGCGGCGGCGGGCTCGAGCGCGGGCCGCTGGGCAAGCGCTGCTAGCGCCGCGGCGCGTTCGACGAGTTCGGCGTTGTCGCGTACCGGACGGCCCTTGGCGAAGGTGACGGTGTCCTCGAGGCCCACGCGCAGGTGGCCGCCGGCGGAGAGCGCCGCGAGCGCGACCGGCAGCGAGGTGCGCCCGACGCCCGTCGCCGACCAGGTCGCGCCCGCCGGGAGCGCGGCGGCGACGGCGACCACCGCGGCAGCGGTGCCGGGCATTCCGCCGGGCACGCCCATCACGAGGTCGGCGTGGACCCGGCCGGTCGGCGGCGCGCCGTGGGCGTCGAGCAGGCGCTGCAGGGTCGCGGCGTGGCCGAGGTCGAACAGTTCGTACTCCGGCACGATCCCGCGGTCCTGGCACTCCCGGTGCAGCGCGACGATCAGCGCCCAGGGGTTGGCGAACACCTCCTCGCCGAAGTTGACGGTGCCGCAGGTCAGCGAGCAGGAGTCCGGGCCCGCGTCGAGCACGGCGATTCGATCGGCGAAGGAGTCCCCGATGCCGCCACCGGTGGACAGCTGCACGAGCAGGTCGGTCTCCGCCCGGATGGCGGCCACCGCCTCCCGCAGTCGTCCGACGTCCAGACACGAGCGGTCCTGGGCGTCGCGCAGGTGCACGTGGATCATCGCCGCGCCTGCGGCCTGGCAGGCCTTCGCCGTCGCGACCAGTTCCTGCAGGGTCGTGGGAAGCGCGGGCACGTCGGCCTTGGCCAGTTCGGCGCCGGTCGGCGCGACCGTGATCAGCGTGCCCTCGCTGCGCGGTGCGTGGGCGGCTCGCGAGCTCGCCGGCGATGGTCCCATTCAGGCATGGTGACACCGTGCGGGCGGTGGTGCAGCGAGTGACGCGAGCGAGCGTGACGGTGGCGGGCGAGGTCGTCGGGACGATCGACGGCCCGGGCCTGGCGGTGCTGGTCGGGGTGACGCACGACGACACCCCGGCGACGGCGCAGAAGTTGGCCGACAAACTCTGGGGGCTGCGCATCCTGGCCGAGGAGAAGTCCTGCTCCGATCTCGGCGCCCCGCTGCTGGTGGTCAGTCAGTTCACGCTCTACGGCGACGCACGGAGGGGCCGCCGCCCGAGCTGGATCGCCGCTGCTCCGGGCTCGGTGGCCGAGCCGCTGGTGGACGCGGTCGTGGAAGCCCTGCGCGCGCACGGCGCCACGGTGGCGACGGGAGCCTTCGGCGCGGACATGGAGGTGGAACTGGTGAACGACGGCCCCTTCACGGTGGTCCTGGACCTCTGACCCTCCAACTTCAGGGCACGGTGAAGGCGACCGTGCGGGACATGGGGTCGGCCTCGGTCAGGGTGCTCCACTGCGCTATCGGCGGAGTTCGCCCGTGCGCCTGGAAGCTAGGGCTCGACGACGACCTCGACCGTCGCGGCCGTGCCGGCCACGAGGAGCTCCGCGTCCACCGGGGTGTTGCGCTTGATCACGCCCAGGGCGATCGGGCCGAGCTCGTGGTGGCGCGCAGAGCTGCCGAGGTAGCCGATCTGCTTGTCGCCCAGGGTGATCGGGTCGCCGTGGGCGGGGAGGTCGAAGTCGGTGCCGTCGAGGTGCAGGAACACCAGCCGCCGCGGCGGGCGGCCGAGGTTGTGCACCCGGGCAACGGTCTCCTGGCCGCGGTAGCAGCCCTTCTGCAGGTGCACCGCCGGCGCGAGCAGGCCGAGTTCGTGCGGGATCGTGCGGTGGTCGGTCTCCAGACCGAGCCGCGGGATCCGTGCCGCGATCCGCAGGGCCTCGTAGGCGAGAACTCCCGACGGGCCGGGTCCCTCGCCGCCGGCGATCGCGGGCGCGAGGATGCCCATCGCCGCGGTCAGTTCCGCGCGCGCCACGAACTGCTCGTGTCCGGCGAACTCGCCGAGCAGCGCGGGGCCCTCCGGGCGGGCCCAGTGCAGACCGGTGCCGGGACCGGGCCGCCACAGCACCGCCCAGGCCTCGCTCACGTCCGCGACCTCGACGCGCAGCATGAACCGCATCCGGTCCAGGAACGCCACGAGATCCGCGGTGGTGCCCTGCTCCACGCTCATCCAGGTGGTCTCGCCGTCGTCGACGAGGTGCAGATCGTGCTCGATGTGCCCGTGCGGAGACAGGATCAGCGCCTGCGTCGGGGCGAACGGCGCAAGTTCGGTGAGGTGCTGCGTGGTCAGCGAGTGCAGCCAACTCAGCCGGTCCGGCCCGGTGACGGCGACGACCCCGCGATGCGAGAGATCGACCCCGCCTCGCCCCTGGACCAGAATCCGCTGCTCGCCGAGGGGGTCCCCGTAGTGGGCGGGGACGCCGGCGTCGAGACCGTCGGCGGCGACGGCACCGCGCACGGCGAGCAGCGGGGAGGACCAGGTGGTGGTGGACACGGCCTCAGCGTACGTGCGAAGAACGGAGGGAGCTGGCCCAGCGAGTCGAGGCCCCGCGCGGCCGCTGCGATGCGCGTCGGGCAAAGCGAGCAGATCGGCGAGGTCGACGAGACCCGCCCATGTTCGTTTCGCGGGGCGGGCGTCGCTCGGCTCGCCCGTAGGATCGCCGCCATGGCCAAGGACCCCGCCCGAATCGCGAAGGGCGTGCTCGGCGACCTGGCCGCCGCCCGCAGGCTCGGACCTCGACGCGCCGCCGCGCAGCTCAAGGCGCGCGTGGGCGGGCAGACCGGTGCCGAGGGGGCGCTCGCCTCCGCCGTGCGCGGCTCGGTGTTCGCGGTCGAGTTTCCGATCGACGTCGTGTACACCTGGGTCGACGGCTCGGATGCGGACTGGCAGTCCCGCAGGACCGCCGCGTGGGCCAAGGCGCGCCCGGACGAGTTGAGCCCGATCGCGGCCAACCCGTCGCGTTGGATCAACCGCGACGAACTGCGCTACTCGCTGCGCTCCCTGGCCACCCACGCCCCGTGGGTCCGCAACGTCTACGTGGTGACGGACCGTCAGACGCCGTCGTGGCTGGACACCGGGTACTCCCGCGTTCGGGTCGTCGACCACTCGGAGATCTTCCCGAGCCGCGACTGCCTGCCGACGTTCAACTCGCACTCGATCGAGTCGCGGCTGCACCACATCGACGGCCTGTCCGAGCACTACCTCTACCTCAACGACGACATGTTCCTCGGGCGCACGGTGCACCCCGAGGACTTCTTCGTCGGCAACGGCCTGGCGCGGCTGTTCCCGTCCCCGAAACCGCTCCCCGAGGGCCCGGCCAACACCACCGACACACCCGTGGAGGCTGCGGGCAAGAACAACCGCGATCTGCTCGCGGCCAAGTTCGGCCGTGCTCCGACGCATCGTTTCCTGCACGCCCCGTACCCGCAGCTCCGGTCGGTGCTGAACGAACTGGAGAACGCCTTCGCAACGGAGTTCGCCCGCACGGCCGCCTCGCGCTTCCGGCACCCGAGCGACGTCTCGATCCCGGCCTCGCTGCTGGGCACCTACGCCTACCTCACCGGCCGCGCGGTCCCGGCGACGATCCCGTACGTCTACGTCGACCTCGCCGACCCGCGCCTGCCAAGGCGCCTGGCCGCCCTGCGCCGGACCCGCCCGAGCGCCTTCTGCCTCAACGACCACGCCGGCCTGGGCGCCGACCCGGCCGCGGTGAACGAGGCGGTCCGCGCGACGCTGGAAGCCCTCTTCCCGGTCCCGAGCCCCTTCGAGCGCGCCTAGTCCGCCGAGTCCCCGGCACCCAACTTCGCCCATAGTGCAGTTGGGGTACGCCCGGAGCGGCTTTCCCGTACCCGAAGTGCACTATCGGGAGTGTTCGTGCACGCCCTTCAGTTCGCCTTGGAACAAGCGGCGCAGCGGCCGTAGATGGCGAAGTGCTCCAGGTCGATTTCAAAGCCCTCCGCCGCGCGCAGGCTGGCGCCGAGAGCCTCGGCGACCGTGGCCTCGACCTCCAGGACGGCCTCGCAGTCGCGGCAGACCAGATGAATGTGCTGGACGTGCCCGGCCGGGTGGTAGCTCGGAGCGCCGTGGCCGAGGTGCGCGTGACGGACCAGGCCGAGTTCCTCGAGCAGTTCCAGGGTTCGGTAGACCGTCGAGATGTTGATGCCGCTCGCGGTGCGCTGCACCTGCGCGCACACCTGCTCCGGGGTGGCGTGCCCGAGCTCGTTCACGGCGGCGAGGACCAGCTCGCGCTGCGGAGTGAGCCGGTAGCCCTTCTCCCGCAGCGTCGCGCGCCAGTCCGAGGCCATCGTCCTACCCGACGCGCTTGAGTTCGGCGGACAGGTGCGGCTGAAGTTCCTGGTCCATCGCCTGCATGTCCATGGCCCACATCAGGTTCCCGCTGACCAGCCCGTAGAGCCGGCGACATCCGACGTAGTCCTTCGCGGACTCCACCTTGACGACCTTGGTGGTGGCGAACTCGATGCGCGGCCCACGGATCTCGCCGATCAGCGCCTCGAGGAAACCCGTCGGGTGGGTGAGCAGCACCTCGAGGGTGAAGTCCTCCTGCGGGCGCCAGAACCCCGTCTCCATCGCGAGCGGTCGCAGCTTCTCGCCCGCTTCGTCGATTTCCCAGGTCCGGCTCAGGTAGTGCAGGAACGGCTTGCCGTTCTGCCGGAACTCCACGCGCTGGGCGAACAGCCGTCGCTGGATCGTCGGGTACTCCACGACGCCCTCGCCCTCCCAGTCGCCCAGCAGGAAGGCGAGCGGGATGCAGAGTTCGTGAATGTCGGGCGGGATCTCGAACACGGGCGTCAATCCTTGGCACGCAGCAGACGCCACGCGCCGGTGAGTGCGAGTACGGCAAGCGCAGCGGCGGCCAGCGCGAGCAGGACGGAGAACAGTCCGGACACGACCGAAGTCTAGAAGGAACTGCCCGGCCCAACGCGGCGACAGACTCAACAGTGCGCCCCGGCGCGCCGATTGGCGGATCCGACTACACGATCACGAGGATGCCACCGTGCTCACGACTCAGTTCAGACGACGCCCGTACCGTTCGCTCGCCGCCGGCGCGGCGACCCTGGTCCTGCTCGCGGCCTGCGGCGGCGGGGACGACGAGGCCGACGACGTGACGGTTCCCCCGGCTCCCCCGGCCGCCACGGCCGCAGCGACGCCGTCGGAGACCCCGTCGGCGAGTCCGTCGGCGAGTCCGAGCACCTCGGCGGGCCCGGACGCCTCGGCGAGCCCGTCCGGATCCGCCACTGCGACGGCGCAGGAGGGCACCGTCATCACGGTGAACCTCGTCAACGGGAAGCCGGAGCCGCAGTTGGCGCTCAACCAGAAGGTCGCCAGGGGAGACACGGTCACGATCGCGCTGACCGCCGACAAGGCCCAGGAACTGCACGTGCACCTCAACGACATCTACATCAAGGTCGGGCCGGGCGAGACCGTGCGCAAGACGTTCGTCGCCGACAAGACCGGCAACTGGGAGGTCGAGGTCCACGAGACCGGGCGCCTGCTGTTCAACCTCGTGGTGAGCTAGCCCGGTGCTGCCGGAGTTGATTTCGGCGCACGGCGTCGGCTCCCGTCAGGACCTGCCACTGCCGTTCGGGTACGCGGTCGCGGGCGCCGTCGCCGCCATGGCGGTCTCCTTCCTCGCCCTGGCGTTCTGGCGCCGCCGGTCGCACTACACCGGGGACGCCTCCGGCAGGCCGCTGCCCGAAGGCCTGGCCGGGTTCCTGGACAGCCCGGAACTGCGCGGCCTGCTGCGGGCCCTCGGGTTGGCGTTGACCGGGTTCGTCGCGTTCGCGGCGATCGCGGGCCCCGATCTCGCGACGAACCCCACGGCGGGTTTCGTCTACGTGATCTTCTGGGTCGGCCTCGTTCCGGCGTCCCTGCTGTTCGGACCCGTGTGGCGGCTGATGAACCCGCTGCGGACGGTGCACCTCGGGCTCTGCAGGCTGCTGCGCCTGGATGCGGACGCCGGCCTCTATCGGCTGCCCGCCTGGGTCGGGTACTGGCCGGCCGCGGCGGGCCTGCTCGCGTTCGTGTGGCTGGAACTGTGCGCACCCGAGCGGGACTCCACCGGCACCCTGACGATGTGGTTCGCCGTCTACGCCGGGCTGAACCTCGTCGGCGGCGTGCTGTTCGGGCGCGGCTGGTTCACCCAGGGCGACGGCTTCGAGGTCTTCTCCTCGCTGCTCGGACGCCTGTCCGTCCTGGGCCGGCGCACCGACGGCGCGTTGGTCTGGCGCAACCCCCTGTCCAACCTCGACGGCCTCGCGACGGCACCCGGGCTCGTGCCGGTCGTCGGGGTGATGCTCGGCTCGACGGCGTTCGACTCGGTGACCTCGACGAGTTGGTGGTTCGAGCGCACCAGCGACTCGACGTGGTCCCCGAGCGTGCTCGCCTCGCTCGGACTCGCCGTCACCGTCGCGGCCGTCCTGCTCGCCTACGGGATCGCCAGCTGGCTGTCCGGCCTGGTCGGAGGCACCGGCCCCCGCGGGATCCCGACGCAGTTCGCGCACTCCCTGGTCCCGATCGCAGCGGGCTACCTGATCGCCCACTACTTCTCGCTGCTGATTTTCGCCGGGCAGCAGACGCTGATCCGCGCCTCCGACCCGCTCGTGGAGGGCCAGAACTGGTTCGGCACCGCCAACCTCGAGGTCAACTACGACCTGCTCACCACCACCGCGATCGCCACGATCCAGGTCGTGGCGATCGTGACCGGTCACGTCCTCGGCGTCTTCTCCGCCCACGACCGCGCGGTGCGCCTGTTCCCGGCGAAGGCCGCCGTTCTCGGTCAGGTGCCGATGATGGTGCTGATGATCGCCTACACCTTCGGCGGCCTGAGCCTGCTCTTCAGCGAATGAGCTCGACGGTACGGGGTGGAGCCGGGGCAGGGCCGGCGGCGGGGGCCCGATCGACTAGAGGCGGCGGAGGTGGCGACGGGGGGCGTCTTCGCCGCCCGCCGTTTCGGCCTCGGCAAGGTCGCCGAGGAGTTGCTCGCGAGCCCTGGCCATGCGCGAACGGATGGTGCCGATCGGCACGCCGCAGACCTCGGCGGCCTCCTGGTAGGACAGACCGTGCACCTGGGTGAGGACGAACGCGTTGCGCTTGTCCTCGTCGAGTTCCTCGATCAGCATCTGCAGGCTGATCTCCCCGGAGGCCTCCGGGGAGGTCGGCACGATGCGGTCGGTAGCCGTGTCGAGGTCGTCGAGGCTGGCCCCGACGGCCGGGCGGCGGCCCTGCTTGCGGAAGTGGTCCACGACTGCGCGGCGCGCGATCGACAGCAGCCACACGCGGGCGGCGGTGTCGCCCCGGAAGGTGCGCAGTCCCCGCAGCGCGCGCAGGTAGGTCTCCTGCGTCAGGTCGTCGGCCTGCGCGCGATCGACGAGGTAGGCGACGTACCGCCAGACGTCGGCCTGCGTCGCACGGACGAACTCCGTGGTCGCGGCGCCGTCGCCTCGGCCGGCCTCGAGGGCCAGGCGGGTGATCTCGTCATCGTGCACCTTTGCATGGTAAATGTCCCCGTCAAGGCGGATACCCCTGGCAGGTAACTCAAATGCCAGGGAACCGATCCGACACGAAGGGCGACTTATCGATCGTGGGATGCGAACGGTGGCGAGAAGCCCTTTCCGCACAGGCCGACGGCGAGCCGATGGGGCTCGACGAGGCGCTGGTGACGACGCACGTCGCCGGGTGCCCGGACTGTCGCGGCTTCCAAGCGGGTCTGACACGACTGCACCGCGTCGTGCGGGTGGCGCCGGCCGATCGGATTCCCGATCTCACCGCTTCGATCCTCGCCGCAGCGGCGGCCGATCGGCGGCCGCGCTTCGGCCTGACGCTGGCGCTGCGCTGGCTGCTGGTGGTGATCGCCGCGGTCGAGATGGGCCTGGCCTCCCCGGATCTGCTCGGGCGCTGGCACACCGGCGGCGAGTTGAGCACGTGGGGCATCGCGACGGCCATCGGGTTCCTGGCCGCCGCCGCCGCCCCCCGCCGGGCCGGTCCGATGCTGCCGATGCTCGGCTGCGCCGCCCTGCTCACCACGTTCGTGGCCGGGCGGGACATCGTGGAGAACAGTTCGACGGGCGTCAGCCTGGCCTCGGAGGCGCCGCACGCCCTCCTCGTCGTCGGAGTGGGCGTCCTGGCCTGGCTCTGGCGACGCGATCGGGCCGAGTTCAGCCCCGAACCCGAGGCTCGGACGGTCGGCGAGCGTCGTCCGGTGGGCAGTCGGCGGCGCCGCGCGGCCTAGGTCGTATCCCTAGCGCGCACCCCGTAAACGATCTTGACTCTGGAATTGCCCCGGCCTGGCCTGTGACGCCTGAAACTGAAGGGGATTCAGTCGTCTCGGGGCCCCGTGACGTCGCCGGCCATCCAGAGGTCCTCCGTGAAGTCGCTGCTCCGCCGCCACGCCCGCCGCATCACGGGCGTTACCGGTGCGGCGCTGGTGTTGACCGCGATGGCCATGACCTTGACCGGCACCCCGCGCTCCTCGCTGCCCGCCACTCCGGTGGCGGTCTCCAGCGGAGTGCCCGCGAGCAGCCCCGGCGCGAGTGCGTCCGCCGGGCCGTCCGCCTCGCCCAGCCCGTCGGCCTCGCCGAGCGCGCTGCCGAGTTCGTTGCCGATCGAAGACCTCGACGCGGAGCCCCAGGTGGCCACCAAGGATCAGGTGAACACCGCGATCGGGCTGGCGATCGGCGCGATCCTGCTCGCCACGGTCGCCGCCGGGCTCGCCGCGGTGGCGATCTCCCGCTCGCCTGCGGACGAGGACGAATCCCCACAGCAGCCGATCGCCTGACGCCGCGTCAGGCCCACCGAGTCGGTCCCGGGGCTCGACCCCCGGGAATCAGTTGGCGTCGACGTTGCTCGGCAGGCGCACCCGGAACACCGAGCCTGCGCCCGGCTCCGAGGTCACGTCCACCCGGCCGCCGTGCGCGGCCACCAGCGCCGCGACGATCGACAGCCCGAGCCCGGAACCGCCGGTGCGCCGCGTCCGGGAGGCGTCGGTGCGGTAGAACCGCTCGAACACCCGATCGCACTCCTCCGAGGACAGCCCCGGCCCGTCGTCGGCAACCTCGAGCACGGCCCACCGATCGCCGTTCTCCCGCACCGACCCGACGCTGACCCGCACCGGCGTGCCCGCCGGAGTGTGCGTACACGCGTTGGTGATGAGGTTTCCGGCCACCTGACGCAACCGGGCGTCGTCGCCGAGCACGTCCGGCGGCAGTCCGTCGCTCTCCCCGACCAGGCGGACCTCGACCCGGCGGTCCGGGTGGCGGGCCTGCGCCGCGGTCGCGGCGTCGGTGGCCACCGCCACGAGGTCGACGGGCTCCCGCTCGATCGGCCGCTGCTGGTCGAGGCGGGCGAGCAGCAGCAGGTCCTCGACGAGCAGGCCCATGCGGGTCGCCTCGTCCTCGATCCGCGCGAGCAGGCCGGGAACCTGCTCCGGGGCTTTGACCGCACCCTGCCGATAGAGCTCGGCGAAACCGCGGATGGAGGTCAGCGGCGTGCGCAGTTCGTGGCTGGCGTCGGCGATGAATCGCCGCATCCGCTCCTCGGAGGCCTGCGCCGCCGCGGCCGTCGCCTCCTTCTCCGTCACCGCCGTCTCGATGCGGCCGAGCATCGTGTTGACGGCCTGCGAGAGCCGCCCCACCTCGGTGCGACTGGGATGGAGCGGCACGCGGCGGGACAGGTCTCCGGCGGCGATGGCCTCCGCCGTGCTCTCCACCTCGCGCAACGGACGCAGGCTGCTGCGCACGATCAGGTAGGAACCCACCCCGGTCAGCCCGAGCACCGCGAGACCGACCGCGCCGAGGACGCGTACGAGCCGGGCGACGGTGGCGTCGGACTCCTCGAGGCTGAGCGCGAGCGTGAGGCTGCCGCTGCCGTCGGGAAGCGGACGCACGACCGCGCGCCAGCGGGGGGCTCGCCGCTCCTGGGCGGCCACGGTGAACGGCTGGTCGTCGATCTCCTGGGCGGTGCGCAGGTCGATCGGCACGAACGCGGGCGCGCGACCGGAAGCTTCCAGCGGCGAACTCTCCTCACGGAGGACGGCACCGGCGGCGTCGCGGACGAGAAAGTAGTACGGCGTGGCCATCCGCCGGCTCGGCTCGTCCTCAGCCGCCGGTTCGGGTGCGGGCGTCGCCGGCGTGACCTGGGGAAGCAACCCCGTGGTGTACCTGTCGAGTTGGCGGTCGAGGCGATCGAACAGGTAGTCGCGCAGGACCGCGGTGGCCGCGGTTCCGGTGGCGCCCACGGCCAGCGTGCTCAACGCCAGCAGCGCCGCGATGAGCTTCGCGCGCAGCGGAGTACGCGCCGACAGCGCCCGGAGCGATCGCAGGCGCACCGGGCCTGTTGCGGCGGCTTGCGAGCCGGGCGGAGTCGGGGTCATTCGACCCCGAGCCTAGGCGTCACGAAGGCGGAAGCCGGAGCACGTAGCCGACGCCACGCAGGGTGTGCAGCAGGCGCGGTTCCACCGTGTCGATCTTGCGGCGCAGGTAGGACACGTAGGACTCGACGATGTTCATCTCGCCGTTGAAGTCGTAGTTCCAGACGTGGTCGAGGATCTGCGCCTTGGACAGCACGCGCCGCGGGTTGTTCATGAAGTACCGCAGCAGCTTGAACTCGGTCGGCGAGAGCGAGACCGGCGTGCCGGAGCGCCAGACCTCGTGGGTCTCGGTGTCGAGTTCGAGGTCGTGGAAGACCAGGCGCGGCGGCGCGCCGTCGGTGGTGCGGGCCGTGCGGCGCAGCACCGCATGGATGCGCGCGACGACCTCGTCGAGGCTGAACGGCTTGGTCACGTAGTCGTCGCCGCCGAGGGTCAGACCGGCGATGCGGTCCTCGGTCGCGTCGCGCGCGGTGAGGAACAGGACCGGGACGGTCGAGCCCGCGGCCCGCAACTGCTTGACGACGCCGAACCCGGAGATGTCGGGCATCATCACGTCGAGTACGAGCAGGTCGGGGTCGAAGGACCGTGCAATGCGCAGGGCCTCTTCGCCGTTGGTCGCGGTCGCGACCTCGAAGCCGGTGAATCGCAGCGACGTGCTGAGCAGTTCGACGATGTTCGCCTCGTCGTCCACCACCAGCAGCCGGTAGCCGGTGCCGTCGACGGCTTGCTCGGACTGAAGGGTTGCTTCGCTCCGTGGCGTCATCAAATCGACTCCCCATCGCTGCAGCTCGTTGCAGCCTTGCCGGGTTGGTGCAGCACGCACCCAGGTCATGTAGATCCGAAGTTCAGCTTGCCCAGGAATCGAGCCGTTCAATCGGTGAATTGGCTGGAGGTTTTCTGAGAGTTCTCGGCGCTCGCCCGGTATGTCCGCCTCTGTCCACCCCGCACCCGCCAGGGCCGCGAGGACGCGGGTAGTGTCGGCCGACATGGCCGCCCCCGCCGACAGCGCGCTGACCAGCGTCGATTCCCCGGACGAACTCGCCAAGCGCCTGGCGGACGTCGGATACCTGGCAGATGCGGGGGTCGCCACGGCGGCCTTCCTCGCGATTCGGATGGGTCGCCCGCTTTTTCTCGAAGGGGAGGCGGGCGTCGGGAAAACCGCCCTCGCCCATGCGCTGTCCGTCCTGTGCGAGGCGCCGCTGATTCGCCTGCAGTGCTACGAGGGCATCGACGCCGCCCAGGCGCTCTACGACTGGGACTTCCCCCGCCAGCTGCTGCACCTGCGCGCCAGCGAGGCCGCCGGGGTGAAGGACGTCGAAACGCTGGAGGGCGAGCTCTACGACCGCCGCTTCCTGCTGGCCCGTCCGCTGCTGCAGGCCATCGAGACCAGCCCGTCGGTCCTGCTGATCGACGAGGTGGACCGCGCCGACGACGAGTTCGAGGCCTTCCTGCTCGAGGTGCTCTCCGACTTCACCATCTCCATTCCGGAGCTCGGCACGATCCGCGCGGAGGTCCCGCCGATCGTGGTGGTCACCTCCAACCGCACCCGCGAGGTCCACGACGCCCTCAAGCGCCGCTGCCTCTACCACTGGCTCGAGCACCCCTCCTACGACCGCGAGGTCGCGATCATCCGCAAGCGCCTGCCGGAGGTCACCGAGCGGCTGGCGACCGAGGTCGCGGCCGCCGTCGGCTTCCTGCGGATGCGGGACCTGCTCAAGCCCCCGGGCGTCGCCGAGTCGCTGGACTGGACCCGCGCGCTCATGACGCTCGGCGCCCGCACCCTCGACGTCGACGCCGCGGCGCGGACCCTGGGCGCGGTGCTGAAGTACCGCGAGGACACCGATCGGGTGACCGCCGAGGGCCTGGAACTGCTCGTCGGCGCCGGCCGCGTCTAACCCCGATGGCCGCGATCGAAGCGCCGCTTCTGGACCTGACCGAAACGGTGGTCGGCTTCGCCCGCACGCTCCGCGCCGCCGGCATCGAGGCGGGCACCGATCGGGTGCAGGCGATGCTGCTGGCGCTGCGCAACCTCGACGTCATGTCCGGCCACGACGCGTACTGGGCCGGGCGCCTCACGCTGTGCGCCGGGCCGGTGGACGTCGGCAAGTACGACGCGGCGTTCGTCGCGTACTTCGGCAGCCGCGAACTCGGACCGCCGCTGCAGGGGGCGCTGAGCCTGACGATGAAGCTGGAATCCGTTGCCACGGCGGACAACCAGGCCATCGGCGCGGACGAGCAGTTGGAGATCAACCCAACGACGACCGCGGCCAGCGACGTCGACGTGCTGCGCTCCAAGGACGTCGCGACGCTGACCGACTCCGAACGCGCCGAGGTGCGGCGCCTGCTCGCGCGGTTGGACCCACGCGGACCGAGCAGGCGCTCGCTGCGCTACGCCCCGTCGCACCGCGGCCAGATCGACACCCGCCGCACCGTCCGAGCGATGCTGCGCCGCGGCGGCGAGATCGACACGATTCTGATGCGCCGTCACCGCGAACGGCCGCGGCGGATCGTCGAGCTCATCGACGTCTCCGGCTCGATGGAGCTCTACGCCGACTCCCACCTGCGCTTCGCCCACGTCCTGACGCGGCGTCGGCCCGACGTCGAGGTCTTCACGATCGGCACCCGGCTGACCCGAGTGACCCGGCAGATGTCGGCCCGCGATCCCGACTCGGCACTGCGGGCCGTCGGCGCCGCGGTGCCCGACTGGTCCGGCGGCACCCGGCTCGGCGACCTGCTCAAGGCGTTCCTGGACCGGTGGGGACAGCGCGGCACGGCCCGGGGCGCGGTCGTCGTCATCGCCAGCGACGGGTGGGAGCGGGGCGAGGTCACGCTGCTCGGCGAGCAGATGGCGCGGCTGCACCGGCTGGCCCACTCGGTGATCTGGGTGAACCCGCACGCGGGCAAGGACGGTTTCGCTCCGGCGACCGCAGGAATGTCCGCGGCACTTCCGCACGTTGACGCCCTGGTGGCCGGGCACAATGTGGCTGCCTTCGAGGCGCTCGCCCAGCGCCTGTCCCAGACGGCGACCGTCGTTCGCCAGCAAGCTCGCGCAGTACCCGTCGACCTTTCGCAAGCCCGCGACAACCCTCAACGAGGAGGGGCCCGTGCGTGACGTGCTCTCGGAAATCCGCCGCTGGTACGCCGCCGGCGCCACCTTCGGCCTGGCCACGGTCGTGGGGGTCTCGCGCAGCGCCCCGCGCCAGCCCGGCGCCGCGATGGCCGTCGCCCCGGACGGCGAGGCCGTCGGCTCCGTCTCCGGCGGCTGCGTCGAAGGCGCGGTGTACGAGCTCGCGCAGGAGGTCATGGCGTCGGGCTCGCCCGCGTTCCAGACCTACGGCTTCTCCGACGACGACGCCTTCGCGGTCGGGCTGACCTGCGGCGGCATCATCGACATGTTCGTCGAGCAGATCAGCCCCGAGACCTTCCCCGAGTTCCCCGACGTGGTCGCCTCCATCGACGCCGGCGAGCCGGTGGCCGTCGCGACCATCGTGTCCGGCGCAGGTGCCGTCGGGTCCCGGCTGATCATCTGGCCGGACCGCCGGTCCGGCACGTTGGGAACCGAGCGGCTCGACGATGCCGTCGCCGACGACGGCCGCGGCCAGCTCTCCCAGGGCAACACGGGGATCCTGCGCTACGGCCCCGACGGCGAGCGTCGCCTCGACGACCTCAGCGTCTTCGTGCACTCCTTCGCTCCCGCGCCGCGGATGCTGGTGTTCGGCGCGATCGACTTCGCCGCCGCCGTCGCCGCGGCCGGGAAGTTCCTCGGCTACACCGTGACGGTCTGCGACGCCCGCGCGGTCTTCGCGACGGCCAAGCGCTTCCCGCAGGCCGACGAGGTCGTGATCGAGTGGCCGCACCGCTACCTGGAGTCCCAGCTCGCGATCCCGAACGCCATCGACGACCGCACCGTCATCTGCGTCCTGACCCACGACCCCAAGTTCGACGTCCCGGTCCTCAAGCTCGCGCTGACCGCCCCGGCCGCCTACATCGGCGCGATGGGCTCGCGAAAGACCCACGACGACCGCCTCGCGCGCCTGCGCGACGAGGGCGTCCCGGAGGACCAACTCGCGCGGCTCTACTCCCCCATCGGTCTGGACCTCGGCGCCCGTACCCCGGAGGAGACCGCGATCTCCATCGCCGCCGAGATCATCGGCGCCCGCTGGGGCGGCAGCGGCAAGCGCCTCAAGACCACCGAAGGCTCCATCCACCACACCCCGGCCTGAGCGGATGTCAGTCGAGTCCTAGAACACGCAGCAACGCCACGTCGACGGCCTGCATCTCCGTCAGGCCCAGGTGGCCGACCACCTCACCGAGGCGCGCGCTCACGTCTACAGCCCGAATCTGTTCGACGAGGACCCGGGTGTCTACACCGTCGACGTGAACCTCGACCCGAGTGGGGCCCGGCCCGGCGGAGGCGGAGCACGGAGCCACCACCCACGTGGACAGCGCCCGCAGCGCGTCCCCTTGAACCACGAGCGCCAATCGCGGGCCGTGCTGCTCGTGGCCCTTGACGTCTCTGCCCGGTCGATATCGGTAGACGGACCCCCGCATCAGCGCGCGGCCCAGACCGTGCCAGGTGTGCCCTCGGCCCAGTCGTCCTCGTCGTCGGAGAACTCCGCGGCTACCGTCCTGGCCGCGGCGACTTCGGCCGGATGGGAACCCACTCCCTCGACCCAAGCTTGCAGTTCCGCTCGCCGAGCCGCGCGCTCGGCGTCGAAGATCGCGCTCCGGACGGCCTCCGTTCGGGTTCGACCGTCGGAGGTAAGGGCGGCGAGAGCTCGCTCGAGGTCGGCGTCGGTGCGAATCGTCAACTGATTGGCCATAGAAACCACTATACAAAACGGATGGCGACGCGCACGACAAAACGCAGTGCAAACTGACGGCTCGAGGACCGCGACCCACGCAAGGTCAGGCGTCACCCGGCGGTTCGAGCCGAGCCGACGGCGCACACCAGCCCGTGAGCAGATCCATGACGTCGAGGACGTCGTCTTCCACCTCAGAGGGCACCAGCGCTCGGATCGCATCGAGGTCCTCGAGCAGCAGGGCGACGCCGACCCGCGCCTCGAGCAGGCGTTGCACCACAGCCCGGAGCCGGTCGAAACGGGGATCGGTGCCAACGGCCGAGAGCATCTCGTCCCGCCGAGTGGCACTCACGCCATTGCCTCCCACGTCGAGCCTGCTCGACGGCTCGGGGCCGGCCGATGCGAAGACCCTGCCGGCGGCAGTGGCCCGGCGTCGAGTGCGGCCAGGAGCGGGCCGGCGGCCTACAACGCCGCTCGGGCGGGGCTCATGCGATGACGTACGGGCCGGTGGTCCCGAGGATCTCGAAATCGTCGCGGCTCGGCCCGAGCACGTAGGTCAGTCCCTCGCCACAGAGCCCGCCGCACCGCGTCCGGGTGGCAACCTCGAATCGGAAACCGGAGCCCCGGATCGCCCCCAGGGTCACGATGACCCCGCGTGCCACCTTGGTCCGTGCCATTGGCCGACCCTCTCGCGCTTCGTCGGAGGACTCGACGAACTCCACCGGGGCCAAGTCCGCGAGCCGGAACTGGACGCCCTCGCGCACCGCCGCACTGAACGACGGTCCGCTCGGTCGGCTCTCGTCCGCGAAGCCCTGCGTCGTGCGCACCGCCCTGTCCACGACGAAGATGCGCGCGAAGCGCGTGGTCTTCGAAGGGCGCAGGGTCCCGCCCCCCGGTGACGGCCTGCCGGATCACGGCGGAGTAGATCGCGACGGCGCGCTCCTCCGCGGTCTGCTCGGCAGCGGTCGACTTCGGGGTTGAGGTGGCGGTCGCGGGCTCGGAGGCCGAAGACAACCGGGCCGGCGCCGAGTCCGCCGCGGAACATCCGGCAAGCAGCCCAGCGGCCAACGGCAGGCAGCACGAAATTCGCGCAATCGCCCGCACCGCGAACCTCCCAGACCGGTCTGGGGAACGTAGACGCGCGGGCACGGGGAAACGTTCGCCGACGTCGGAGCGCCTACCGGCAGCCGTTGGTGAATAGTGCCTGGGCATCTGCCTATGCACGGAGGTATATGTCCTCGCGAATGCGAGATGCTGTCTTAACACAGGCACACGGCCCGTTGCGGCCGTCACACCGTTGCCTAGGGTGGGTCCCACGCCCACAGCCGTGACCCATCGCACAGGAAAGAGCCCCGGACTATGGCTGAGATCACCGTCAAAGTCGACGGCGTAGAACACACCGACGACGTAGAAGCTCGCCTGCTTCTCGTGCACTACCTGCGCGACGTTCGCGGCAAGGTCGGCACCGTCGTCGGTTGCGACACGTCCAACTGCGGAGCCTGCACCGTTCTGCTCAACGGCCAGTCCGTGAAGAGCTGTTCCGTGCTCGCCGTCCAGACCGACGGGGCCGACGTGCTCACCGTCGAGGGCCTCGCCGACACCGTCGAGACCGAGCTGCACCCGATCCAGGAAGCGTTCCGCGAGTGCCACGGCCTGCAGTGCGGGTACTGCACTCCCGGCATGATCATGGCTTCGCTGGACCTGCTCAACAACAACCCGAACCCGAGCGAGCACGAGATCCGCGAGGGCATCGAGGGCAACCTCTGTCGCTGTACGGGCTACCACAACATCGTGAAGGCCGTGCAGTCCGCGGCCGCCACCATGTCGGGCGGTGCCCAGTGACCGCCGTCTCCGACAAGTACGAAACCGCGATGGGGCAGCCCCTTCGCCGCAAGGAAGACGCCCACCTGATCACCGGTCGCACCCGGTGGACGGACAACATCCAGCTTCCCGGCATGCTGCACGCCGCGTACCTGCGCAGCCCCATCGCGCACGCGCGGATCACCGTGGACACCAGCGCCGCCAAGGCCTACCCGGGCGTCGTCGTCGTCATGAGCGCCGCGGACTTCGGCGCCGCGCAGGCGATCATCCCCGAGGCGTGGACCTGCCACCCGGAGATGAAGAAGCCGATCGTCACCCCGCTGGCGACCGACAAGGTGCACTTCGTCGGCGAGCCGATCGCGATCGTGGTCGCGGAGACTCGCGCGCAGGCCAACGACGCCCTCGAGGCGATCAACGTCGACTACGACCCGCTTCCCGCAGTCGTCGACATGGAGGCCGCGCTCGCGCCGGACTCCGCCCTCGTCAACGAGGACATCGGCACCAACCAGTGCTACGACCTGCAGTCCCCCGGCGAGTCCTACGAGGCCGCGAAGGCCAAGGCCGACGTCGTCATCAAGCGCCGCTTCCGCCAGCAGCGCCTGGCCCCGGCGTACATGGAGCCACGCGCGGTCGTCGTCGTCCCGACCTACGACGACTACACGATCTACACCGCCACGCAGATCCCGCACGTCGTGCGCGTGGTGATGTCCCTGCTGACCGGCATCTCCGAGTCCAAGCTCCGCGTCGTCGCCCCCGACGTCGGCGGCGGCTTCGGCGGCAAGATCGGCGTCCACGCCGAGGAGATCATCACCCTGCTGGTGGCCAAGCAGCTCGGCCGGCCGATCAAGTGGTGCGAGACGCGCTCGGAGAACTTCCAGTACGCCCACCACGGCCGGGACCAGATCCAGGACATCGAGGTCGCCGCGAAGTCCGACGGCACCCTGCTCGGGGTGAAGGTCGACCTCATGGCCGACCTCGGCGCGCACCTGAAGCTCTTCACGGCCGGTGTCCCGCTCTTCGGCGCGGGCATGTTCAACGGCATCTACAAGATGGAGGGCTACCAGTTCAACTGCAAGACGGTCTTCACCACGAAGACCCCGACCGACGCCTACCGCGGCGCCGGCCGGCCGGAGGCGACCTTCGGCATCGAGCGCATGATGTCCGAACTCGCGGCCGAGTTGGACATGGACCCGCTCGAGATCCGCCGCAAGAACTGGATCAAGCACGAAGAGTTCCCGTACATGACGATCTCGGGCATGTACTACGACTCGGGCAACTACGAGGCCGCCACGGACAAGGCGCTCGAGCTGTTCGGGTACGAGGAGCTGCGTGCCGAGCAGAAGCGTCGTCGCGACGCCGGCGAGAAGAAGCTGCTGGGCATCGGCATCTCCACCTTCACCGAGGCCTGCGGTCTGGCCCCCTCGCGCGCCCTCGGCCCGTTGGGCGTCGGCGCGGGCGGTTGGGAGCGCGCGGAGATCCGCGTGACCATCACCGGCAAGGTGCAGGTCATCTCCGGCTCCACCCCGCACGGTCAGGGCCACTGGACCTCGTGGTCGCAGCTGGTCTCGGACAAGCTCGGCATCCCGTTCGAGGACATCGAGCTGCTCGCGGGCGACACCGCGTCCTCTCCGCAGGGCATGGACACCTACGGTTCCCGTTCGCTCGTCGTCGGTGGCTCGGCCATCGTCAAGGCGTGCGACAAGGTGATCGCGAAGGCCCGTCGGGTCGCCGCGCACACCCTGGAGGTGGCCGAGGACGACCTGGAGTTCGCCGCGGGCGCGTTCAGCGTCAAGGGATCCCCTGGTTCGAAGATGCTGATCCAGGAGTGCGCGTTCGCGACGCACCTGGCCCACAACATCCCGGACGGGATGGAGCCGAGCCTGAACTCGGCGTACACCTTCGACCCGGTGAACCTCTCCTTCCCGCACGGGACGCACCTGTGCGCGATCGAGGTCGACACCGAGACCGGGTTCTCCGAGATCTACAAGTACGTCTGCGTCGACGACGTCGGCACGGTCGTGAACCCGATGATCGTCGAGGGACAGATCCACGGCGGTCTGGCGCAGGGCATCGCCCAGGCGCTCTACGAAGAGGTCATCTTCGACTCCGACGGCAACCAGACGTCCGGCTCGTTCGTGGACTACCTGGTGCCCTCGGCGGCGGACCTGCCCAACTTCATCACCGACCGCACCGAAACCCCGACGACCGACAACCCCATCGGGGCCAAGGGTGTCGGCGAAGCCGGCTGCATCGCCTCCACCCCGGCCGTCGTCAACGCCATCGTCGACGCGATCCGGCACTACGGCATCAACGACGTGCAGATGCCGTGCACCCCCGAGCGCGTGTGGCGCGCCATCAACGAGGCCAAGAAGGCCCACCCGCACGGAGGTGCCAAGTGATCCCGTCCAAGTTCGACTACGTGCGACCGAAGACGGTCGCCGAGGCGGTGGCCGCGCTGGCGGGCTCCGACGACGCCAAGGTCCTCGGCGGCGGCCAGAGCTTCATCCCGATCCTGCGGCTGAAGCTGGCGAACCCGGAACTGGTCGTCGACGTCAGCGGCATCGAGGAACTGCGCGGCATCAAAGACGACGGCGACGCGATCGTCGTCGGCGCCGGTGCCACGCACGACGAGGTGCTCAAGAGCGCGCTGGTCAACGAGCACGCTCCGCTGCTGGCCCAGGCCTCGGCGACGGTGGCCGACCCCCAGGTCCGGCACCGGGGCACGTTCGGCGGCGCCCTGGCGCACGCCGACCCGGCGAGCGACCTGCCCGGCGTGGCCCTGGTCTACGGCGCGACGATGACCATCGCCGGCCCGAGCGGGACGCGCACCGTCGAGGCGGCGGACTTCTTCGTCGACTACCTCGAGACCGCGCTGGAGGAGGACGAAATCCTCGTCTCCATCCGCATCCCCAAGCTCGGCGCGGGCTGGGGCACGCACTACGAGAAGTTCAACCGGGTCGCGCAGGCCTGGTCGATCGTCGGCGTCGCCGCGGCGGTGAAGCGCGAGAACGGCCACATCTCCGAGGCCCGGATCGCGCTGACGAACATGGGGTCCACCCACGTCCGGGCGGCCGCCACGGAGGCGGCGCTGGCCGGCGCCGAGGCGACCGACCACGCCGTGCACAGTGCGGCGCAGCTCGCGGCGGACGGCACCAGCCCGGCCAGCGACTCCAACGCGCAGGCCGACTACCGCGAGGAGTTGGCGCGTGTGCTTACCCACCGCGCGGTGAGCAAGGCGGCCGGGCTGTCGTAGGGCCGGCCGAGCGGCGTCGGGGCGGTTGCAGGTGACCGCCGTGACGACGTTCGCGGCCATCTCCCGGCGGGCGAGGTACGAGCCCGTCGGGACGATATAGCCTGACCGGTAAGCCAGTTGCCGTCTGCGCGCGTCGCTCCCATCGCATCTGGGACGGCGCGCGCAGCGGTATAGACCCCAGCTCCTCGAAGGACAGAGGCCCCTCATGCAGCTCGAACACGAATTCACCGTCCCGGTCCCGGTCGAGCAGGCCTGGGACGTCCTCCTCGACGTCGAGCGCCTCGCCCCGTGCATGCCCGGCGCCGTGCTCGACGAGGTCCGCGGCGACGAGTTCGACGGCCGGGTCAAGGTGAAGGTCGGCCCGATCACCGTCACCTACGGCGGCACGGCCCAGTTCGTCGAGAAGGACGTCGAGAACCGCAGGCTCGTCATCAAGGCCAACGGCAAGGAGGCCAAGGGCGCGGGCACCGCGGCGGCCACCATCACCGCCGTGTTCAAGGAGGCGGGCGAGGAGACTCAGATCTCCGTCAGCACCGACCTTGCGATCACCGGCCGCCCGGCGCAGTTCGGCCGCGGCGTCATGGTCGACGTCAGCAACAAGATCCTCGGCAAGTTCGTCGAGTGCCTCTCGCAGCAGATCAGCGGCGGCGGTGCCGAACAGACTCCGGCCGCGCCGGCCGCGAACGCCTCGAGCAACGGCGGCGCCACCGCCGCCGCCACTGCGACCAAGCCGGCCGTTCGTCCGGAGCCGGAGGCCATCGACCTGTTCGACGCCGCGGGCGCTCCGATCCTCAAGCGACTCGCCCCCGTGGCGGCGGTCCTCGCGCTCCTCGTGCTCCTCGTCGGCATCAAGAAGAAGCGCTCCTAGCCCGGCAACGCGAAGACCGGCGACCCCCGTGGGGTCGCCGGTCTTCGGTGCTTTTCGGGCCTTGCGGGTCTACAGCAGTCCGTCGTCCGGGTCGGTCTGCGCGGTGACGTTGACGGCGCTCCAGGCCGCCTCGGTGACTGCAAGCTCGGTCGACTTGTCCCCGTGCAGGTCCTTGGCCGCGCGCAGGACGGCCTCCCGCGCGTCGGGGTAGGTCATGTTCGAGGTGAAGTACATCGTCAGCGCGCGATACCAGATCTTGGCGGCGGCGTCGCGGCCGATGCCGGCGACCTTCTTGCCGTCGCAGGTCGGGCTCGCATACTCGATGCCGGCGATGGTCTTGCGTTCGCTGCCCTCGGCGAGCAGGTAGAAGAAGTGGTTCGCCGGGCCCGCCGAAAGGTGCACGTCGAGCTGGTCCACGGCGGAGTGGTAGCAGTCCGGAGACTGCTTGTCGAGGCTCGGCTCCCACATGTACCGAATGGCGTTGGGCTGGCCGTCCTTGTCCTGCTTGTCGAGGAACACGGTTTCGCCGACGAGGTAGTCCGGCTTGTCGTCCTCGTTCTTGGAATAGAACTCGATCATCGTTCCGAAGATGTCGCTGGTGGCCTCGTTCAGGCCGCCGGCCTCGCCGGAGTTGTTCAGCCGCGCGGTGCGGGTGGTGACGCCGTGGGTGATTTCGTGCCCGGTGATGTCGAGGGACACCAGCGGGCCGAGCGTCTTGCGGTCCCCGTCGCCGAAGGTCATGCACAGGCACTCGTCGCTCCAGAACGCGTTGGCGTAGTCCTCGCCGTAGTGCACGCGGCTGTAGACGCCGACGCCGTCGTTCCCGACGCCCGAACGCTTGTGGACCGCCTTGAAGTAGTCCCAGGTGACGTCGCTGCCGTACTGAGCGTCGACTGCGGCGGACTGCCGGTTGAGTTCCGAACCGTTGCCCCAGCGGTTGTCGTCGTCGGTGAACTGGTCCGCCGGTGCGTTGGAGGTGCACAGCGACAGGCCGATGGGAAGACAGTTGTCCGCGCGGTTCTGCGCATCGGCGGTGAATCCGCCGCCGCGGCTGAGGTCCTTGAGCGTGAACAGACCGTCCAACAGCGAGGTCCGCAGCGGCACGGTGCCCAGGTAGAGCGATCGGCCCTCGCCTTCGGCTGCCTCGCCGACGCCTTCGGCCGTGTGGTTGGGGCCCTCGACCGTGTGGATGCTGTCGTCCGCCCAGCGCACCGCGCCCGAGGCGGCGTCGACGTAGGTGAGCAGGCGGGAGGGAGTGCCGTCCGGCCGGGTGCCCGCGGTCGGCACCTCCCACGCGAGGGCGACCGGGCCACCGACCGTGTCGATCACCAGGCGCGGCGTGCCCGTCAGGGTCGCGCGCAGGGCGTCCGTGCCGAGCGCCAGTCGCGAGATCGCGCCCGCGGCGTCGAGACCGGGGGTCAGGTTCAGACCGTCGAGGGCGGCGGTGAAGGTGGCGCTGGCCGGTTCCCAGGCACCGGCGGCGGAGCGGTGGACCACGAAGTCTCCGCCGACCACCGGCAGTCCGGCGAAGGTCCGGTCCATCCGGACGTGGGTGGCGCCGTTCGGGTCGGCCACCACGTCGACGACCTTGACGCCGTTGCGCTCGCCGAGGCCGAGGGCGCCGCGACCGTCGCCTGAAAAGCCGAGTTCGTCCGCGTTGGCCCGCAGCGCGGTCAGCGCGTTCTGCACGATCGCGTTGGAGACCGGATCGGGCACGGGGGCGGCGTCCGCGGACGGCCCGCCGACGGCGACCGTCGACATCACCGCAGCCAGAGCGAGCGTGGCCAGTAGTACGGGCGGACGCTTCATGTTGCCCCCGACGAGACGTTTGCCCGACATCGCATGAGATGGGGCTTGGGAGATGTTTACCCGATTTCACCCCACCGGGAACATCCCTGCGGGGTAAACGCCCCCGCACGGCCGGTTACAAATCGACCGCAATACGCCAAGCCCGGCAATTCGGACGAAACGGACAATCGCGGTTGTGGCCCCGTGGGTAGGGGTGGCGCTGTTATGTCCGATTCCCTCGGGCGCGCTCGTAAAACCCGGGCAGGCGTGTCGCGACGGCGCGGTAGACCTCCGCGTTGAGGGCCATGCCGCAGTGGCTCGAGTCCACCTCGAGGTGCTCGGCGGCGGGGTCGAGGCACGCCCGGTGGTCGATGAGTCCGTCGGTGCGCGAGTAGATCGACAGGAACGGAACCGCGGCGGGGAATCGGCCGCGGGACTCGCGCCATGACTCGTGCGCGCAGTCCCCGTGAACGCATTCCGCGCTCATCAGCGGCGCGGAGCCCGCCACCGGGAGGCGCAGACGGCCGGCGCCGATGCGACTGAGTCGCGTCAGCAGTGCGACGTCCGCCATGAGGATGCGGTGCGCGGCGGTCGGCGCGAGGTGCGGGCTGCCGAGCGAGATCACGCCGGCCACGAGATCCGGCCGGCGCGTTGCCAGCGTCCGCGCGAACACGCCCCCGAGGCTCTGCCCGATCAGCAGAATCGGTTGGTCCTGGCGCAGCGCGGCAAGTTCGAGCCGCGCGGTGAGGTGCTCGACGGTGCCCCGCGAGCAGCCGACGTTCAGGTGCACCTGCGAGGCCATCGCGACGTAGCCGGCGCGCCGCAGCCATCGGGCGAACGCGGCCATGGACGCGTCCCCGGCGCTGAAGCCGGGGATGAGCATCACCGGGCGGTGCCGCCCGGAGGCCATTCCCTCGGCCCGCCAGATGGGATCGCGCAGCAGGGCGGACCCCTCGCGTAGGGCCCGCGCCTCGTCGAACAGGGGCCTGCCGCCGCGCGGTCCGGCAAAGCCCTCGCCGCTCCACAGCGGGGCGGGACGCTCGGTCCGGCGACGGGACACGACCGGCCGAAGCCGCGGCAGCGAGCCGAACGGCATCGTTCGGATGGCGGGCATCGCGACTTTCACGGGCGGACTCCTGCGGAGCGGGGCGGGCGACCCACTGCCTCTTCGAGGGTAGGCGCGGATCGCCGCGCCGCCCGGGGAATCGATGCCTCCGTTGTGCAAAGCCCGAAACACCACCGTCGGGCAGACTGGGAACGGCGGTACGCGACCCAGACGTGGAGGGTGTCGATGGCGGAGGAATGCATCGTTTCGATCAACGGCTTCGATCTGTGCTTCGAGGTCCGCGGTGCCGATTCCGATCCGCCGGTTGTGCTCGTCATGGGTCTGGGCGGGCCGATGATCTGGTGGGACGACGAGTTCTGCGACCAGCTGGCCGCGCGCGGATTTCGGGTGATCCGATTCGACAATCGCGACACCGGCCGTTCGGCGGCGCGGGAGGGCGTCGGGCGCATCGCGAAGTCCTACCTGGGGCGCGACCCGAATCTGGCGTACAGCCTCGAGGACATGGCCACCGACGTCGTCGGCCTGCTCGACCACCTCGAGCTCGACTCGGCGCACGTGGTCGGGGTTTCGATGGGCGGGATGATCGCGCAGACGCTGGCGATCGCCCACCCGCACCGGGTCCGCTCCCTGACCTCGATCATGTCGACGACCGGCAACAAGCGCGTCGGCTGGGTTGCGCCGCGCATCCTGCGGCACATGTTCGACAAGTGGCCGCCAGGCGAGGAGGCCTACGTCAGTCGGTCGCTCGAGGGCTTCTCCCGCATCGCCTCGCAGCGTTTCCTGGCCACCAACCTCGCGCGACAGGAGAGTCGGGCCCGTCGCACCTACGCCCGCGGTCTGAATCCGCAGGGCACGATGCGCCAACTCGCGGCGATCGTCGCGGCCCCTGACCGCACGGCCGCGCTGCGCGGGGTGACGGTGCCGACGATCGTCATCCACGGCACCGCCGACCCGTTGGTGCACGTGAGCGGCGGGCGGGCCACCGCGCGCGCCGTACCCGGCGCCGAACTGGTGCTCGTCCCCGGCATGGGCCACGACATGCCGCTGGAGCTGTGGCCCGTCCTGCTCGACGGCATCGAACGCACGGCCCGCCGCGCCGAACTCCGCTCGGCGGCGCGCACCTAGCCCGCAACGCCGTGGGGGTTGTCAATCCCCACAGTCAGGTTCCGGCCTCGGAAACCGTAGTTTTTGCGGCCGTAGCCGCCGAAGCCGCCGCGTGCAGTTCGTCCAGCGCCAGCGGTAGGCCGGCCGCGAGGTCTGCGAGGTCGGGCACGAGCTTCGGGCAGGCGACGAAGCCGAAGTCGAGGTCGCCGTCGTGCCCGACGACGGTGATGTTCAGCCCGCCGAGGGCGTCGGAGACCGCCGACACCGGGTAGTGCGCGACCATCCGGGCGCCCGCCAGGTACAGCGGGACGTGCGGGCCGGGGACGTGGGAGATCACCAGGTTGACCGGGTGGCGGCCCCCCGCGTGCAGGACCCGGCCGAGGCTGCGCGCAGTCACTCCCATCAGCGCGGGCGGCAGCAGATCGGTCAGGTCGCTCAGCCAGGTGTCCGGCATGCCCTTGAGCCGTCGCTTCGCGACCAGCATTGCCGCCGAGATCGCCGCGATTCGATCGGCCGGATCCGCACGATGCGTCGGGAGCGGGGCGACCATCAACGAGATCGCGTTGCCCCCGGCCCGGTTGCCCGCCTCGGCGCCGCGCGGAGCGCGCAACGACACCGGCACCCCGACCACCAGCGGACGGGCGGGCAGGGCGTCGTGCAGGGTCAGCCAGCGGCGCAGTAGGGAGGCGCACAGTTCGAGCACGACGTCGTTGTCCGAGCAGCCGAAGGCCGAGCGCAGCGCGCGGACCTCCGCCACCGGGACCGACCCGAAGGCGACGGCCCGCAGCGGCGAGATCGGAGCGTTGAACGGGGTCGGCGGCACCCGCGGCCGACGTTGGGGCGGCTCCTCGGCCTGCCCAGAGTGCCAACCCGGAACGCGGGCGGCCAGCGATGCCACCGCGCGGGTGCCCGGCACGCGCTCCACCCCCGGCAGCTTGTCCAGGTGCGGCAACAGCCGAGGCATCGCCTTCAGACTCCGAGCCGGGTGGGCGATCGCGTTCGCCAGACCGCGTCCCACCAGGTGACGGCGGCGCGGGACGAGCCCGGACCGCGGCACGATCGCGTCCGCCGCGGCCGGCGGGGCGTCCGGGGTCCGGTCGAGCAGCGCACCGAGCAGCGCCGCGGCCGACACCCCGTCGACCACCGCGTGGTGGACCTTGCCGAACACCGCCTGGCGCCCGTCGGCGAGGCCGTCGATCAGGTGCAGTTCCCACAGCGGCCGAGCCCGGTCCAGCGCGGGCGCGTGCAGCGCCGCGACCAGCGCGGCGAGGTCCTCCCGTCCGCCGGGTGCCGCGACGACGTGCCCCCGCACGTGGGCGGTCAGGTCGACGGCGTCGTCGTCGACCCAGTAGGGCCGGTCGAAGCGCAGCGGCACCTCCAGCAACCGCCGGCGCAGCGGCGCCAGCAGATGCAGGCGCGCGGCCACGAGTTCGCGGAGAGCTGCCAGGGTTACCGGCGCGCCGCCGGTGGAATCGAGTAGGTAGAGCCCGCCGACGTGCCCGGTGTGGGTGGCGCTCTCGACGGCGAGGAACTGCTGGTCGAGGGAGGTCAGCTGCTTCACGCGAACCCCACTCTTTGCCGACAAATACCCAATCGAGGCGGCGTGCGGGCTTGACCAAAAGTGCCCCGGATGGCCGCTCGCCTGAGAAACCAGGGGTTGCGACGGTATCGTCGTTGGTGCCGCAGCCCACCCGCGGGCCGGTCTGCCGACGTCGCGTCGGTTCAGTTGCGACACAGGGACTGCCTTGCTGGATCCGCGTCTGATCAAGGAAAGCTTCACCGTTGTCGAGCCCCACGCCGACAAGGTCGCGAGCTACTTCTACGCGCGGCTGTTCATCGAGAACCCGGGCGTGCGAGAGATGTTCCCCCCGGCGATGGACGCCCAGCGCAACCGCCTGCTCGGGGCCATCGTTCGGATCGTCCAGGGCATCGAACGGCCGGAGTTCCTCGCGAACTTCCTCGAGCAGCTCGGCCGGGACCACCGCAAGTTCGGCGCCAAGCCGATTCACTACGAGGCCGTCGGCCGGGCGCTGATCGCCGCGCTCAAGCGGTACGCGGGCGACGCGTGGACTCCGCCCGTCGAGGCCGCGTGGGTCGCCGCGTACAGCATCGCCGCCCAGACGATGATCGAATCCTCCCGGCGTGCGGCGCTGGACACCCCGGACTGGTGGCTGGCGGAAATCGTCTCCCACGAGCACCGCACCGGCGACCTCGTCGTGGTCACCGTGCGCCCGGACCAGCACTACCCGTTCGAGGCCGGCCAGTACGTCTCGGTCGAAACGCCGTGGTGGCCGCGCGTCTGGCGCTGGTACTCGATCGCGAACGCGCCGCGCAAGGACAACCTCATCGACCTGCACGTCCGGGCGATCGACGCCGGCTGGGTCAGCCAGGCCCTGGTGAACAAGGCCCGCCCCAAGGACGTTATCCGCCTCGGCCACGCCACCGGCACGATGACCGCCGACCGCACCTCGACCCGCGACCTCGTCTGCATCGCCGGCGGCACCGGACTCGCCCCGATGAAGTCGATCGTCGAGGACATGGCGCGATGGAACTGGTACCGCCGCGTGCACCTGTTCTTCGGCGGCCGCCAGCCCGAAGACCTCTACGACCTGCCCGCAATGCAGGCACTCGCGCGCCAGCACACCTGGCTTTCGGTCGTCCCCGCCGTCTCCGAGGACGACACCTACCCGGGCGAGAAGGGCCTCGTCGCCGACGTCGCGTTCCGCTACGGACAGTGGGCCGACCACGACCTCTACATCGCCGGCTCCCCCGCGATGGTCCGCGGCACCATCGACCGCGCCCTGCAGCACGACATCTCGATGAGCCGCATCAAGTTCGACACCTTCGGCGACCACCTCTACATGTGACAGTGGGGGGCTTCGCCCCCCCCCCCCACGCCCCCCGTAAAGGCAAACGGCAAAGACACAGGCGAACTGCTGTTCCGGCGAAAGAATGCGGCGCCGGGGCGCCGGATTCTTTCGCCGGTGGGGCTTCGCCCCAGCGTGGATCGGTCCAGGGCCCGGTCAGGTGAGGGCATGGGTACGCCGGCCGCAAGGACACCGCGTGGGCACCCAAGAAAGCTCGCGTTCGGAGGGGGGCCGTGGGGGGGGCCGCCCCCCACATTGGCGGAAGTCCGTGGAGGAGGGCCCCGCCCGCACAGGGATAAAACTAATCTCCCAGAGTGGGGGGGGGCCGGGGGGGGGGCGCCC
>JBQTIB010000172.1:0-2351 GCA_052389435.1 Sporichthyaceae bacterium | reverse complement strand
TGGTCGGGGAAACGAACCGGCCGCCGTTCGACCTGCCCGAGGCCGAGGGCGAACTCGTCGGCGGCTTCCACACCGAGTACTCCTCGATCAAGTTCGCGCTGTTCTTCCTCGGCGAGTACATCGCCGTCGTCAGCGTCTCCGCGCTCGCGGTCACGATGTTCCTCGGCGGCTGGATGGCCCCGTGGCCCATCGGCGGTCCGATCTGGCCGGGCGCGAACGAGAACTGGTGGCCGGTGCTCTGGTTCCTCGGCAAGCTCGTCGCGCTGATCTTCTTCTTCATCTGGCTGCGCGGCACGCTTCCCCGCCTGCGCTACGACCAGTTCATGCACTTCGGCTGGAAGGTGCTGATCCCCGCCTCGGTGGCCTGGATCCTGCTCATCGCCACCATTCAGGCCGTCCGCAACGAGGGCTACGAGGTACGCAACATCGTGTTCGTCGTCTCCGGCGCCATCGTCGCCGTCCTCATCCTCACCTGGCTCTGGGATCTCGCCCGCCGCAAGCCGGAGGAGGACTTCGAAGAGGTCGAGGAGTTCGACGCCTTCGCGGGCGGCTATCCGGTTCCGCCCATGCCGGGCCAGGTGCCCGTACGGGCCGGCGCCATCACGCAGTACGCGAACGAGGAGGACGACGGTGTCTAAAGCGTGGGACGCCCTCGCCGGGTTCCGAGTCACCTTTTCGGCCATGTTCCGGCCGAAGAACACCGAGTTCTACCCGGAGCAGAAGAAGGGCACTCCGGGTGGACCGCGCATGGCTCCGCGCTTCCACGGCCGCCACCAGCTCAACCGCCACCCCGACGGACTCGAGAAGTGCGTCGGCTGCGAACTGTGCGCGTGGGCCTGCCCGGCCGACGCCATCTACGTCGAAGGAGCCGACAACGACGACGCCGCGGGCGAGCGCTTCTCCCCCGGCGAGCGGTACGGCCGCGTCTACCAGATCAACTACCTGCGGTGCATCTTCTGCGGCCTGTGCATCGAAGCCTGCCCGACCCGTGCTCTGACGATGACCAACGAATTCGAGCTCGCCGACTCCAGTAGAGAGAGCCTGATCTTCACCAAGGAGCAACTGCTCGGTCCGCTCACCGAGGGCATGGTCGACGCCCCGCACCCCATGTACCCGGGGATGAACGAGACGGACTACTACCAGGGCAAGGTCACCGCGGCCTACCCCGATCTGCTCCGCCGGGTGGAGGAGGCGTCCTGATGGGCAACGAAACCTCTACCGGCGAAGCGATCCTGTTCTGGATCCTCGCGCCGATCTGCGTGCTCGCGGCCCTCGGCCTCGTCGGGGTCCGCAAGGCCGTCCACGCGGCCCTGATGCTCGCGGTGGTCATGATCTGCCTCGCGATGTTCTTCGCGGTGCAGTCCGCCTACTTCCTCGCGGTCGTCCAGGTGGTCGTCTACACCGGCGCGGTGATGATGCTCTTCCTGTTCGTCCTCATGCTCGTCGGCGTCGACTCCTCCGACTCCCTGGTCGAAACGCTCAAGGGCCAGCGCGTCGCGGCGATCCTGTCCGGCCTCGCGGTCGGCATCCTGTTGATCGCCGCCATCGGCAACGCGGGCGTCGAAGGCTTCGCGGGTCTGACCGAGGCCAACGCGGGCGGCAACGTCGAAGGAATCGCGATCCTGCTGTTCACCAAGTACGTCTTCGCCTTCGAGGTCGTCAGCGCCCTGCTGATCACCGCGGCGGTCGGCGCGATGGTGCTGACCCACCGCGAGCGCATCGGGGTCAAGTCCACCCAGCGCGATCTGTCGGTGCAGCGGTTCAAGGACGGCGGCATCGTCACCCCGCTTCCGCCGCCCGGGGTGTACGCCCGATCGAACTCGGTCGACACCCCGGCGATGCTGCCCGACGGCACTCCGTCCGAGCTCTCGCTCTCGCGGGTGCTGCGGGCCCGCGGCGACGTCCGGACGATCGAAGAATCGCGCCACGGCCGCTCGCCCGATCCCCTCCCCGAGGTGGACGACGAGGCCGCCAAGCGCGAGGGATCGCAGCTCGGAAAGGGCCCGACTCCGTGAATCCGGCCAACTACCTGTACCTGTCGGCGCTGCTGTTCACGATCGGCGCCGCCGGTGTGCTGCTGCGCCGCAACGCGATCGTCGTGTTCATGTGCGTCGAGCTCATGCTCAACGCCACGAACCTCGCGTTCGTCACCTTCGCCCGCCAGTACGGCAACCTCGACGGCCAGGTCATCGCGTTCTTCGTGATGGTCGTCGCCGCCGCCGAAGTCGTGGTCGGCCTGGCGATCATCGTGACGATCTTCCGAACTCGACGCTCGGCCTCGGTCGACGACGCGAACCTGCTGAAGTACTGACGGGACTGGCGTGGAGGAGGAGGTCCTGGCCGCCACCGGC
>JBQTIB010000171.1:0-22796 GCA_052389435.1 Sporichthyaceae bacterium | reverse complement strand
CGGCGATGTACTCGCCGAGGAAGAACAGCGCGAACTTGATCGAGGAGTACTCGGTGTGGAAGCCGCCGACGAGTTCGCCCTCGGCCTCGGGCAGGTCGAACGGCGGCCGGTTCGTTTCCCCGACCATGGAGAAGATGTAGACGACGAACGACGGCAGCAGCGCAATGCCGAACCAGAGGTCCTCCTGCGCGGCGACGATCTCCGAGGTGGACATCGAGCCCGCGTAGAGGAAGACCGCGACGAAGCTCAGCGACATCGCGAGTTCGTAGGAGATCATCTGCGCGGTCGACCGCAGCCCGCCGAGGAGCGGGTAGGTCGAGCCCGACGACCAGCCCGCGAGCGTGATGCCGTAGATGGCCGAGCTCGCCGCGGCGAGGATGAACAGCACCGCGACCGGGGAGTCGGTGATCTGCAGCGTCGTACGCTCGCCGAAGATCGACACCTCGGGACCGACCGGAATCACTGCGAAGGCCAGGAACGCGCCGGTCGCGGAGATGACCGGGGCCAGGACGAAGATGAACTTGTCCGCGGCCTTCGGAATGATGTCTTCCTTGAGCATGAGCTTCACGCCGTCGGCGAGGGACTGGAGCATTCCCTGCGGCCCGACGCGGTTCGGTCCGACGCGCTGCTGCATCCAGGACACCGCACGCCGCTCGAACAGAATCGTCGCGAGCGTGATCAGCATCAGGAACGCGAAGACCACGAGCACCTTGATGAGCATGATCCACCACACGTCGTGGCCGAACTGCTCGAGGCGTCCGTCGGGTGCTCCGCCCGCCGCGGGGATCAGGAACCTCACGAGCTGCCTCCTGCGGCGATGCGAACGACGCTGCCCGGGGTGGCCAGATCCCGCAGGACCGCGCTGCCCGGAGACTTCGTCGGAAGCCAGACCACGCGGTCCGGCATGTCGGTGATGGCGACGGGCAGGCGGACGCTGCCGCGCTCCCCGGAGACGACGAGCACGTCGTGCTCGGCGACGCCGACCTCGACGGCGGTGGTGGCCGAGATGCGAGCAACCGGCTTGCGGGCGGTGCGGGCCAGGTTCGGTTCGCCGTCCTGCATGCGGCCGAGGTCGAGCAGCATCCGCCACGAGGCGAGGACGGCGTGTCCCATGTCCGGCATCGGCGGGGTCGCGCCCACGGGGGCGGTCGCGCCGAACGCGGCGCCGCTCCAGGGCCCGAAGCGCGACATCTCGGCGCGAGCCGAGGCCGCGTCGCGCAGGTGCATCGAACGGTCCATCTCCTCGGCGATCGCCTCGAGCACCCGCAGGTCGGTCAGCGAGTTGGCGCCGCGCAGGGCCTGTTCGAACTCGCGCATCCGGCCCTCCCAGTTCAGGAAGGTGCCCTCCTTCTCGGCGACCGGGCCGATCGGGAAGACCACGTCGGCGCGGTCGGTGACCTCGGAGGGTCGCATCTCGATGGAGACGAGGAAGTCGACGAGCTTGAACGCGACGAGCGCCGCGGCCGGGTCCGGCAGGTCGTCGGTGTCGACGCCGCCGACCACGAGGACCTTGAGCCGGCCGGCGGCGGCCGCGGCGACGATGCCCGCGGTGTCGCGTCCCGGACGCTCCGGGAGGTCGTAGACGCCCCAGATCGCGCCGGTCTCGGCGCGGGCGGCCGCGTCGGCGACCGGACGCCCGCCGGGCAGCAGGTAGGGCAGGACGCCGGTTTCGAGGGCGCCGCGCTCGCCCGCCCGCCGCGGAATCCACGCCACGGCGGCACCGGTGGCCTGGGCCAGGCGGGTCACCGCGGTCAAGGCGCCGGGTACGGCCGCGAGGCGCTCGCCGACGAGGATGGTGCCCGCGTTCCTGAGCTGGTCCGCGACGCCCCACTCGCCGGCGCCGATGCGGTCGAGCATCGCGGTTTCGCCGCCGGGAACGGTGGTGAGCAGGGTGCCGCCGCACTTGGTCAGGCCGCCCGTGGCGAACGGTGCGAGCGACCAGGTCGCCAGGCCCCGCTTCTGGTTGGCCTTGCGCAGCCGCAGGAAGATCCCCGCGGCCTCCTCCTCGGCCTCGAGGCCGACGAGCAGGACCGCCGAGGAGTTCTCGATCGAGGTGTGGGTGACGGTGCCGGGAGTACCGGCGGCGACGCCGCGGCCGACCACGTGCCGGGCGAGGAAGTCGATTTCCTCCACCGAGTGCGGACGGGCACGGAAGTCGACGTCGTTGGTGTCGCAGACGGTGCGGGCGAACTTCGACCACGCGTAGTTGTCCTCGACGGTCAACCGACCGCCGACGAGCAGACCGATCCGGCCCCGTTCGGCTTCCAGTTTCTCGGCCACGACCGACAGCGCTTCGCGCCAGGACGCCGGCACCAGGGTGCCGTCGGCGTCGCGAATCAGCGGGGTGGTGATGCGGTCCGGGCGCTGGCCGTAGGCGAAGGCGAAGCGGCCCTTGTCGCAGTTCCACTCTTCGTTGACTTCGTGGTCTTCCCCGGACAGCCGGCGCATGACCTTGCCGCGGCGGTGGTCGGTGCGCTGCGCGCAGCCCGAGGAGCAGTGCTCGCAGACCGACGGGGTGGAGACGAGGTCGAACGGGCGGGAGCGGAAGCGGTAGGCCGCCGAGGTCAGCGCACCGACCGGGCAGATCTGGATGGTGTTGCCGGAGAAGTAGCTCTCGAACGGGTGGTCTTCGTAGATCGAGACCTGCTGCAGCGCGCCGCGTTCGAACAGGTCGATGAACGGGTCGCCCGCGATCTGCTTGGAGAAGCGGGTGCACCGGGCGCAGAGCACGCAGCGTTCGCGGTCGAGCAGCACCTGCGCGGAGATGTTGACCGGCTTGTCGAAGGTCCGCTTCTTCTCCTCGAAGCGGGAGTCCGCGCGGCCGTTGGACATTGCCTGGTTCTGCAGCGGGCACTCCCCGCCCTTGTCGCAGACCGGGCAGTCCAACGGGTGGTTGATGAGCAGCAGTTCCATGACGCCCTGCTGCGCCTTGTCCGCCACCGGCGAGGTCAGCTGGGTCTGGACCTCCATGCCCTCCATCACCGTGGAGGTGCAGGCCGCGAGCGGCTTGCGCTGCCCGGTCGCCTCGACGAGGCACTGGCGGCACGCGCCGACCGGGTCGAGCAGGGGGTGGTCGCAGAAGCGCGGGATCTGGATGCCCAACTGCTCGGCGGCCCGGATGATCAGCGTCCCCTTCGGGACCGAGATCGGGATGCCGTCGATGGTCAGATTGACCAGGTCGGTGGCCGGCACTACTTCGGCGGTCATACGCGCGCTCCCGCGAAGAGGTTCGAGGCGGCCGGGTCGAACGGGCAACCCGCGCCGTCGAGATGGGCGAGGTATTCCTCCCGGAAGTACTGGATCGAGGAGGTGATCGGGCTCGTCGCGCCGTCGCCGAGGGCGCAGAAGGATCGGCCCAGGATGTTGTCGGACAGGTCGAGCAGGGTGTCGAGGTCCTTTTCTTCGCCCTGGCCGTTCTCCAGGCGGCGCAGCACCTGCACCAGCCAGTAGGTGCCTTCGCGGCAGGGAGTGCACTTGCCGCAGGACTCGTGGGCGTAGAACTCGGTCCAGCGCAGCACGGCTCGAACCACGCAGACGGTCTCGTCGAAGCACTGCAGGGCCTTGGTGCCGAGCATCGAGCCGGCCGCGCCGACGCCTTCGTAGTCCAGGGGGACGTCGAGGTGTTCGTCGGTCAGGATCGGGGTGGAGGAGCCGCCCGGGGTCCAGAACTTCAATCGGTGGCCCGGACGCATTCCGCCGGACAGGTCGAGCAACTGACGCAGCGTGATGCCGAGCGGAGCCTCGTACTGGCCAGGGTTCTGCACGTGGCCGGACAGCGAGTACAGCGTGTAGCCCTTGGACTTCTCGGTGCCCATGGAGCCGAACCACTCGGTGCCGCCGGCGACGATGGAGGGGACCGAGGCGATGGACTCGACGTTGTTGATGACCGTCGGGCAGCCGTAGAGACCGGCGACGGCCGGGAACGGCGGACGCAGTCGCGGCTGACCGCGCCGGCCCTCGAGGGAGTCGAGCAGCGCGGTCTCTTCGCCGCAGATGTACGCCCCGGCGCCGGCGTGGACGACGACGTCGAGGCTGTAGGTGCTGCCGAACACGGTCCTGCCGAGGTAGCCGCGCGCATACGCCTGCGCCACCGCCTGCTGCAGGCGGCGGACGACGTGGGTGACCTCGCCGCGGATGTAGATGAACGCGTGCGAGGCGCGGATCGCGTAGCTCGCGATGACGATGCCCTCGATCAGCACGTGCGGATTGGCCATCATCAACGGGATGTCCTTGCACGTGCCCGGCTCGGACTCGTCGGCGTTGATGACCAGGTAGTGCGGTTTCCCGTCGCCCTGCGGGATGAAGGACCACTTCATGCCGGTGGGGAAGCCCGCTCCCCCGCGCCCGCGCAGGCCGGAGTCCTTCACCAACGCGATGATCGCGTCGGGGTCCATGTCCTTGATGGCGCGGCGCGCGGCGTTGTATCCGCCGCGCCGTTCGTACCCGCCGATCGTGTGCGAGTCGGGATCGTCCCAGTGGGCCGAGAGCACCGGTGTGAGCATCAGATGTCTCCATGCGGCATCGACGGGGCCTTGTCGCCGCGCTGCTTGGCGTACTCGAGGCCGACCAGGGAGGCGGGACCGGCTACCGGGCCCTCGTCGGCGCGGCCGTCGGAAAAGCCCGCGAGCACGCGCGAGGCTTCCTTCCAGGTGCAGACGGGTCCGGCGCCGCGGGTCGGGTTGACCGGGCGACCGCGCCGTAGGTCGTCGACGAGCGCCTTGGCCGTGGTCGGGGTCTGGTTGTCGAAGAACTCCCAGTTGACCGTCATGACCGGCGCGTAGTCGCAGGCCGCGTTGCACTCGATGTGTTCCAGCGTCACGGTGCCGTCGGGCGTGGTCTCGTCGTTGCCGATGCCGAGGTGGCGTTTGAGTTCGGCGAAGATCGTGTCCCCGCCCATCACGGCGCAGAGCGTGTTGGTGCAGACGCCGACGTGGTACTCGCCGATCGGGCGGCGCTTGTACATCGTGTAGAAGGTCGCGACCGCGCCGACCTCGGCGACGGTCAGGCCGAGTTCCTCCGCGCACGCCGCGACGCCCTCGGGGCTGACGTAGCCCTCCTCGGACTGGCACAGGTGCAGCATCGGCAGCAGGGCCGATCGCGACTGCGGATAGCGCGCGACGATCTGGCGCATCTCCTGCCGACAGGCCTCCGAAATAGTCACCTGTCCACCCCTCCCATGACCGGGTCGATCGAGGCGACCGCCGCGACGACGTCGGCGACGAGCGAGCCCTCGCTCATGGCCGCAACCGACTGCAGGTTCACAAACGACGGGTCGCGGAAGTGGACCCGGTACGGGCGGGTGCCGCCGTCGGAGACCAGGTGCACGCCCAGCTCGCCGCGCGGACTTTCGATGGCCTGGTACACCTGCCCGGCCGGGACCCGGAAGCCCTCGGTGACGAGCTTGAAGTGGTGGATCAGGGCCTCCATCGACTGGCCCATGATCTTCTTGATGTGTTCGAGGGAGTTGCCCTGCCCGTCGCTGCCGACCGACAGCTGCGCGGGCCAGGCGATCTTCTTGTCCTCGACCATCACCGGACCCGGGCGGAGGCGGTCCACGCACTGCTCGACGATCTTGATGGACTCGGTCATCTCGCGCAGTCGGACCAGGTACCGGCCCCAGGCGTCGCAGGAGTCCTCGGTGATCACGTCGAACTCGTAGGTCTCGTACCCGCAGTAGGGCTGGGACTTGCGCAGGTCGTGCGGGAAGCCGGTGGACCGCAGGACCGGGCCGGTGACGCCCAGGGCCATACACCCCGTCAGATCCAGGTACCCGACGCCCTGCGTGCGGGCCTGCCAGATCGGCTGCCCGTTGAGCAGCTTCACGTAGTCCTTGGCACGGGTGGGCCAGACCTCGATGAGCGCACGGATCTTCTCGATCGCCGTGTCGGGGATGTCCCCGGCCAGGCCACCGGGCCGAATGAACGCGTTGTTCATCCGCAGGCCGGAGATCTCCTCGAAGATGTCGAGGATCTCCTCGCGCTCGCGGAAGCCGAACATCATCGGGGTGATCGCGCCGAGCTCCATGCCGCCGGTGGCCAGGGCCACCAGGTGGGAGGAGATGCGGTTGAGCTCCATCAGCAGGACCCGCGCGACGGTGGCCCGCTCCGGAATCTGCTCGGTGATGCCGAGGAGCTTTTCCAGCGCCAGGCAGTACCCGGTCTCGGAGTAGAACGGCGAGAGGTAGTCCATGCGCGTCACGAAGGTGACGCCCTGGGTCCAGCTGCGGTACTCGCAGTTCTTCTCGATGCCGGTGTGCAGGTACCCGATGCCGCAGCGGGCCTCGGTGACCGTTTCGCCGTCGAGTTCCAGGATGAGCCGGAGCACGCCGTGGGTGGACGGGTGCTGCGGGCCCATGTTCACGACGATGCGCTCGTCGGCGAGCTCGCCGAGGTCGGCGACGACCTCGTCCCAGTCGCCGCCGGTGATGTTGAAGACGCGGCCCTCGGTGGTGTTGTCCGAGGTCGCGGCGTAGGGGTCGTTGACGGCCATCAGTTGTAGGCCCTCCGCTCGTCCGGGGGCGGGATCTGCGCGCCCTTGTACTCCACCGGGATGCCGCCGAGCGGATAGTCCTTGCGCTGCGGGTGGCCGGGCCAGTCGTCCGGCATTTCGATGCGGGTCAGCGCGGGGTGACCGTCGAAAATGATGCCGAAGAAGTCGAAGGTCTCGCGCTCGTGCCAGTCGTTCGTCGGATAGACGTAGTAGAGCGAGGGCAGGTGCGGGTCCGCGTCCGGGACCGAGACCTCGAGGCGAATCCGCCGGTTGTGGGTGATCGAGAGCAGGTGGTAGACCGCGTGCAGTTCGCGGCCCGTCTGCTCCGGGTAGTGCACCCCGGAAACGCCGGAGCAGAACTCGAAGCGCAGTTCCGGGGCGTCGCGCAGCGTCTGGGCCACGGGGACGAGGTGCTCGCGCGCGACGTGGAAGGTGATCTCGCCGCGGTCGACGACGACGGCCTCGATCGCATCGCCGTAGAAGACGCCGTGCGGGGTCAGCCCCGAGCGCAGATCGGCGGCGACGGCGTCGAACCAGCCGCCGTAGGGCGCCGGGCTCGCGGCCGGCAGCTGGATCTGGCGAACCAGGCCGGAGTACCCCGAGGTGTCGCCGGTTCCCGTGACGCCGAACATGCCGCGACGAACGCCGACCGTCACGGCCCCGGGAACGTTGGGCAGATTCTCCGGGCTCTGCTCCACCGCCGCCTGCTCGACGACCTGGGGCACCTCTTCGGCCGCGCCTGGCGTCTCGACCTGCTGTTCGCTGTGCGTGGACTTCTCGTCGGTCACCGAATCTCCCTCATCGGAGCAGGCCCTTCATCTCCGACGTCGGCTGCGCATCCAACGCCAGGGTCTCGAGCTCCTTGCGCTCCTTGACCCGGTGCGGCCCCAGCTTGGTGTCCTGGATCTGCTGGTGCAGCTTGAGGATCGCGTCGAGCAGCATCTCCGGCCGCGGCGGACAGCCGGGCAGGTAGATGTCGACGGGCACCACGTGGTCGACGCCCTGGACGATCGCGTAGTTGTTGAACATGCCGCCCGAGGAGGCGCAGACGCCCATGGCCAGCACCCACTTCGGGTTGGCCATCTGGTCGTAGATCTGCCGCACGACGGGGGCCATCTTGTTGCTGACTCGACCGGCGACGATCATCAGGTCCGCCTGGCGGGGCGAGGCGCGAAACGCCTCCATGCCGAATCGCGCGATGTCGTAGCGGCCGGTGCCGGTGGCCATCATCTCGATGGCGCAGCAGGCGAGGCCGAACGTCGCGGGCCACAGCGAGTTCTTCCGCATGTAGCCGACCAGTCCTTCGACGGAGGTCAGCAGGAAGCCGCTGGGGAGTTTCTCTTCGACTCCCATGGGTGGAGCTCTCCTTACATCGGGCGGATGTGGATTACTCGTTCGACTAACCGGTCAGTCCCAATCCAGCCCACCCCGGCGCCAGACGTACACGAACGGGATGAAGACCGTCACGATGAACAGGACCATCTCGGTGAGGATGAAGATCCCGAACTGGTCGAAGGTGACGGCCCACGGGTACAGGAAGATGATCTCGACGTCGAAAATGATGAAGAGCATCGCCGTCAGGAAGTACTTGATCGGGAAGCGGCCACCGCCCACGGGCTGCGGGGTCGGCTCGATGCCGCACTCGTAGGCGTCGAGCTTGGCGCGGTTGTAGCGCTTGGGCCCGGTCAGCGCCCCGGCGACGACGGAGAAGGCGGCGAAGCCGAACGCGAGCGCCGCGAGCACCGCGACCGGGATCCAGGTGTTGCCTTCCATCGCGCGCTCCTTCCTGAAGTCCCTTGCGGTTCCGGCTCCGACCGGGCGGGTCGGGCCGTTCGTGCCTCAAGCTGCCGGGGCGATTTTCGACAGACCGTTGATGACCCGGTCCATCGCGTCCCCGGCGGTGGGGTCGGTCAGATTCGCAAGTAGTTTCAACGTGAAGCGCATCAGCGTCGGGTGCGGGAGCCCGTGGCGCGTCGCCATCTTCATGACGTTGGGGTTGCCGATCAACTTCACGAAGACGCGGCCCAGTGTGTAGTAGCCGCCGTAGGCCTGCTTGAGCGCGGTCGGGTACCCGTGCAGGGCGCGCTCGCGCGCCTCGCCCTCGCGGCCGAGAGCCTGGGCCACGATCTCCGCGGCCAGGGCCGCGGACTCCATGGCGTAGGCGATGCCTTCGCCGTTGAAGGGGTTCACCATGCCGCCGGAGTCCCCGACGAGCAGGACGCCGCGGGTGTAGTGCGGCTGACGGTTGAAGCCCATCGGCAGGGCGGCACCGAGGATGTCTCCGCGGCGGTTCTCCTCGCGGAAGCCCCACTCCTCCGGGGTGCCCTCCATCCAGCTCTTGAGCATCTGCCTGTAGTCGGTTTTGCCGAACGCGGCGGAGGTGTTCAGCACCCCGAGGCCGACGTTGCTCGTGCCGTCCCCGACGCCGAAGATCCAGCCGTACCCGGGCAGCAGGCGGGGGGTGGACTGGGAGTAGTCCCACAGCTCGAGCCACGACTCGAGCCAGTCGTCGTCGTGCCGAGGGGATTCGTAGTAGGTGCGGACCGCGACGCCCATGGGGCGGTCCTCGCGCTTGTGCAGGCCGAGGGACAGGGCCAGGCGCGCGGAGTTGCCGTCGCAGGCCAGCACGACCGGGGCTCGGTACTCCACGACGGCCCCGTCCTGCTTGGCCGTGACGCCGATCACGCGATCGGTGCGTTCCTCGAGGATCGGACCGGTGACGTTGGTGCCCTCGTAGAGCGAGGCGCCGGCCTTCTCGGCGTTGCGGGCGAGGATCTCGTCGAAGTCCAGCCGGGTGCGGACCAGGCCGTACTCGGGGAAGCTCGACAGGTCCGGCCAGGGCAGCTGCAGCCGCGTTCCGCCGCCGATGATGCGCAGGCCGTGGTTGCGAATCCAGCCGTCTTCGGCACGCAGCGGGATGCCCATGGCGATGAGCTGCTTGACCGCGCGCGGCGTCAGCCCGTCGCCGCAGACCTTCTCGCGGGGGAACCGGGTCTTTTCCAGCAGAGCGACGTCGAGCCCGGCCCGCGCCAGGTGAAACGCGGCCGTTGAGCCCGCGGGACCGGCGCCGACGACGATGACGTCGGCCTCTCGGGCACCGCGTGAGCCGGGGCGATCGGTCACGACGAAACCTGCCTTGCGGTACGGGGGCTACCGGCGACACCGAGCGTGCTGTGCCCGCGGCAGCGGCTTGTGAACTATTTCACGAGAGTGCTGGGGCTACTCTACGCCGCTCGGGGAACTGCTCGCGAACCGAGCCCGTTCAGCTGGGTCTACGTCCCCGATGCAGGGCCACGATGCCACCGGTCAGGTTGCGGAAACCAACCCGCTCCCAGCCCGCGGCGGCGACCCGCCCGGCGAGTTCGGACTGCGTCGGCCAGGCCCGGATCGATTCCGCCAGGTAGACGTAGGCGTCCGGGTTCGAGGAACACCTGCGCGCGATCGGCGGCAGCGCCTTCATCAGATATTCGGTGTACACGGTCCGGAAGGGCTTGATCGTCGGGTGACTGAACTCGCACACCACCAGACGCCCGCCGGGCCGGGTCACGCGCAGCAGTTCGCCGAGCGCGGCGTCCGGATCTGCGACGTTGCGCAGGCCGAAGGAGATCGTGACCGCGTCGAAGGAGGCGTCGGCGAACGGCAGCCGCAGGGCGTCGCCGGCGACGAAGCTCATCGACGGACGCTTGCGCTTGCCCTCGCGGAGCATGCCAAGGGAGAAGTCGCAGCACACCGTGACCGCCCCGGCCGCAACGAACGGCAGCGCGCTGGTGCCCGTGCCCGCCGCGAGGTCCAGGACGCGGTCCCCGGCCTGCGCGGCGACCGCGTCGGCCACCGCACGACGCCACAGCCGGGTCTGACCCAGGCTCAGCAGGTCGTTGGTGACGTCGTAGCGGCGGGCGACGTCGTCGAACATCGCCGCCACTTCCGACGGTTGCTTCTCCAGGGTCGCGCGACTCATGCCGCCATCCTCCCGCGTACTGCGCCGGCCGTTGCACCGTGGTCGCCGCGGAACGACTCCTCGCCCGGGCGCACTCGCCTCGGACGAGCAAACACCTCCTTCCTCGGCGCTCGCTCATCGCTCGGCTCGCTTGCGCATACTCCCTGCGGTCGACGTGCGGCACTCGCCTCGGCTCCCTTGCGCGTACCCTGAGCGGCATGGCGTCGGGCCGGGCCAAGGCCGACGCGGGAGAGGGAGAACCGTCTGTGAGCACCGCGGCCTGCGAGGAGCCGCTGACCGTCCGGACCGTGGAACTCCACGGCGCGGAGGCAGCAGCCGCGGCCGAGTTGCTCGAGGTTCTTCCCGCCGGTTCCCCGCTGGCCTGGGTGCGTCACGGCGAGGGCCTGGTCGGCTGGGGCGAGGCCGCGCGGCTTTCGCTGACCGGACCGGACCGCTTCGACCGCGCCACCGCGTGGGCGCGGGCCCTGTTCGCCGACACGGTCGTCGAGGACCGGGTGGATCTGCCCGGCACGGGACCCGTGCTGTTCGGCAGCTTCGCGTTCGCCGACGCGCCCGCCCCGTCCGTGCTGGTGCTTCCGCGGACGATCGTCGGCCACCGGGACGGCCGGTCCTGGCTGACGACCGTCGGCGCCGAGCCCGCACGCCTCGCCTCGCCCACCCCCGCCCCCGTCGCGCCGACGGTCCGGATCGACGACAACGACACCGGCGAGGCGGGGTGGCGCCGCGCGGTGGCCGAGGCCGTGCGCCGCATCCAGGCCGGCGAACTCTCCAAGGTGGTGCTCGCCCGAGAACTGCGCGCGCAGGCCGACGCTCCGGTCGACGTGCGCCACCTGCTGCGCGGCCTGGCCAGTCGCTACCCCGAGTGCTTCACCTTCGCCGTCGCCGACCTCGTGGGCGCGACGCCGGAACTGCTGATCCGCCGTGTCGGCGCCGAAGTCTCCTCGCGGGTACTCGCCGGAACGGCGTGGCCGGGCGACCCGGACGGCTTCGAGTCCGACGCCCACGTCGCGCAGCGACTGCAGGGCTCGGACAAGGACCGCGAGGAGCACGCCTACGCCGCGCGCTCGGCCGCCGACGCCCTGCGCCCGTACTGCACGGAACTGACCGTGCCGGCGGAGCCGTCGGTGCTGACGCTGCGCAACGTCGCCCACCTCGCCACCGAGGTCACCGGGACGCTGCGCGCGGACACTCCGGCGCTGGCCCTCGCGGGTCTGCTGCATCCGACCGCCGCGGTCTGCGGCACTCCCACCCAGGCCGCCGCGCGGGTCATCGCCGACCTCGAGAGCATCGACCGCGGGCGGTATGCCGGCCCGGTGGGTTGGATGGACGCGCGCGGCGACGGCGAGTGGGGCATCGCGCTGCGCTGCGCCCAGGTCGACGGCACGGCGCTGCGCCTGTTCGCCGGCTGCGGCATCGTCGCCGGCTCGGACCCGGAGGTCGAAGCCGCCGAGGCCGCGGCGAAGTTCGACGCGGTCCGCGAAACCCTCAACGCCGACGTCGACGCCTACGCCGGCTGAGCTCGTCCAGGCACAGCCGTGGGGACGACAACCCCCACGGCCAATTTTCTGACAGTCCGTCAGTCGAACTTCACGCCGAGACTGGCGAGCATCTCGCGGTTCGGAGCCTCGGCTCCGAGCGCCGCGATGGCGTCGGCGTAGATCCGCCGCTTGAGTTCGGCCACGGTGGCCCGGTCCCTGCCGGACAGGGCGTTGGCGATCTCGAGGGCCCGGGGCAAGAGCCGTTCCAACTCCACGGCCTCGGCGACCAGGCCCGCGGCCAGCGCCTCCTGCGCGGCGAAGCGGTGCCCGAACACCATGGCCCTGTGCGCCGTCGCCGGGGTCATGGTTGCCTGCAGTTGCGCGATCATCCCGGGGGTGAACACCACGCCCATGTCGACCTCGGGCAGGCAGAGGAAGCCTCGATCGGCGCGCATGATGCGGACGTCGTGCGCCATCGCCAGGAACATCCCGCCGGCAAAGACGTGCCCGCCCAGCGCTGCGACCGTGGGGATCGGAGCGGTCATGATTCGCCCGAACGCCTTCTCCGCGAGGCGAATGCACTCCCCGGCCCGCTCGGGGTTGGCGAAGAGCCACTCGACGTCCAGTCCGTTGGACCAGATCTTGCTGTCCGCCACGGTCACCATCGCCTTGGCGCCACTGGCCAGGATCTCGTCGAAGCAGGCTTCGATGGCGGCGACGGAGTCGAGGTTGAAACGGCCCTCCCCCGACCCGAGGGAGAGCACCGCCACGTCCTCGGTGTAGGTGACGCTCGGTTGGGCGGCGATCGCGAGGGCATCGGTCATACCCTCATGCTGCCCTAGCGGTTCGCCGGACCGTAGGAGCCCTGCCAGCCACCCATGCCGCTGAGCGCTCCACCGACCTCGCCGCCCATCTCCTTGCTCGGCGCGCGCCGTTTCGCCGCCTTGCCGTGGGCCTTCTTCACGCTCCGCTTCGGCCCGTAGGCCGGGCGCTCCCGGCGGCGCTCCGGGGTCGCCTCCACCCGGTCGGGCACGGTCGATTCCTCGCCCTCGATCCACTGCACGCCGCCACCGGTCCACTCCCCGCCGAACTTCCCGCCCGGGATGCGCTCTGGGCGTTCGGGTCGCTCCGGGGAGCCGCTCGGCGGCATCGGCAGCGCCCGGGGCCGGTCGGCGCCGAAGTGGATGAAACCCTGCGGCCAACCCTGACCCGGGGTCAGTTTCTTCCAGGCGAAGCCGTTTCCGCTCGAGGAGTCCTCCGAGATGGCGATGGAGCCATCCCGGTTCACCTTCTCCACGTAGGCCACGTGTCCGATGCTGCCCTTGCCGGCGTTGGCGCCCCACCAGGCCACCGAGCCGACCTTGGGCACCGAATTGGTGAGACTGCCGTAGGTCACGCCCCACGCGAACGCGTTCAGGCTGGCGTTGCTCTGGCCGGGATCGGGCGCCGGACGGTCGTCGGCGAGGCCGTCGCGGACGAGTCGGTAGGCCACGTAGTTGGTGCAGTTGGGCCCGGTGAACATGCGCCAGTAGGAGGTCCGGGAGTTCGTCTGGTACCCCGCGTCGGAGTAGCCCGCGTCGCGGCACTTCGCATACCCGCGGCACAGCGTCTGGCTGCCGGCGTCCGCCGTTGCCAACGGTGCGGTGAGCAGCAGTGCGCCGGCGAGCACGACCACTCCCCGCCGGCGGGACACGCGGCCCCAGCAGGTTCCGATGACACCCATGCGGTCCTCGCCCATCGTTGCGCCCCCCAAGGCTTCGACGTCGGCTCTCCTACAACCGAACGTGACCGCCCGACGACAACGGGTCAAGCAGGAGGGCGCGACGCGTGAGGGACTCACACCTTCACGAGGGTGCCCAGCACCTTTCCGTCCGCCCCCACGAGCACGAACCCGGAGTTGTCGAACGTCGCCCACACCGCCGTCTGCAGCCAATCGGCCACGGGCGCGTTCTCGCAGGACACGACGTAGGACAGCGACAGCACGGCCGCCCAGGCGCCTCCGGGCCCGAGCGCCCAGCGGCCGCGGCCGGTGTTGCAGCCGTCCCGCAGTCGCATCGACCCGTCCGCGCCGAACTCGACGAACACCCCTCGCGCCCGGTCGGCGGGCAGCCAGGGCCCGGCCACGTCGGAGACCTCTGCGCGGCGCAGGCCTGCGGGCGGCGGCCTGGCGTCGTCGAGTTGTGCGATCTCGGCCCGGTCCGGCCCTTCCTGGGCGACGCGTTCGCCGGGCAGGTCCGCGCCGGGCGCCTCGGACACGGGGGTGAGGCGGGCGAGCCGTCCGCCGGCCCGGTCGAGCAGAACGCGGCGCTCGCCGTCGAGGTGGAAGGTCGCGACCGCCCGCAACCAGCCGGGAGTGGTGCGCTCCCACTCGTCCGCGCCGTCGCTCGGCGGGCAGTCGGGTGCGCCGACGACGAGCAGGAACGCGACCGCGCCGCCGGGGACCGCCCGCCACTGTCCGAACGGCGAACCGCACCTCTGGAAGAGAAAGAAGCGGTTGCCCCGATCGAGCCGCAGATACGTCTCGCCTGCGATGCCGGGACCTTCGGCGCGCCACAGGCCGCGCAGGTCGCTGGGGTGGGCGACGGCTCTCGGCCGCTCCACCGCGCCACCGCACCCCGCCAGCAGGACGAGCCCGCCGATCACGGCGAGGAGGCGACGGCGCACGAGCCCATCCAAGCCGGGGGCCTAGGTCTTCGTCACCACGCGTTCGGGGGCTCCCGGCCGCCACACGGTGACCCGCATTTCGTTGTTGCCGACCTCGACCGTGGAGGCCCCGGTGATGCGCGCGGCGTAGAAGTGGCCGAACTCGGTCTCGCGGATGTCGAAGCCGGTCTCGTCGAAGAGGTCCTGGGCGAAGGCCTTCGCCAGCGCGGGGTCCCGGTGGTCGACGACTTCGCCCCACAGCTTCGCGTCGCCTTCGCTGACGCGGGTGTCGACGGTGGCGGTGTGCAGACAGAAGCGCGGGTCCCGGCCGAGGTCGGCGAACTTCGTGGTGTTCGGCATGCCGACGATCCACAGTCGATCGTCGAAGAAGCGCGGTTCGATCGGCGAGATGCGCGGGAACCCGTCGCGGCGCAGGGTGGCGAGCATGCAGAGGTTTCCGGTGGCGGCGTGCCGACGACGGAACACCTCGGCGATCGTCGGCGCCGCCGTGGCGAACTCGCTCCAGAAGGTCGTCATGAAAACACGCTAACCCGGCCGCCTGCGAGCTTCGATCACGATCGCGACCGCCGCGCCGCGGGAGTCAGAACCAGATGGTGGGCTCGTGGGGCGCCGGGTCCGCGGGCACGCAGACACCGCGGCCGGCGGCGATGCGGCGGGCCGACCACGCGCAGGCGCAGGCGTCGAGGACGTCGTCGACTCCCGCTCGGCCGGCGGCGGCGTCGGGGGCGGGGGCCAGACCGGCCGCGCGCAGCAGTCCGAGGCGCTGCATCGCGCCGGTCCAGGTCTTCTTGCTCGCGGCGAGCGGTCCGCCGTTCAGGGCCTGAAAGCTCAGCTCGGGATGGGTTTCGTAGACCGTGGCCGGGGCCGTGTGCCGCCAGGCCTCGACCTCGGCGATGCGGGGCAGCAGGCCCCACGCCTGCCGGCTGATCCCGCCCTGGCCGGCGGCCCGCGAGGCGGCGTTGGCGGCGGCGTAGTCGGAGATCAACCTCGGCTCCAGCACGGAGGCGACCGGGGTGAGGAACACCGAGGACCGGCTCGCCCCCAGTAGGCGGCGCGCGTCTTCGTCGGCGCGGCGCCGGCCGGCGGGTACCAGACCGATCGGGATGTCGATCGAGACGACCTCGCACGCGCCCGCCGCCTCGAAGAGCTCCGCGATCGTCCCGTGGTGATGGACCGTCACCTTTCGCCCGGTCCAGACCGCTCCGACCCAGCCACCGGGAGCCCCGTCGACACCGAGCACGCGCATCGGCGCAGACTAGTCCGCGACAGGTCTCGCCCGACCTCCCAGGAGCTTGCCTTGACCGTGATTCTCGACCGCTACCGCGGCCTCGCCGACGATCTCACCGCCCGTGTCATGTCCGCCCGACCGAACGCGTGGGACAACCCCTCGCCGTGCGAGGGGTGGACCGCGCTGCAGGTCATGGACCACGTCATCGGCAACTCCCGGGCAGCGTTGGACCGACTGCACAACCGCGAGCACGTGTCCCGTCCGGTGACCGACGTCGTCGCCGAGTGGTCGACGGCGCGCAACCAGGTCGAACAGGCACTGCTCGACCCGACGCAGGCCGCCGCGCCCGTGGAGACACCCTTCGGCGCCATGCCGTTCGAAACCTTCGTCGGCCGCTTCATGTGCCTGGACATGCTCGTCCACACCTGGGACGTCGCGCGCGCGACCGGCGGCGACGAGCAGATCGACGCCGAGGCCGCGGCTGCCGCACTTGCACAACTGCGTCCGTTGGACGCCCAACTCCGCTCGCCGGGGCTGTTCGGCCCGGCGGTCGAGCCTCCGCCGGGGGCGGACGTCGTCGTCGAACTCATGTGCTTCGTCGGCCGGAAGGTCTGAGACCGCCCTCTGCGGGCACGGTGCAGGCATGGACTCGGGAGGTTCGCTGCCGTCGTTGGAGTGGGAACAGGTCGTCGTCGACGCCGGCGACCCGGTCGCGTTGGGCCGTTGGTGGGCCGCGGCGCTCGGCTGGGTCGTCGTCGACGACGATCCGGAGGAGTTCGAGATCCGGCCCGCTCCCGACCTGGTGCCGGGGCTGCTGTTCGCGCGCGTCCCGGAGGCGAAGCAGTCCAAGAACCGACTGCACCTGGACTTCCGTCCCCTCGACCGCGACACGGAGGTCTCCCGGTTGCTGGAGCTCGGCGCGACCTTGGCCGACGTCGGGCAGGGCGAGGCCACGTGGGTGACGCTCGCCGACCCGGAGGGCAACGAGTTCTGTGTGCTGCGGTCCCGTAATCCGGTGGCCTGAGGCGGCGCGACCCGGGCAGAGCCCGCGGATGAGCCTTCGGATTCAGTGCCTGTGCATCAACACCACCGACCCCGCGCGCCTGGCCGGCTTCTGGCAGGAGGTGCTGGGCTGGAGCCGCACCTACGACGAGCCCCACGAGGTGGTCCTCGAGCCGCCGGCGGGGAGTCCCGAGGACGGAGTCTCGCCGGACCTGCTGTTTGTGCGCGTGCCCGAATCGAAGAGTGGCGTCAACCGCCTGCACCTGGACCTGCGGCCCGTCGACCAGGCGGCCGAGCTGGTTCGGGTCGAGGCGCTGGGGGCCAAGCGCGTCGACGTCGGCCAGGGACCCGACGCGACCTGGGTGGTACTCGCCGACCCGGACGGCAACGAATTCTGTGTATTGCGCGCGCTTGCCCCAGAGGAGGCGCTGAGCTAGATCGACTCTCGGTAACGTCTGGCGGATGCGATGGGTTCGGGGGGCCGCCGCGCTGGCGTTGGCGGCCACGGCGTGGGGCGGAGCGGCTTCGGCCGCCACGGCTCCGCCGATACCTCGGGTAGGTCCCGGCTCGTGGTGGTTCACCAGTCTCGGCCTCGCCGAGGCGCACCGTCAGGTCACGGGCAAGGGAGTGACGGTGGGGCTGATCGACGGCCCGGTCGCCTCCGAGGTTCCGGAGTTGAAGGGCCGCGACGTCGTCCCCGTCGTGAACGTGTGCGGCGGATCGGCGACCGGCACGGGCGCGATCGCGGACCACACCACGGCGCTGGCCGCGGCGATCGTCGGGTCCGGCAAGGGAAACTCCGACGACGGGGTCGGCACACTCGGGATCGCGCCGGACGCGTCGCTGCGGGTGTACGCCGTCGGCGACGCCGAGGAGACCGTCGGGTGCGGGCGTTCCGGAGTCGACGGGGCCGCGCTGGCCTTCGATCGGGCGGTCGCGGACGGGGTGCGGGTCGTCGGCTACGCGGGGGGCTCGGAGCGCCTGCGCCCGACGCTGGCCGCCGCGGTGAAGCGGGCGTTGGACGCGGGGATCGTCGTCGTAGCCGCGACCGGGGACTCCCGCGACCGCACCGTGCTGAACCCGGCCGCTATTCCCGGCGTAGTCGCGGTGTCCGCGACGACCTCGGACGCCGAGCCGTGGCGCGACAACGTCGCCGCCAACCGGGAGGCGTTCGTGATCTCGGCGCCGGGCGTCGATCTGCCGATGGGCGGATTCTTCGACGGGCAGTGGCGCAGCGCGGCGCTGCGGACCGGAACGTCGGAGGCAACCGCGTTGGTGGCGGGGGGCGTGGCGTTGGCCATGCAGCGCTGGCCGAACGCGACGGGCAATCAGATCCTGACCAACCTCATCCGCACCGCGACCAAGTCGCCGACGGCCTCCCCGTCGCCGGCGGGACGGGATTCCGGCCTCGGGTTCGGGGTCATGTCGGTGAGCGGAATGCTCGCCTCCGACCCGGCGCAATGGCCGGACGCGAACCCGCTCCTCCCGGCGCCAACTCCCACCCCGACCGCCTCGCCCGCTCCGTTCGTGGCGAAGGACGCACCGGAGCAGGCTCTCGGGTGGCCGGTGATCGCGGGCGCCCTCCTCGGCACGACTGTCTTCGTGGCCACCTTCGTGTTCGTACGCGTCAAACCCCGTCGCAGGCAAACCCCAACCCACCGGGAAGGCCAATAACCGTGGGGGCTGTCAGCTCCCACAGTCATCGACAAACGCGAATCTTGTTCGCTGGATGACTGTGGCGGCTGACAGCCCCCACAGTCACGGCCCAAATTTGCCGCCCCCGACAACCATTCCGGCTGACACTCGCCAACTGGGCCTCCGAAGCTGTCGATTCGCCTGCGCAGAAGGCTTTTCCCGTCGAGGGTGCTGCGATGGATCTCTACGAGCTGGCCCTCGCGCAGGGCGGCGTGTTCAGCATGCGCCAAGCCGCCGAGCATGGCCTGACCGCCGCGCGGGTTCGGACCATGCGCCGTCGCGGCGAAGTCCTCCGACTGCGCGAGGGCGTGTACGCGCCGGTCGACCTGTGGGGCGAGGCGAACGAGGTGGATCGCCATGCCATGGAGGTCGCGGCGGCGCTGTTGATCCGGGGCCGTCGAGTGGAAGATCTTCGCCCGCCCGCTCTCGTCGCCGGCTTCCGCAGCGCGGGCTGCATGTGGGGCCTTCCGTGTCCGCACGATCTCGTCGTCGCCAAAGGCATCGCGCGCCCACAACCCGACTCGAATGCACCTGCCCGGCTGACGTCCGACGTCGCCCGAGCCTCCTGGCTTCCCGTCGCACCGTCAGATATCGACCTCGTCAGCGGCCGCAGTCGACGCGCGTTCCGCGCCGGGGTGGAGGAGAAGCCCGCCGGGCTGACCGCGGAAGATCTGGCGACGTATCGGAATGTGCCACTCACGTCGTTGGCGCGGACTGCCGTCGACCTGATGCGTCACGTGCAGCACCACGACGGGCTGATCGTCGCGGACGCCGCCCTCCGCGCCGGTCTCGAACAGCACGAGCTCGTCGCCGTGGCAGAGCGATGCCGCGCCTGGGCCGGAGGGCAGCAAGCTCTCCAACTCGCGTGGATGGCCAGCCCGCTGGCCGAAACGGCCATCGAATCGTTGGCGCGGTGGGTCTGCTGGGAGCTGGGACTGCCCGAGCCCGAACTACAGGTTCGCTTTCACGACGCCGACGGCTTGATCGGCCGAGTCGACCTCTACTTCCGCCCGTTCCGCACGATCCTCGAGCCCGACGGCGCCGTGAAGTACCTGGGTTCGCTCGGAGATCCGCGAGAAGTCCGCGAACGACAACGAGCACGCGAAGAACGGCTCCGTGGGACGGACAACGAGGTCGTGCGAACGACCTGGCGTGAACTTCTGAACGATCGGGCGCGACTGCATGCACGCCTGTTGGGCGCGTTCGCGCGCGGCCAGCGCCTCACCGGCTGAGCCGCGCGCTTCAATGCGCGCGCCAGGCCGCTCTCCCAACAAATTATCTCGTCACACCCGGCCAGAAATGACTGTGGCGGCTGACAGCCCCCACAGTTACGGCCCTTCGGGAGGGGCTGGGGCGAAGTGCCAGTCGTCCGCGCCGTCTCGGGCCGTCAGCAGCGCGCCCGCGTCGGCCGTGCGCGTCGCCGCCGCGTTGCTCAGGTGGACCACGACGGGCGCGTAGGAGTTCGGGCGGTCTACGCGGTCGATGGTCCACACCTCGCCGGTAGCCACCTCGAGCAGTACGACTCCCGGCTTGAGTTCGTGCAGCTGGCGAGGGGCGGTCATGCCGTTCATGCTGTCAGGCCAGGGCGTCCGCGAGCTCTGCTCGGCTGGTGACGCCGAGCTTCGCGAAGACCCGGCCCAGGCAGTTGTCCACCGTGCGCGGGGACAGGAACAGCTGCGCGGCGATGGCCTTCGACGCCAGGCCGCCCGCGGCCAGGCGAGCGATCTCGGCCTCGCGCTCGGTCAGCAGGCCGTCGGTCTCGACCTGCTCGCGGGGCATCCCCGGAGTGGCCGCGCCGCCGCACCGGGCGGCGAGGTCGGCCGCGTAGCGACGCAGCGACGTCGCCCGACGGCTCGATCCGGATGCCGAGGCCAGGCCGACGGCGGCGTGCGCGGCCTCGACGGCGAACAGCGTCGCGCCGAGGGCGTCGAACTCGCGCGCGGCCGTCTCCACCGCGGCGGCGTCCCCGTCGGCGAGGCCGCGAGCCAGCAGGGCTCGCGCGGCCGTCAGCGGTCCCTCGACCACCAGGGCGATCTCGCCGAGCCGGTCCGCCACCCGCGCGGCCGCGGCGGGGTGGACTCGGACGGCGTCGTGCAGCAGTGCGGCCTCGAAGACCAGCGACTGCCCGTCGCGCACCACGCCGGACGCCGCGGCGATCAACTCCTCGGCCGCCTCGGCGCTGCGGCCGCGACCCGCGAGCACCCAGGCGCAGGCGCGACGGACGTGCGATTCGAACAGCGGCAGCGGACGGCCCGGCAGGTCGTCGACGCCGGCCAACGCCTTCTCGGCGGCGTCGACGTCGCCGGCCCACGCGTGCGCCGCGGCCAGGCCGGTGAGCACGATGCGGTGCAGCGACTCGGTCGACATGGTCGTCGAGGCCGCGACGGCCTCCCGGAACCAACGGATCGCCTCGGCGACCCGACCCTGCGCCAGGTGGGCGGCGCCGAGCAGGTGCGCGACCCATCCGCGGGCGGTGGGCGAGGCGTCCTCGAAGGCGACCTGGTGTGCGCGAAGCCCGAACTCGACGACGTCCGCATACCGGCCGCGGTGCAGGTCGATGCCCATCCGGGCGGCGTAGCGCGAGGCGAGGTCGATGCCCGCGACCGACGTCGAGTACACGTTGCCGCCGAGATTCTCAACCGCCGCGTCGACGACCGCGAGGTGCGCGAGGCCGAGCGCGAAGTGACCACAGCTCATCGCGGCCACGGCGCCGGTGCAGCCGGCGTCGATGGTCACGCGCGCGTCGGCGTGGGCGACCGGAGCGCCGAGGAAACGCAGGGCGTCGACGGGGCGTCCGTCGTAGAGGTCGTAGTTGGCCAAACGGGTACTGACGCGCACGGCGCCGAGCGCGGAGCCGGCCGCGAGTTCGGCGAGTTCGGCGCGGCCGTCCTCGGGGCGGTCGAGCCAGTGGAAAAGGTTGTCGGCGCGGGCCATCGCGAGTTCGATCGCGTCCGTTTCCCCGGCCTCGAGGGCGGCCCCGACGGCGAAGACCTCCTCGGCCTCGGCATGCCTGCCGGACAGAGACTGCGCGCGTCCGAGCAGCAGCGCGGACTCCGCGCTCGGCGCGGCGGCGTGCGCGTCGGCGGCGGTGCGCCGGGCGAGGTCGACGTCGAACCGCGCAAGAGCGCGCCGAGCGACCCGTAGCAGGGAGGCGGCCGCGGGAGTCGTGCCACCGGCCAGGCGCCAGCGGACGACGCGTTCGAGGTCGACGTCGTCGCAGTCCCCCGCGGACTCCAACGCGTCGGCGAGAACCCCGCGGAGCCGGCGGGCCCGCAGACTCGGCATCTCCTGGCGCAGCACCTCGCCGAAGAGCGGATGCCCGAGGTCGACGAGCTCGCCGACAGCTTCCTGACGGATCGTCAGCAGTTCGGCGGTCTCGAGGTCTTCGAGAACGTCGAGCGACACCAGCCGCTCGAGGTGGGCCAACCGGAGGGCGCCGCCGACGGCAAGCAGTTCGAGCGCCTCGCGGGCCGGCGGCTCGAGCCCGGCGAGCCGAGTTTCGATGACCTCGGCCAACCGGTTCGAGGTCGGCAGCGGACCGTCGAGCGACCAGGATCCGCCCCGCCGGCGCAGCAGTCCCTCGCGGTGCGCGGCCAGGAACAGCTCGCGGACGAACAGCGGGTTGCCGTCGCTGACCCGAAGGAACTCCCCGCTCGTCGCGATCTCGACGGGCCCGCCGAGCGCCGCCGTCAGCACCTCGTCGACGTCTTCGCGGCGCAGCGGCTCGAGTTCGAGGCGCTGCACGCGGCCGTTCTTCCAGAGGTTCACCAGCGGTTCGGGCACCGGCGTGCCCGCCCGGACCGTGGCGACCAACACCGCGTGGCCGTCGTCGACCAGCCGCGCGACCAGCGCCGCGGACAGCTCGTCGAGCCACTGGCCGTCGTCGACGGCCAGCACGAGCGCGCGCCCGTTCGCCCGGGCACGCACCGCCCGGCTCGCCTGGTGCAGCAGCTGCTCCGGCGAGGCCGCCGGGTCGAGCTCGGGCAGAACGCCGGCCAGCGCGCCCAGCGGAATGTCGGCCGTGCCCGCCGTGCCCGTCAGCCACAGCGTCGGTCGGCCGGCCCCCGCGGCCCGGCCGACGCAGCAGCGCGCCAGCGCCGTCTTGCCCGCGCCCGGCCCGCCGACGAGCACCACTCCCCCGGCCGAGCCGGAGCCGGACAGCGCCGCGGCGACCCGCGCGGCCTCGACGGAACGCCCCACCAGCGGCCAGTCCGACGCACTCCCCTCCGTGGTGCGTCGCCGATCCACCGAACCGTCGAGTACCGCACAGTCGGGGGGCTCC
>JBQTIB010000170.1:0-5405 GCA_052389435.1 Sporichthyaceae bacterium | reverse complement strand
GCCGGCGCGTTCGAGCAGCTTGCGCAGCTGGGGCTGTTCCAGTGCCGCGCCCGCGCCCGGGGTGGGTGCCGCGGCCAGGACCGCCCGGGCCTCCGGACGCAGAAGTCCGTCTCGCTTGTCGACGAACTGAATCGCCCCGGGTTCTGTGGAGACTCGGTTATCTGGATCCGGTCCCTGCGAGCAGGTTGATTTCAGGGTAGTTCTGTTCCTCGGCTGCCTTCCAGTGGTTCGCTTCGAACTCGGCCGGTGGAACGTGGCCGATCTCGCCGTGCAGGCGCCTGTGGTTGAACCAGTCGACGTACTCGGCGACGGCGGTCTCCACGTCGCGGACCGAGGCCCAGCCGCCGTGCGGTCGCATGACGGGGTTGCGGATGCACTCGGCCTTGAACAGCGAGTTGAACGCCTCGGCCATGGCGTTGTCATACGAATCGCCCTTGCTCCCGACCGACGCGACGGCTTCGGCCTCGGCCAGGCGCTCGGTGTAGCGAATCGCTCGATACTGAACGCCCCTGTCGCTGTGGTGGGTCAGACCGGACACGTCCTGGCCTGCCCGCCGCCGAGCCCACAGACCCATGTCCAGGGCGTCCAGGGCCAGTTCCGTGCGCAGACTGGTCGAGACCTGCCAGCCCACGACCATGCGCGAGAACACGTCGAGCACGAATGCGACGTAGACCCAACCGGCGTGGGTGCGCACGTAGGTCAGATCCGCCACCCACAGCAGATTTGGCTCCACGGCAGCGAACTGACGCTCCACCAGATCTTCGGGCCGCGCCGTCTCGGGCCCGTCGGCCAGCGTGGTCCGCACCGACCGCTCCCGAAGAATCCCGCGCAGACCCTCGCGGCGCATCAGCCGCTCGACCGTGCACCGCGCCACCGGCACGCCCCTGCGCCGAAGCGCGCGGTAGATCTTGCGCGCACCGTAGACGCCGAGGTTGTCCCGATGCACCTCGTGGATGAGGGCGACGAGCTCGGCATCGCGCAGCGCCCGTGCCGAGGGCGGGCGGGACTTGGCGGCGTAGTAGGTGCTCGGGGCGATCTCGACCCCTGCGCTGCGCAGGGCTTCGACGATCGGCTCGACCCCGAGCCTGCGGCCCTCGACGACACGCGCGGCGTGTTCGTCGATGTAGGCCACGATCACTTCAAGCGGCGGTCGAGCTCCGCTGCCGCGAAAAAAGCCGACGCCGTCCGCAGGATCTCGTTCGCCCGCCGCAGCTCCCGGTTCTCCCGCTCGAGCTCGACGATCCGCTCCGCGTCCTCGCTCCTCCTGCCCGGCCGGACGCCGACGTCGACCTCGGCCTGCCTCACCCAGGTCCGCAGGGCCTCCGGATGCACGTCCAACTGGTCCGCGATCCGCTTGACCGCACCAACGGCAGAAGCCGGATCCCTCCGGGCCTCCACTGCCATCCGGGTAGCCCGTTCACGCAACTCCTCGCTGTACTTCCGCTGTGCTGCCACGACTCTCATCCTTCCTGGATTGAGAGCCTCCACCAGACCCGGGGCGATTCAGTTCCCGGTTGATGCCCGGGCGGACGAGCACGAGGGCGACGTCGACGGTGGCGCCTTGGGCGGCGGTGACGGTGGTTGCCCACCCGTACTCGGCGTGCTCGGCGACATAGCCCGCCGGCAGGAACGCCCGCTCCCCGCGGTCGAGGTGCTCCACGCGCAGACCGGACGCGTCGACGCCCGTGACTCGGTAGCGGTCACCGTTGCGAACGTGCCCGTCCGTTCCGATCGGCAGGCGCCGGTCGTTGCGGCGAGCGCGCAGCAGATCCCCGGCCTGCCACTCGCGCTCGCCCAATCGCACGGCGGGACCACGCACGTCGCCTGCATGTTGTGCGCTGGCCCGGGCGCGAGTGTTGAGCGCGTCGACATCGGCGCGGGTGCGCGCCATCATCAGCACCTCGCGCCCGGCCGCACGCTCGGCCGTCCACCGGGCGTGCAATGCCTGGACCGCAGCGTCGACATCGGCGCGTGCGTGCAGCCGGCCGTGGTCGCGGTAGGTGGCCAACACGTCGGGGTTGCCGCGGCGCAACTGCAGCGAGGCCGCGGCCTCCCAGTCGTGGGTGAAGCGGTGCACGGTGTCCAGTTCGAGTCCGTGCCCGGCGTTCGCCAGGGCCGCGAGCATCCCGCCGGGTCCGCGCACCACGCCGATCTGTCCCGGGTCACCGACCAGGACGACTTTGGCCCCGACCCGGCCGGCGGTGGTGATGAGGCGGTCGAGGTCATGAGTGTTCGCCATCGACGCCTCGTCCACGACCACCAGCGCGCGAGGGTCGAGTAAGTACCGGGCCCGCTCGTGCGCCGGCAGCAGCCCGCGTCGGTCCTGCTCATGCGCCCACTTGGCGAGGGTGTCCGCGGGCCCACCGGTCGCCTCCCCCAGCTCGGCCGCGGCCCGCGCCGAGGGCGCAAGCCCGATCACCCGATACCCGGCCCGCTCCCAGGCAGCGGCCGCGGCACCCAACGCCCGGGTCTTGCCCGCCCCGGCCGGTGCCGTCAGCACGGTGAGGAAGTCCCCGGACCCGACGAGCTTCTCCAGCGCCTCGTACTGGCTCAGGTCCAGGCTGGCCGCGCCGGTCAGGGCGACGAGCAGGTTCGCCGCGTTCGCCTGCCCGTACCCGCCGGCGCGGCCACGCTCGGCCAGCGACAGCACCCGGCCCTCGGCGGCGAGCACGTCGGCGCCGGCCCACCGCGCGTCCGAGGCCCGGTGGGTGAGCCCGCGCGGCTGGTGCCCGACCGGGACCGCCTCGTCCAGTCCGAGCGCGGTGTCGGTGAGCATCTCCACCAGAGCCACGACTGCCGCGGCGTCGCGGCCGTCCACCGGCAACCGGGCGGCGACCTGCACCGCCACGTCCGCGCGGGAGAACACCGCCCTCGTCGCCGCCACGGCACGTACCGCCTCTGCCGCGAGCTGCAGGTCCGCGACCGGTTGCCGGCCCGCTCGCCGGCCCAGATCACGCGCGGCGTCGTTCACCGCCTGCACGACCGCCCCGGGGTCGTACCCGGCTGCGACTGCTTCGGCGTATCAGCGCGACTGCAACGTTCCCGCGTCGTACGACGACTTCGCCGGACGGGTCTTCAACACCGCGGTCTTCGTCACCGCCGTGCGTTCATCCGAGGTCAGTGAACGGCCGAGCGAATTCTCGTACTCGCTGATTGTGGTCGCGGCCTCGGATTCGATTTGCGCGGTGCGTTTGGACCACAACTTTATTAGCCCGCCAGGCACCGCGAATATCTCTGCTTGACCGTTGCTGTCCGCCGTCTCGAAGACCAGGCCGGTGCGGGAGTTTATTTCGCTGCGCAGCGCGGTCTGATAAACCATTCCGGCGGACTTCTTGTGGCCGTACAGCTCTGTCGCGTCGATCGTCCGCCACGTCCCGTCCGTACAGAGCACCTTGTTCACCACCAACGCGTGGGTGTGCAACTGCGGATCGGCACACCGTGAGGTGCGGTGCTCGAAGCACGCCGCCGCCAACCCACCGGACGCGACTTGTTCGGTGCCGTCCACCCCGCGACGCGACCACGAAGCATGCCGATCCAGATACGACAACCCCGCCTCGACCGCCGCCGTGTGCGCGGCCCGCAGATCCCGCGCGGTGTCCGGATCTGCCAGCGCCCACAAGGAACTGACGCTCTTCGGCGCGGAGAACGTCATATCGAACCCGGTCACCCCGTCGGTGCGCCACGCCCGCCCCAGACGCTCTCCCGTCACCGGGTGCAGCGCACGGGCGAACAACGACTCCAACTGCGCCTCGCCGACGAAGGCGCCCGGGTCGAGGCCCAGTGCTTCCAGTCCGCGGCCCCACCACCGGCCAGGTGCCTCCCCGGCTCCGAGGAAGTACTCCGTCGCCGCGCACGCCACCGAGTTCGTGTAGTACCGCCATGACGAGGTGCCGATCTTCGCTGAACTCAACACAGCCGCGCCCCCGAATTCGACCGCCGCGCTCGCGCTGATCGTACATTCGAAGAATGCATATGTCTGCCTGATCTCGGCCTGATCTCGACTCCGTCGATCAACGGTAGGGCCGGAACTGATCCAACGGTAAAGGATGGTGCTTCACGGAAGTTGGCGGGACGGGGGAGGCTTGATATGTGCGCTGGGCGATTCGATAGGTGGCGTTGGCTGATTCGGGGATTTCGCCCGGGACCTCGATTGCCTTGAGCAACTTGTCCGGGGCTCTGCTGGCTTGCACCGCGAGCCCGGGGGTTGCGCGACGCCTGCTGCAGACGGCATGGCGCGAAGAGTTGCCGCTTCCGCTGCATCCCGGTCGGCCGAACGACCGAGGGCCGGATGACCCGTTCGGACGGTTCTCGTGTCAAGCCCTTACCTCGGGTGGGTCAAGAGCCGTTGATGAGGCGACCCCTGTCCACAGGCCCCGGTCGCGCCCCACTCGAGTCGACCCGTCGAGCCGTTCCCCCGGAGTTCCTTCATGTCGCAGCCCCGTTCCTCGGCCGCCACGCGGCGTCTTCGCACCATCGCGCTGGCAACCGCCGGGGCCTGCTTGGTGGGGCTGCTCGCCGCGCTACAGACGCCGACCGCCACCGCGGCCGGAGAACCTGACGGGGCATCACCGGCTGGGTCGGCACCCGCCGGGTGGACCGCTCAGCCCTTCGACGAGACCAGCGTCGCAGCGCGCACGGCGGCCGAGAGCGGGCAGCGGGTCGAACTCGAGAGCCGACGCGGGTCCAACACGACCGAATATGTGAACCCCGACGGCAGCAGCACCGTCGAGATCACCCAGAACGACACCCGCGTGGAGAAAGACGGCATATTCGTCGACATCGACCCCTCCCTGGACAAACAGGACGGCGTTCTCGTGCCCGACGCCGCCAAGGCCGACGTCGCGATCACCGACGGCTCCGGCACCGAACCCCTGGCCACCGTCAGCAACGGAGCGCAGTCGCTGTCCCTGGACTGGATCGCCACCGACCTGCCGACCGCGCGGGTCGACGGCGCCGAGGCCACGTTCGACGCGGGCACCGACCGCGATGTCCGGGTCACCGCGACCGCGGACGGATTCAACATCAACATCGTGCTGGACAAGGTGCCCAGCGCGGCGCCGGTATACCGGTTGCCGGTCACCGCGAGGGGCCTGCGGCTGGTCGCCACCTCCGGCGGGGGGTTCGCCGCCACCGACGCCAAGGGCACGGTCGTGTTCCGCATCGCCCCGCCACTGATGTGGGACAGCTCCCAGAAGAACTTCGAGGCCGGGCCCGAGCACACCGTCCCGGTCGACGCTCGTGTGGTCGACGGCGCGGACGGTTCGCAGGTGCTCGAACTTGGGACCTGACCCCGAACGGTGGACACGCTTCAATCCCGACTTCGGTCGGGGGGAAGCGAGACGATCCAGATCATGGCGAGGAAGAACTACTCCGAAGAGTTCCGTCGTAGCGCGGTCGATCTGTAC
>JBQTIB010000169.1:0-4628 GCA_052389435.1 Sporichthyaceae bacterium | reverse complement strand
GGGGGCCGGGGGGGGCGCCCCCCCCCCCCCGGTGGGGGGGCGGGGCCCCCCGGGGGTCCCCCGGGGGCCGCCACGTCGGTTGTGCCCGGCCCGTCTCCGGGTCGAGTTGCGCGACTGGGGATACTTGCCCGGGCGGAGCCACGGCGGAAGGGCAACAAGTGCGGATCTCGGCGAAGGTCGACTACGCCGTACGGGCGTTGATCGAGATCGCGGGCGCTCCCTCGGGGGTCCCGCGGTCCGCGGAGGCGATCTCCACCGCCCAGGACATCCCGCGCGACTTCCTGCTCTCCGTGCTCGCCGACCTGCGCCGGGCCGGGATCCTCGCCAGTCAGCGCGGCCAGGCGGGCGGCTGGATGCTCGTGCCCCCGCCGAGCGAGGTTTCGGTCGCAGACGTCATCCGCGCCGTCGACGGCCCCCTGGTCAGCGTGCACGGCCGTGCACCGGAGGACGTCGCGTACACCGGCTCCGCCGAGGCGCTCCAGCAGGTGTGGATCGCCGTGCGCGTGGGCCTGCGCCAGGTCCTGGAAGAGGTGACGGTCGCGCACCTGATGGACAAGTCGCTGCCGGACTCCGCCTCCGAGCTCACCCAGTCCAGCGACGCTTGGCGGCGACGCTAATCGACGGCGAGAAGCGGGTTGGGAGCGAGGAGCCGGAGCTCACCACGGCACCGCTCGACGGCGACGCGACACCGGCCTGGGAGGAACGCCCGATCCATCCGGAGGACGAGCCCCCGAGTTGGACCGAGCCGACCTCGATCCGGGAGTACGAGCAGGCTGCCGCGGACAAGCTCGTCGAACTCGACGAGACGCGTCGGGGCAATCCCGGGGACCACTACGTCACCTACCAGTGGCACGTCAGCTTCTACGGCGAGTACGCGCTGCGCCCGCTCGCCCACCTGCTCTACGACGCCCTCGACGGCGCCGGGCTCGACGTCGTCCCCGTCGAGCGCTGGCAGGTTCCGCTGCTGCGCGTCGGCGGCGGAGATCTGACCCCGGCTCAGCTGGAGAAGGTCGAGATCCGCGCCCGGGACTGGGCGATCGACCACCACCAGGTCCGCCTCGCGCTCGGCCCGCCCGTGCTGCGTCCGGGCGGGGTGTCCCTGTCGGTCACGCCGTGGGACGAGATCCGCGAGCTCAAGATCGGGCTCTGGCAGGGTGCCCGCAGCGTCCTGAACTACCAGCCGTGGCTGCGCGAACGCATCCCGTTCCGCCCGCACGTGCCGGTCGCCTACGCCACCGGCCCCACCCCGGCGGCCGACATCCGCGAACGCCTCGCGCACCTCGCCGACCACAAGCCGGTCCCGCTGCGCGTCCGCCGGGTCACCCTGGCCCGCCTCACCCGCCACCGGGGCCAACCGCACTGGCACACCGTCGCCGACACCGCGCTCGGCAGCCGCACCGCCTTCTACACCTAGGGCCCGCCTCGTCCGGCGTCCGCCGAAACGTGCGCTATGGGTCACTCTTCGGCGGACGCCCTGGGCAGGTCGGGGCAGGTCGGGGGCGGTTGGGGAGCGTGGGAAGCTTGGGGCAGGGCGCCCGTGGGCGGCGCGACACGAGGGGAGGGGCCGGCAGTGACATCTTCCGCCGGCGCGTTCCCGTTCTCGGCCGTGGTCGGAATGGACGACCTCAAGCTCGCGCTCGCGCTCAACGCCGTGGCGCCGAGCGTCGGCGGGGTGTTGGTGCGCGGGGAGAAGGGCACCGCCAAGTCCACCGTCGTGCGCGCCCTGGCCGCGTTGCTGCCGTTGCTGGCTGCCGTCGAACGCTGTCGGTTCGCCTGCGACCCGGCCGCCCCGGACGAGGGCTGCCCCGACGGTCCGCACCGCGCCGACGAGGCGGCCGTCGAGCGTCGCGTGCGCCTGGTGGAGCTGCCGGTCGGGGCCGCCGAGGACCGCGTCGTCGGGTCCCTGGACCTGGAGCAGGCCCTGTCCGCGGGCGTGCGCGCGTTCGAGCCCGGGCTGCTCGCGGCCGCGCACCGCGGCGTGCTCTACGTCGACGAGGTCAACCTGCTGCACGACCACCTCGTGGACGTGCTGCTCGACGCCGCGGCCATGGGGCGCGCACACGTCGAGCGCGAGGGAGTCTCGGTCTCGCACGCGGCCCGCTTCCTGCTGGTCGGCACCATGAACCCCGAAGAGGGCGAACTGCGCCCGCAGCTGCTCGACCGATTCGGGCTCACCGTGCAGGTCGCCGCCAGCCGGGATCCGAAGGTGCGCGCCGAGGTCGTCCGCCGCGGCCTCGCGCACGAGGCGGACCCCGCCGGGTTCACCGCCCGCTGGGCGGCCGACGACGCCGAGTTCGCCGCGCGGATCGAACGCGCCCGCGCGCTGGTCGGCTCCGTCGAACTGCCCGACGCCGAGCTCGAACGCATCGCCCGCGACTGCGCGGCCTTCGACGACGACCGCATGCGCGCCGACCTCGTCACGGCCCGCGCCGCCCGCGCCCACGCCGCCTGGCACGGCCGGACCGTCGTCGGAGCCGAGGACGTGGAGGCCGCCGCGCGCCTGGCGCTGCCGCACCGGCGCCGGCGGGACCCGTTCGACGCCCCCGGTCTCGACGACGACGCGCTCAAGCAGTCGCTGCAGGACGAGACGCCGCCGGAGCCCGACCCCGACCCGGACGGCGGGGGAGCGCCCGAGCCGGCGCAGCCGGAGAGCCCCCACGCGCAGCAGCACACGTCCGAGCCGCCCGCGACGGGCTCCCCGCAGCAGCCGGCCGACTCCTCCGCACGGGGGGCTGCGCAGACCCGTACCGACGCGATCGGCGAGACCTTCAAGCCGCGGCTGCTCACCGCCGCGACCAGGGGACCCGGCGTCCCCGGCCGCCGGTCGCCGGGGCCGAGCCGCAACGGCCGCGTCGTCGGCTCGATGCGACCCGTCGGCCCGCCGAGTGCCGACACGGTCCACCTGACCGCGACCCTGCGCGCGGCGGCTGCGCAGCAGCACGCGCGCGGTCGCGCCGCCGCGGGGCCGATCGTGGTGCGCACGACCGATCTGCGCGCCACCCGTCGGCACGGCCGGGTCGGCAACCTCGTCCTGTTCTGCGTCGACGCCTCCGGTTCCATGGGCTCCCGCTCGCGGATGCGCGCGGTGAAGGGCGCCGTCCAGTCCCTGCTGCGGGACGCCTATCAGCGCCGGGACAAGGTTGGCCTCGTCACCTTCCGCGGCGCCGGCGCCGAGCTCGTCCTGCCGCCGACCTCGTCGGTCGAGGCCGGCGCCGCCCGGCTCGGGTCGATCGCGACCGGCGGGCGCACCTCGCTGGCCGAGGGTTTGCTGCTCGCGCGCAGCGTCCTGGCCCGCGAACGGCTGCGGGACCCCGACCGCGCCCCGCTGCTGGTCGTCTTGACCGACGGACGCGCCAACTCGGGCCCGAACGCCGTCGCCCAGGCGCGGCGTGCCGCGGGCCTGCTCTACGGCGACGGCGTCGCAGCCGTGGTCCTCGACTGCGAGTCCGGCGCCGTGCGCCTCGGTCTGGCCGAGGAGTTCGCCGCCGAACTCGGCGCCCGCGTGCTGCGCCTGGACGCGCTGCCGGCCAACGGCCTCGCGACCCTCGTGTCGGGGCTGCGGCACGATCGCTCGGGCTCGCTCGGCCGAAGGGGGGCAGCCTGATGCCCCAGGGAGTCCCGACCCTCGTCCCCGACGACGGTCTGACGACCCGTCAGCGGCGTACTCGACCGTTGACGATCGTCCACACCGGCGAGAACAAGGGCAAGTCCACCGCCGCGTTCGGCCTGGCGCTGCGCGCCTGGAACGCCGGCTGGTCGATCGGGGTGTTCCAGTTCGTGAAGAGCGCGAAGTGGAAGGTCGGCGAGGAGAACGCGCTGATCGCGCTCGGCCGCGTGCACGCCCAGAGCGGCGAGGGCGGCCCCGTCGAGTGGCACAAGATGGGCACCGGCTGGTCCTGGTCCCGCCGCCCCGGAACCGAGGTGGACCACGCCGCCGACGCAGCCGAGGGCTGGGCCGAGATCAAGCGTCGCCTGGCCGCGCAGTCCCACACGCTCTACGTGCTCGACGAGTTCACCTATCCGATGAAGTGGGGCTGGGTGGACGTCGCGGACGTCGTGGAAACTCTGCGCACCCGCCCCGGCACCCAGCACGTCGTGATCACCGGCCGCGACGCCCACCCGGACCTGTGCGCGGCAGCGGACCTCGTCACCGAGATGACCAAGATCAAGCACCCCATGGACGCCGGCCAGAAGGGCCAACGGGGGATCGAATGGTGACCCGAACGGCCGCCCGCTCGTTGGAGGCACTGTGACGATCCTCGTTCCCGCTCCCGGCGGTCCCCCCCGGCTGGTGATCGCCGCCCCGGGCAGCGGCACCGGCAAGACCACCGTCGCGACGGGTCTGATCGCCGCCATCAGGGCACGCGGATTCTCCGTCTCCGCCCACAAGGTCGGCCCCGACTACATCGATCCCGGCTACCTGGGCCTCGCCGCGGGCAAGCCCGCCCGAAATCTCGACGCGTGGATGGCGGGAGCCTCGCGCATTGCGCCCCTGTTCCTGCACGGCGCCGCGGGCTCGCAGGTGGCGATCGTCGAGGGCGTCATGGGCCTGTTCGACGGCGGCTCCGGAGGTGCGGAGGGCGTCGACGACTTCGCCTCCACCGCGCACGTCGCCCGCCTGCTCGACG